>NZ_JACKSJ010000222.1 GCF_025821665.1 [Mycobacterium] manitobense
ACCACATATGAGCAGATCTTTTCGTGCTCTGCTTGAAATGCTATGACGATTGATTCCGTTCGCCGACGCGGACGACTTCCACCCGACGGCGAACATCACGAAGATGACCGCCGATCAGCCGCTCGATGACGACCGTCCTGGTGCTCGATCTGTTCATCTGAGGACCTGGGTACCCCCGGCGAGTTCATCGTGCTTGCCCTGCTTGGTCGCGCTGCCGCTGATGGTCACCGCGATCACCAGGATGGCGATGACACCGAGCAGGCCGCCGATCAACGGGATGATGGGCAACAGTGTGAACGCATTGCGGATCGCCGACTGCCGCAGTGTGGGTTTCGCCCCGCCGGGGCCGTGCACGGACAGCCCGAGGATCTTCTTGCCCGGGGTCGAGCCCTGAGCGACCTCGAAGGCGACGAAGTAGATGAAGGTGAGCAGACCGGTGAACAGTCCGGTCACCCAGATGTTGGACAGTGTGTCGGTGAAGAACGCCAACACGAATGCGACGATGCCGATGAGGATCCCGTCGATGACGCGGGCGAAGAAGCGGCGGGCGAGG
>NZ_JACKSJ010000223.1 GCF_025821665.1 [Mycobacterium] manitobense
CGTCGGGCGCCGAGGTGACGGCGGCACGCCCGACGGCGGCGTCGCCGAGACGGCCGAACGTCACCTCGCCGTCCGTCGGGCGCCGAGGTGACGGCGGCACGCCCGACGGCGGCGTCGCCGAGACGGCCGAACGTCACCTCGCCGTCGAGCACCGCGGTCAACACGTCGACGGGCACGTCGCGCTGATATATCTGCAGCCACCGGTCATCCGGATGCGATGACAGGTCAATCGCCGCGGGGTGCCCGCCGGCCGGGAGCGCACGCGTCATCACGAGCGACTCGATGTGGGTGGGCGCCGACGCAGGTAGCCGCACCAGCCGGTCGGGCACCGAGAGCCACGGCGTCAGTCCGCGCTCGGTGTACCACTCGACGATGCCGGGCAGCGCGCGCAGGTCGGCGCCGGCCAGCAGCGGCAGCGCGGAGTTGCCGCGGTGCGTGTGGCCGCCCGCCTCGCGCAGCAGCCACCCGTCGAGCCACTCCTGACGGCGCCCCGGCCAGGCGCCGGCGGCGGCGTGTTCGAGGTTGCGGATGTCGGCGGTGCGCACGGGTGCGTCGGCGAGCGCCTTGACCGCCACCACGTCGGCGGCGGCGACGTCCACCTCGTCTCCCCGTTTCGTGCGCACGCGCAGGGTCGGACCGATCGCGATCAGATGACCGACCACATCGGTCAGCGGCGGCGAGGAGCCCGGCGGCAGCCGGTAGCGCAGGCTGACCCTGGTGCCCGTGGGCGGCAGTTCCGGCACGGACGGCTCAGTGACCGAAGGGGTCGGGGTCCTCGCCGGGCAGCCAGCTCAGGCCGTCGACACCCCAGCCGTTGGACTTGACGGCCCGTTTGGCCGCACGGGCATGCCGGCCGACGAGCCGGTCGAGATAGAGGTACCCGTCGAGGTGCCCGGTCTCGTGCTGCAGCATCCGGGCGAACAGGCCGGTGCCCTCGAGAGTGATCGGGGTGCCGTCGGCGTCGAGTCCGGTGACGCGGGCCCATTCCGCGCGGCCGGTGGGGAACTGCTCGCCGGGCACCGACAGGCAGCCCTCTTCGTCGTCGTCGGGATCGGGCATCGTCTCGGGCACCTCGGAGGTCTCGAGCACCGGGTTGACGACGACGCCGCGGCGACGGGTGGTTCGGCCGCGGGCGTCGGCGCAGTCGTAGACGAAGACCCGCTTCGAGACGCCGATCTGGTTGGCGGCCAGGCCCACTCCGTACGCCGCGTCCATCGTCTCGTACAGGTCGGTGATCAGATCCGCCAGATCTGCGGGCAATGAACCGTCGGGACCGACGGGCACGGGAGTGGTCGCGGTGCGCAGGACGGGGTCTCCTACTATCCGGATGGGTACGACGGCCATGCGGGAGAGCTTAAGTCGGCGACCTTTGTCCGCACGACGCACCAGCCGACTCGCCCGCATTGATGACGTCGCAACCCAGCAACCCGTGATTGAATGAGCGCGAACTACAGGGATGTCATTCTTTTCAGGTCGGAAAGGTCCGAGGAGCAATATGGACGGCGCTATCGCGCGTACTGAGCCTTCCGGCGATGACTCTGATCTCCCCGAAGGACTCTCCCGGCGCGAGCACGACATCCTGGCCTTCGAACGCCAGTGGTGGAAGTACGCCGGCAGCAAGGAAGACGCCATCCGGGAGCTGTTCTCCATGTCGGCGACCCGCTACTACCAGGTGCTCAACGCGCTGGTGGACCGGCCGGAGGCGCTCGCCGCGGATCCGATGCTGGTCAAGCGCCTGCGCAGGCTGCGCGCCAGCAGGCAGAAGGCCCGCGCGGCGCGCAGGCTCGGCTTCGAAGTCACCTGAGCGGTCGGTCGGCGCAGGCGCACTCGTTAGAGTGGGCGCGATGAACCAGCGAGAAAGTTCCGGGCTGCCGCTGCGGGCCATGGTCATGGTGCTGCTGTTCCTCGGTGTGGTCTTCCTGCTGGTCGGTTTCCAGGCGATGGGCTCGGGTGACGACTCCGGCGACGACGACGCGCCCGTGGCGTCCGCCGTATCCACCACCACCGCGGCCCCCGCGTCGTCGGAGGCTCCGGCCGCGCGACCCGAGG
Source organism: [Mycobacterium] manitobense (assembly GCF_025821665.1). Classification (GTDB taxonomy): domain Bacteria; phylum Actinomycetota; class Actinomycetes; order Mycobacteriales; family Mycobacteriaceae; genus Mycobacterium; species Mycobacterium arseniciresistens. Next base: position 2,050 of record NZ_JACKSJ010000223.1, read on the forward strand.
TCCGCGTCTACAACATCTCCGAGGTGGCCGGCGCGGCGGAAGGAGTGGCCACCCGGCTGCGCGAAGCCGACTGGAACGTCGCCGACACCGGCAACCTCACGCTCGACGGCGTCACCGCCACCACGGTGTACTTCGGCGAAGCGCCGGGCGAACGCGAAGGCGCCGACGAAGTGGGCAAGCTACTCGAGGCGCCGGTCGAGCCGCGCACGCCCGCGCTCGCCGACCAACCACCAGGCGTGATCGTGGCGGTCACCGGTTAGGCTCGTGGCCATGCGCAAGTCCGCCACCGTCGCCGCCCTGTTCGCCGTTCCCGCCCTTGCTTTGAGCGCCTGCAGCAATCCCGAGCAGGCGTCCACCACTCCCGGCACCACGCCGTCGGTGTGGACCGGCTCGCCGTCTCCGTCCGCCGCGCCGGGCGAAGAGCAGGGCGAAGGCCAGGGTGGCGGTGAAGGTGGTGGCGAAGGAGGCGGCGAGAAACTGGCCGCCGAGTTGCGGACGCCGGACGGCACCACGGTGGCCACCGCCGACATCGACTTCACCGGCGGCTACGCGACGGTCACCGTGCGGACCACCGCATCCGGACAGCTGGCGCCGGGGTTCCACGGCATGCACATCCACTCGGTCGGCAAGTGCGAGGCCGACTCGGTGGCTCCCACCGGCGGCGCGCCGGCCAACTTCAACTCCGCGGGCGGGCACTTCCAGGTGCCCGGCCACACCACGCACCCGGCGAGCGGTGACCTGAGCTCGCTGCAGGTGCGCGAGGACGGTTCGGCGATGCTGGTGACCACCACCGACGCGTTCACCGCCGAGCAGCTGCAGGCCGGCCAGAAGACGGCGATCATCATCCACGAGAAGGCCGACAACTTCGCGAACATCCCGCCGGAGAAGTATCAGCAGGTCAATGGCACGCCGGGTCCCGACCAGCAGACGCTGGCGACCGGTGACGCCGGCGGCCGGGTGGCCTGCGGTGTCATCGCTCCCGCGCAGTAGCCGTATCGACTTCGCCGGGTCCTACCGCCCGACGCTCGGTGTCGAATGGGAATTCGCGCTCGTCGACGCCGTCACCCGTGACCTGAGCAACGAGGCCGCCGCGGTGATCGCCGAGATCGGCGAGAACCCGAAGGTGCACAAGGAGCTGCTGCGCAACACCGTCGAAATCGTCACGGGCGTCTGCAATTCCGTGCCGGAGGCGATGGACGACCTGCGCGGCAGCCTGGTCACGGCGCAGCAGGTGGTGCGCGACCGCGGGATGAACCTGTTCAGCGCGGGCACCCACCCGTTCGCGAAGTGGTCGGCGGCCCAGCTCACCGATGCGCCGCGGTACGCCGAGCTGATCAAGCGCACGCAGTGGTGGGGCCGTCAGATGGTGATCTGGGGGGTGCACGTCCACGTCGGGGTGTCGTCGGCGCACAAGGTGATGCCGATCATCTCCTCGCTGCTCAACCAGTTCCCGCACCTGCTGGCGCTGTCTGCGTCGTCGCCGTTCTGGGACGGTGAGGACACCGGCTACGCGAGCAACCGGGCGATGATGTTCCAGCAGCTGCCGACGGCGGGGCTGCCGTTCCAGTTCCGGCAGTGGTCGGAGTTCGAGGGCTTCGTCCACGACCAGAAGAAGACCGGGATCATCGACCACATCAACGAGGTCCGCTGGGACATCCGGCCGTCGCCGCATCTGGGCACGGTCGAGGTGCGGGTGTGCGACGGGGTGTCGAATCTGCGGGAGCTGAGCGCGCTGGTGGCGCTCACCCACTGTCTGATCGTCGACCTCGACCGCAGGCTCGACGCCGGCGAGGAACTCCCGATGATGCCGCCGTGGCACGTGCAGGAGAACAAGTGGCGCGCCGCGCGGTACGGCCTGGACGCCATCATCATCCTCGATGCCGACAGCAACGAGCGGCTGGTCACCGAGGACCTCGACAACCTGGTGGACCGGCTGCAACCGGTGGCGAAGTCCCTGGGCTGCGTCGACGAGTTGGGCTCGGTCAGTGAGATCCACCGGCTTGGCGCGTCCTACCAGCGGCAGCGCCGGGTGGCCGAGGAGACCGACGGCGACCTGCGCGCGGTCGTCGACGCCATCGTCGGCGAGCTCGAACTATAGGTTGGACCCATGAGCGTCACGCCGATGTTCCCGCTCGAAGTGGCGATGCTGCCCGGCGAGGAGTTGCCGCTTCGGATCTTCGAGCCGCGGTACGCCGCGCTGGTCCGGGACTGCCTGGCCGCCGACGACCCGGTGTTCGGGGTGGTGCTGATCGAGGCCGGGCGCGAAGTGGGCGGCGGGGACCGGCGCAGCCGGGTGGGTGTGCTGGCTCGCATCGCCGAGTGCGCCGCGACCGGTGAGGGCCGCTACCGGATGAATTGCCCACTGGGTGAACGAATCCGGGTCACCGAGTGGCTCGACGACGATCCGTATCCGCGGGCCGACGTCGAACCGTGGCCCGACGAGCCCGATGCCGGGGTCGATCCGGCCCGGCTCGCCGATGTGGAGAACCGCATCATCGCGCTCTTCGAGCGGATCGCGGCCGCCCGCGGCGGAGAAATCCGCGACCGCGACGGGCTGCTCGCCCGCACCGAACCCGACGTGCCGAAGCGCTTGTACGCGTTGGCCAACCGCCTGCCGATGGGTCCTGCCGACCGGTACGCGGTGCTGGCCGCGCCCGGCCCGGCGACGCGACTGGACGCTTTGAGCGATGCCGTGGACACGGTGACCGCCCGGGTCGAGTTCCAGCTCTCGGAGTAGTCCCTAGGCGATCGCCGCGATGGGCCCCGTCGACGCCGCGGAACTGAGCCTCGCGTCGACGAACACGGTGTTGGGAAAGGCGTCCTCGGCGTCGTCGGGAGTGCACCGGTCGTAGCGGTCCATCAGCCGGCGGGCGTCGATCGAGGTGACCTCCCAGCCCTGCGCGGTCAGCCACTGCGCGACGTCGGTGCGCTCCTCGACGAACCACAGGTCCTCGATGTCCGGACCGTCGTCGCCGGAGTCCTCGCGGAGCCGTCGGAGTTGCTCACGCCGGGCGGCGAGGTTCGCCGGGTCGAAGAACGCGGCGCCGAACGACTCGACCGCGATGCGGCTGCTCGGCACGGCCATCTCGATGATCTGTGCGAACAACCGGTCCTGGCCCTCCGCCGGGAGGTAGGGCAGCAGCCCCTCGGCCGACCACGCTGCCGGCTGGGTGGCGTCGAAACCCGCGTCGCGCAACGCCTTCGGCCAGTCTTGCCGGAGATCGACGGGCACCGGGACATACCGCGCATTCGGTTCGGCGCCGTGGGCACGCAACACGTCCAACTTGAACTCGAGCACCTGGGGCTGGTCGATCTCGTACACCACGCTGCCGCTCACCCACGGCATCCGCCAGGCGCGCGAGTCCAGGCCGGCGCCGAGGATCACCGACTGCTCGACACCGTGTGCTCCCGCGGCGATGAAGAACTCGTCGAACCACTTGGTACGCGACGCCGCGTACCCCGACACCGCGCGGATCCTCTCGGCCATCGCCCCCGTCGGTAGCTCCCAGCCGAGGGCGACCGCGGCGTCGATGAACACCTGCGCGAACGGATCGTCGAACAGCGGGCAGCCGGCCGAGGATTCACCGGCCCGGGCCATCGCCACCCCCAGCGCGGTGGGACCGACGCCTTCGGTGATGCTCCAGGTGTCAGAGTCCGTCCTTGCCATGCGCACGGTGTTCCCCATCGGCCGCGAACTCATGCATCTCGTCCCTGGTCAACAGGTCATCGCGGATGTTCTGCTCGCGGTAGGCCAGCTGGCCGACGCGGTTGGCCACCACGGGAGCGGTGATGATGGTGAACAGGCCGGTCAGGATCACCATGCCGACATCGACGTTGCCCCGCAGCCGGATCGCGGCGCCCGTCAGCACCAGCAGCAGCCCCAGCACCTGGGGCTTGGTCGCGGCGTGCATCCGCGACAGTGTGTCGGGGAACCGGACGACGCCGATCGCTGCGGTCAGCGCCAGCGTCGACCCGCCCAGCACCAGGACGGCGGCGACCACGTCGGGGATGTCGGGACTGCTCACCGGGTCCTCCGCTTCTCGACGTCGGGCACCCGGAACCTCGCCACGCTCACCGACCCGACGAAGCTGATGAGCGCCAGCGCGGTGAGGCTGTAGGTGACGGTGGTGTCGAGGCTGAACGCCGCCCACGTGCCGATCGCGCACATCGTGACGGCGACCAGGGTGTCGAGCGCGACCAGCCGGTCCAAGGTGCTCGGGCCGGCCAGCAGCCGGAACATCACGATGGCCGCGGCGGCGCTGAGCATCACCGCGGCGACGATCCACACGTACGTCATGCGCGATCCGCCTTCGCTTCTCGCTGGAAAGTCATGCGCGATCCGCCTTCGCTTCTCGCTGGGAAGTCACTTGTCTGCCTCCTCCTCCACAGCGTCCACCGGATGGGCCGAGGGCCGCCAGTCCGCATCGCGTTCGAACGCCGCGATGAGCAACCGCTGGAACTGGTCGACCTGGCGGTAGAACCGGGCCAGGGCGCGGTCGGAACCCACGTCGATGACGTGCACGTAGATCATCCGGCGGGCCTGGTCGATCTCGAGCACGATGTTGCCCGGCGTCAGGTTCATGATGTTGACGGCCAGCGCCAGCACGAGGTCGGACTTGAGTGCGAGGTGCGCGCGCAGCACGGCCGTCAGCGGTGGCGGGCCCGGCTTGACCGCCAGCCACGCCACCTGCACCGAGGACAGCACCAGGTAGTAGGCGACGGTCGCGATCAGGCGGAGCACCGAGAGCAGATGGATCCGGCCCTCGACGGGCACCGGCGGCAGCGGCAGCAGCACCGTGATCACCAGCGCCACGGCCAGCCCGCTGACGACGTTGGCCGCGGAGAAGGTGCCCCACAGGAAGATCCACACCAGCACCAGCCAGCACAGCACCCACGCCCGAAGGGCGATCCGCCGCATCGGCCACCTGCTCCGCACGCTGTCGCCGGTCATGGCCGCTCCCCGACGACGGCGGTGATGTACTGCTCGCGGTCGAGCACCTGGTCGGCCGCGCGCACGCTGTAGGCGAAGATCGGTCCCGCCGCCACCGTCAGCATCAGGCCGACCGCGATCAGCGCGCCCGTCGGCAGCAGCATGCCGATCGGCATCCGGCCGACGTGCGCCCGGTCGGCGTACTCGATGTCTTCGTCCGCGACGAGCAGCGCCGCCGGGACGGCCGCGGACAGATGGCCCTCCGGGGCGTCGACCCGGGCTCGCCAGAACGCCTTGGTCCACACCCGGGCCACCACGTACAGCGTCAGCAGGCTGGTGAGCACGCCGCCGCCGACGAGGAACCAGGCCAGCACGGAACCGTTGGCGGCGCCGGCCTCCATCAGTGCCACCTTGCCGATGAAACCCGAGAACGGCGGAATACCACCGAGATTGAGCGCGGGCACCACCCAGACGAAGGCCAGAAGTGGGCTGGCGGCCGCGAGTCCGCCGAGCCGCTGCATGGTCGACGCGCCTGCCTGCCGTTCGATCAGCCCGACCACCAGGAACAGGGTGGTCTGCACCAGGATGTGGTGCGCCACGTAGTAGATGGCGCCGGACATGCCGAGTTCGTTCGACAGCGCGATGCCGAACACCATGTAACCGATGTGGCTGACCAGGGTGAAGGACAGCAGCCGCTTGATGTCGCTCTGCGCGATGGCGCCGAGGATGCCGATCACCATCGTCATGAGTGCGGCCACCAGCAGCACCGCGTCCAGGCCACCGCCGGGGAAGAGCAGGGAGTGCGCCCGGATGATCGCGTACACACCGACTTTGGTGAGCAGTCCGGCGAACACGGCGGTGACGGGCGCCGGTGCGGTGGGGTAGGAGTCCGGCAGCCAGGTCGACAGCGGGAACACCGCGGCCTTGATGCCGAACGCGACGAGCAGGACCGCGAACAGCGCGGTGCGGGTGCCCGGCGCGACCTCGTCGAGGCGCACGCCCAGCTCGGCCATGTTCAGTGTGCCGGTGGCGGCGTAGACCAGTGCGATGCCGATGAGGAAGATCAGCGACGAGACCATCGACACCATCACGTAGGCGATGCCGGCGCGGACGCGTTCGGCGCTGGACCCGATGGTCAGCAGCACGAAGCTCGCGGACAGCAGCACCTCGAAGCCGACGAACAGGTTGAACAGGTCACCGGCCAGGAAGGCGGTGCACACGCCCGCCGACAGCACGAGATAGGTCGGCAAGAAGATCGACACCGGCTGGCGGTCGTCGCCGTCGCGGATGCCCTGTCCGATGGCGTAGCAGACCACCGCCAGCAGCACGATCGACGACACCACCAGCATCAGCGCCGAGAGCCGGTCCACCACCAGGGTGATGCCGAGCGGTCCCATGCCCGGCACGCTCTGGCCCCAGCCGCCGACCTGCAGCGCGAGGGTGCCGTCCCGGTCCGTCAGGTACAGCAGCACGGCGCACACCGCGACAACGGCGATCAGCGCGACGAGGGTGATGGCGCGCTGCAGCCGGGGGGTGCGGCCCGCGAACAGCGTCGGTGCCGCGGCCAGTGTCGGGATCAGCACCGGCAGCGGGGTCAGCACGGTGGAGAGGGTCATCGCGAACCCTCCTGGCCGGGAAGGGCGTCGAGCTCGTCGGGCAGGTCGGTGTCCTTGCCGGTGTCCGGTTCTGGTGGTCGGTCCTCGTCGACGGGGGTGGCGTCCATGGCGGACAGCCGGGACACCCGGGTGTCCTCGGGGTCGTTGCCCACCTCTTCGGCGGTGGTCAGCCGGAAGGACCGGTAGGCCAGCGCCAGGACGAACGCGGCGATGCCCATGCTGATGACGATCGCGGTGAGGATCATGCCCTGGGCCAGGGGATCGGCCGTGGTGGTCTCGCCGTTGCTGGTGCGGCCGCGCACCGGCGGATTGCCCGACGGCCCGCCGACCATCAGGATCAGCAGATTCACCGCATTGCCGATCAGCAGCAGCCCCAACAACATTCGGGTCAGGCTGCGCTCCAGCAGCAGGTAGACGCCCGCGCTGGTGAGGGCTCCGACGAGGATGAGCGGGATCAGGTAGGTGGTCATCGGGTCACCGTCCCGGTCTCGACGGCAGGCCGGCCACCGGTTCGTGGTTCGGCCATCTCCGTGTCGACCCGTGCACCGAGGCTGCGCAGCACGTCGAGCACCAGGCCGACGACGATGAGGTACACGCCGAGGTCGAAGAACAGCGCCGTGACGAACTTGACGGTGCCGAGCACCGGGACGTCGAACTCGACGACGGCCGAGGACAGCACCGGTGCGCCGAGCAGCAGCGAGGCCACGGCGGTGCCCGCGGACAGTCCGAGCCCGACGCCGAGGATCTTCCCGGCGTCCAGCGGCAGCGTCTCGCCGAGTTCGTAGCGGCCGCCGGCCAGGTAGCGCAGCACCAGCGCCAGCCCCGCGGTGAGCCCGCCCGCGAAGCCGCCGCCGGGAGTGTTGTGGCCGGCGAAGAAGAAGTACGCCGACAGCACCATGATGAGCGGGAAGATCACCCTGGTCGCCACCTCGAGCACCAGCGAGCGGTGCCGCGGGTCGCGGAGTTCACTGCCGCGCAGCCACGTCACCTCACCGGCCGCGGGGGAGTTGGCGTAGGTGCCGACGGGGCCGATGTCGGGCTGGCCGGCGTCGGACACCCGGGGTGCGGCGCCGAACCGCCGGTGCCGGAACACCAGCGACGCCACCCCGGTCGCGGCGACCAGCAGCACCGAGATCTCGCCCATCGTGTCCCATGCGCGGATGTCGACCAGCAGCACGTTGACGGTGTTGGCGCCGTGCCCGCGGTAGTACGCGGCGTCGGGCAGCAGTTCGGCGATGCCCGCGCCGCTGCGGGCCGCCATCGCGAAGACGGCGAGCGAGGTGACGGTCGCGCCGACGGCCAGTGACAGCACGGCCCGCGGCAGCCGGAATCGGCCGATGTCGGCCTGGTCCGCCTCGGCGGGCAGCGAGCGGAGCACCAGCACGAAGATCACCAGCACCAGCGTCTCGACCAGGAACTGGGTGAGGGCGAGGTCGGGAGCGCCGTGGAAGGCAAAGATCGCGCCGCAGCCGTAACCGGTCACCCCGATGAGCAGCACCGCGGCCAGTCGGTTGCGCATCACCACCGCGCCAAGCGCCGCCGCGATCATCAGCAGGCCCACCACCACCTGCACCGGGGAATCCCACAGCCGGAACTCCGGCCGGTCGCGAGCACCGAACGCCAGCACCGCCGCAGGCAGCACCACGAGTGTCGACAGGATCACCGCCTGCGTGGCGGGTATCGATCCGCGCTGCGTCACCGCGGTCAGCCGCACCGAGAACACGTCGAGTCCGCGGATGAAGGAGTCGTACACGTGGTCGGCGTTGCCCAGCGGCAGGTACGGGGTGCGGGCCCGCCGCAGGCGGTGGCGGCCGAAGAAGGCCGCGGTGCCCGCCGCGATGACCAGAACCGACAGCAGCAGAGGCAGATTCAGCCCGTGCCAGAGTGCGAGCTCGTAGTGCTGACCGCCGGGCACCGTGGCGGCGTAGTCGTCGAGCACCGTGTCCAGCGGTGCGGGCCACAGCCCGAACAGCAACCCCGCCGCCGCCAGGATCGCCGGCGAGACCAGGAAAGTCGCGGGCAGCCGATGTATCTCGGCGACGCGGACGCTGGGTTGGGACAGGCCCTTGCGCGCGAACGCGCCCCACAGGAATCGCAGGCTGTAGATCGTGGTGAACACCGAGCCGAACACGATGCCCGCCAGCACGACCGGCGCCGCGACGCCGAGTGACGCGCTGTGCGAGACGGTTTCGAAGTCGGCTTCTTTGGCGATGAAGCCGAGGAAGGGTGGCAGCGCCGCCATGCTCGCCGTGGCCCCGACGGCGATGACCAGCAGTGGCCGGCTGGCCTCGCCGAGCCATGCGAGCCGCCGGATGTCGCGGGTGCCGGTGGCGTGGTCGATGGCGCCGACCACCATGAACAGCGCGGCCTTGAATATTGCGTGCGCGACGAGCATGGCCAGCCCGGCCAGCATCATGTCGCGCCCGCCGGCGCCGACCATCACGGTGATCAGGCCGAGCTGACTGACCGTGCCGAAGGCGAGGATCAGCTTGAGGTCGTACTCGCGCACCGCCCGCCAGCCGGCGAGCAGCATCGTCGCCAGGCCGAGTGTCACCACCATCGGCCGCCAGACCGGTGAGTCGGCGAAGCCCGGCGTCAGCCGCGCCACCAGGTACACGCCGGCCTTCACCATCGCCGCCGCGTGCAGGTAGGCGCTCACCGGGGTGGGCGCCGCCATGGCGCCCGGCAGCCAGAAGTGCAGCGGGACGATCGCCGACTTCGACAGCGCGCCAACGAGAACCAGGGCGACGCCGACGCCTGCCGCCACTCCGGTCGGTGGCGCGACGACGAGTTCGGAGAGCCGGTAGGTGCCCGCGAGGTTGCCCAGCACGACGATGCCCGCCAGCATCGCCAGCCCGCCGAGGGTGGTCACCAGCAGTGCCTGCGTGGCGGCCCGCCTGCTGGTGGCACGTTCGGCGTAGTGCCCGACCAGCAGGAACGACAGCACGGTGGTGATCTCCCAGAACACGTAGAGCACCAGCATGTTGTCGCTCGTCACCAGACCGAACATCGCGCCGGCGAAAGCCACCATCTCGGCGGCGAAGCTCGGCAGTCGCTTCTCGGTGTGGCCGTCGTGGTGGTGGAAGTACTCGGCGCAGTAGAGCAGCACGAGAGCGCCGATGCCGAGCACCAGCACGCTCATGATCGCCGCGAGGGTGTCGAATCGCAGGGTGATGTTCATCGACAGTTCGGGCAGCCAGACCAGGTCGACGGTCTTGACGTCACCCGGTGACGGCCAGTTCGTCGCCACCCACACCAGCGACGTGAGGGGGACCAGCGCCAGCGGGTAGAACGCGAGCCTGCCGAATCGTGCCACGAGGACGGGTGCGATGGCGGTCGCCGCCGCGTGGGCGATCAGAATGGCAAGCAAGGCACTCCGTGGTCTCGTCGGGTCGGCGGTGAGCCGACTGGCGAAGATCAGATCGTGGGTGTCAGCCGCTCGGATGCACGCTCGGCGCGAAACGCATCGGTGGTGGGAACAGCCCGTCCGCACTCATTCTACGGATGCCCGGTGAGCTGCTCGCACCCCTACGGAACGGCCCGCTCCGCATTCCGCTCGGCGAGCGCGGCGATCCGGCCGAGCATTCTTCGCACGACGACGCCGTGGCCGCCGGTGCCGATGACGATCGCCCGGTACACCGTTCCCGCGGCGCCGGGGAACGCCGCGAAGGTCTGCGCGGCCACGCGGGTGCGGCCGGCCCCGTCGTCGGTGAGTTCGAACACGAGCCGGTACACCGCGAAGGGGTGGCGACCGTGCAGGACGAACCGGTCGGGCGGCGTGGCCGATTCGAGGTGGAAGCCGGGCGGGACGCTCGACGGGTCGCGGCGGTCGCGGCACATCACGGACAGCAGGGCCGTCCAGCAGGTGGCCCGGTAAGCGGCGATAGATATGGCATGCTCATCGATATAAGGCAATCGTTCCATATAAAAGGACCATACTAGATCGTGGCACCTCCGCGGAAGCATGAGACCGACGCCATACTCGACGCGACGCGCGGGCTGATCCTCACCGAGGGTCCGCGTGCGGCCAGCGTGGCCGCGATCGCCAAGGTCAGCGGCGCCCCCGCCGGCACGCTGTATCACCGCTTCGGCAACCGCAACGGGGTGGTGACGGCCGCCTGGCTGCGGGCGCTCGAGCGATTCCAGGGCCGGGTGCTGGCGGCGGCCGCCGACGATCCGGTGGACGAGGCGGTGGCCATGGCCGTGGCGGCCGTCGAGTTCGCCGGCGACCTGCCGGACGACGCCCGCCTGCTACTGGCATTGCGCCCCGGCGACCTGGTCGACGGCGATCCGGATCTCTCGCTGCAGGAGACGCTCGCGGCGATGAACGCCCCGCTGATCGATCGGCTGCACGACGTCACCCGGCGGCTCTACGGCGACGAGGGCGGCGACCGATGTCTCGATGTGGTGACCCGGGCGGTCGTCGACCTGCCCTACGCCGTCATTCGGCGCCACGCCCGCGATGACCGCCTGCCCTCGTGGCTGGCCGACGACCTGGCAGTGGCGGTGCGGGCGCTGTTAGCGGCGCATCGACCCGCAGGTGGATCCTGACCGGACCGACAGGGTGTGGCTGACCACTCCGATGCCCCAGCCCATGATCGGCCAGACCGGCCAGAAGTACCATCCGCCGCCGCTCAGGCCGACGGCGAGCCAGATGCCCAGCATCAGCAGCGCGCCCGCGAGGTAGGCGGCGACGTGAATGGCGGCGCCGCGCCGGGCCGCCCTCATGTGGGCCTCGCGCCGCCGCGGATCGTTGCGGCGCAGATGGGGCACGGGCAGGTCGGCGGTCAGCACGCGGAGCTCCTCACGGGTGCCCGCGGCGAACGCCGACTGCACCCGGCGTTCGTAGTCCGCCATGTCGAGGTAGCCCTGCGAGAGTGCGAGCCCGAGGTCGGTGGCCGTCTTCTCACGCTCGCGGTCGCCGGCGCGGGTGGTGGTGGTGTCCGGGGCGGTCATGACTGCGCTCCCATCAAACTTGTCAGCGGCTAGTTCGGATGGGCCCGAGTCTGCTCCGGTAACTAGGCACTGTCAAGATGTAAGCGGCGTCAGCGGTTCTCGGAGAACGCGCGCAGCGACTCCACCTGCACCGGGTCCAGCGACGGCCGCACCGTCGCGCGCGCGGCGGCCACATCGGCGGCGGTGACGTCAGCGGCGTCGATCGAGCGTCGCATCGCGGTCAGCGCCGCCTCGCGCAGCAGCGCCACACAGTCGGCCGCGCTGTAGCCGTTGAGGTCGTCTGCCAGCGCGTCGAGGTCGACGTCCTCGGCCAGCGGGATCGACTTGCCCGAGGTGCGCAGGATCTCGCGCCTGGCCTCGGCGTCGGGGGGTTCGACGAACACCAGCCGCTCCAGCCGGCCGGGTCGCAGGAGCGCCGGGTCGATGAGGTCGGGCCGGTTGGTGGCGCCGAGCACGACGACGTCGTTCATCGGTTCGATGCCGTCGAGTTCGGTGAGCAGCGCGGCCACCACCCGGTCGGTGACACCGGAGTCGAAGCTCTGCCCGCGCCGCGGCGCCAGCGCGTCGATCTCGTCGAGGAACACCAGCGACGGCGCGGAGTCGCGCGCCCGCCGGAAGAGCTCGCGCACCGCCTTCTCCGAGGCGCCCACCCACTTGTCCATCAACTCCGCGCCCTTGACGGCGTGCACCGAGAGCCGGCCCGAGCTCGCCAGCGCCCGCACCACGAACGTCTTCCCGCACCCGGGCGGACCGTAGAGCAGCACACCGCGCGGCGGTTCGACCCCGAGCCGGGCGAAGGTGTCAGGATGCTGCAGCGGCCACAGCACCGCCTCGGTGAGCGCCTGCTTGGTCGCGACCATGTCGCCGACGTCCTCCAGGGTCACCGACCCCACCGCCACCTCTTCGGTGGAGGAGCGCGACAGCGGGCGAATCACGCTGAGCGCTCCGGTCAGGTCCTCCTGCACGAGTGCGGGCGCGGTGCCTTCGGTGCTCGCCCGCGCGGCCGCCCGCAGTGCCGCCTCGCGGACCAGGGCGCACAGATCGGCGACGACGAAACCCGGTGTCCGCCCGGCGATCTCGTCGAGCTGCAGCTCACCCGCGGGCACGTCGCGCAGCAGCACCTCCAGCAGCGCTTTGCGGGTCGCCCCGTCGGGCAGGCTTACGCCGAGCTCACGGTCGCACAGGTCGGGCCCGCGCAGCCGGGGGTCGACGCCGTCCGGCATGGCCGTCGTCGCGACAAATGCGACACCGGAAGTCGCGACGGCCGAACGCAGTTCGGTCAGGATCAGGGTGGCGACCGGTTCCGCGGTCGAGGGCAGCAGCGCGTCGATGTCGGTGATCAGCAGGACGCCGCCGCCGTCGCGGACCGTCTCCACGGCGGCGGAGACGCTGCGCAGCCGGTCCTCGGCATGCAGCGCGCCCACCTCGGGGCCGTCGAGTTCGACCAGCCTGCGGTCGGCGCACACCACCCGCACCATCGTCGCCTTGCCGACACCTGCCGGACCCGACACCAGCACACCGAGATTGGCGGCGGCGCCGAGGGTCTGCAGCAGTTCGGGTTCGTCGAGCGAGAGCTTGAGCCATTCGGTCAGCCGGCTCACCTGGCTGTGCACACCTTTGAGATCGTCCGCGCTGACAGACGGCCGCTGCGACGGCGTGGTGACGGTGGCCTGGCCGACACTGCTGTCCACGCCTGCGCTTCCGCGGTCCGACACCGACACGGTGCCGTCACCCCAGCTGACCACCGAATTGGGTTGCACGCTCACAGGTCCGGCCGGATCGACACCGGTGACGGTGAGCAGTTCCGACGTCCAGGTGATGCCGACCGACGAGGCCAGCGCCGACGTGGCCGCCGAGGTCGAGGTGCCCGGTCCCAGGTCGCGCGGCAGCAGCGACACCGTGTCGCCCACCGTCATCACCTTGCCGAGCAGCGCCTGGCGCAGGGTGGCCGACGAGATCGACTGGGTGGCCAGCCTGGAGCCCGACACCGTCACCGATCGTGCGCCGTACACCGTCACCGGTGCGACGATCACGGTGCTGGTCTCCCGCAGGCCGGCGTTGGACAACGTGACGTCGTCGAGCAGGGCGGTGCCGGTCGGCGTGCCCGGCGGGGCCACCCCGACCACCGCCGCGGTGGTCCTGGCACCCGTGAGGGCGACGGCGTCCCACTCGCGCAGGCCAAGGGCGGCAATGGCTTCGGGATGCAACCGGACCACACCGCGGCGGTTGTCCAGTGCCGAGGTATTCAGCCTGGCGGTGAGTCGCAGATGGGTGAGCGCGTAGTCGTCTTCGGCGAACTCGGTCCCGGTCATGTCACCGGTCCGGAGGTCTGCGCAGTCCGAGGCGCGCCACCGAGCGCCGGTACGGCTGGGCCCGGCGGGTGGCCCGGCGGGTGGCCCGCCGGGTGGCACGGCGTTGCCTCGGTTTGTCGTCCCACGCCTCGGGATGGGCGGCCACCCATCGGCTGCTGCGGATCGCGAACGGGATGTGGATGACGTAGGCCAGGATGATCGCCATCAGCACGAGGTAGCCGTAGAGGATCGACGCGGCGACCCCGAGCGCCAGCAGCACCAGCAGCGGCACCACCGCGCTCGGCGGTATGGCGAACGTGTGCACCTTGCGCATCGGGATGCTGCTGACCGCCAGCAGCGACACCCCGATCATCCAGATGACGACGGCGGGTTCCGAGGTCCACCAGCCCTCGCCGAACTGCATCTTGGCCGCCAGCGGGCCGATCGCGCCGATGGCCGCGGCCGGCGCGGGCATGCCGACGAAGAATTCCTTCATGTAACCCGGTTGATCCTCGGCGAGCATCGCGTTGAACCGGGCCAGCCGCAGCACGATGCAGACCGCATACAACAGCACCACGATCCACCCGATTCGCGACTGCGACAGCAGCGTGCCGTAGACGATGAAGGCCGGCGCCACACCGAAGTTCACCGCGTCGGCCAGCGAGTCGATCTCCTCGCCCATCTTCGAGGTGGCGTTGAGCAGCCGCGCCGTGCGGCCGTCGAGGGCGTCGAGGATGGCAGCCACGGCCAGGAACGCCATCGCCTCGGTCGGACGGTCGTCGAGCGCGAACTTCACCGCTGACAGCCCCAGGCAGATCGCGGCCACCGTCATCGCGCTGGGCAGCATGCGCAGGCTCACGACGGGACGCTTCACCCTGGGCTTGATCACGGCAGCTCCGCGAGGATCGTCTCCCCGCCGACGGCGCGCTGGCCGGGCAGCACCAGCACCTCGGAGCCCTCCGGCAGGTAGGTGTCGAGGCGGGAGCCGTAGCGGATCAACCCGTAGGTGTCGCCGATCGCAACCTTGTCGCCGGCCTTGGCGTCGCAGACGATGCGCCGCGCGACCAGGCCGGCGATCTGCACGGCGATCACCTGGGCGCCCGACTCCGTCCGGATGACGAGGCTGTTGCGCTCGTTGTCCTCGCTGGCGGCCTCGAGTTCGGCCGAGACGAACAGCCCCGGCCGGTGCACCACCGAGGTCACCTCGCCGCTGATCGGGACGCGCTGCACGTGGGCGTCGAAGATCGACAGGAAGATGCTGACCCGCGGAAGGGGACGCGCGGGCAGCCCCAGTTCTGCGGGCGGTTCGACGTCCTCGACCAGGCAGATCAGCCCGTCGGCCGGGGCGACGATCGCGCCCGGGCGCGTCGGTGGCACCCGCGGCGGATGCCGGAAGAACGCGGCGTTGGCGCCCGCAGCGACCAGACCCGCGCCCCGCAGCCAGCGGTTCCGGCGACCGGCGGCCGCCAGCGCGAGACCGGCGCCGATGAACGGCAGGCCTGCCGGGTGCACCGGCGGAACGGTTGTCCGGACCAGGGCCATCAACCGCTCGGGGCCGGATTGGAGCTCTTCGGTTCTTGGGCGTCTGGCCATCGGGGTGGATTCTACGTGCGGACGGTGTCGAGAATCCGGCCAGCTGTCTCAGAACCCGGCTAGCTCAGATCCGGCTAGCTCAGATCCCATACCGCGACCGTCGACCCCGCCGGGAGTTCGGTGATGTCCTCGCCGATCTCCAGCAGGCAGTTGGCCGAGGCGAGCCATCGCAGGTGGTGGGACGCGGGCGGGCCGTAGCTGGTGACGGTGCCCGCATCGGCGTCGAGCACACCGCGGCGGAACTGCCGCTTGCCGCGCGGGGAGGTGAGGTCCTCGGTGAGCACGGCCGCGCGCCGGGGCCGTTGCGGCTGCGTGGCGCCCATCGCCGCCCGCA
The DNA here is from genome assembly GCF_025821665.1 of [Mycobacterium] manitobense. Taxonomy (GTDB): domain Bacteria; phylum Actinomycetota; class Actinomycetes; order Mycobacteriales; family Mycobacteriaceae; genus Mycobacterium; species Mycobacterium arseniciresistens. The sequence goes on from NZ_JACKSJ010000223.1 coordinate 17,770, forward strand.
GCGGCGAACGCAGGAACACCTCGAACGACACCAGCGCGCTCACCGGGTTGCCCGGCAGGGTGACGATCGGCGTGCCGCCGACGCGCCCGGCGCCCTGCGGCATGCCCGGCTGCATCGCGACCTTGACGAACTCGACCGTCGCGGCGAGCGCGTCCTTGACCACCTCGTAGGCGCCGGCACTCACCCCGCCGGTGGTGATGATGAGATCGGCCTGCCCGGCGTAGCGGGCCAGCGTGTCGTGGAAGGCCGTGACGTCGTCACCGGTCATCGGCGCCGCCACCACCTCGCCGCCGGCGTCGCGCACGGCCGCCGCCAGCATCACCGCGTTGGACTCGTAGATCTGGCCGGGCAGCAGGGGCGTGCCGGGTGCGACGAGCTCGGTGCCCGTCGACATGACGAGCACGCGGGGCCGCGGCACCACGGTGAGTTCGCCGAGACCCAGCGCTGCGGCGAGCCCGAGCGCGGCCGGGGTGACCGGCTGGCCCGCCGTGAGGACGGTGGTGCCCGCGGTGACGTCTTCGCCGGCGCGGCGGACGTGCTGGCCGGGCCGGGGTGCGATCCGGATCTCCACGGTGTCGGGGATGGCGGTGAAGTCGCCGTCGGTGGCCTCGACCGGGACGACCGCGGTGGCGCCCGACGGCAGCGGCGCCCCCGTCATGATGCGGTGCACGGTGCCCGGCGCCAGGGTCAGCGGATCGGTCCGGCCGGCCGGGATGTCGGCGGCGACCGGGAGCCGCACCGGGTGCTCGGCGCTCGCCCCCGCGACGTCGTCGGCCAGCACGGCGTAGCCGTCCATGGCGGAGTTGTCGAAGCCGGGCAGTGACAGCGGCGCGACGACGTCGGCGGCCAGCACCAGCCCGAGCGCCTCGGTCACCGGCACGGTGACGGACGGCCGGGCGGCGATCAGGCCGGCGACCACGCTCTGGTGTTCGGAGACGGAGCGCATCGGCGGCTACACCGGGAACGTGACGCCGGTAAGCTCTCCGGACACCGTCCAGAGCCGCCGCGCCACGTCCTCGTCGTGGGACTTCCTGTTGGACTGCACCAGCTTCGGGTGCCCGCGCTGCTCGCCGATGCCGTCCGGGCCGTAGTACTCGCCGCCGCGCACCTGCGGGTCGGTGGCCGCGCGCAGCGTGGGCAGTGCCCCACCGGCGGCGTCCTGGGCGATCTGGCGCCAGACCAGCTCGACGGGCCCGCGGATCACGCCGGGCAGGTTGCGCGTCAACTCGGTGTTGGAGCTGCCGGGATGTGCGGCGACGGCGATGGTCGGCGCGCCCTTCTTCGACAGCCGTCGGTTGAGCTCATAGGTGAACAGCAGGTTGGCGAGCTTGGCCTGGCCGTAGGCGCGCAGCCGGTTGTAGCCGCGCTCGGACTGCAGGTCGTCGAAGTTGATCGAGCCGAAGCGGTGGCCGTTGCTGCTGATCGTCACCACCCGCGACCCCTCGACGGGCAGCATGTTGTCGAGCACCTGCCCGGTGAGTGCGAAGTGGCCGAGGTGGTTGGTGCCGAACTGCAGCTCGAAGCCGTCGGACGTGGTGGCCTTCGGCGTCGTCATCACGCCTGCGTTGTTGATCAGCAGGTCGATGCGGGAGTACTCGGCACGCAGGTCGTCGGCGGCCCGCCGGACGCTGTCCAGCGACGTCAGGTCCAGCTGCTGCAGCGTGACGTCGGCGTGCGGCGTCGCCGCGGTGATCCGGTCGACGGCCGCCTTGCCCTTGTCGAGGTTGCGCACGGCCAGCACCACGTGCGCGCCGCGGGCGGCCAGCACGGCGGCGGCCTCGTAACCGATCCCGGTGTTGGAGCCGGTGATCACGGCGACGCGCCCGGTCTGGTCCGGCACGTCGCCCGCGCCCCACTTCGTGTCAGCACTCATGATCGAAACCCTACCCACGCCGATCGGTCATGCTCGAAGGATGAACGGTGCGCCCCGCCAGACCGTGACGCTCGCCGATCCGGCCAACCCGCCCAGCCGCAAGGCGCCGCTGGTGTGGGCGATCGGCGCCGCTGTGCCGTGGCTGGCTCTGCTGGCCGGGCTGCTGGTCTGGCTGGCACTCGACCCGCGCCCAGCGTGGGTGTCGTGGCTGGTGCTGGCGGTTCCGGCGGTTGGTGTGGTGGTGTTCGTCGGCATCGCGCCGATGTGGCGCTACCGGGTGCACCGCTGGGAGATCGATTCCCGGGCGGTTCACACCCGAACCGGGTGGCTGATGCAGGAGCGCCGGATAGCGCCGATCTCGCGGGTGCAGACGGTCGACACCCAGCGCGGTCCGCTCGACCGGTTGTTCGGTCTGGCCAACGTGACGGTGACGACGGCGTCCTCGGCGGGAGCGGTGCACATCGTCGCGCTCGACTCCGACGTTGCCGACCGCGTCGTGGCGCAGCTGACCGACATCGCCGCACTCGGCGAGCAGGACGCCACGTGACCGCGCCCGCGCCCGTGTGGCAGCGGCTGAGCCCGCGGATGCTCCTGGTGCATCCCGTGCACGAGGTGGTGCGTCAGGTGCCGGTGCTGATCGGTTCGGTGGTGCTGGGTTCGGCGACCGGCAACCCGCTGTGGGCGGTCGCAGCACTGGTGGCGACCGTCGGCTACGGCGTCGCGCGGTGGTTCACCACCACCTACCGGATCGACGCCGACGAGGTCCAGTTGCGCGCCGGGGTGCTGCAGCGCAACGTGCTGTCCGTGCCGCGCAACAGGATTCGTTCGGTGTCGACGGACGCCCGGCTGCTGCACCGGGTGTTCGGGCTGACGGTGCTGCGGCTGAGCACCGGTCAGGAGGCCCGCGGTGACGCGGCGTTCGCCCTTGACGCGGTCGAGGCGGGCGAGGTGCCACGGCTGCGGGCGGTGCTGCTGGCCGACTCGCTGGCCGGCGCAGGCGGGGACACCGAGCAGGACCCGGCGCCGCCGGTGCGGGTGCTCGCCCGGTGGCAGCCGTCGTGGCTGCGGTACAGCCCGCTCAGCTTCACCGGCCTGGCGATGATCGCCGCCGCGTTCGGGCTGGTGTACCAGGTGGGATACGGGGTGCGAGTGCAGGATTCGGGGCTGGTGCGCTCCGGTCTGGACGCCGCGGAGCGCGCGGGGGTGGCGGCCAGTGTGACGGTCGTCGTGCTGGCGGTGGTGGTCGCGTCGGTGGTGCTGTCGGTGCTGAGGTCGTTGACGACCTACGGCAACCTCGTGCTTCGCCGTGACGGAGACGTGCTGCACCTCGTGCACGGTGTGGTGCGGGTGCGTGAGCACACCTACGACATGCGCCGGCTGCGGGGCGGCACCCTGCGGGAGCCGCTGCTGGTGCGGATGTTCGGCGGCGCCCGGCTGGACGCGGTGATGACCGGCGTCGACGGCGCGGGCGAGTCGTCGCTGCTGCTGCCGCCCTGCCCGGCGGACACGGCGCGGTCGGTGCTCACGGACCTGATCGACCATCCCGACGCCGTCACCGGCGCGCTGCGTGCGCACGGCCCGGCGGCCACCCGGCGACGCTGGACGCGTGCGCTGATCGGTCCCGCACTGCTGGCCATCGTCATGGGTTCTACGAGTTTCGTTGTCTCGATGCCTCTTTGGGTGTGGCCGGTGTGGGCGGTTTTCACCGTGTGCTGCGCACTGCTCGCGGCGGACCGGTCGCGGTCGCTGGGCCACCGCGTCGACGACGGCTGGCTGGTCGCCCGTTCGGGCAGCCTCGAGCGGCGGCGGGACTGTGTCGACGGCGCCGGCGTCGTCGGCTGGACGGTGCGGCAGTCCTGGTTCCAGCGGCGCGCCGGGGTCGCCACGCTGGTCGCCGCGACCGCCGCGGGGGTGAAGGCCTACCGGGTGGTCGACGTGCCCGCCGGGGCGGCGTGGTCGGTCGCCGCCGCGGTGTCGCCGTGGCTCACAGGCACCGGATGGGCGCGCACGGGAGCCGGGCCCGAGTTGCGCTGAAGCATTCGCCGTTTACTGTCTTCCAGCATGGCCGTCGGTGGAGTGCTGTTCGACATCGATGGCGTCCTGGTGACGTCATGGCAGCCGATCGCCGGAGCCGCCGACACGCTGAGGTCGCTGGCGGACAACCAGATCGCACGGTCGTACCTGACCAACACGACCACCAGGACTCGCAGGCAGATCGCCGAACTGCTGTCCGGCGCGGGCATGGACGTCACCGCCGACGAGGTGATCACCGCCGCGGTCCTCACCGCGGAGTACGTCCGGGAGCGGTATCCCGGAGCGCAGTGCTTCCTGGTGAACAGCGGCCGGATCGGCGAGGACATGCCGGGTGTCGACCTGGTGTACTCCGACGAGTTCGACGACGGCGGCACGCCCGACCGGCCCGACGTCGTGCTGCTGGGCGGTGCGGGCCGCGAGTACAACCACCTCACCCTCAGCTGGGTGTACGACTGGATGGCCCAGGGTGTGCCGGTGGTGGCGATGCACCGCAGCACGTCGTGGAACACCACCGAGGGCCTGCGCATCGACACCGGCATGTATCTGCTCGGCATGGAGGAGACGTCGGGCCGCAAGGCCACGGCCGTCGGCAAGCCGGCGCCCGAGGGCTTCCTGGCCGCGGCGCGCAGGCTCGGCGTCGATCCCGATGAGATGTACATGGTCGGCGACGACCTCAACAACGACGTCCTGGCGGCCCAGGTGGTCGGCATGACGGGAGTGCTGGTGCGCACGGGCAAGTTCCGCCAGGACACGCTCGACCGCTGGGCCGCAGACGAATTCGCGATGCAGCCCAACCACGTGATCGACTCGGTCGCCGACCTGCCGCCGCTGCTCGGGCTGTAGCGATCAGGCCTTGAGGGTGCGGACCGCCTCGATGCGTTCCTTGAGCTGATCGGTGGTGGCCGCGGCCACCGGAGGTCCTCCGCACAGCCTGCGCAATTCGTTGTGGATCCAGCCGTGTGGCTTGCCGGTGCGGTGATGGGCGATGGACACCAGGGCGTTGAGCTCGCGGCGCAGTTCCCGGATCTGGCCGTGGGTGGCGCGCGTCAGGGCCGGCTCGGCGGCGGCGGCGCCCGACGCGGTCCGCTTGGTCAGCTGCTCTTCCTGCCTGCGGCTCAACAGGTCTCGCATCTGTGTCGCATCGAGCAGGCCCGGGATGCCGAGGTAGTCGGCCTCCTCCTCACTGCCCGCGGGTGTCGCGGTGCCGAATGACGAGCCGTCGAAGATCACCTGGTCGAGTTCGGCGTCGGCGCCGAGCATCTCGTAGCCGTTGTCCAGATCGCCGGGCTCGTCCTTGGCCTTGTTGGCGTCCTCGAGCAGGGCGTCGTCGAGGCCCTCTTCCTCGCGGTGCGGCTTGCCGAGGACGTGGTTGCGCTGCGCCTCCATCTCGCTGGCCAGCAGCAGCAGGTTGGGCACCGACGGCAGGAAGACGCTGGCGGTCTCGCCGGGTTTGCGCGACCGTACGAAGCGCCCGATCACCTGCGCGAAGAACAGCGGGGTCGACGCGCTCGTCGCGTACACGCCGACGGCGAGGCGGGGGACGTCGACGCCCTCCGACACCATCCGCACCGCGACCAGCCAGCGACTGGTACCCGCCGAGAACTGGCTGATCCGGTCCGAGGAGCCCGGATCGTCCGACAGCACGATCGTCGGCGCCTCGCCGGTGAGCCGGGTCAGCAGCTCGGCGTAGGCGCGCGCGGCGGTCTGGTCGGAGGCGATGATCATGCCGCCGGCGTCCGGCACGTGCCGGCGCTTCTGCTCCAGCCGCCGGTCGGCCGCGGCGATGACGGCGGGCATCCATTCGCCCGCCGGGTTGAGCGCGGTGCGCCAGGCGCGGGCGGTCTGCTCGGCGCTCAGCGGTTCGCCGAGCCGGGCCGAGTGCTCCTCGCCGGCGCTGTCGCGCCAGCGTGACTCGCCGGAGTAGGCCAGGAACACCACCGGCCGCACGACGCCGTCGGCCAGCGCGTCGGAGTACCCGTAGGTGTGGTCGGCCTGCGAGCGCGCGAACCCGTCGGGGCCGTGCTCGTACCGGACGAACGGGATGGGGGAGTCGTCGCTGCGGAACGGCGTGCCGGTGAGCGCAAGTCTGCGCGTCGCGTCGTCGAACGCCTCGCGGATCGCCTCGCCCCAGCTCTTCGCGTCGCCGCCGTGGTGGATCTCGTCGAACACCACCAGGGTGCGGTAGTTCTCCGTGCGGACGCGGTGCCGGGACGGGTGGCTGGCCACCTGCGCATAGGTGACCACCACGCCGTGGAACTCCGACGAGTGCTGCGCCGCGGAGTTGCTGAACCGCGGGTCGAGCGAGATGCCGACGCGGGCGGCGGCCGCAGCCCACTGGACCTTGAGGTGTTCGGTGGGGACCACCACGGTGATCCGGTCGACGGTGCCGTCGGCCAGCAGTTCCCCGGCGATCCGCAGGGCAAACGCCGTCTTACCTGCACCGGGGGTGGCCACCGCCAGGAAATCGCGTGGCTTGGCGCCGAGATACTTCACCAATGCCCGACGCTGCCAGCCACGCAAGGCCTGGGTGTCGGGCGCTGCGTATGCCCGCACCCAAGGTCTCCTCACCGATCGAGGGGCAGTCTATTACAACGGATTCCGGCGGCGCACATCCGCAGCGCGCGCCGCGGTGGCCGGGCGTGTCCGCTGGGCAGGCGCGGCGCTGGGCGGTCCGCGCCCCGGAGCGGCCGGCCGCGGCGATCTCTCCGCCTACGGGGCGCCGGGCCATTCCGCGGAGCAAACGACCATGCCCGCCGTCATCAGCACCGTTCGTGGATCTGGGCCAACTTCGCCTCGCCCCGCGAAGGGCGGTGGCCCGGATCGTGGCGGCGGCACCCGCCGACGGTGATCCGGATGTAGTCGCCGGCCCCGTCCATGGTGAGTTCCACCGGCCGGTCCAGCCGGGTCAGGGCCGCGGCGATCGGCTCGCCGAACCGCAGCAGGGTGTCGTCGTCGGCGGGGATGATCGTGACCTCGAATGACGTCACCCGTTCGGGTGTCGCGCGGCCGGGCCCGTCTTCCCCGTGCACCGAGTGGGTGTCGACGAGCCGGACCACCTCGGTCCACACCTGCTGGGTGACGTCATCCGGGACCACACCCGTCGAGACGTAGGTGTTCGGGCTTCGATGCGATTCGGCCGGTGGGTTGCGCAGCGTCCAGTCGGCGCCGGCAAGTCCAGGATGCTTGCGCTGCAGCTCGACCGCCGCCCTGGTGTCCACCGGTTGGCGCAGGTAGATGTCCACGCCGTAGCCGAGCCCCGGGATGTTGGACCCGGGCTGCATCGACACTTCTTCGACAGCCGCGGCCGCCATCCCGTCGAAGAACAGCGCCACCGGCGAATCGGTGTCTTCGGGCGGCTCGCCTTCGCCGCTGAGCGGGCGGAGCGTCAGGTCACCCTTGACGGCGACCATGCTCAGCTGGACGTAGTGGACGTCGAACCCCACACCTTCGGATTCGGCGACGAAGGTCCGGGCGACGCGCTGGGCCTGATCCACGGTGGCGTCCGGGGCGAGCTCGACGGTGAGGTCGAAGTTCTCGCCGTGGGTGAAGGTCTTCCGGTAGTCGTTGTCGACCGCGGCCACCCCGGGCAACGGGCGGATCGCGTCTGCGATTCGCTGCGCCGCCGAACTCTCGTCGGACGTCACGCAGCCTGCGAGGGCCGCCGCCAGGCCGGCCGCGGCGGTCAGACGAAGAAGTTGTCGTTGGCGATGAACCACTCGCGCCGTTCCTCGTCGGTCAGCTCTCCCAGTTGGGCCAGCCCCTCGAAGTAGTGCTCGCGCGGCGCACCCGGGGCGAACAGCATGAGGATCGACGCCGGTTCGTCGGCCTCGTTGCGGAAGCCGTGGATGCCGCCGGGCGGTACGTAGAGGAAGTCGTTGCGCGTCCCGTCCAGCCAGTCGGTGCCGTCGTAGAGCTTGATGCTGCCGGACAGGACGAAGAACGCCTCGGACATGGCCCGGTGGTAGTGCGGTCCCGGCCCGCCGCCCTTCGGCGCGATCTCGACGCGGTACAGCCCGTAGTCGCCGCCGGTGGCCTGCTGGTTGGCGAGGTAGTGGTACTGGACGAGGCCGAAGGAGTCGTAGTCCGGCGGCTCGTCGCCCCGTTTGAGCCACGCACTGACCTCGGGCTCGTCTTCGGTGTATCGGGGCGGGGGATAGGGCGGCACGACCAGCGACACGTGGTCGAGCGTATCCCGCCCGATTCGGGATCAGACCGGGAAGATCACGCCGGTCTTCTCCTGCGACACCGACCAGAGCCGCTGCTGTGCCGCGACGTCGTGCGACCGGTCGCTCGAGGACACCACCTTCGGGAAGCCGCGCAGCTCGGCGAACCCTCCGGGACCGAAGTACTGGCCACCGAGTGCGCCGGGGTCGGTCGCCGCGCGCAGCGTCGGCAGTGCGCCCATCGCGGTGCTCTGTTCCAGCGGGCGGAAGAGGAGCTGCACCACGCGCGGCGAATACCGCGCCAGTTCGGAGCTCGACCCTCCGGGATGGGCGGCAAGGGCGGTGGTGGCGGTGCCGGTGAGGCGGCGCTGCAGTTCGTAGGTGAAGAGCAGATTGGCCAGCTTCGACTGTCCGTAGGCGCCGATCCTGGAGTAACCGCGCTCGGACCCCAGGTCGTCGAAGTGGATGCGGCCGAAGCGGTGGCCGATGCTGCTCACCGTCACCACCCGCGATCCCGGCGATTCGAGCAGCCGGTCGAGGAGCAGCCCGGTGAAGGCGAAGTGGCCGAGGTGATTCGTGCCGAACTGCAGCTCGAACCCGTCGCCGGTGGTGGCCTTCGGCGTCATCATCACGCCCGCGTTGTTGACGAGGAGGTCGATCCGGTCGAGACCGGCCCGCAGCGCCTCGGCCGCGTCGCGCACCGACTCCAGTGAGGTGAGGTCGAGTTCCTGCACCGACACGTCGGCTCCGCGGTTTCGGGCGGCGATCAGGTCGGCGGCGGCCTTGCCCTTGTCGAGGTTGCGCACGGCGAGCACGACGCGTGCCCCGCGGGCGGCGAGGGCGGCGGCGGTCTCGTAGCCGAGGCCGGTGTTGGCGCCGGTGATGACGGCGGTGCGCCCGGTCTGGTCGGGGATGTCGGCGGTGCTCCAGCGGGACATGGGTCCTCCTCGTTAGAATGAATTCGGAACGTGCGCTCCGGTTCCTCCGACTATACGGAACGCGCGCTCCGTTTTGTCAACCGGAAGGACCGATTGTGGTGACCGAGACGTCACGGCCGTTGCGCGCGGACGCCGCCCGCAACCGTGCGCGGGTTCTCGCCGTCGCCTACGAGACGTTCGCGGCCGAGGGCGTCGCGGTGCCGATCGACGAGATCGCCCGCCGCGCCGGCGTCGGCCCGGGCACCGTCTACCGGCACTTCCCGACCAAGGAGGCGCTGTTCCAGGCGGTCATCGAGGACCGGGTGCGCAGCATCGTGGCCGCCGCCGAGACCCTGCTCGCCGACGATCCGGGGTCGGCGCTCTTCGAGTTCCTGCGCGAGATGGTGCGGACGGCCGCCGTCGACCACGGGATGGCCGACGCGCTGGCGAGCTACGGCGTCGACATCGACCAGGCCGCACCCGGCGCCGAAGCCGCGTTCGTCAAGGTGCTCACCGATCTGCTGGCGGCCGGTCAGCGCGCGGGCACCGTTCGGGCCGACATCGGTCCGGCCGAAGTGAAGGCCCTCCTGATGGTGTGCAAGTCCACCCAGGACCACGGCGCCGGTATCGCCGACCGGGTGGTGGCGGTCATCGTCGACGGCCTCCGCGCGAGCTGAACTACCTTGCACTCGCCCTGGTCGAGTGCTAGAAATGCAGTTGGCACTCGCGACCAGTGAGTGCTAGGTCGGGACGGTGAGACACGGGTCCGCGTATGCGGAGCACACCCGAGTCGTCCGTCGCGGGCACTGGGCCCGGCCACAAAGACGTGCAAATCCCTTGTTCGGAGGAATCACTTCGCAATGGCCAAGACAATTGCGTATGACGAAGAGGCCCGTCGCGGCCTCGAGCGGGGCCTCAATGCCCTCGCCGACGCGGTAAAGGTGACGCTGGGCCCCAAGGGCCGCAACGTCGTCCTGGAGAAGAAGTGGGGCGCCCCCACGATCACCAACGATGGTGTGTCCATCGCCAAGGAGATCGAGCTGGAGGACCCGTACGAGAAGATCGGCGCTGAGCTGGTCAAAGAGGTCGCCAAGAAGACCGACGACGTCGCAGGCGACGGCACCACCACCGCCACCGTGCTGGCCCAGGCGCTCGTGCGCGAGGGTCTGCGCAACGTCGCGGCCGGCGCCAACCCGCTCGGTCTGAAGCGTGGCATCGAGAAGGCCGTCGAGAAGGTCACCGAGACGCTGCTTAAGTCGGCCAAGGAGGTCGAGACTAAGGAGCAGATCGCTGCCACCGCGGGCATCTCCGCCGGCGACCAGTCCATCGGCGACCTGATCGCCGAGGCCATGGACAAGGTCGGCAACGAGGGTGTCATCACCGTCGAGGAGTCCAACACCTTCGGCCTGCAGCTCGAGCTCACCGAGGGCATGCGCTTCGACAAGGGCTACATCTCGGGTTACTTCGTGACCGACGCCGAGCGCCAGGAAGCCGTCCTGGAGGATCCCTACATCCTGCTGGTCAGCTCCAAGGTGTCGACCGTCAAGGATCTGCTTCCGCTGCTGGAGAAGGTCATCCAGGCCGGCAAGCCGCTGCTGATCATCGCCGAGGACGTCGAGGGTGAAGCCCTGTCGACCCTGGTGGTCAACAAGATCCGTGGCACCTTCAAGTCCGTCGCCGTGAAGGCGCCGGGCTTCGGTGATCGCCGCAAGGCGATGCTGCAGGACATCGCGATCCTCACCGGCGGCCAGGTCGTCAGCGAAGAGGTCGGTCTGTCGCTCGAGACCGCCGACATCACGCTGCTGGGCCAGGCCCGCAAGGTCGTCGTCACCAAGGACGAGACCACGGTCATCGAGGGTGCCGGCGATGCCGACGCGATCCAGGGCCGGGTGGCCCAGATCCGCGCCGAGATCGAGAACAGCGACTCCGACTACGACCGCGAGAAGCTGCAGGAGCGCCTGGCCAAGCTGGCCGGCGGTGTTGCGGTGATCAAGGCCGGAGCTGCCACCGAGGTGGAGCTCAAGGAGCGCAAGCACCGCATCGAGGACGCCGTCCGCAACGCGAAGGCCGCCGTCGAAGAGGGCATCGTCGCCGGTGGTGGCGTGGCTCTGCTGCAGTCTGCTCCGTCGCTCGATGAGCTGTCGCTCACCGGTGACGAGGCGACCGGCGCGAACATCGTTCGCGTCGCGCTGTCGGCCCCGCTGAAGCAGATCGCGTTCAACGGCGGGCTCGAGCCCGGCGTCGTCGCCGAGAAGGTCACCAACTCGCCTGCCGGGACCGGCCTCAACGCCGCCACCGGTGAGTACGAGGACCTGCTCAAGGCCGGCGTGGCGGACCCGGTGAAGGTCACCCGCTCGGCGCTGCAGAACGCGGCGTCCATCGCGGCGCTGTTCCTCACCACCGAGGCCGTCGTCGCCGACAAGCCGGAGAAGTCGGCCGCACCCGCGGGCGACCCGACCGGTGGCATGGGCGGCATGGACTTCTGAGTCCTGCTCAACCAGAACAACACGGGAAGGCCCGGCCTGCTTGCAGGCCGGGCTTTTTCGTGCACGCTCGACGGGCGCCCGGCGGCGCAGGCGGGATCGTTCGCCGAGCCTGGCCGATCGAACCTTTCGCGGCTCGCCCGCATGCGAATTCCTTCGTGCGGTAGGACGCCTGGCGCGAAAGATCAAGATCGTGAGTCATCGTGCGGGAGTGGAGCAGCCGCGTGCCGAGCGTCGTTCGCACACCACGCGCGAACGTAGGCCTACCAATTCGTCAATGAATTGCGTAGCGTCGTTCCGTGTTGTTGCTGTCGAGGACGCACGCAAACATGCGTCCGGCCCTGCCCGGTTCTCCGACCACCTCTGTGCACCGCTGCGCGACTGCGGGGTTGAGGAACCGATGACGAGTTCGCTCGGGGCGGCGCTGGCCGACACTCTGAGGCACAGCCCGAACGATCTGGTGGTCCTCGACGATGGCGACTGGGTTCGGCACCCCTGGCCCGAGGTCTTCGTCAGGGCGGAGAACGTAGCGGAGCGGTTGCTGGACGACGGCGTGGGCGCGGTCGGCCTGGTCGGCGAGCCCACCGCCGAGTTCATCGCCTCGATCGTCGGCGCCTTCGTCGCCGGCGCCGCGGTGTCGATCCTGCCGGGACCCGTGCGCGGCGCCGACTCCGGACAGTGGGCGCTCTCGACGGTCGACCGTCTCAAGAACATTGGTGTGCAGCGCATCCTGAGCAACGGCAGCTACCTGGAGCGACTCGGGTCGATCGTCGAGCCGCAGATGCTCAACGATGTCGCCGCCGTCGCACACCCCCGGCGTTCCAGCACGTTCACCGCTCCCGCGGCATCCGTCGACGTCGCAATCCTGCAGGGCACTGCGGGATCCACCGGATCTCCGCGCACGGTGCGACTGTCGCCCGACGCCGTGTTGGCGAACCTGCAGGGGCTGAATGCCCGCATCGGCGTAGACGCCGCCGACGTCGGATGTTCGTGGCTGCCCCTGTACCACGACATGGGGCTGAGCTTCCTGATGTCCGGCGCGCTGGCGGGCACCGAACTGTGGCAGGCGCCCACCGCGGCGTTCCAGGCGTCGCCGTTCCGGTGGCTGAACTGGCTCAGCGAGGGCGGCGCGAGTATCACAGCCGCGCCGAACATGGCGTACGGCATGATCGGCAAGTACTCCCGGCGCGTCACCGGAATCGATTTGAGCCGGCTGCGATTCGCCCTCAACGGCGGCGAGCCGGTGGACTTCGAACTCACGCAGCGCTTCGCGACGGAGATGGCCCGGTTCGGTTTCGACGCCGGCGCCCTTGCGCCGTCCTACGGTCTGGCGGAGGCGACGTGTGCGGTCACGGTGCCCGTGCCGGGACGCGGTTTGATGGTCGACGAGACGGTGGTGCAGACGGACACCGGCGCCACCCCGCGCAGGCACACCGTGCTGGGCGAGGCGATCGAGGGCATGGAGGTGCGGATCGAACCGCGCGACGACGTGAGCGCCGACGGCTCGGACCGTGAGGTGGGAGAGGTCCTGATCCGGGGCACGTCGATGATGTCGGGATACGTCGGCGAGACGGCCCACGGTCCCGGCGACTGGTTCCGCACAGGCGATCTGGGCTACTTCGTCGACGGCGGACTCGTGGTGTGCGGACGGGCCAAGGAACTGATCACCGTCGCGGGCCGAAACATCTTCCCGGCCGAGGTCGAAGGAGTCGCCGCACAGGTGAACGGCGTGCGCGAGGGCGCCGTGGTGGCGGTCGGCGTCGGGGAACGGTCGATCCGGCCCGGACTCGCGATCGTCGCGGAGTTCCGCGGGCCCAACGAGGACGACGCGCGAACCCAGGTCATCCAGCAGGTCGCGTCGGAATGCGGTGTGGTGCCATCGGATGTGACCTTCGTCCGGCCCGGCACGCTGCCGCGCACGTCCTCGGGCAAGTTGAAGCGGCTGGAAGTCAAGCGCAGCATCGTCGGCGCCGCGGACTGACAGGCGCTGCACAAGGGAAGGTCCCATTCTTGGGGCGAACTCGGCTACTGTCTGTCCCGACATCGGAGTTCCCAAGTGCGCTTGCCGCAGAAGGTCTGGGCTGCAGAGTGTTTCGACGGTCATTCACTGCCGGCCTTGCCTTTGCCGGTGCGGGCGCCATCACCTGGTCGGCGGTCGTTTCGCTGCCGGGCGAGGAGGCCGTTGCGAAGGCGCCGCGCGTCGTCGTCGCCGGGCCGCAGTCGGTGGCGCTGACCGGTTATGCCGAGACCCTGGTGGCCGGCGCGGTGGCGGCACTCGAGCAGAGTGTCGATGGACTGGCCAACGACTTCCCGGCCATCTGGGCGCAGGTGAATGCGCAGTGGCCTGATGCGGAGCTGTTGCACTGGAACTACGCCCTGGTGGCGGACTCGTTCCTGGCGCCCGTGGCGCCGTTGGTGATCGGACCGCTCAACGACGCGGTCGCCGAGGTGCTCGCCGACGCGTTCCCCGACCACGCCGAGGCGCTCGGGCAGCTGCCGGGACTGGTGGAGTACACCACCGTGCGTCTGGTCGGTCCGCTGCTGAGTGCGATCGGCGCCGCCGGCATCGCGCACGAGGGGATCTACTACCCGACGACGACGGGTGACGTGGCGGGGTTCTTCGAGGGGATCGCCGCCGCACCCGGCCATGTCATCGACGGGCTGTTGTTCGGCGGGTACGGCGATCTGAGTCCGCTGTTGACCGGCGAGGTCGGCGGCACGCCGATCCCGGCACCCGGTCTGCTCACCCCGTGGGGTCAGGAGCCACCGGAGCGGGACGTGCAATGGGGATTGGCGCCCGAAGCCGCTGACGTGCCCGAGGTCACCGAGGAGCTGCTGGGCGCCGAGCTACCGGAAGGCGTCGAGGTGCCGGAAGGCGTCGAGGTGCCGGAAGGCGCCGAGGAGAATCCGAACCCGTTGGGCGGCTCCGAGATGCGATTCGACTGGAAGCGGCCGTCGATCGAGACGTCGGTCGAGTCGTCGGAGACCGAAGAGGCGGCAGCCGAGACCGTCGATGCGGACGTCGACGACGAGGCGAACGCGCCGTCGGAGGCGCCGAAGCCGCGGGCGTCGCTCCGTCAGGGCATCAAGGACATCAGGACCGGTGTGCGGGAGAGCATCAAACGCGCTGTGCACGGGAGTCGTTCGGCCGAGAAGGACGACACGTCGGGCGACGAGGCGGGCGAGCCGAAGGCAGACCGGGCCGAAGAGCGTGCAGAGAAGCGCGCTGAGAAGTCGGAGAAGCGCGATGAGAAGTCGGACGAGAAGTCGTCGGAAGACGCCACCGGCTGACCTGGCCGGCTCGCCTCACTCGCCGGACAACGGCACGCAGTCGTCACCGCATCCGGTGGCCGTCGCCGCAGTGCCGGCTGGCTTGCTGCGGTGCAGCACTGCGCCGTTGGGTGTGATGGTCAGAGTGTCGCCGGAAAGGTCGGCCTGCCCGTCAACGATCAAGGTGTAGCCGCCGGCGTCCCGCGGCGGGTAGGCCAGGGTGACGGTGGTGTGCCGCGTTGCGTTGTCACCGGTGCGACGACCGACTCCGGTGATGGAGAGGACGCCGCCGGCCAGTGACGGTTCGACCGCGACGGTGTGTGCTCGGTAGTCGTCGCCGACGGTGACCAGGTAGGCGTAGGAGTAGTCGGCCAGCGCACCTGACAGTTCGGCGATGTCCACCTTGACACTCATGCCCCGACAATACGGCGACCGGTGCTGACCCAGTGCTCAGAAGGGTGGGGGTGTGTTGCGTTCGGCGACGTGGTCGTCGTTGAGTTTGCGTTCGGCGGCGATGCGTTGAGCCCGGTTCTGGGCGCGGGTGCGTCGGCGGGTGGGCATCTTGACGCCGCGGAATGCGTTGTCCAGCAATGCCTGTGGTGGTGGCGGCGGTAGGTTGCCGGTGGGTCGGCACAGGGTGGGGAAGATCAGGGCGCTGCCGGGGCGGGTGGTGTAGGTGTGGCCGGTGGGTGCGGTCCACACGATGGTGCCATCGGGGTATTGCACGTCGGTCCACCCCGATGGCCCGCACCAAAACGTTTTCAGCAGGTGATGAAACCTGCACAGGCACTTGAGGTTCGAGGCGTGGGTGGGTCCGGCGGGGTAGGGGATGGTGTGGTCGATGTCGGCGCGGTCGGCGGGTTGGTCGCAGCCGGGGAAGCGGCAGGTCAGGTCGCGGCACCGGATGTAGTCCGCGAGCGCACGTGAGGGGGTGTAGCGGGGTTCGGGTGCGGCGTCGCCGGGGTGGCGCACGGTGCGGCGGCGGGCTTTGCCGGTGGTCTCGGCCAGCAGCGCAGTGGGCAGTATCCCGGCGCCCAGCACGAACGCCATCGGCCGCCGGCACTGTGACTTGCGGGTCGGGGTAGCCGCCGGGGCGGGTTCGGGCGCCGGATCGGTGTCGGTGTCGGTGTCGTCGGATGCCGTTCCGGGGTCGGGGGTTTCGCCGTGAGGTGGTCGGCACTCGGCATAGGTAGCGCCGTCAGCCTCGCCCGCCTCAGTGTCTGCGGTCTCGTCAGCGTCAGCCCCGGCCTGGCCGTCACTTTCGTCTGCGTTGGTGATGACGTAGACGATGGTGTTGGGGGCGGGGGTGGGGGTGTCGCTGGTGGCGGGGCAGTCGGTCTCGCCGCAGGCGCAGGCCAATACCGAAACGCCGGCGCCGAGGGCGCCGAGGGCGTCGGCGCGTCGCTCGCTCAGGGTGGGGGGGTCGTCGTCGCAGACGGCGCGGGCCATCTCGTCGAGGCGGTGTGCCAGGCCGGCGGCGTCGCCGGCGTAGAGCCGGGCGCAGACCGAGGCCATGCCGGGCTCTTCGCCGTCGGTGCTGGTGATGACGTCGCGGCGACGCATGGCGGTGCGGATGCGGCGCACGGCCCCGGTGTCGTGCAGTTCGACGACGGCGTCGATGGCGGCTTCGGTTTTCTTGGCTGATTGTGGTCCGAAGCGGTGGGCCTGGGCGGCCAGTTCGGTGTCGACTTTGGCCATGACGTCGGGGTCGGTGATCAGGTTGGTGCGCGATACCAGGGTGCGGACCAGCAGTTCGGTGATCTGGCCGTCGGCGAACAAGGCGGCGACCTGGGGGAGGCGGTCGCGCAGGGCGACGGCGCGGTGGGTTTGGAACAGGGCCAGGCCGCTGCTGATGTTCTGGGCGGCGCCGATCTCGGCCCCGACGGCTGCGTCGGGGTCGACCCACCAGGTGTTGCGGTCCTGGGCGGTGTCGCAGCCGGTGCGGCGGGTGAACAGTTCGGCCATGGCGGCGTGTTTGCGTGCGCAGGCGGCGGCATCGATGCGTGCCCAGCCGGTGATCGCGTCGCAGACCGCGGCATCGGCTGACTCGGGCAGCGCGTCCATCTCCGGCGGTAACGCTTCGAACATGTGTGCGAGTCTACCGAGGTGGTCCGACAAGCAATCGACACAGCGGGGATGGTCTCGGACACCGCTGACGTTGTCGACTGTCATGACCACGATGCGTGCGATCGGCTCATTCGCCGGCGGCCCCGTCGACGACCCGAGGACCTTGCAGGACGTCACCGTCGACATCCCGGAACTTCGCCCCCGCGACATCCTGGTCCGCATACTCGCGGTGTCCGTCAACCCGGCCGACGTCAAACAGCGCGCCGTCGTCCCGGAGTCGGCCACGCCCACCATCCTCGGCTACGACGCGGCAGGCATCGTCGAATCCGTTGGGCCGCAGGTGAAAACACTCGCGGTCGGTGACGAGGTCTGGTACGCCGGCGACCTCACCAGACCGGGGACCAACGCAGAGTTCCAGGCCGTCGACGAACGGATCGTCTCTCGCAAGCCGACCAGTCTGTCCTTCGGCGACGCGGCCGCCCTGCCGCTGACCACCATCACCGCATGGGAGTCACTGTTCGACCGCTTCGGCCTGACGAAGGAGTCGACCGGTGACCTCCTGGTACTCGGTGCGGCAGGTGGCGTCGGCTCGATCATGATCCAGCTCGCCAAGGCGCTGACCGGTGTGCGGGTGATCGGCACCGCCAGCCGTGACGAATCCCGGGAGTGGGCGACGAGCATGGGCGCCGATGTGGTGGTCAATCACCACAATCTGCGCGAGGAGACGCTCGCCGTCGCCCCTGACGGCGTCGACTTCCTGTTCTCGCCGCACTCGGCAGGCAACATCGACACCTACGCCGACATCGTGAAGCCGTTCGGGCACATCACCGCCATCGACGAGCCGCCCGGCCTGGATCTTCTCGCGCTGAAGAAGAAGAGCATCGCGTGGCACTGGGAGCTGATGTTCACCCGCGCGATGTACGAGACGCCGGACATGATCGAGCAGCAGCGCCTGCTCGCCGCCACCGCCGACCTCGTCGACCGGGGCGTCCTGCGCACCACCGTCACCAAGACCATCGACGACTTCTCGTCGACCGGATTGAAGGAAGCCCACCGCGACGTCGAATCGGGCCGGGTCACCGGCAAGATCGTCATCACCCGCTGAGAGTTAGGTTGAAACCCATGCCACTACCGCAGCCGTCACCGACCACCACCGCGGTCGTCACCGGAGCATCGTCGGGGATCGGGGCCGACCTGGCCCGCGAACTCGCCGCGCGCGGACACGGCGTCACGCTGGTCGCACGTCGCGAAGACCGCCTGCGCGAGCTGGCCGCCGAACTCGGCGACCGCGTGCGGGTCGAGGTGATCGCCTGTGACGTCGCCGATCCCGACGCGCGTGCGGCACTGTTCGACGAGATCGAGCGACGCGGCCTGACGGTGGATGTACTGGTCAACAACGCGGGGATCGGCACCATCGGCCCGGTCGCCGAGTCGAGCGTCGCCGACGAGATCGCCCAGGTTCGCGTCAACGTCGAGGCCGTCATCGACCTCACCACCCGCGCGGTGCAGCAGATGGTGCCGCGCGGCCGGGGCGCGATCCTCAACGTCGGTTCGACGGCGGGGTTTCAGCCGTTCCCGGGCCAGGCCGGCTACGCGGGCACGAAGGCCTTCGTGAAGACCTATACCGACGGCCTGCGTGGCGAGCTGGCCGGCACCGGCGTCACCGTCGCGGCCCTGCATCCTGGCCCGGTGCGCACCGGGTTCCTCCAAGCCGCGGGCGTCGACGAGCGCGAATTCGCCAACGCGTTCCCGAAGTTCATGTGGATGCCGTCACGGGCCGTAGCGAAGAAGGGCATCGAGGCCCTCGAAGGCGGCGGCGGCAGCGTGATCCCCGGCCTGCCGAGCCAGATCAGCACCCGGCTGTTCCAGCTGCTGCCGCACCGCGTGCTGCTGCCCCTGGTCGCCAAACAGCATCCCGGGCTGAAGAATTCACGCCGCTGACAGCGGCCAGGGTCGCATCCAGCCCTCCACCGGCAGCGCAAGGCCGTTGCACAGCGTGCACACCATGCGGTACCAGCCGACGGCGATCAGCAGCTCCATCCGTTGTTCGTCGTCGAGCTCACCGCCCAGTGCGTCCCAGGTGTCCGACGTCCATGACCCGGTGCGTTCCAGCTCGTCGATCGCGTCGATCAGGATACGTTCGGCCGCAGTCCAATTCGCGGGTGCGCCGGTGACCAACGCGTCGCACTCCTCGTCGCTCACCGAGGCCAGCGGCCCCCAGAACGCAGCCTGGCCGCCCCACTCGTAGGCGCATCCGACGAGTGCGCAGATGCGCAGGATCGCGATGGTGCGCACCCGGGCGGGGAGGCGGGCGGCGACGTACAGCGACTCGCCCATCTTGCGTAGCCGGTGTGCCAGCTTCGGGTGGCGCTGCAGGCAACGCACCAGCAGCAGTGGTTCGTAGGTGCGGTCCGGGTGGCCCCAGCTGTGGATCTCGGCGGCGTCGGCCTCGCTCCACGGCGGCGCGAGCGGCTGGACGCGACTCATGCGACGGGCGCCGGCCGTCGGCCCCGGACCAGCCGCCCGGGCCGGGCCG
>NZ_JACKSJ010000224.1 GCF_025821665.1 [Mycobacterium] manitobense
GTCGCGCACCGTGCAGGAAACACCCTTGGCCAGGACGCGCTTCACGAACTCGCGCTCCACGGGCTTGGGACTGGCGTCCCACTCGCTGCCCGGGGTCGGGTTCAGCGGGATGAGGTTGACGTGCACCAACGGCCCCAACTTGCTGTGCAGCTTCTTCCCGAGCAGGTCCGCGCGCCAGGGCTGATCGTTCACGTCCCGGATCAGCGCGTACTCCACCGAGACCCGGCGCCCGGTCACATCGGCGTAGTAGCGCGCGGCGTCGAGCACCTCGTCGACCTTCCACCGGTTGTTCACCGGCACCAGGGTGTCGCGCAGCTCATCGTCGGGGGTGTGCAGCGACAGC
>NZ_JACKSJ010000225.1 GCF_025821665.1 [Mycobacterium] manitobense
GCGACCGCCGGCGATCGCGGGAGCGGTCACGTCCGGCGCCGCACCGCCCACCACACGCCCGCGGCGACGATCAGCGCGCCGACCACCACGAACGGCCAGACGGGAACGCCGCGATCGGGCGGTGCGGCCGGGGTGGCGGTCGCCGACGGGCCGGGTGTCCCGGTGCCTGCCACGTCTAGCGCGAAGGACCAGGAGCCGGTCACCACGTGGCCGTCGGCCGAGGTCAGCCGGTAGTTCACGGTGTAGTCGCCGGCCGGCCCCAACGGGCGCACACCCACGCTCACCAGGGCATCGGCGACCTCGGGCTCACCCGTCGACCAGAGGTTTCCGTCCGGGCCGACGACGGTCATCGCCGCGAACGCCTTCTGCATCGGTTCGTTGAACGTCGCCGTCACCCGCTGCGGCGACGCGGTGAGCACCGTGTCCTCGGCGGGATCGGCGGCGACGCGGGCCGCGTGCGCGGCGGCAGGCCCCGCGCCCGCCAGGGCCAGCGCGGCCAGCACGACGGTCACCAGGGCAGTGAGCACCCGCAGGCGCGTCGGCGGGTGCGGCATGGTCGTCAGACGACGCCCAGGCGAGCCATCAGGTCGGCATCGATCCCGTCGAGCTGCGTGGCGATGGCCGAGTGAGCGGACCGCCTGCGCGTCGACGGCATGTTCTCGGCGGCGGTCACCGCGGCCGACAGATCGCTGAGCCGCTCGGTGATCGCGGCGACGAACTGTTTGGTCTCCGCGTCCTTGGGCTTCTTCTCGGCGACCAGCCGCAGGGACTGCTCCGCGCCGGCGATGCGGGCCGACAGTTCGGCGCCGTGCCCGGAGAACTGGCCGAGCTGGCTGAGTGGGACGCCCAGCCGGTCGGCGCGCCGCTCGTCGACGAGCCCGCGTGCGGCGATCGACGCCCGGTACACAATCGGAACGGCGATCGGTGCCAGCAAACGCGCCACGGTCAGCACCCGCCGAATACGCGTGGCGGAGAACAGCTTGCCCTCCCTGGCGGCTTTGAGCTGTGTCTCAGCAACTCGCAGGGCTGCCCGGTCGCTGTCGCGCTGAGCGCGCAGTTGAGCCTTCAGCGCCCGCGTCTCGGCCTTGTTGGCGGCCTTGATCCGGCGCGTCTCGTTCTTGGCGGAGAGCTTGGCCTCCATCTTGGCCTTCACCTTGATGGCCCGGGCCTCGGCCCGGCGGGTAGCGCGGCTCTTGCGTCGCTTGAACAGGGCCATCCCGGCGTGCCTCCCGGTTGATTCGTCACTGGATGCGCGTGCGGCCACATCGCCGCGGAACAACAGTATCGTTCGAGCACATCGCCGCCCTGCCGCGCCCCTGCGGGCGGCTGGGCCTATTAGTTGCAGTAGCAAACCGTGACCACGGATTATGCGACAATCGGTGGACCGCCAGAGAGGCCGGCGGGCGGGGCTACGAGGGGTGGTGGCGGAGTGGGATCGCGCGTTCGCGTCGCCACGTCGGCCGGGCTGGTGGCTTCCGGCCTGTTCCTCACGGGTCTCGGCGGAGCGATGGCATTTGCCGGGCCCGATCAGGGCCGCGGCGGTGCCGACCGCCAGTCGCAGGACTCCCGCGGTGATGACCGCGCCGACCGCGGCGACCGGCCCGGTCGCGACGGACCCGATCGCCCCGGACCTGATCGCGACGGCCCCGACCGCCCGGGCCGGCCGGGCGACCCCGATCGGGGCGACGACGGCCCGAGGGGCCCCGGGCGCGGCGACGACGACCCGCGCGGACCCGGC
>NZ_JACKSJ010000226.1 GCF_025821665.1 [Mycobacterium] manitobense
CAGGCCCACCCGCGAGCGCGGTCCGCAGCGGTCCGCGCCGCAGACCGGACCCGTCGCCCGGCCGGCCAAGCCGTCCTCGGGTGCGGCGGCAGCACCCGCGCGGCCGAAGAACGCCAGCCAGGCCAAGGCCCGCGCCAAGGCCCGCAAGGCCAAGGCGCCGAAAGTCGTTCGCCCTCCGCTGCGTCAACGTCTCCTCGTCAGGCTCGCCGAGATCGAGCTGAATCCCCGGACCCTGGTCGCCAGGGTGCCGTTCGTGGTGCTCGTGATCGGGGCGCTCGGGATGGGTCTCGGCATCACGCTGTGGCTGTCCACCGGCGCCGCCGAGCGCTCCTACCAACTGGGTGCGGCCCGGGAGACCAACCAGGCGCTGCTCCAGCAGAAGGAGGCGCTCGAGCGCGACGTGCTGGAGGCGCAGGCAGCACCCGCCCTGGCCGAGGCGGCGCGTGATCTCGGCATGATCCCCTCGCGCGACACCGCTCACCTCGTCCAGGACCCGGCGGGCAACTGGGTCGTCGTCGGCACGCCGAAACCGGCCGAGGGTGTCCCGCCGCCACCGCTGAACGCCCCGCTGCCCGACGACACGCCGACGCCGCAACCGCCTCCCGCGCCGCGAGTGGTCGATCCTCGTGAGGTGACTGTTCGGATGCCCGACCGCACCGGCCTGCCCGGATCGCCCGCAGCGACGCCTGCCGTGCCGCTCGGTACGGCACCGCACGGCGCGGTCGGCGGACCGCCGCCGTCGCCAGGGCCCGCACTGCCGCCCG
>NZ_JACKSJ010000227.1 GCF_025821665.1 [Mycobacterium] manitobense
CCTGGAATTGACCGACGGCAGCATGACGGTGCTGGTCGGCCCGTCCGGGTGCGGTAAGACCACGTCACTGCGCATGCTGGCCGGACTGGAGGAGGTCACCTCCGGCAGCATCCACATCGGTGACCGCGACGTCACCGCACTGGAGCCCAAGGACCGCGACATCGCCATGGTGTTCCAGAACTACGCGCTCTACCCCCACCTCACGGTGCGCGAGAACATCGCCTTCCCGTTGCGGGCCAAGAAACTCAGCCGGGCCGACGCGCACAAGCGCGCCGACGAGATCGGCGAGTCACTCGGCCTGGGCAAGCTGATGGACCGCAAACCCAAGGATCTGTCCGGTGGCCAGCAGCAGCGCGTC
>NZ_JACKSJ010000228.1 GCF_025821665.1 [Mycobacterium] manitobense
TCCGCGCCGATCTCGCCGCACCGCGAGCGTGGTGGGCGCGACCTCGCCGGCGAGCGAGAGCGCGGCGACGACGGCGGCCAGCACGCTGACACCCGTGGCCGCGGTGGGTGCGGCCGCCGCAGCAGCCGCGGGCGCCGCGGCACGGTCGGTGGCCTCGCCCCAGTCACGCTGCCTGCGATGCGCCTCGGCGAGCACGCCGTTTAGCCGGCCGCCGACCCGCAGTTCCGGCCCGTGCTCCAGAGCCAGCATCGCGGCCACGTCACGACGCGAGTGATGTTCGGCAGCAACTGCTTCAGCGGCGCCGACCGCCCCGGCGGTGAGGGCGGGCGCCGCGACGCCCGCGATCAGCAGGCACACCGCGAGCACCCCGGCGGCGGCGGGGGAGATGACTGCCAGCAGTCCGACCGCGGCCACAGACAGCACCGCGGCCACCGCGATCGGCAGCACGGCGCGCACCAGTACATCGGACAGCTCGTCCACCGAGGCGCCCGCGCGGGCCACCAGTTCGCCACTGGGCAGGCGCATCACGACCTCCGTGGGCGCCGACGCCAGCCGCCGGTAGAGGTCGACGCGGACGTTTCCGGCCGAGCGCAGCGCGGTGTCGTGTGCGGCGAGCCGCTGGCAGTACCCGAGCACACCGCGGGAGATGCCAAGAGCCCGGACGGCGACGACCGCCACGGTCAGGTCGAGGATCGGCGGCATCTGCCATGCGCGGGTGATCAGCCACGCCGACACGGCGGTCAGCGCGAGCGCGCTGCCCAGCGACAGCACCCCGAGCGCCGTGGCCGCCAGCAGTCGCGAGATCCGCGGCCACAGCAGCGCGACGGCCAGCCGGAGGAAGTCACCGCGCGGCAACGACTTCAGCACCGACATCACCCCCGATGCGCAGCACGCGGTCGCCGATCGCGAGCACCGGATCGCGGTGTCCGACCACCACCACGGTGGCCCCGGCGCGTGCCCGCGCCGTGATCGCCTCGAGCACCCGGGTCTCGAGGGCGGTGTCCAGGTGCGCGGTCGGTTCGTCGAGCAGCAGCACGGGCGCGGCCGAGCCGAGCGCCCGCGCCAGCCCGAGCCGCTGGCGCTGGCCGAGTGACAGGCCGACGCCGTCGCGGCCGACCACGGTCTGCGCCCCCGCAGGCAGGTCGGCGAGCACGGCGTCGAATCCTGTTGCACGGCAGACCTCGTCGAGATTGGCCAGCGGGCCGAACAGCTCGAGGTTGTCGGCCACCGTGCCGGGTACCACCACCGGGCGGTGGTCCAGCCAGGACACCTGCGCCCACCAGGCGGGCAGGTCGAGGTCGGCGACGTCGATGCCGCCGACGCGGACCCGCCCCGATGTCGGAGCGGCCAGCCCCAGGATGGTGTGCAGGGTGGTGCTCTTCCCGCATCCGTTCGGTCCGGTGAGCACGGTGACCGCACCGGGGGTGATCTCCGCCGCCAGCGCCTCGACGGTGATGGTGGCGCCTGCCGCGTGCACCCGGGCGCTGCCGCTGGGTGGTGCGGGCTGGTCGAGCAGCGCGAAAGCCCGCTCGGCGGCGGCCTTTCCGTCCTGGGCGGCGTGGAACTCCACGCCGACGCGGCGCAGCGGCCAGAACACCTCCGGTGCCAGCAGCAGCGCGGTGAGCCCCGCGGACAAGGTCAGCTCGCCGTACACCAGCCGCAGACCGACACCCACCGCCACCAGGGCTACGCCCAGGGTGGCGATCAGTTCCAGCACCAGCGCGGACAGGAACGCGATCCGCAGCGTGGCCATCGCCGAACGGCGGTGCGCGGCCGACAGTTCGGCGATGCGCCCGGCGGCGCCGTCGGCCCGTCCCAGCGCGCGTAGCGTCGGGATGCCTGCGATGAGGTCGAGCAGGCGGGACTGCAGGGTGGTCAACGCGGCCAGCGAGGCGGCCGAGCGGTCGCGGGTCAGCAGCCCGATCAGCACCATGAACACCGGGATGAGCGGCAGGGCGATCAGCACGATCAGCGCCGAGCGCCAGTCGTAGAAGGCGATGGCCAACGCCGCGGCCGGGGTGAGGACCGCCGCGAGCAGCACGGCGGGGAGGTAGGCGGTGAAGAACGGTCGCAGCCCGTCGAGTCCGCGGCTGACCACGACCGCCGCGGCATCCCGGTCGGCGGCGAGCCTGCGGGGCGGTGCCGTCGTCACCGCGCGCAGCACCCGGCCGGACAGGTCCGCGATCAGCGCGGTCGCTCCGCGCTGCGACAACCGGCCCTGCGCCCACTGGGCGGCGACGCGCACGGCGTAGAGCAGGGCCAGCACGAGGAGCGCGGGAGTCCACCGCGCGAGGCCGCCCGAGCCGGGGTCGGTGACGATGCCTGCCACCACGTGGGCGAGCAGCACCGCCGACGCGATGGTGGCGGCGGCGATCAGCACACCGCACGCCACCGAGGCGAGGACGTGGCGGCGCACCGCGGGCGAGGCGGTGAGGGCCCGGGGGAGGCTCAGCGGCTCCGCCATGACAGTCCTGTCGGCTCGGGGATGCGTTCGGCCGAGATGCGCTGCCGGAACACCCAGTACGTCCAGCCCTGGTAGACCATGACCAGTGGCGCCAGGATCACCGCGGCCCACGTCAGGATCTTCAGCGTGTACGGCGACGACGACGCGTTGTCGACGGTCAGGCTCCAGGCCGGGTCGAGCGTGGACGGGATGAGGTCGGGGTACAGCGAGGCGAACAGCAGCACCACGACCGCCGCGACCGCGGTGGTGGTGTGTACGAACGCCCAGCCGTCACCCGAACCGCTCCAGATGCGGGTCATCGCGGCCAGCAGCGCGACCGCGGCCGCGGCGAGCACCAGCCAGGTCCAGGTCTTCCCGTACGCCAGCTGGGTCCACAGCCCGAAAGCGGCGACCACCACGGTCACCGGTACCGAGAGCCGCGTCGCCACCCGCAGCGCATCGCTGCGCACTGCGCCCTCGGTCTTCAGGGTGATGAAGACGGCGCCGTGCAGCAGGAACAGGCCACCGGTGGCCAGCCCGCCCAGAAGTGGGTAGCCGAGCAGGTCGCCCACGGTGAGGCTGACCTGTTTGTCCGCGTCGACCGGCAGGCCCCGCACCAGCGCGGCGAACACGACGCCCCACAGCACGGCGGGCACCCAGGAGCCGGCGGCGATGGCGAGGTCGGCGCGCGACCGCCAGCGGGGATCGTCGATCTTGCCCCGCCATTCGATCGCGACGACGCGAAGGATCATCGAGCACAGGATCAGCAGCAGCGGCAGGTAGAGCCCGGAGAACATGGTGGCGTACATGTCGGGGAAGGCGGCGAACATCGCACCGGCGGCGGTGATCAGCCAGACCTCGTTGCCGTCCCACACCGGTCCGATCGTGTTGAGCACCGCACGCCTGCGCTTCTCTACCGCGTCGGCACCCGACTCGGCGCCCATCCGGCCGATCAGCCCCATCAGCATGCCGACGCCGAAGTCGAAGCCCTCCAGCACCAGGAAGCCGAGGAACAGCAGGGCCAGCAGCACGAACCAGATGTCAGCCACGGTGCCTCCTCCTCAGTACGCGAACGACAGCGGGGCGACGTCGTCGTCCCCGGGCGGTGTGGGCGGGGCCGGTTCGGCGTCGTGTTCCTTCGGACCCGCGACGACGTAACGGCGCAGCAGCCCGAACCAGATCACCGCGAGCACGCCGTAGAGCAGTGTCAGGGTCAGCAGTGAGGTGACCACCATGCCGGTGGCGTGACCGGACACCCCCTCGGCCACGGTGAGCCGGATGGCGGGGTCGCCGGTGGGGTTGGGCACCACCACCCACGGCTGCCTGCCCATCTCGGTGAACACCCAGCCCGCACTGTTGGCCAGGAACGGCGTGGGGATGGTCAGCAGCGCGAAGCGGGAGAACCAGGCCCGGTCGGTGGTGCGGCCGCCACGGGTCAGCCACAGCGCCACGAGGGCGAACAGCGCGGGGACCGCGAGCAGGCCGATCATCGCCCGGAACGACCAGTAGGTGACGAACAGGTTGGGCCGGTAGTCACCGGGCCCGTAGGTGGCCTCGTACCGCTGCTGCAGGTCCTCGACGCCCTCGAGGTGCACGCCGTCGAACCGGCCCTCGGCCAGGAACGGCAGCACGTAGGGCACCTCGATGACGTGCACCACGCTGTCGCAGTTGTTGTGCGTGCCCACGGTGAGGACCGAGAAGTCGGGGTCGGTCTCGCTGTGGCACAACGACTCCGCCGACGCCATCTTCATCGGCTGCTGGTCGAACATCAGCTTGCCCTGGACGTCGCCGGTCCATGCGAGCGCACCCGCCGAGACCAGCGTGACGACGCAGCCGAGCAGCATCGCCGGACGGAACATGCCGGGTGCCGGGGTGTCCGGCTTGTCCGTGCGGTGTGCCCGCACCATCCACCACGCGCAGACGCACGCGACGAAGGCGCCTGCGGTCAGGAAGGACCCGGCGACCGCGTGCGAGAACGCCGCCACCGCGGTGTTGTTGGTGAGCAACCCGACGATGCTGGTGAGCTCGGCGCGGCCGGTGTCGGGGTTGAAGCGTGCGCCGACGGGGTGCTGCATCCAGGAGTTCGCGGCGATGATGAAGAACGCCGACGCGTTGACCGCCAGGGCGACGATCCAGATGCACGCCAGGTGCATCAGGCGGGGTAGCCGGGTCCAGCCGAAGATCCACAGGCCGATGAAGGTCGATTCGAAGAAGAACGCCGCAAGACCCTCCATCGCCAGCGGCGCACCGAACACGTCGCCGACGAAGCGGGAGTACTCGCTCCAGTTCATCCCGAACTGGAACTCCTGGACGATGCCGGTGGCGACGCCGATCGCGAAGTTGATCAGGAACAGCTTGCCGAAGAACCGGGTCAGCCGGTACCAGGCGGGGTTGTCGGTGACCAGCCACAGCGTCTGCATGAGCGCGACCAGCGGGGCCAGGCCGATGGTCAGCGGAACGAAGATGAAGTGGTAGACGGTGGTGATCCCGAACTGCCACCGTGACACATCGAGCGCGTCCATCCGACCCTCTTCCGTGGGCTGTGAGACCAGCCTACGACAGGGCTACGACAAGTTGTAGTAGATCCTCTGTGGGTTAGCTCACCGCGGGGCCGGCGCCCGCCGCCTGGCCGCCCGCAGGGCCGGCGAGCCGGGACTCCTTGCGGATTCGCAGAGCCGTCACGATCTCCACGACACCCAGCACGACGAGGATGATGCCGGTCACCTGGGTCACGGCCACGAGGCCCTCGAGCGGGGCGGCGAACATAATGATGCCCGCCACGATCCCGAGCGCGCCGACGATGATCTCCCAGACCCGGCCCGGCAGGGTGTTGTCCGCGATCGCCGACATCAGCGTGGCCACGCCGCGGAAGATGAATCCGACGCCGATCCAGATCGCCAGCAGGTCGATCGAGTTCTGCAGGTTGATGAAGCACAGCACGGCGAGCACGAGTGCGGCCGCCCCGCTGATGAACAGCAGCGCCCGCCCACCCAGCGACGACCGCACGCTGAAGGCCATAACCAGCTGCGACACACCGGTCACCAGCAGGTAGGCGCCGAAGAAGATCGCGGTCACCAGGATCGCCGCACCCGGCCGCACGAACACCAGGACGCCAAGGATCAGCGCCGCGACGCCGGTGAACAGCGCCGCCTTCCACAGATGCGGCAACATGGTTGGGGCAGTAGTGGTTTCCATGCGCGAAGTGTGGCACAACGCCGCCTGGCCAGGGCGGATTTGGTAGTACGGCTGTGGCGGCGGTGCGCGGTCGTTAATGTTCCGTTACCGGCGCTGCGCGCCGGGTCCACGGTCGTTATCGTCGTCGGTTCGGGACGACCAGACGACCCGAGCTAGGAGAAAGAGGCAATCGTGTTAGCTGAATGTCGCACCCGGCGAGGCAAGCTGTGGCGCATCGCAACGGTGCTCGCCGCCAGCGGCGCGCTGGCCCTGTCCGGCTGCGTCGACAACTCCGAGTCGTCGGGGTCGGGTTCGGAGACCACCGCCGCCACGGCCACGAAGGTCGACGAGATCGCCAACTCCGTGCCCGAGGCCATCAAGTCGACCGGCAAGCTGGTCGTCGGCACCGATCCGACCTACCCGCCGAACGAGTTCAAGGACGCCAGCGGCCAGGTGATCGGATTCGACGTCGAGCTGATGAACGCGATCGCGGCCACCCTCGGACTCACCGCCGAGTACCGGCAGTCGGCTTTCGACAAGATCATCCCGTCCGTGCAGGGCGGCACGTACAACGTCGGCATGTCGTCGTTCACCGATTCCAAGGAGCGCGAGCAGCAGGTCGACTTCGTCACCTACTTCGAGGCGGGCTCGGCGTGGGCGCAGCGTGCGGGGGCGGGCATAAACCCCGAGGACGCGTGCGGCAAGCGGGTCGCCGTGCAGACGGCCACTGTGCAGGACACCGACGAGATGCCCATGCGCACCCAGAAGTGCATCGCCGAGGGCAAGCCCGCGATCAACGTGGTGAAGTTCGACGACCAGACGGCGGCCACCACCGCGGTCCGGCTGGGGCAGGCCGACGCGATGTCGGCCGACTCGCCGGTCACGGCGTACGCCATCAAGCAGAGCGAGGGCAAGCTCGAGGCCGCCGGTGAGGTGTTCGACTCCGCGCCCTATGGATGGGCGGTCCAGAAGGGCTCACCGCTCGCCGAGCCGCTGAAGAAGGCGCTGGAGCACCTCATCGAGTCGGGCACCTACGAGCAGGTCGCCAAGAACTGGGGGGCCGAACAGGGGATGATCGACAAGCCGGTCATCAACGGCGCGATCAGCTGAGTCGCCGATGACCGACGCATCGCCGCCGCCCGCCATCAACGCTGTCCCACTGAGACATCCGTGGCGGTGGGTGGCGGCGGTCGTCATCCTCGCGCTGTTGGGGTTGTTCATCTACGGCGCCGCCACCAACGAGGCGTACGGCTGGGACACGTACGTCAAATATCTTTTCGATCAACGCATCTCGGAAGCGGCCTTCAACACGCTTCAGCTGACCATCCTGGCGATGGTGCTGGCGCTCACCCTCGGTGTGCTGCTGGCAGTGATGCGGCTGTCACCCAACCCGGTGCTCAAAGCGGTGTCCTGGGGCTACCTGTGGATCTTCCGCGGCACACCGGTGTATGTCCAGCTGGTGCTTTGGGGTCTGGTGCCGACGATCTACGCCAACATCCAGTTCGGCGTCCCGTTCGGTCCGTCGCTGTTCCACCTGAACCTGCAGGCGCTGTCGGTCGGCTTCATGCTGGCCGTCATCGGCCTGGGGCTCAACGAGGCCGCCTACATGGCCGAGATCATCCGCGCGGGCATCAGTTCGGTGCCCGAGGGGCAGTCGGAAGCCTCGATAGCGCTCGGCATGTCGTGGGGGATGACTGTCCGGCGCACCGTGCTCCCGCAGGCGATGCGGGTGATCATCCCGCCGACCGGCAACGAGTTCATCAGCATGCTCAAGACGGCGTCGCTGGTCACTGCTGTGCCGTACAGCTTCGAGCTGTACGGCCGGGCCAGGGACATCGGGGTGGAGTTGTTCCAGCCCATCCCGCTGCTGCTGGTCGCCTCGACGTGGTACCTGGCGGTCACCAGTGTGCTGATGCTCGGCCAGTACTATCTCGAGCGGTACTTCGCCCGCGGCGCGTCGAGGAAGCTGACCACCAAGCAGCTCGATGTGCTGGCGAAAGCGCAGACGGGAGAAGCGCACCTATGACACCGATGGTCAAGGCCGAGAACGTCTGCAAGAGCTTCGGCGCCCTGCACGTGCTCAAGGGCGTCACACTGGACGTCGGCAAGGGCGAGGTGCTGTGCATCGTCGGACCGTCTGGGTCGGGTAAGTCGACCTTCCTGCGGTGCGTCAATCACCTCGAGGTGGTCAACGCCGGCCGCCTCTACGTCGACGGGGAACTGGTGGGCTACCGCGAGCGCGGCGGCAAGCTCTACGAGCTGCCGGCCCGGGAGGCCGCCCGGCAGCGGCGCGACGTCGGGATGGTGTTCCAGCACTTCAACCTGTTCCCGCACCGCACTGCACTCGGAAACGTCGTCGAGGCGCCGATCCGGGTCAAGGGGGTGAAGAAGGAGGAAGCGGTAGCCCGCGGGCGGGACCTTCTCGAACAGGTCGGGCTGGCGGACAAGGCGACCGCGTACCCCGCGCAGTTGTCCGGCGGGCAGCAGCAGCGCGTCGCGATCGCCCGTGCGCTGGCGATGAATCCGAAACTGATGCTGTTCGACGAGCCGACGTCCGCGCTCGACCCCGAACTCGTCGGCGAGGTGCTCGCGGTGATGAAGAAGCTGGCCGGTGAGGGGATGACCATGCTGGTCGTCACCCACGAGATGGGCTTCGCCCGGGAGGTCGCCGACAAGCTGGTGTTCATGGACGGCGGGGTGATCGTCGAGAGCGGCGATCCCCGCGAGATGATGAGCAACCCGCAACACGACCGCACGAAGGCGTTCTTGTCCAAGGTGATGTAGGTGGCTGCGGCCGTCACGGCAGATCCGCGACAGGACCCCACCACCCCGCTGTGGCGGGCGGCTCAGGTGTTCCGGCTGCTGAGTTGCCTGTACGCGTTGGGCTTTCACATCGCGATCAACGACGACCTGCGGCGGCCGGTCACCGGCTGGGTGTTGTTCGGCGTCCTGATCGCGTGGAGCGCGGCGTGCGCGGTGGCCTACCTGGCGGGTTTCGGGCGCCGGGCGGCATGGGTGGTGGCCGAGGTGGTGATCGCCGTCGCGCTGATGCTGTCGACGGAGTTCGTCGCCTCCGATCAATGGGTGCAGGACAACCAGTCCTGGCCCACCACACTGTGGGTCACCAACGCGGTGATCTCGGCGGCGATCCTGCGCGGCCCGCTCACCGGGATGGCGACGGGGCTGCTGGTGATGGCCGCGTACGCCGGGCTGAAGGGTTACGTCAGCATCAATCTCGGCCGCAATGCGACGGTGGTCATCGAGTTGGCGGTCGGGCTGGCGGTCGGGATGGCGGCGCAGACGGCCCGGCGCGCGCATGCCGAACTGCAGCGGGCGACCCGGCTGGCCGCCGCGCTCGAGGAGCGTGAACGGCTGTCGCGGCAGGTGCACGACGGCGCGATCCAGGTCCTCGCGCTGGTGTCCCGGCGTGGACGCGAGATCGGCGGAGCGACAGCGGAACTCGCCGAACTTGCCGGGGAGCAGGAGCGCGCGCTGCGGCGGCTGATGAGTGCAGGCCCTGCGGCGCCGGAGGTCGGTGCGGTGACCGATGTCGGCGCGGAACTGCGCCGCAGGGCGTCCGACCGGGTGTCGGTGAGCCTGCCCGCCGATCCCGTGCTGCTCGACGCCGCCGTCGCCGCCGAACTGTCGGCGGCGGTGGCCAATGCGCTCGACAACGTCGCCGCCCATGCCGGCCCCGACGCCCACGCCTACGTCCTCGTCGAGGACCTCGGCGACACCGTGACGGTGAGTGTGCGCGACGACGGACCCGGGATCGCGACCGGGCGGCTGGCGGAGGCCAGGGCCGAGGGTCGGCTCGGGGTCGCCACCTCGATCGTCGGGCGGATGGAATGGCTCGGAGGCAGCGCGGTGCTGCACACCGAACCCGGCGGCGGAACGGAATGGGAACTGACGGTGCCGCGCCGGGAAGGGGCTACGGGAGGGCACGATGGCTGAGCAGGATCCGCCGACGACGGTGATGGTGGTCGACGATCACCCGATCTGGCGCGACGCGGTGGCCCGCGATCTGGCCGAGGACGGCTTCGACGTGGTGGCCACGGCCGACGGCGTGGCGTCGGCCAGGCGGCGGGCCGCCGTCGTGCAACCGCGGGTGGTGGTGATGGACATGCGACTCGGCGACGGCGACGGCGCCCAGGCCACCGCTGAGGTGCTCACCGTGTCGCCCGACTCCCGGATCCTGGTGTTGTCGGCCTCCGACGAGCGCGACGACGTGCTGGAGGCGGTCAAGGCCGGCGCCACCGGATATCTGGTCAAGAGCGCGTCGAAGACCGAACTCGGTGCGGCCGTGCGGGCCACCGCCGAAGGCCGGGCGGTGTTCACGCCGGGCCTGGCCGGACTGGTGCTGGGGGAGTACCGCAAGATCGCCCAGCGGCCCGCGGACGGCCCGGCGACGCCGAGCCTGACCGAACGGGAGACCGAGGTGCTTCGCTACGTCGCGAAAGGGTTGTCCGCCAAGCAGATCGCGAGCCGGCTGTCCCTGAGTCACCGCACGGTGGAGAACCACGTGCAGGCGACGTTCCGCAAACTTCAGGTGGCCAACCGGGTCGAACTGGCGCGTTACGCGATTGAACATGGCCTCGACGAGTAGCCGGATCGGGTAGTCCTACTCATCCGCGGGCGGTGGGCGCGTTGCACGATGGCGCCATGACCGAACCGCATCGCGCCGTGATCGCCCGGCTGTCGGCGGAGTTCGCCGCGTTGTCCCAGCAGCTGGTGCGGGTGTCGGGCGAACTGGGTGAGCTGGACCGGCTGCTGACAGCCGGGAATCACGCTCCTCAGCAGGCGCCCGCGCCGTCGCCGACGCCGTACTACGCGCCGTACTACGCCCCGTACTACGCCCCGCAATACGGGCCGCCGACCGCGTCACCCCCGCCTCCACCGCTGCCACCGCCACCGCCACCGCCGCCGCCGGTACGGATGCCGGCGCCCAAGGCGCCGCGGACCTCCCCGTCGGAAGGCTGGATCGGCAAGGTGCTCGCGGTCGCCGGTGTCGCGGTGACGTTGATCGGTGTGGTGCTGCTGCTGGTGCTGGCCGCCCAGGCCGGGGTGCTGAGACCCGAGTTCCGGGTGGCCGCGGGCGCGGTGCTGGCGGGCGTGCTCGTCGCGGTGTCGACGCGGCTGATGTCGCGGCCCGGCGGGCGCGTAGGAGCGATCGCACTGGCCGCCACCGGGGTGGCCGCCGCGTACATCGACCTGATCGCCGTCACCACCGTCTACGGCTGGGTGCCGGCACCGGCCGGCCTCCTGCTCGGCGCCGCCGTCGGCGCCGCGGGCCTGACACTGGCCCGGCGGTGGGATTCCGAGCACCTCGCGGTGCTGGTGCTGGTACCGCTGATCGGGTTGGCGCCGGTGGTCACCGACGGCATCACGCTGCTCCTCGTCGGCTTCATGTTGTCGCTGTCGGCCGCTGCGCTGCTGGTGCAGCTGGGCAGGGACTGGCTCTGGCTGCACGCCGCCCGCACCGCGGCGGCGACGTTGCCACTCCTGATCGCGCTCGTCGCGGCCGGAATCGGGTCCCGCCACGATCTCTGGCTCGCAGGCGCCTGCGGCATCGCCGCACTGCTGGCACTCGCCGGGGCCCTGCTGGTGCTGCCGGGCACCGCCAACCGAGGGATGCTGGCGCTGCTGGCGAGCGCGGGAGTGTTGCCCGTGCTCTGCGTGCCACTGGCGGTGGACCGGACGCTCGCCGCGCTGATGATCGGTGCGCTGGCCGCGGCCCTGCTGGCCATCGTCGCGATCGGCGACCGGCTGCCCGGCGCGCCCGGTGTGGTGCGGCGGATCTGGTCGGCGCTGTCGGCGGTCTGCACCCTGATCGCCGTCAACGTCGCGTTCGACGGTGAGGTGGCGGCGCCACTGCTGCTCGCGATGGCACTCGTGGTGGCCGTCCACTCCTGCACCGCATCCCGTGGCGCCGACGGGGCACGCTGGGTCGCGATCGCCTTCGCTGTCGTCGGATCCGCGCTCTACCTGAGCTATGCGCCGCCGAGCCTGCTGGTCACCGCGACCGAGTCGAGCACTCCGGACGCGGTGTCCATCCTGGCCGCGAGCGTCCTGCTGATCGGTGCCGCGGCGGCGATCGGGTGGTCGTGTGCCCGCCGCGACGGGATCGACGCGGACGTGCTGCGGCTGCTCTGCCTGTCGGCGGCGGCGGTGTCCGGGTATGCCGTCACGACGTTCGCGGTCACCGCAGGCGTGCTGGTCGCCGGCACCGGGGGCGGCTTCTTCGCCGGACACATGGCCGCGACGATCTGCTGGATCGTCGTCGCGGCCGTGTTGCTCCGCTTCGCGGCGCGCAGGCCCAAGGCGCAGCGATCACTGCCGATCGGCGGGGGACTGGCGCTGGTGGTGGCCGCCATGGCGAAACTGTTCCTGTTCGACCTCGGCACGCTGGACGGCATCTTCCGCGTCGCGGTCTTCATCGTCACCGGCCTCGTGCTGCTCGGCATGGGCGCGGGATATGCGCGGCTGCTCGCACAGCAGGATCAGCAGGGTGTGACGTGACTCACCACCTTAACTGGACTCATTCCAGAAAAGGCAACGTTGTATCGATCATGACGACAACGACAGTGAAGACGGCGGCACGCCGCACCGAAGCAGAAATCCAGGGCTTTGTGGCCTCCACCGAACTGAGCGCCAACCTGCAGCGGGTCCTCGTCGACCTCGTCGAACTTCACCTGCAGGGCAAGCAGGCGCACTGGAACGTCGTGGGCACCAACTTCCGCGACCTGCACCTGCAGCTCGACGAACTGGTCGACTTCGCGCGCGAGGGCAGCGACACCATCGCCGAGCGGATGCGCGCACTCGACGCGGTGCCGGACGGCCGGTCGGACACCGTGGCGGCGACCACCACGCTGCCGGAGTTCCCGGCCTACGAGCACAGCACCGCTGAGGTGGTGGACTTCATCACCGCCAGGATCTACGCCACGGTCGGCACCCTGCGCACCGTCCACGACGCGGTCGACGCCGAGGATCCCAGCACCGCCGACATCCTGCACGGCCTGATCGACGGACTCGAGAAGCTGGCCTGGCTGATCAAGTCGGAGAACCGCAAGGTCTAGCCGACACCAGAGGCGGGTACACCTGCGGCGTGACTGTGACAAGAGACATCGCCGCGTCACGCCGACAGGTGTGGGACGTACTGGCCGACGGATGGACCTACTCCCAGTGGGTGGTGGGCAACAGCCGGATGCGGGCGGTCGACCCGAATTGGCCCGGACCCGGCAGCAGGATCCACCATTCCATCGGGGTGTGGCCGGCCGTCCTCGACGACGAGACCGTCGTGGAGAAGGCCGTTCCGACCCAGGAACTCGTCCTGCACGCGAAGGGCAGGCCCTTCGGCGGCGCCCGGGTGGTCCTGAAGCTGTCCGACGCTCCTGACGGCTGCCGGGTGCAGATGGAGGAGTATCCGATCAGCGGGCTCGGCAAGCTGATGCCCGACAAGCTGTCCGACATGGCGGCCTGGCCGCGCAACCGGGAATCGTTGCGCCGGTTGGCCTTCATTGCCGAGCGCAGGGCGTCAGCCGAGGGGTGACGTCATGGTCGGCGCGGCCACCTCGACCGCGCCGCGGACGGCCTCGTCGTCGCGTCGGCCCGTCAGGTACCAGGTGCGCATCACGCCCTTGCCCTTGACGTCGACGTCGCCGCGCTCCTCGAATTCAAACGCGTGGCGGATGCGTTCGTAGACCTGGTGGGGCACCTGTATCCGGCCCTCGACGTCGGTGCTCTCCATCCGTGACGCGACGTTGACGGCGTCGCCCCACACGTCGTAAAAGAATTTCCGCGCGCCCACCACACCGGCCACCACCGGCCCCGCCGCCAGCCCGATCCGCAGTGGCACGGCCCGCCCGCCCGGGTCGGTGAGGTCGGCCACCGCGTCGGCCATGTCGAGCGCCAGGCAGGCCAGTGCCTCGACGTGGTCGGGCCGCTCCCGTGGCACCCCGCTGACCACCATGTACGAGTCGCCGCTGGTCTTGACCTTCTCCAGGCCGTGCCGGTCGACGAGTGCGTCGAGGTCGGTGTAAAGCCGGTCCAGGAATCGCACCAGATCGGTCGGCGAGGTGTCACTGGCCCGCTTGGTGTAGCCGGCGATATCGGCGAACAGGATCGATGCGTCGTCGTACTTGTCGGCGATGATCGTGTGCGCCGGATCCTTGAGCCGCGCCGCGATGCTCGCGGGCAGGATGTTGGCAAGCAGCTTCTCCGACCTCTGGTACTCCGACTCCATGGCGGCCTCCGCCCGGTCGATCTCGCGCAGCGCGAACCACACCGTCGCGAACACCATCACCGTCGAGAAGACGGCGGAGGAGATGAAGCCGACGGTCAAGGTCCACGCGGGTGCGATCCCACGGTCGTCGGGCACGGTCAGCTCGAGCGTGATGGTGCCCGCCACGCCCAACGTGACCAGGATCGCCGACAGCACCAGCCGCTCGGTTCCGAGCACCAGCACCACCAGCGAGGCCGACACCAGGAAGTAGAACTGCAGGCCGGAGTCGGTGCCGATGGAGAAGCAGATGAATCCGATCGACAGGTACGAGAAGACGAAGAACGTCAGCGGTGCGATCAGCGCGCCGAACCGGTACAGCACCGGGATCAGCAGGAAGACCCCCGCGGACGCGAGGTTCAGCCAGCCGAGCGCCGCGAACTTGCCGGCGAACGTGAGCTGGAACAGCCCGAACAGACCCGACACCGCGGCGGCGATGTACGTCGCGATGGTGAGCACCCGCAACCGGCTGAGCACACTCTGCGCGTAGTGCTGGGTGCGGGCGGGCATGCGGTGGTCGCGGGCCACGTCGGGCATGCAGATCGCCCGCCGGAACTCGCTGATCGCCACGGGTCGAAGCGTATCGCCGCAGGAGACGCGGGTTGGTGCCCTCGGTGAGATTCGAACTCACACTGGACGGGTTTTGAATCCGTCCTCATCGGCGTTTGTTGCTGCAAGCTGCGTTGGCTGTTGACGAACACCCTGGTCACTGGCGTTGGTTGCGTTGGGTGTTTGTGGGTGTGCTGAACGGGCTGCGGACGGCCTGCGGACACTCCGTCGTGTTAGGAGCGCCTCGTTCCTCCGGGGGCGCCGCCGAGCGGGAACAGCCTTATCGCGCGGGGGCGTCGCATCGTGTTTAACAGGGTCTACCGCATGTGATGTATCTCACAGGAGGCGGAGCACTGTAAGTCGCCTGAGTTCCAGGGGGAAGAGGTGGTGCACCCCCAGTGTGCTGATCCCCCCAGGGATGCCGCACGACCCGAAAGGGCCGATCCACCATGGATACATTCAAGTGGTTCTGTTTCACCATCCTCGGCACGGTTGCTGAGGTGCTGCTGTTCGCTGTCTTCGTCGTCTGGTTCACCGGCGGAACGGACGGACTTGTCGCCATCGGCCAGATGGTTGAGCCCGTCATCCGAGCTTTCTTCAGCGGCGGCTGAGGGTGCGACCGTGGCGGCCGGTTACTGCCCTGGGAACCGGCTGCCCCGACACCGCGTCTAACCCGGCGTGGATGACATCGAACGCGCGGCCGTGACCGCGCCAAGGGATACGACCCCCACGACCCGGTCGTGGTGGCCGCCCTGGATCGGGTCAGCGCGGTGCTGGCCGACCCAGGGTGGCGCCACGGGCTACGACTTCCGGCGCCGGACTGACAGCGTGGCGGTAGTGATGATCACGTGCACGATGCTGACACCGTCGTGTATGGCCTCAGCAGTCCACGGCCACAGCAGCTGGACGGCGATCACGCCACCGGACGTGACAACTGCGGTCGCGGCAGCCACCGGCAGCAAGTAACGCCGCGGGGGCGGGGGGTGGCCTCCCTGGTGTCCGTCGTCTACCGTCATTGGGGTCCTCTCTCGAAAATCTCACGGGGGTATGGGCGTTGAGGCGGTCCCGTTGCAGCGGGGCCGCCTCCCTATTTGAAGTCGCCGGGGATTGCTCCGCGGCTTCCGTCGAGGACCAGGCTATAGAAGTGCCCCGACGTTCACGCGCAAAGAAAGTTGCGCGACACGCCGAGTGAAATCCCGAGATCCTGGCCTCAATGGTGTATGCCTCCGATCGGCTAACGCGTTGTCGCGCTTGCGCTTTGCCGAGATCGAGGGGCATACGCCGAAGAGTAAGTGTTGCTGGTGTCATGCGATAGCAACCCGGTCGGGGGCGTGTGGATGGCACTGGGGATAACTGTCCGTCTGGGCCGGTTGTGGTTGTTGACTGAGTGTGCACACCATGTGGATTGGATGCCAGGGGTGTGCAAGCGATGCCGAAAGGCTGCTGGTTACAGCGCTTTATCGCCTCAGCGGCTAACAGAAAGCCTGGGGACGGAAAGTTGTTCGGCGTGTCGTCGACATCGGTTGCGCCGGGCGTGTCGCGCTGATGGCAAGTTAATTCGTGGATTGATGTCTCTGGCACGCCTTTATGTCATGGCACTTGGCAGGGGAGACCCCTGAAGACGACATCCGCGGGGGCATAGACCTCGTTCGCACGCTCGTCGTTGCGCAGCATGGCGATGTCGGTCTCGGACTGTGCGCTAGAGCCCGTTATCCGCCAGCCACCGCTGTGCGTCGTCGTCGTAGCACTCGACGCCCCCGGCGTTGGTGACGATCGCGCGACGCCACCAATGGGTGGGCTCTCCCCCTCGGGCCCACTCCGGGAGGGCTGACACGGACACGTCGACTGACCGCCCGGCGCGCAGCGCGGCCAGGTGCTCGCGGTCGCCCGGGGTGGCCATCGGGTGGGCGGCAAGTTCGTCGGCACGCGCCAGCAGGTGGGCGTACAGCGCACTGCGCCCCGGGGCGCCGGACGGCCGCCGGGTCACGCGTGCCTCGGGCCGCGGTCCCAGCGGGCTCGCACGGCGCGCACGTGCCGGTCGCTCTTGGCGACCACGCCCAGGCCACCGATGACGGTCCGGGTCAGCTCTACCGCGGTGCGGTCCAGCTGCCGCGCCTCGGCGCTCAGTCGGGTCAGGACGCTGGCCCGGCGCTGTCCGGCCATCTCGTCGGCGAACACCCGCCGGAGATCGTCGGCGCGGTCGGCGGCCATGGCGGCGCGATCAATGGTGAGCAGTTCCAGTTCGTCGAATTCCATGGGCCCGTGCTGTTCGACGGCATGGGCCAGGGCGTTGGCGATGTCGCCGCGCAGTCGCTGGCCTGCAGAGTCAGGCATCGGTGGTCCTTTCGGGTGATCGCGACGTATTACGTGTTGTCTGAGGCGCTACCGCGCAACCCTCCCGGCTGGCCAGTTCCTTGAACGGGTGCAGGGCCTGCCGGGCCTGCTGCGGGTCGCGCACGCTGAGACTGGCCGGGACGGTATCGAGCCAGGCGTCCACGACGAGCAAGACGAAGTCCAGGCCGTCGAGCAAGTCCACGTCGCGCGGGAAGACCGGCGCCCCGCTGCCATCCCTGTCGGTGCAGATGACGTGCACCATGTCGAGATTCACCCCGGCGACGGTCAGGCGGGGCCGAACCGTTGTCTTCCAGTCATCCTCGGTCACCACGATGACGACCGCCTGGGGCTCGCGGGCGGGAATCCCCATCGCGGGCATGGGCTTGCCAGTAGTGACGTGAGCGATGATCAACACCCACAGCAGCGACTTGCCGATTCCCTCGTCGCCAATGAGCAGCGCGACGGCCGCCAGCGGCAGCCAGTTCTTGGCCAACCAGCGCCCCTGCTCCTGGTCCGCCAGTTCGGCGGCGCGCCAGAGCCGGGGCATGTCCGCCGGCCGGACATCGGCCTTGGCCCTCGGGGCCAACTCGTCGAGGCTGTGCCCCGCCGCGATGTGGTCAGCAACGTCCTTGCCGGTCCTGGCTTCCACGATCCGAATCGAGTTACCGAGGCGCCCGACGATCTCGGCGACTTCCGCGGCGTGTTTGCGTCCCGCTTCGTCGGCGTCGGCGACGACGACGACTTCCTTTCCTTTCAAGGCTGACCAGTCCGCGAGGTGCGACTTACCCGCCCCCATCGCCGGAGACACGGCAGCGCCGCCCTGGGACTCGACGGCGTGGACGTCGCGCTCACCTTCGACCACGTAGACCGTTGAGCGGTCGGCGATCCGATCACCGTGGTAGAGGCTGCGGTCAGCCTTGTTCCCCGTCTGCCTGAAGTCCTTGCCGGGCCTACGGTGCACCTCCCGCCCGCCCGGGTAGGCGTACGTACCGGTATCGGCGTAAACGGCCCGCATCCGGTCGTCGTCGAAAAGGTCGCGCAGCTGCAGGCCTACCGCGGCGGTGACCGCACCGATGTCGCAACCGGCGTGGCAGTGCACAACCACGCCCTTGCCGTCGCGGCGGGGCGCGATCGACAGGGACGGGTTGCGGTCATCGTGTGCCGGACACTGGGCCATGGCCTTGCCGTCACCCGTCTCACGGACGACGCGACCCTGGTCGCGCAGCGCCGCGGTGAGGCGCTCGTAGGCGGCAGAGTGGTCGGTGGCGATCACCGCGCGGCGGCCTCCTGGTCTGCCAGCCACTGCAGCACCACCGTCTTCCGCCACACCCGGCGACGGCCGATCTTGAAACTTGTTGGGCCCTCGCCAGTGAGGTCCCAGTACCGCCACGTGGATGATGGTGTGCCAGTGAGCCGTTCAAGGTCTGCGGAGTTGAGGTATTCCCGTTCCGCCACCTCGCCGATGTCCTCCAACGCGCCTCCCGTTTCTGGTTGCAGTCCCGATTCTGGGGACGAGGCCAGTCAACTGGCATTGATTGCGTTGGTCAACCCATTAGAGGTAGTCTCCCTAACATGGTGAGAGAACATTCCTCGCTGGCCCAGTTCAGGGAACGGTTGAGGCAGAGTCGCCTCGACCGCGGTTGGTCGCAGGCAGATTTGGCAAAACACCTCGCAGACAAGGGGTTTGGTCATATCTACCCGACGACGATTGCAAAGATTGAGAACCGCGAGCGGACGGTGCGGATAGACGAGGCGGCGGCAATCGCCGATGTCTTGGGCACCTCGGTCGACGCCCTCATGGGTCGCACCATCGACGACGATGCCGAGTTGACTTACGCGCTGCGCGGCTTAACCAGCGCGGCCAAGCGGTCGGCGGAGCAGGTGCAGGACATCGTTAGGGCGATCGGGCAAGCGCGGGATGACATCGGCGCGGGCGACTTTTCCGGGCGGGACCTCCTGCAAGCCGACGTTAAACGAGCCCTGCAGAGACTGGAGGCGGCTCAGGGCGCCCTGGCAACCGTCGGGCAATTCGAGCGCGGCATGAAGCCTGCCCCGACCCCTGGGGAGATCGGAAAGTGACAATGAAGCGCAACCGCCGCGGCGGGGTAGAGGACCGATGGACGCGGACTGTTCGCGGTGCGGACGGCAGGCTGGAGACGGTGCCAAGCGCCAACCACGGCAAGGGGTCGCGTTGGCGTGCTCGGTACGTCGGCGACGACGGACGGGAGCGCGCGAAGGGCTTGCCGCAAGACTGACGCCCAGCAGTGGCTGAACAAGCAGGTATCCGATCAGGTCACGGGCACCTGGACGGATCCCGCGTTGTCGGCGGTCACCTTCGGTGCCGTGGCTGAGCGGTGGTTCGCAACTAAGGCGACACGCGCACCGAAAACGGTCGCGGGATACCGGTCGCTTCTCGACACCGTGATACTGCCGCGATGGGCTCAGGTGCCATTGCGTGACGTGCTCTTTGTCGACCTGCAGGCATGGGTCACCAGCCTTTCCGTCAATGGATCCAGCCGGTTCGAGGGCAAAGGCCTGAGCGCATCCCGGGTCATCCAGGCCCATCAGGTGGTCAGCCAGGTTCTCAAGTACGCGGTTCGTGGCAAGTATCTGCCGTCCAACCCCGCCGACAGCCTGGAGCTTCCACGCAAGCCCGAGACCGAGCAGCGGTACCTCACCCATGAGCAACTGCACCGGCTCGCAATGGCGGCGGGGCGCTTCCGCACCTTCATACTGGTACTCGGGTATTGCGGTCTCCGGTTCGGTGAGGCGGCCGCTCTGCGCGTCCGCGACGTGGACCTGGAAAGGGGGCGCATTCGCGTCCGACGATCGGTCACTCACGTCACGGGCCAAGGCCTGGTGGAAGGTCCCACGAAGAACCACGCGGCTCGCGCCGTGCCGGTGCTGAAAAGGTTTCTCGCCCCTTTGCTGGCGACCGAGATCGAAGGCAGGTCAGCCGACGAGTTGGTGTTCCCGTCGCGGAGGGGTGGATACCTGACCGAAGGTGAATTGCGTTGGATGTTCGATCCGGCGGCAACTGCGATTGGGCAGCAGGGTCTGGTGCCGCACGAACTGCGCCACACTTGCGCCACCATGGCGATCGCCGCCGGTGCGAACATCAAGGTGCTGCAGAAACTGATGGGCCATAAGACCGCGACCCTGACCTGGGACCGGTACGGGCACCTCTACCCCGATGATTTGGACGCCGTCGCCGCGGCGTTCGATGACGCCGCGGAAACTACTGCGGACGATCTGCGGACGGTCAGCGATGTCCGTCGACAGGCCAGCGGTCTTCGGGGGCTCTGACCTGGGTTTGCTGGTGCCCTCGGTGAGATTCGAACTCACACTGTACGGGTTTTGAATCCGTTTCCTCTGCCAGTTGGGATACGAGGGCCTGGCGGCCTACCACGATAGAGGATGGCCCCGAGGTCGCTGATCGCGTGGGTAACCGCCACAATGTGAGCCATGACGGCATCCCACACCGGGCCCCCATCGGGCGCAGCGCCAGCACGCCGGGTTCTCATCGCCGAGGACGAGGCGCTCATCCGGATGGACCTTGCGGAGATGCTGCGCGAGGAGGGCTACGAGATCGTCGGCGAAGCAGGTGACGGGCAGGAAGCCGTCGAACTGGCCGAGCGCCTCAACCCCGACCTGGTGATCATGGACGTCAAGATGCCGCGCCGGGACGGCATCGACGCGGCCTCCGAGATCGCGGGCAAGCGGATCGCCCCGATCGTCATCCTCACCGCATTCAGCCAGCGCGACCTGGTCGAGCGGGCCCGCGACGCCGGTGCGATGGCCTATCTGGTGAAACCTTTCAACGCCTCCGATCTGATCCCGGCGATCGAGGTGGCGGTCAGCCGGTTCAGTGAGATCAGCGCGCTGGAATCCGAGGTCGCGTCGCTGTCGGAGCGGCTGGAGACCCGAAAGCTCGTCGAGCGGGCGAAGGGCCTGCTGCAGTCCAAGCAGGGGATGACCGAACCCGAGGCGTTCAAGTGGATCCAGCGTGCGGCCATGGACCGCCGGACCACCATGAAACGCGTCGCCGAGGTGGTTCTGGAGACGCTCGACGAGCCCGACGGCGGGCCCGCGGCAGGCCAGCCGACGCGGCACACGTAAACACTGCGTTTCCGTATCCGTCGTTCGGCGCGGTCACCAGGCGTCGATCGCGGCACGCATTTCCCAACACGACGCACCACGGCCATGTGGCGGCTATGTTCTTTCCCGAAACGACGTACTTTTCCGAATCTCACGTACGCCCGTTCCATGCTCTGCCCCGAATTGCCCTTCTACCGGGAGGTGACACGTGCGCCGTAGCGCGACACGGAGTGCTTTCGCTCTGACCACTGCAGGCCTGCTCGTCCTCGGCATCGCCGGCTGCTCCGAGCAGTCCGCGCCCGAACAGGAGGGCGGCGGCCAATCGAATCTGAAGATCGTCGAACAGGTGCAGATCGACCAGGCCGGCGCCGAGGTGCCTGCGGGCAACACGGGCACGCCGGCCGATCCGGCCGGTGACGGCCAGGCCCGCTGCGAGCCGGTGTCGATCGCCATGGCCGGTGCGCTCACCGGTCCCGACGCGGCGCTCGGCATCAACATCGAG
Organism: [Mycobacterium] manitobense; assembly: GCF_025821665.1. Taxonomy (GTDB): domain Bacteria; phylum Actinomycetota; class Actinomycetes; order Mycobacteriales; family Mycobacteriaceae; genus Mycobacterium; species Mycobacterium arseniciresistens. Next base: position 21,379 of record NZ_JACKSJ010000228.1, read on the forward strand.
CGCGGAGCGCGGCTGGCCATCGACAAGCACAACGCCGCCAACCCCAACTGCCAGGTGAACCTGCAGACCTTCGACACCCAGGGCAACGAGCAGACCGCCAGCGGTATCGCGCCGCGCATCATCAACGACGCGTCGATCCGGGCTCTCATCGGGCCTGCGTTCTCCGGCGAGACCGAGGCCACCGGCAAGCAGTTCAGCGATGCCGGGCTGGTCGCCACCACGGCCTCGGCGACCCGCGTGTCACTGTCCGAGAACGGCTGGCGCACCTTCTTCCGCGGCCTCGCCAACGACGGGGTGCAGGGGCCGGCGGTCGCGAACTACCTGAAGAACAACCTGAAGTACTCGAAAGTCTGCGTCATCGACGACAGCACGGCCTACGGCACGGGCCTGGCGGAGACGTTGCGCACCACCCTCGGGCCCGCCGCCGACGCCGGCTGCAGCGGCCAGATCAAGAAGGGCGAGAAGGACTTCTCGGCCACGGTGAACAAGGTCAGCGGCGCCTCGCCCGATGCGATCTTCTTCAGCGGCTACTACTCCGAGGCCGCACCGTTGGTGCAGCAGCTGCGCGACGGCGGCGTGACCGCGACGTTCGTCTCGGCCGACGGCACCAAGGACCAGCAGTTCGTCGACCAGGCGGGCGATTCCTCCAAGGATGCGCTGCTGTCCTGCCCGTGCGGACCCGCCCCGGCTGAGTTCGCCAAGGAGTACACCGAGAAGTTCGACGCCGAGCCAGGCACATACAGCACCGAGGGCTACGACCTGGCGACGATCCTGCTCAAGGGCATCGACGCAGGCAAGGTCGCCCGCCCGGATCTGCTGGAGCACGTCCGCACGTACAACGCCCCCGGCGTGGCGCGCAACTACCAGTGGACCCCCAACGGTGAGCTCACCACGAACCTGATCTGGATCTACAAGGTCCAGTCGTAGTCGCACGGTGACGACGGGACGCGCCCGGACCGAAAGGCTCGGGCGCGTTCCCGTGTTGCGAACCCGTCGAACAGACCTGAAAAGGAGCTCCCGCGCAGGATGATTCACGACTGCCTGGCCCAGTGCGTGATGACCGCGGCCGACATCAACTTCGATGTCGACGCGCTCCGGAGTGGCTTCCTCGGCCTCACCATCGACGGGTTGTCCTGGGGGGCGATCTACGCGCTCGTCGCGGTGGGCTACACGCTGGTGTTCGGCGTGCTGAGGCTGATCAACTTCGCCCACTCCGAGATCTTCATGCTCGGCATGTTCGGTGCCTACTTCGCGCTCGACATGGTCCTCGGCTTCCGCCCGAGCGGCAACGCCTACGCGGTCGGGATCGTCAGCACCATCTTCTATCTCATCGTCGCCGCGGTGTTCGCGATGCTGGTGTCCGGCGGCGCCGCGGTCGGCCTGGAAGCGGTCGCGTACCGGCCGCTGCGAAAACGCAATGCGCGGCCGTTGACGTTCCTCATCACCGCGATCGGGATGTCGTTCATCCTCCAGCAGTTCGTGCTGTTCATCCTGCCGCGGATCATCCCGGGCTACGGCGGCCCGAACGCACAGCAGCCGATCCGCCTGGTGGAACCCGAGATCCAGTTCAGGATCTTCGGCGCGCCCGTCACCAACATCACGCTCATCATCGTGATCGCCGCCATGGCGTTCGCGCTGCTGGCCGACACCGCCATCAACCGCACCAAGTTCGGCCGCGGGATCCGCGCCGTCGCACAGGATCCCACCACCGCGACGCTGATGGGGGTGTCGCGCGAGCGGGTGATCATGCTGACCTTCCTGATCGGCGGCCTGCTGGCCGGCGTGGCCGCGCTGCTGTACACCCTCAAGGTGCCGCAGGCGATCGTGTTCTACGGGGGATTCGTGCTCGGCATCAAGGCATTCGCGGCGGCGGTGCTCGGCGGGATCGGCAATCTGCGCGGCGCGCTGCTCGGCGGGCTGCTGCTCGGCGTGATCGAGAACTACGGCCAGGCGCTGTTCGGCACGCAGTGGCGCGACGTCATCGCGTTCGGTCTGCTGGTGCTCGTGCTGCTGATCCGGCCGACGGGCATACTCGGTGAGAGCCTGGGGAAGGCACGCGCATGACCGCCCCGACGACCGAGAAGTCGAGCACGTTGCTCGCCCCCGGCGACGCGCTGCGCCGAAGGTGGGACGATCTGCCGCGGCCCGCGAAGTGGGTGGCAGGCGTCTTCCTCTTCGGGTTCCTGGCGCTGCTGCCGCTGTTCCCGCCGCCGTTCCTCGACACGCCTGGCACCAGCCTGGGGGTGACGATGGCGCAGTTCGTGATGATCGCGCTGATCGCCGTCGGCCTCAACGTGGTCGTCGGCCAGGCGGGGTTGCTCGACCTCGGCTACGTCGGCTTCTACGCCGTCGGCGCCTACACCGTCGCCCTGCTGACCAGCCCGTCGAGCCCGTGGAACCTGATGGGCTGGAACGCCTTCTTCAACTCCGACTGGGCGTGGTTGTCGTGCGTGCCGCTGGCGATGGCGTTCACCGCGCTGTCGGGCCTGATCCTGGGCACGCCGACCCTGCGGCTGCGTGGCGACTACCTCGCGATCGTGACACTGGGCTTCGGCGAGATCATCCGCCTGGTCGCCGACAACCTGCAGAGCGTGACCAACGGCCCGCGCGGGCTCGGCGGCCTGGCATACCCCCACGTCGGTGAGCACCCCGGGTTCCCCGGGTACTTCTCCAGCGGGAACACCGCCGCCAACACCAACTCCGGCACCTGGTGGTTCTGGCTGGGCCTGATCCTGCTCGCGGCGGTGCTGCTGCTGGTGGGGAACCTGGAACGAAGCCGGGTGGGCCGGGCGTGGGTGGCGATCCGCGAGGACGAGGACGCCGCAGAGGTGATGGGCGTCAACGCCTTCAAGTTCAAACTGTGGGCCTTCGTCATCGGCGCAGGCATCGGCGGCCTGTCCGGGGCGCTCTATGCCGGCCAGGTCCAGTTCGTCTCGCCGATGAGCTTCAACATCATCAACTCGATGCTCTTCCTGTGCGCGGTGGTGCTCGGCGGGTCCGGCAACAAGCTCGGGGTCGTGTTCGGCGCGTTCGTCATCGTGTACCTGCCGAACCGGCTGATGGGCGTCGAGTTCGTGGGCGTCAACATGGACCAGCTGAAGTTCCTGTTCTTCGGACTCGCGCTGGTGGTGCTGATGATCTTCCGCCCCGAGGGGCTGTTCCCGGTGCGCCAGCAGTTGCTGGCCTACAGCAGGGCGGCCAAACGGCTGTTGCGGTCCACCGACAAGACGGAGGCGACGCCGTGACCGAACCCGCCGCCGGCGACGGCACGCTGATCGACGAGGATCTCGCTGCACTGCACCGCGAGATCAGCGTCGACGAGGGCGAGGCGCTGCTGAAGGTGCAGGACCTCACGGTCCGGTTCGGCGGGCTGGTCGCGCTCGACGCGGTGAACTTCGACATCCGGCGCGGCGAGATCCTCGGCCTCATCGGGCCCAACGGCGCGGGCAAGACCACCTGCTTCAACGCCATCACCGGCGTGTACCGCCCCAGTGCGGGAACGGTGACGTTCGACGGCGCACCGCTGGGCCGGATCAAGCGGCACCAGATAACCCGCCGCGGCATCGCCCGCACCTTCCAGAACATCCGGCTCTTCGGTGAGATGACCGCGCTGGAGAACGTCGTCGTCGGCACCGACGCCCGGCACAAGACGTCGGTGCCCGGGGCGTTGATCCGGTCACCGCGGCACCGCAGGGAGGAGCGCGACGCCGTGGAACGCGCGGCCGCACTGCTGCAGTTCGTCGGTATCGCCGCGCGCGGTGAGGAGAAGGCGAAGAACCTCCCCTACGGTGATCAGCGCCGGCTGGAGATCGCCCGCGCACTGGCCACCGAACCGAAGTTGCTGTGCCTCGACGAACCCGCCGCCGGGTTCAACCCGGGCGAGAAGTCGGCGCTGATCGAGCTGATCCAGAAGATCAGGGACGACGGCTACACCGTGCTGCTGATCGAACACGACATGCGGCTGGTCATGGGTGTCACCGACCGCATCGTGGTGCTCGAGTTCGGCCGCAAGATCGCAGACGGCCTACCGGCCGAGATCCGTGAGAACCCTGCGGTGATCGCCGCCTACCTGGGGGTGCCCGATGACGAGCTCGAATAGCGGCGACCCGATCCTCGAGCTGCGCGACGTCGCCGTCCACTACGGCAGGATCCAGGCGCTGCACGGCATCTCGCTGACCGTGCGGGAGGGTGAACTGGTCACACTGCTCGGCAGCAACGGAGCGGGCAAGACCACCACGATGCGGGCCATCTCGGGCCTGCGCCCGCTCAGCTCCGGCTCGGTCTGGTTCGAGGGCCGCGACATCTCACGGGTCAAGGCGCACAAGCGGGTCGGCCACGGACTCATCCAGGCGCCGGAGGGCCGCGGCGTGTTCCCCGGCATGACGGTCACCGAGAACCTCGAGATGGGCTGCTACGGACGCAAATTCCCCAACCGGGCGGCCCATCGCGAACGGCTGGACTGGGTGTTCGAAACCTTTCCACGGCTGGGGGAGCGGCGCGACCAGGTGGGCGGCACGCTCTCCGGAGGTGAGCAGCAGATGCTCGCAATCGGCCGGGCCCTGATGGCGCGACCGCGGGTGCTGCTGCTCGACGAGCCGTCGATGGGTCTGGCGCCGATGGTGATCTCGCAGATCTTCGGCATCATCGCCCAGATCAACTCCGAGGGCACCACCGTGCTGCTCGTCGAGCAGAACGCCCAGCAGGCGCTGAGCCGCTCGAACCGGGCCTACATCCTGGAGACCGGGGAGATCACCCGGGAGGGCAAGGCGCGCGATCTGCTCCACGACGACGCGGTGCGGGCCGCCTACCTCGGCGTCGCCTGAAACCGGCGGAGCCACGCCCGCACACCCTAAGGTGTGGTAAGCGTAGGGGCTCGTCGGTGGTGAGCGGGGGGAAATGAGTGCGGCGTGACTGAGCCGGGGGTGCGGCGGTCGCGTCGCCGGGTGACCGTGCTGGCCGCGGTCGCCTTGGCGGGGCTGCTGGTCGCAGGCGTGGTGGCTGCGGTGCGGCTGCAACCGACCCGTTTCGCGTTGGTCCCCAGGGCCGAGATCGGCATGGACGGCGCGGTTCTCGACAGGCCGGATCCGGCGCCGGGTGCGGTGGACCCGGCCGGTGACGGCAAGGCCGTGTGTGCGCTGGTGTCCATCGCCGTCGCGGGGCCGCTGACCACCGCTCGCGCGCCGACGGGGACGGGCGTCCGCGACGGGGTGCGGTTGGCCGTCGACGACCACAACGACGCCAACCCCGGCTGCCAGGTGCAGCTCAAGGAACTCGACACCGACGGCGCCGACCCGATGCCGCCCGGAGCGGGGTTGCAGATCGTCGACGACGTCTACACGATCGGGATGATCGGCCCCGCGTCGTCTGAGATCAGTGACGCGTTGCGAGACGCCCTGGCCCGCAGCGGCCTGGTCACCGTCGCCGCGTCGGCGGGCACCCACACCGCCCCGGCGGGTGGCCGCGCCGCCTTCTTCCGGGGGATTGCCGGGCTGACCGCGCAGGGCAGCGCCGTGGCGCGCTACCTGACGGGTCCTGCGAACTACCGCAGGGTCTGCGTCGCGGACGACGGGACGCCGCACGGTTCGGGTCTCGCGCAGGCGGTGACCACCGCGCTGAACCCGTCACTCGTCAGCTGCGACGGACCACAGACGTTGCGAGACAACGACATCGACGCCATCGCCGAGTCGATCGGCACGGCCGCGCCGGACGCCGTGTACTTCGGTGGTTCTGCGGCGCAGGCGGGCGAATTGTTGCAACGGCTCCGCGAGCGCGGCGTCGGCGCGGCGCTGCTCTCGGCCGCTGAGGCCGACGGTGAGGCGTTGTTCGGCTATGTCGGCGAAGACCCCGACGGAGTGTCGGTCGCGCTGCCCTACGGCCCCGACCCGGGCTGGTTCTCCGACGACTTCGCGGCCAAGTTCGACAGTGCGCCAGGCGATCTCGCCGCCGTCGGATACGACCTGGCGACCATCATGCTGCGCGGCATCGACGCCGGCATGCTGACCCGCCCGCAGATGGCCGAATGGATCCGCGGCTACGACGGCCAGGGCGTGGCGCACCGCTACCGCTGGGCGGCCGACGGCGAACTGACCGAGCCGACGGTCTGGCTCTACGACGTCGAGAAGCGCTGAGCCGCAGGGCCGTCAGCGGGCCACGATCACCGACGAGCCGTGGCCGAACAGACCCTGATTCGCCGTCACGCCGACCGTCGCACCCTCGACCTGCCGTCCGGTGGCCTGGCCCTTGAGCTGCCAGGTGAGTTCGCAGACCTGCGCGATCGCCTGGGCGGGAATGGCTTCGCCGAAGCAGGCCAGACCGCCCGACGGATTGACCGGGATCCGTCCGCCGATGGCCGTCGCGCCGCTGCGCAACAGCTGCTCGGCCTCACCCTTCGGGCACAGGCCCAGGTGTTCGTACCAGTCGAGTTCCAGTGCGGTGGACAGGTCGTACACCTCGGCGACGCTGAGGTCCTCCGGCCCGATGCCGGCCTCGGCATAGGCCGCGTCGAGGATCTGGTCCTTGAACACGCGGTCGGGCGCGGGCACCACCGCGGTGGAGTCGGTGGCGATGTCCGGAAGTTCCGGCAGGTGCTGCGGGTAGCGCGGGGTCACCGTGGACACCGCCCGCACCGAGGGCACTCCTTCGGTGGAGCCGAGGTGCTTCTCGGTGAACGCCTTGCTCGCCACGATCAGCGCCGCCGCACCGTCGGAGGTGGCGCAGATGTCGAGCAGCCGCAACGGATCGGAGACCACCGGGCTGGCCAACACGTCCTCGATCGAGGTCTCCTTGCGGAAGCGGGCATTCGGGTTCTCCAGCCCGTGCCTGGCGTTCTTCACCTTCACCGACGCGAAATCCTCGAGCGTGGCGCCGTAGAGGTCCATTCGCCGACGCGCCAGCATCGCGAAGTACACGGGGTTGGTGGCGCCGATCAGGTGGAAGCGCTGCCAGTCGGGGTCGTTGCGGCGTTCGCCGCCCACCGGCGCGAAGAAGCCCTTGGGGGTGGTGTCCGCACCGATCACCAGGGCGACGTCGCAGAACCCCGCCAGGATCTGGGCGCGCGCGCTCTGCAGGGCCTGAGATCCGCTGGCGCAGGCCGCGTAGCTCGACGACACCGGCACGCCGTTCCAGCCGAGCTTCTGGGCGAAGGTCGCACCGGACACGAAGCCGGGATAGCCGTTACGGATCGTGTCGGCGCCTGCGACCAGCTGGATCTGCGTCCAGTCCAGTCCCGACTCGGCGAGCGCGGCACGGGCCGCGACCACGCCGTACTCGGTGAAGTCGCGGCCCCATTTGCCCCAGGGGTGCATCCCGGCGCCGAGGATGTAGAGCGGCTCGGGCGCTGTTGCTGGGCTCATCAGGCGATCCTCCAGGCGTGGACGATGCGTTCGACGCCGTCGTCGTCGGTGTAGAGCGGCATGGTCGTCAGTTCCATCTGCATGCCCACCCGCAGATCGGCGGCGAGCGTGCCGTCGACCACCTTGCCGAGCACGATCAGGCCTTCGTCGGCCAGTTCGACCGCGGCCACGGCGAACGGCTCGAACGGATCCGGCGACGGATACGGCGGCGGTGGGGCGTACCGGTTCTCGGTGTAGCTCCACAGCGTGCCGCGCCGCGACAGCGGCACCTGGGCCAGGTCATCGCCGTCGCAGCCGGGGTTGGGGCAGTTACCGGAGCGGGGCGGGAACACATAGGTGCCGCACTGGTGGCACTTGCCGCCGAGCAGATAGGGAGTTCCGGACCCGTCGGTGGCGAACCAGCCGTCGACGGCCGGTTGCGTTGCTGCTTCTGACACGCGGTCAGCGTACCGACCGACCGGGCAGAACTGAAACGTGTTCCAGTTTGATCATCGCTGCGAAGTCGGGATCGGTAGCGGCCGCTCCGCTGTGGACTCGTACCGCACCGGACATTCGTCTCGGACAGCAGCGTCGGAGACCCGGGAGAGATGCGGAGACATCATGGGACTGTTCACGAAGGCCAAGCAAGCGAAACAGCAGGCGGGCACCGTGTACGTGCGCGGCGCGGGACCGGTCGACCCGGCCCTGTTCGGTGGGCCGTCGACCCGCCCGGTCGCCGTGGACGACGCGATCTGGCAGCCGATCAACGGCTTCTCTCTGCAGGACTATGCGGACCTCGCCCGCCAGGCGCAGGCCCGCGGCGTAACCGACGAGGCCGGCATGATCGCCATCGCCCAGGAGAACGGCTTCGAGCCGGCCGACACGAAGGCGGCACTCGACGGCTGGGTGCGGCGGATGGGCGAGTCGATGGCGGTGGGGCAGCGGTTCCGCACGCTGCTCGGTTACTGACTTCCGGCGTCGAGCAGGATGCGCAGCACGTCGTCCGGCTTGTCCCGCATCAGGTTGTGCTTGCCGTCGAGTTCATGGACGTTCCAGGAGTCGTCGTCGCGGACCCGTTCGTAGGACGACCGCAGCGGCGAGTCGCCGGGCCAGTCGAGGGCGTAGACGAAGTCGCGCCGACGGAACCGGCCGAGGTCGCCGGTGAGCCGGATCCGCTGCAGGAAGGACGCCAGCGGGTGTGCGGTGGCGCGCGGGTCGAAGAACGGCATCGGCGGCACCCCGTAGCCGGTGTCGTCGACGTCGAGGTACCACTCGCGTTCTTCGTCGTTGACCAGGTGCCAACAGGATTCGCCGTCGCGGGGCACCAGCGCGTCGAGGTACACCAGCGCGTCGACCCGGTCCGGGATGCGGTCGGCGACACCGGTGATCACCATGCCGCCGTAGCTGTGGCCGACGAGCACGAGGTCGTCGGCGTCGGTGTCGGCGCCCAGCGCCGTGACGACGTCGGTCACGTGGGTGTCGAGGTTGACTCCGGCGTGAGCCAGGTGGGCGCGTTCGGCGACACCGGTGAGGGTGTAGCCCAGGACACGGTGGCCGCGTCCGCGCAGGGCGTCGGTCAGGTCTTCGAAGCACCAGGCGCCGTGGCAGGCGCCGGGGATCAGCACGTAGGTGGTCATACTTCGACGGTGCGTGAGGAGCTGCTATAAGTCCAATACCAATGTGCGCGCAAAACTATAATCAACGCTTATGGAGATCCGTCAGCTCGAATACTTCGTCGCGGTGGCCGAGGAGGCCAACTTCACCCGGGCGGCCGCACGGGTGCACGTCGCCCAGCCCGCGGTGAGCGCCCAGATCGCCCGCCTCGAGCGCGAACTGGGTCAGCCGCTGTTCGACCGCACCCGCCGGGCGGTGCGGCTCACCGCGGCGGGCGAGGCGGTGCTGCCGCACGCACGTGCCGCGCTGGCCGCCGTGGCCGACGCCAGGACCGCGGTGGAGGAACTGGGCGACCTGGTCCGCGGTTCGGTGGCGATCGGCACCGTGACGGCGCACGGCGTCGACATGCCCGCCCTGCTCGCGTCTTTCCATGCGGCGCACCCGGCCGTGGAGATCACGCTCGGCACCGAGGACTCCGACGCGCTGATCGACGGCGTGCAGTCGGGGCGGCTCGACCTCGCGATCGCCTCGGTCGGCCCCGACGAGGTGCCCGCCGGCCTGGCGGTCGAGGTGGCCACGGACGAGGCGATCGAGGCGGTCGTCGGGCGCGGCGACCCGTGGTGGGGCCGCACCCGGGCCTCGGTGTCCGCGCTGGCCGCCCGGTCGCTCATCGCGCTCCCGGCCGGCACCGGCATCCGCCGCAGGCTGGACGAGGCGTGCACGGCAGCGGGCGTCGCCGCCCGGATCGCGTTCGAGGCGAGTACGCCCGTCGAACTCGCCGACCTGGCCGCACGCGGGCTCGGGGTCGCGATCGTGCCGCAGTCGGTGTCCCGGTCCCGCGACGACGTGCACCCGGTGGCGATCACGCCGCAGCTGCGCGGCCGCCTGGTGCTGGCATGGCGGGCCGGTGGTCCGATGAGCCCGGCGGCCCGCGTCCTGGTCGGCATGGCCCGGGAGCGCGTGCGTGTCGGGGGCGGTGCCTAGAGTTAGGCGGGTGAGCCCCGCCCGTACCGCCACCGACAAGAAGAAGGCCGCCGCCGCGACGGACGACAGGCCGACGTTGATGCTGCTGGACGGCAATTCGCTGGCGTACCGGGCGTTCTACGCGCTGCCCGCCGAGAACTTCAAGACCCAGGGCGGCCTGACCACCAACGCCGTCTACGGGTTCACCGCCATGCTGATCAACCTGCTGCGCGACGAGAGCCCGTCCCATGTCGCGGCCGCGTTCGACGTGTCGCGGCAGACCTTCCGCGTCGAGAAGTATCCGGAGTACAAGGCCGGTCGCTCGTCGACGCCCGACGAGTTCCGCGGTCAGATCGACATCGCCAAGGAGGTGCTCGTCGCGCTCGGCATCGCCGTGCTGGCCGAGCCGGGGTTCGAGGCGGACGACATCATCGCCACCCTGGCCACCCAGGCCGAGGCGGAGGGGCACCGGGTGCTGGTGGTCACCGGTGACCGCGACGCACTGCAACTGGTCAGTGACAACGTCACCGTGCTGTACCCGCGCAAGGGGGTCAGCGAGCTCACCCGGTTCACCCCGGAGGCCGTGCAGGAGAAGTACGGCCTGACCCCCGCGCAGTATCCGGACTTCGCCGCATTGCGGGGGGACCCCAGCGACAACCTGCCGGGCATCCCTGGCGTGGGGGAGAAGACGGCCACCAAGTGGATCGCCGAATACGGATCGCTGCAGGCGCTGGTCGACCAGGTGGACACGGTCAAGGGCAAGGTCGGCGACGCCCTGCGGGCCAACCTGTCCAGCGTGGTGCTCAACCGTGAGCTGACCGACCTGGTCAAGGACGTGCCGCTGGCCCACACCCCGGACACCCTGCGGATGCAGCCGTGGGACCGCGACCAGATCCACCGGCTCTTCGACGACCTCGAGTTCCGGGTGCTGCGCGACCGGCTGTTCGAGACCCTCGCCTCGGTCGACCCCGAGGTCGAGCACGGGTTCGACTACAACGGTCGTGCCCTGGAACCCGGTGAGCTGGCGGCCTGGCTGTCCGAGCACAGCCTGGGCAACCGCTTCGGCCTCGCCGTCGTCGGCACCCATCTGGCTTACGACGCGGACGCGACCGCGCTGGCCATCGTCGCGGCCGACGGGGAGGGCCGCTACATCGACACCGCGACACTCGATCCCGAGGACGAGGCGGCCCTGGCGTCCTGGCTCGCCGACCCCGGGCCGCCGAAGGCGCTGCACGAGGCCAAGTTGGCGATGCACGACCTGGCCGGGCGCGGCTGGACGCTGCGGGGCGTCACCTCCGACACCGCGCTGGCGGCCTACCTGGTGCGCCCGGGACAGCGCAGCTTCTCCCTCGACGATCTGTCGCTGCGGTACCTTCGCCGTGAGCTGCGGGCGGAAAACCAAGAGCAGCAACAACTCTCGCTGCTCGACGATTCCGACGGCGTCGATGACCAGGCCGTCCAGACGGTGATCCTGCGCGCTGTCGCGGTGCTCGACCTCGCGGAGGCGCTCGACGAGGAACTGGCCCGCATCGACTCCTCGTCGCTGCTCGGCCGGATGGAGCTGCCGGTGCAGCGGGTGCTGGCCGACCTCGAGCACGCCGGTATCGCGGTCGACCTCGACCAGTTGCAGCAGCTGCAGAGCGAATTCGCCGACCAGATCCGCGATGCCGCGGAGGCGGCGTACGAGGTGATCGGCAAGCAGATCAATCTCGGCTCACCCAAACAGCTGCAGACGGTGCTGTTCGACGAGCTGGAGATGCCGAAGACAAAACGCACCAAGACCGGATACACCACCGACGCCGACGCACTGCAGTCGCTGTTCGACAAGACCGGGCATCCGTTCCTGCAGCACCTGCTGACCCACCGCGACGCGACGCGGCTGAAGGTCACCGTCGACGGGCTGCTGAACTCGGTGGCCTCCGACGGGCGGATCCACACCACGTTCAACCAGACCATCGCCGCGACCGGCCGGCTGTCGTCGACGGAGCCGAACCTGCAGAACATCCCGATCCGCACGGAGGCCGGCCGGCGGATCCGCGACGCCTTCGTCGTCGGCGAGGGCTACGCGGAGCTGATGACGGCCGACTACAGCCAGATCGAGATGCGCATCATGGCGCACCTGTCCAAGGACGACGGCCTGATCGAGGCGTTCCGCACCGGCGAGGACCTGCACTCCTTCGTCGCATCCCGGGCGTTCTCGGTGCCCATCGACGAGGTCACCGCCGAACTGCGGCGGCGGGTCAAGGCGATGTCCTACGGCCTGGCCTACGGGCTGAGCGCCTACGGTCTGGCCGCTCAGCTCAAGATCTCGACCGAGGAGGCGAAAGTCCAGATGGACCAGTACTTCTCGCGGTTCGGCGGGGTGCGCGACTACCTGCAGTCCGTCGTCGACCAGGCCCGCAAGGTCGGCTACACCGAGACGGTGTTCGGCCGTCGCCGCTACCTGCCCGAACTCGACAGCAGCAACCGCAACGTCCGTGAGGCGGCGGAGCGGGCGGCGCTCAACGCCCCGATTCAGGGAAGCGCCGCAGACATCATCAAGGTCGCGATGATCGACACCGCGGCGGCGCTGGAGGAAGCCGGGCTGTCGTCGCGGATGTTGTTGCAGGTGCACGACGAGCTGCTGTTCGAGGTGGCGCCGGGCGAGCGCGACGCCGTGGAAAAGCTGGTGCGCGAGAAGATGGGCAGCGCCTATCCGCTCGACGTCCCGCTCGAGGTCTCGGTCGGATACGGCCGCAGTTGGGACGCCGCTGCGCACTAGGCGACGGGTAGCTGCTCAGCGGCGGGGCCTGCCGCCCATCGCGCGGTAGCCCGCCATCGTGTGCAGCACCGGTGCGCCCGCCCGCGCGGCGCCGACCCAGTAGGCCTCCTCGTTCTGCAGCGCGAACACCCGCGGATCGCCGAAGCCGCGGTCGATGCGGTCGCGCACGAACGCCAGCTCGACGACCTGTGCGGCGAAGTCCTTGACCGCTTTGCCTGCGGCGCGGCCACCGAGCCGGGACGCCTCGGTGACGGCGGACTTGCGGGCGCCGATCGACCCCAGCCAGGTCGCCTCGTTCGGTGTGACGAGTCCGGCCGCCAGCATGCCCGGCAGTTTCGCCGCGACGATCTGCTGCTCTCTGCGCCGGCTCGTCACCCCCAGCGCGATCGCCAGCGCGAAGATGGGCACCATCCAGAGCAGGTAGACCGCGAAGTAGAACTGCCAGCTCAGCAGCGAGGAGCCGTTCCACAGGGCGTGCATGAACACCGCGGCGCCGTAGCCGAGCAGGATGCAGCCGAACTTGGCGCCCGCGCCGCGCCGGTGCAGCGCGTAGTACACGCCGATCCCGAACATGGTGGTGAACAGCGAGTGCGCGAACGGCGCCATCACCAGCCGCATCGCGGCCGTGGCCAGCGAGTCGCCCAGCGATTCGCCTGCAGAGATGTAGAGGATGTCCTCCAGCCAGGTGAAGCCGGCGGCAACGATGCCCGCGTACACCAGGCAGTCGGTCAGCGAGTTCAGCTCGTTGCGCCGTCTGCCGGTCATCATGAGCAGCAGGAACGCGCCTTTGGCCGCCTCTTCGACCAGCGGTGCGCCCAACCATGTCGACACCGCGCTGGTCCCGTCCCCGCCGGGGTCGAGCACCGCCTCGAAGATCGCTCCCAGCACCAGCGACAACACCACCGCGACCGAGGCGCCCCAGAGGAACGCGAAGATCAGCAGCCGCAGCGGCTCGGGCTCCCAGCGGTCGAGCCACAGGTAGGCCAGCACCACGACCGCGATGGCGACGGTCGACATGACGAAACCGATCGCGGCGCCGACGGGGTTGAGCGCGGTCATGCCGATCACGAGCAGCCCGACCACGGTGCCGAGCAGGATGATCACGCCGATCGGCACACCGACTTTGCGGATCCGTTTCGGCAGACCGTGGTAATACGGTGGCCGGTGGTTTGCGGGCGCCCCTGGTTGCACGTCAGCAGCGTAGCCAGATGTTCCGGTGAACGGCCGCAGGCTGGACCCGGGTTTGTCCTGCGTGCGCCTAGTCGAGTAGCCTCGATAGGCACCTGTGTGCACTATCGCGGGTGCAGCACGTCCTCAACTCACAGTCCCTACTACCTAAGCTGTCCGGAGCAACCCAACAATATGCCAAGTCCCGTCGCCACCTCGCCGCAAGTAGCCGTCAACGATATCGGCTCGGCCGAGGATTTTCTCGCCGCCATCGACAAGACCATCAAATACTTCAACGATGGCGACATCGTCGAAGGGACGATCGTCAAGGTCGATCGCGACGAAGTCTTGCTCGACATCGGGTACAAGACCGAAGGTGTCATTCCTTCCCGCGAACTCTCCATCAAGCACGACGTCGACCCCAATGAGGTTGTGTCCGTCGGCGATGAGGTGGAGGCCCTGGTCCTCACCAAGGAGGACAAAGAAGGCCGCCTGATCCTGTCCAAGAAGCGCGCTCAGTACGAGCGCGCCTGGGGCACGATCGAGGAGCTCAAGGAGAAGGACGAGGCCGTCAAGGGCACCGTCATCGAGGTCGTCAAGGGCGGCCTGATCCTCGACATCGGTCTGCGCGGCTTCCTGCCCGCGTCGCTGGTCGAGATGCGTCGCGTCCGCGATCTGCAGCCGTACATCGGCAAGGAGATCGAGGCCAAGATCATCGAGCTCGACAAGAACCGCAACAACGTGGTGCTGTCCCGCCGCGCGTGGCTCGAGCAGACGCAGTCCGAGGTCCGCAGCGAGTTCCTCAACCAGCTGCAGAAGGGCGCCATCCGCAAGGGTGTGGTGTCGTCGATCGTCAACTTCGGCGCGTTCGTCGATCTCGGCGGCGTCGACGGCCTGGTGCACGTCTCCGAGCTGTCCTGGAAGCACATCGACCACCCGTCCGAGGTCGTCACGGTGGGCGACGAGGTCACCGTCGAGGTGCTCGACGTCGACATGGACCGCGAGCGGGTTTCGCTGTCGCTCAAGGCCACTCAGGAAGATCCGTGGCGCCACTTCGCCCGTACCCACGCGATCGGTCAGATCGTGCCGGGCAAGGTCACCAAGCTGGTGCCGTTCGGTGCGTTCGTCCGCGTCGAGGAGGGCATCGAGGGCCTGGTGCACATCTCCGAGCTGTCCGAGCGTCACGTCGAGGTCCCGGACCAGGTGGTCCAGGTCGGCGACGACGCGATGGTCAAGGTCATCGACATCGACCTGGAGCGTCGCCGGATCTCGCTGAGCCTCAAGCAGGCCAACGAGGACTACACCGACGAGTTCGACCCGTCGAAGTACGGCATGGCCGACAGCTACGACGACCAGGGCAACTACATCTTCCCCGAGGGCTTCGACTCCGAGACCAACGAATGGCTCGAGGGTTTCGAGAAGCAGCGTGAGGAGTGGGAGTCCCGCTACGCCGAGGCGGAGCGCAGGCACAAGATGCACACCGCGCAGATGGAGAAGTTCGCCGCTGCCGAGGCCGAGGAGGCCGCACGGCCCGCATCGGCCAACGGTTCGTCGCGTTCCGAGGGTGAGTCGGCCGGCGGTTCGCTCGCCAGCGACGCCCAGCTCGCGGCGCTTCGGGAGAAGCTCGCAGGCAACGCCTGATATAGCTGCCTGATCTGACAGACCTGTCAGAACGGCTGACGCCCCGGCTCATTCGAGCCGGGGCGTCGGTCGTCTCCGGGGCTGAATTGCTCCGGTCGCTTCCCTCCTGTTCGCGGGGTCCTGACAGACTGTCCCCGTGCTGCGAATCGGACTGACCGGCGGAATCGGTGCGGGAAAGTCGACGGTGTCGTCGACGTTCGACGAACTGGGCGGGATCGTCGTCGACGGCGACGTGATCGCGCGTGAGGTGGTCGAGCCAGGAACCGAGGGCCTGGCCGCGCTGGTCGAGGCGTTCGGCGACGGGATCCTGCGGCCCGACGGTGCGCTCGACCGCCCGGCACTTGCGGCGGTCGCCTTCAGCGACGACGAGAAGCGCAAGACCCTCAACGGGATCGTGCACCCGCTGGTCGGCAGACGACGCGAGGAACTCATCGCCGCCGCCCCCGCCGATGCGGTGATCATCGAGGACATCCCGCTGCTCGTCGAGTCGCAGATGGCGCCGATGTTCCCGCTGGTGATCATCGTGCACGCTGACGAGGACCTGCGGGTGGCCCGGCTGATCGAACACCGCGGATTCACCGAGGCCGACGCGCGGGCCAGGATCGCCGCCCAGGCGACAGAAGAACAGCGCCGCGCCGTCGCCGATGTATGGCTGGACAACTCCGGCACCGCCGACGACCTCGTCGCCCGCGCGCGGGACCTGTGGCACAACCGGATCGTCCTATTCGCGGCCAATGTCAACGCCGGGCGTTGCGCGACGGCGCAGCCGCGGCTGGTGCCCGCCGACCCGGGCTGGCCGGACCAGGCGGGTCGCATCCTGGCCCGGTTGGCCACCGCCTGCGGGCACCGCGCCGTGCGCATCGACCACATCGGCTCGACGGCGGTACCCGGCCTGGACGCCAAGGACGTCATCGACGTGCAGGTGACCGTCCCGTCGTTGGACGTCGCCGACGAGTTGCGCGACGCACTGCTGGCGGCGGGTTATCCGCGGATCGCTGCCATCTCCGAGGACACCCCGCACACCGACGATGCGTCCCTGTGGCAGAAGCGGGTTCACGCATCCGCCGACCCCGGCCGGCCGACCAATGTGCACCTGCGTGTCGACGGCCGGCCCAACCAGCGGTTCGCGCTGCTGTTCCGGGACTGGCTGCGGGCGGACGAGTCGGCGCGCGACGAGTACCTCGCACTCAAACGCCGGGTGGTGGCCGCAGCGCCGGCGAACACCGCGGACTACGCGGACGCCAAGGAGCCGTGGTTCGTCGACGCCTACCGGCGTGCCTGCGCATGGGCCGACGACACGGGCTGGCGGCCCTAGCGAGAAGGCCGCTAGAGTGCGTCCCCTCGGGCGTCGTTGACGCCCGGGCTAATTTGCCTGTTCAATGCGCGGCTAAGAGCTCTCCTGCGTAGCATCGCGGTGGGCGCTTGAGTCAGCAGGTGACACCGGATGCCGGCACATCGTGTCGCCACAGCTGGGTTCCTTGGTTCCGACTCGAGGTGCCCATCTGTGTATCTGCGTGAATTCGCTTGAAGGGGAAACTATTTTGCCGCAGTTCGCCACGCCGGAAGCGGCAGTCATGCTCAAGTTGGAGACGTCTCGGCATCCGATGCACATCGCCTCGCTGCAGATCTTCGAGCCGCCGGCCGACGCCGGCGACGACTTCACCGAGCAAATTTTCGCGAAGATGCGGGCTTGCACCGATGTGGCGACGGTCTTCACCGGTCACCCGCGGCAGACGCGTCGCGGCACCTCTGCGGTGCGGTGGTCCCATGACACGGAGATCGACCTCGACGACCACCTTGAGATGGTCCGGCTGGCCGCTCCCGGCGGGGACAGTGAGTTCTTCCGCGTGCTGTCCGGGCTGCACAGTGGCCTGCTCGATCGCACTCGCCCGCTGTGGAGGGCGACGGTCATCGGCGGCCTGGAAGGCGGGCGGTTCGCCGTGTACACCAAGACGCACCACGCGCTGCTCGACGGTGTGTCCGGCATGCGCATGCTGCGCGAGTCGCTGAGCATAGACCCCGATGACCGGGAGGTGCGGGCGTCCTGGGCCAGGCAGCCGGCGAGTCAGGCGGCACCGGCCGCGCGGCCGGTGCCGCGGAGCAGGGCGAGCAGGGCCGCCGGCACCGCCAGGG
>NZ_JACKSJ010000229.1 GCF_025821665.1 [Mycobacterium] manitobense
CGCCAACCCCTACCTGGTGGCCGCCGCACTGCTGGCCGGTGGTCTGCACGGACTGCAGGAGCGGCTCACATTGCCGGCCGCCGACGCCGAACCCGCGCCGCTGCCCGGCGATCTGAGTGCGGCGCTGACGAACTTCGAGAACGCGTTGTGGCTGAACGACATGCTGGGCAAGAACTTCTGCACCTCCTACGCCGCGACCCGGCGGGCCGAACTCGAGCGTTATGAGACCTGGTTGAAGACGACCATCACAGAGTGGGAAACCGCACGGCATCTGGAGCACCAATGAGCGAAGCCCGCGAAGCTCGTATGAACACCAACACCGCTCACCTCGACCTCGCCGAGTTCGACGACCTCGTCGGCCGCGGTGAGATCGATACGGTCATCTGCGCGGCACCCGACCCCTACGGTCGCCTGGTCGGCAAGCGGCTGACCGTCCAGGCATTCCGGTCGTTGGGCCTCAACGGTGAGGGCATCAACGCCAGCAGCTTCGTGTTCGCCGTCGACCTGGAGATGAACC
>NZ_JACKSJ010000230.1 GCF_025821665.1 [Mycobacterium] manitobense
CCGACGTCCGCGACCTGTACCGCTGGGCCGAAGAAGTTCCGCGCCGGCGTCGTCGATGCCACCGACGAACGTACCGGCGCGGCAAGGGATTTCGATGTCCGCGCGGACCGGTGGGTGGCCACCGAGACGGTCGCCCAGTTCGCCCCGCTGCTGTGCGGCGGGTTGCCCCACGACAAGGAACGGGCGCTGCTCAAGCTGCTGGAGGGCCCGCGCTTCTGCAGCCACCGGATCTGCGCTATGCGTTGATCCCGACGACGTCACCGGGTATCCCGGGACTTCCGGCCGCGCGAGTATTGGCGCGGGCCGGTCTGGCCGGTGACCACGTGGCTGTTCTCCTGGTGCTTCGCGCGGCGCGGCTGGTCCGAGCGGTCC
>NZ_JACKSJ010000231.1 GCF_025821665.1 [Mycobacterium] manitobense
GAGGGCAGCGCACTGGGCGCTCAGGTGGCGGGCAGCCAGCCGGTGGCCGTGGTGGCGGCCTGGGTGATCGCCGTTGCGGCGCTGGCCGTGCCCGCCGGCGCCCAGCCGTGGCAGGGTCCGCTGGCGGTGCTGGCCGCATTCGCCGTCGCCGCGGTGCTGGTGCGGCACTGCGTGCGGCGGTTCGGTGGCGTCACCGGCGACGTGCTCGGCGCGGTGGTCGAAGTCACCACCACGGTCGTCGCGGTCGGGCTGGCGGTCGGTTAGACGAGCCGCGTCATCCAGCCGTGGGTGTCGGCGAACTTGCCGCGCTGGATGCCGGTCAACGTGTCGCGCAGCGCCATCGTGACCTCGCCGGGTTCGCCGTCGGCGATGACGAACTCCCCGTCTCCGTGCTTGACGTGGCTGACCGGGGTGATCACCGCGGCGGTGCCGCACGCGAACACCTCGGTGATCTCGCCCGCGGCCGCCTTCTTCTGCCATTCGTCGACGTCGATCTTGCGTTCCTCGACCGCGAAACCGGCGTCGGTTGCCAACTGCAGCAACGAATCCCGGGTGATGCCCGGCAGGAGCGAGCCGCTCAGCTCGGGTGTAACCAGCCGGGCGGAGCCGCCGCTGCCGAACACGAAGAAGAGGTTCATGCCGCCCATCTCCTCGACGTAGCGGCGTTCGATCGCGTCCAGCCACACCACCTGGTCGCAGCCGTGGTCGGCGGCCTCGGCCTGCGCCAGCAGCGAGGCGGCGTAGTTGCCGCCGAACTTGGCCGCTCCGGTGCCACCGGGTGACGCCCGCACGTACTCGTGGGACAGCCACACGCTCACCGGCCTGATGCCGCGGGGGAAGTACGCACCGGCGGGAGATCCGATCACCATGTAGCGGTATTCGGTGGCCGGCCGCACCCCGAGACCCGGTTCGGTGGCGAAGACGAACGGCCGCAGATACAGCGACTCCTCGCCACCCGCAGGGGGCACCCACGGCTCGTCGACGGCGATCAGCTGCCGCAGCGACTCGAGGAAGACCTCGTCGGGCAGCTCCGGGATGGCCAGCCGGCGCGCCGAGGACCGCAGCCGCGCCGCATTGGCGTCCGGACGGAACGACACCACGGAACCGTCGGCCCACCGGTAGGCCTTGAGGCCCTCGAAGATCTCCTGGGCGTAGTGCAGCACCACGGCCGACGGGTCGAGTTCGATGGGCCCGTAGGGCATCACCCGCGCGTTGTGCCAGCCCTGGCCGTCGACGTAGTCGATCGAGACCATGTGGTCGGTGTGGTACTTGCCGAACCCCGGGTTGGCCAGAATGCCCGCACGTACCTCGTCGCTCGCCGGATCGGCGTTGCGATCGACGATGAACTCGAGGGGGCCGTCAGTCATGGGCCGATTGTATAACCGGACGCTACCGGGTTTTTGCCGCTACGAAAGGCGGCTTGACCACCTCGCACTCGACCGGGCGGCCCCGCACGTCGACCGCGACGCGCTGCCCGTCGGCGATGTCGTGCGCCGTGTCGATGAGCGCCAGCGCGATGCCGGCTTTCAGTGTCGGAGAATAGGTTCCGGACGTTGTGACGCCCACCGGGGTGTCGCTGTCGAGCACCGTGAGGTCTTGGCGCAGCACCCCGCGGCCGACCGCCCGCAGCCCGCGCAGCAAGCGTCGCGGCCCGGCTTCCTTCTCCGCCACCAGCGCGTCGCGTCCCCAGAACGCCTCTTTGCGCCACCCGACGGCCCAATTGCAGCGCGCCTGCAGGGGCGAGATGTCGAGCGACAGCTCGTGGCCGTGCAGCGGGTAGCCCATCTCGGTGCGCAGGGTGTCGCGGGCGCCGAGGCCGGCGAGCTGGCCGTCCGCCCCGGTCACCGCGTCGACCAGCGCGTCGAACACGGTCGCCGCGCCGTCCCACGGCGGCAGCAGCTCGTATCCCTGTTCGCCGGTGTAGCCGGTCCGGCACACCCGCACCGGGATGCCGCGGAACTCGGCGTCGGCGTATCCCATGTAATCCATGCCGGTCGGCAGCCCCAGCCCGTCGAGCACCTGCGCCGACTTCGGTCCCTGCACCGCGAGCACACCGAAGGACCGGTGTTCGTCGGTGATGGTGAGGCCGTCCGGGGCAGAAGCCTGCAGCGCCGCCACCACCGCGGCGGTGTTGGCGGCGTTGGGCACCAGGAAGATCTCGTCGTCGCTGACGTAGTAGGCGATCAGATCGTCGATCACCCCGCCGGATTCGTTGCAGCACAACGTGTACTGCGCCTTACCCGGCCCGATCCGATTGAGGTCGTTGGTGAGTGCGGAGTTGACGTACGCGGCGGCGCCCGGGCCGCGCACCAGGGCCTTGCCCAGGTGGCTGACGTCGAACAGTCCGACGGCGGTGCGCGTCGCGGTGTGCTCGCCGACGGTGCCGGCGTAGGAGACCGGCATCAGCCAGCCGCCGAACTCCGCGAAGTTCGCGCCCAGCTGCCGGTGACGGTCTTCGAGTGGGCCATGCAGGGTGTCGCTCACCCTTCACACCTTAGGGTGGACGCTCGTGAGCCCCGCGAACACCGGATACCAGTCCCCCGTCGTGACCGTCGCCTCTTCGCTTCCCCGCCGGGGGGTGGGCGAGACGGTGCTGATCGTGCCCGTCGTCAGCGGCAGTGACGCACCCTCGGTGCTCGACGTGGGCTCGCATCTGGCTGCCGACGCCGTCGCCGGGATCGAGGCGGCGCTGCGTGCGGTCGGCGGGACCGGTGCCGAAGGTCAGACGCACCGCCTCGCCGTCCCGTCGCTGCCGGTGGCCAGCGTGCTGACGGTCGGACTCGGCAAGCCACGCGACGAGTGGCCGGCCGACACGGTCCGGCGGGCCGCGGGTGTCGCGGCCAGGTCGCTGGACAAGGTGGCGGTCGTCGCGACCACGTTGTCGGCGGTCGACCTGGACGCCGCCGTGGAGGGCCTGGTCCTCGGCGCCTACCGGTTCGCGGGCATCCGCAGCGAGAAGACCGCGCCGAAGGACGGCGGCCTGCGCGCGATCACCGTGCTGGCCACCGACACCAAGGCGGCGACCAAGGCCGCCGCCGAGCGAGCGGCGGCGATCGCCACCGCGGTGGCCACCGCGCGCGACTTCGTCAACACCCCGCCCAGCCACCTGTACCCCGACGAATTCGCCAAGCGGGCGAAGGCGCTGGGCGAGGCGGCCGGCCTGACCGTGGAGGTGCTCGACGACAAGGCGCTGACCAAGGCGGGCTACGGCGGCATCGTGGGCGTCGGCAAGGGTTCGTCGCGCCCGCCGCGGCTGGTGCGGTTGAGCCACAAGGGCAGCGGGCGGAATCGTAAGAAGGTTGCGCTGGTCGGCAAGGGCATCACGTTCGACACCGGCGGCATCTCGATCAAGCCGGCCGCCAACATGCACCACATGACCTCGGACATGGGCGGTGCGGCCGCGGTCATCGCGACCGTCGTGCTGGCCGCGCAGCAGAAGCTGCCGATCGACGTGATCGCGACGGTGCCGATGGCCGAGAACATGCCTTCGTCGACGGCGCAGCGGCCCGGTGACGTGCTGACCCAGTACGGCGGTATCACCGTCGAGGTGCTCAACACCGATGCCGAGGGCCGGCTGATCCTCGCCGACGCGATCGTGCGGGCCTGCGAGGACGGGCCGGACTACCTGATCGAGACGTCGACGCTGACCGGTGCGCAGACCGTGGCGCTCGGCGCGCGCACGCCGGGTGTGATGGGCAGCGACGAGTTCCGCGACCGGGTGGCGCGGCTGTCGCAGGGCGTCGGTGAGAACGGCTGGGCGATGCCGCTGCCCGAGGAGCTCAAGGACGATCTGAAGTCGGCGGTTGCCGACCTGGCCAACGTCAGCGGGTCGCGCTATGCGGGCATGCTCGTCGCCGGCACCTATCTGCGCGAGTTCGTGGCCGACGGCGTCGAGTGGGCGCACATCGACATCGCGGGCCCGGCGTACAACACCGGCGGGCCGTGGGGCTACACCGGCAAGGGCGGCACCGGTGTGCCGACGCGGACGCTGTTCGCGGTCCTGGAGGACATCGCGGCCAACGGCTAGAGCACCCGGCCGCGGGCGGTGCTGCGCAGCACCTGTGGCGCCACCCGCGACACCCCGTAGAGCAGATGGGCTTCCGGCGCGACGGGCCGCAGCGCCTTGTCCTTGCGCACGGCGGACACGATCGCCTTGGCGACCTTGTCCGGACCGTAGCGCCGTAGCTGGAACGCCCGCTCGAGCTGGGCTCGGCGGCCCGCAACCTGCGTCGACTTGCCTTGCGGCGCAGCAAATCTCGTGGTGTGCACAATGTTGGTGTCGATGACGCCGGGGAAGATCGTGGTCAGCCCGACGCCGGCGTCGGCGAGCTCGGCGCGCAGGCAGTCGGAGAACATGTACACCGCCGCCTTGCTGGTGCAGTAGGCGTTGAGCGACTGCAGCGGCGCGTAGGCCGCCATCGACGAGACGTTGACGATGTGGCCGCCGGCGCCGCGCTCGACGAGCCGGGGCGCGAAAGCCCTGCAGCAGTTGACGACTCCGCCGAGATTGACGTCCAGCACGCGGCCCCACTCCTCGGCGGGCGTGTCGAGGAAGCGGCCGGCCTGGCCAATCCCGGCGTTGTTGACCACGATGTCGGGTACGCCGTGGGCTGCGGTCACCTCGTCGGCGAAGCGTTCGACGGCCGCGGCGTCGGCGACGTCCAGCACGTAGGCGTGCGCCACCCCGCCGAGTGCGGCCACCTTCGCCGCGGTGTCCTCGGCGCCGGCGGCGTCGATGTCGCTGACGATGACCTCGGCGCCCTGCCGTGCGAACGCCAGGGCGGTCTCCCGTCCGATGCCGCTACCGGCGCCGGTGACGGAGACCAGTGTGTCGCCGAACGGTTCGCGATGCCTGCCGACGGCTGCGCGCAGCAGCTCGCGGTCGGCGGGCGCACCCTCGACGTGGTTCGCCAGCTGGCGCACGGCACGGGCCAGGAACTGCGGGTGCGACATCGGGGACCAGTGGCCGGCCTGCAGGTCACGGCGCCACAGCCGGGGCACCCATCGCGAGGTGTACCGGTAGGAGTGCGGGCGCACCCAGCGGTCGCGGGTGTTGACGATCAGCTGCACCGGCACGTCGACATGGTGATCGTGCCTGCCGCGCCGGACCGAGGGAAAGAAGTTGGCGCGGTACACCTTCAGCCCGTTCGCCGCGTCAGTGGTGAAGCTGTCGGCATGGTGCAGCCGGTCGCCGCCGACGTGCGGGGCGATGGCCAGCCTGCGGATCGCGGCGGCCAGGAACAGCCGCATCGCGATCGGCGTCAGCAGCGGCACGGAGAACACCGCCATGTATGTCAGCCGCAGCGCCTGGTCGACGGCGCCGGCGAACATCCCGGGCCGGTAGGGACGGACGAGCGCATCGCGGAAGTAGCGCAGCAGGTGGTCGAGCGCGGGCCCTGACACCGACGTGAAGGAGGCGACGCGGTCGTGCGCCTCGGGCCGCAGGAGGTACTCCCAGACGCTCGTCGATCCCCAGTCGTGGGCGAGCACGTGCACGGTCTCGCCGGGTGCCAGCGCGTCGACGACGGCCGCGAAGTCCTCGGCGAAATGCGCCATGGTGTACGCCTTCGCCGACTTCGGGGCGGACGATTGTCCGGCGCCGCGGCTGTCGTAGCGGATGATCCGGAAGTCGTCGCCCAGTTGCTCCGCCACGCCGTCCCACAGCACGTGGGTGTCCGGCCAGCCGTGCACCAGTACGACGGTCGGACCGTCGGGATTGCCTTCTTCGAAGACGGCCAGGCGGACGTCGTCAGTGCTGTCGACAAACCGCGTGTCGTCGAACCGCGTGTCGTCGAACCGCGTGTCGACGAACCGCGCGACCGGGTCACGTTGTGCGCTCACCGGCCCCACCCTGCCACGGCGTCAGCGGTCGTCGAGCTCCTGGCGGGCCGCCCGCTTGCGTTCGATGCGCCGGCGCGCGTCGTAGTCGCGCATCCGTTGCGGGTAGCCGACCTTCTGGACGTCGTAGACCGGGATGTTCAGCCGCTCGCTCAGCCTGCGGGCGCCCGCGTCGCCGCCGGCACGGCGACGCGTCCACTCGCCGTCGGCGGCCACCAGCACCACGGTCACCTCGGTGACCGTGGTCTTCGGTTCGACGAACGCCTCGACGCCGGTGTGTTCGGCGACCCACTGCCGGAGGTACCTGAGGTCGGCGGCCGGGTCACGTCCGTCGCCGCGCGCCGAGCGGCGGCCGCGCAGTCTGCTGAAAAGTCCCACCCCGATCCTCCTTTCCTCCCCCGTTGTCCGCGCCCACACCGGGCTTTCGTTCCCTTTCGATAGTGCCAGAGCGGCGAGTACCCGAGTCTGCGCCGAACGAGAGGAGTGAACGTGGAAGGATGGGGAACGACATTCGCCTACCCCCTGCGACTGCTCGTGCGAAGGAGCCAACACCCATGGCCGTCACTGTTGAGATGCCCGCACTCGGTGAGAGCGTCACCGAGGGGACCGTCACCCGCTGGCTCAAACAAGAGGGTGACACCGTCGAACAGGACGAGCCGTTACTCGAGGTCTCCACCGACAAGGTGGACACGGAGATCCCGTCGCCGGCCGCGGGTGTGCTGAAGAAGATCGTCGCGCAGGAGGACGACACGGTCGAGGTGGGCGGCGAGCTCGCGGTGATCGGCGACGCCGAAGACGATGACGATGACGACGAGGGCGGGTCATCGGATTCCGGCGACGAGGACTCCGCCGACTCGGCCGACTCCGGCGACGATGAGCCCGCCGCGGAGGAAGAGCCGGCCGAGGAGCCTGAGGCGCCCGAGGAGTCGGCCGAGGAAGCCGAGGAAGCCGAGGAAGCCGAGGACGAGGATTCCGGCGACTCGGATGAGTCCGAGGAGTCAGAGGAGGACGAGCCGGAACCCGAGTCGAAGCCGGCCGCCAAGTCGTCGAAGTCGTCCGGATCGGCGACGCCCGTCGTCATGCCCGAACTCGGTGAGTCCGTCACCGAGGGCACCGTCACCCGCTGGCTCAAGAAGGTCGGCGACAGCGTCGAGGTGGACGAGCCGCTGCTCGAGGTCTCGACCGACAAGGTCGACACCGAGATCCCGTCGCCCGTGGCGGGCACGCTGGTGTCCATCACCGCCGAGGAGGACGACACCGTCGAGGTGGGTGGTGAGCTGGCGAAGATCGGCGACGCCGATGCCGAGGCGTCCGACGAGCCCGAACCAGAACCGGAACCCGAGCCCGAGCCCGAACCGGAGCCTGAGCCCGAAGAGAAGCCGGAGCCCGAGCAGGAGAAGAAGCCGGAACCCGAGCCTGAGCCGGAAGAGAAGCCCGAGCCCAAGCAGGAGAAGAAGCCGGAGAAGAAACCGGAACCCGAGCAGGAGTCCAAGCCCGAGCCCAAGCAGGAAAAGAAGTCCGAGCCCGAGCAGGACGGCGAGGCGTCGTCGGACGGCGCACCCTACGTCACCCCGCTGGTGCGCAAGCTGGCCGCGGAGAACGACGTCGACCTGTCGTCGGTGAAGGGCACCGGGGTGGGCGGCCGCATCCGCAAGCAGGACGTGCTCGCCGCCGCGGAGGCCAAGAAGGCGCCGAAGTCCGGCACCGAGGAGGCCGCCGAGGCGCCGTCCAAGGCTCCGGCCGCGGCGATGGCAGGCGCCGACGCCAACGCCGCCGACGCGCCGCTGGCCCACCTGCGCGGTACCACGCAGAAGGCCACCCGGATCCGTCAGTTGACGGCCAAGAAGACGCGCGAATCCCTGCAGGCGACAGCGCAATTGACGCAGACCCACGAGGTCGACATGACCAGGATCGTGGCGCTGCGGGCGCGGGCGAAGAAGGACTTCGCCGAGCGTGAGGGCGTCAACCTCACGTACCTGCCGTTCATCGCCCGCGCGGTGATCGACGCGCTCAAGCAGCATCCGAACGTCAACGCCAGCTACAACGAGGACACCAAGGAGATCACCTACTACGACGCCGAGCACCTCGGCTTCGCGGTGGACACCGAGCAGGGCCTGCTGTCCCCGGTGGTCAAGAACGCCGGCGATCTGTCGCTGGCCGGACTGGCCAGGGCCATCCACGACATCGCCGCGCGCGCTCGCTCCGGTGACCTCAAGCCCGGCGATCTGTCGGGCGGCACGTTCACGATCACCAACATCGGCAGCCAGGGCGCGTTGTTCGACACCCCGATCCTCGTGCCGCCGCAGGCGGCGATGCTGGGCACCGGGGCGATCGTCAAGCGGCCGCGGGTGATCGTCGACGAGTTCGGCAACGAGTCGATCGGTGTGCGCTCGGTGAGCTACCTCCCGCTGACCTACGACCACCGGTTGATCG
Organism: [Mycobacterium] manitobense; assembly: GCF_025821665.1. Taxonomy (GTDB): domain Bacteria; phylum Actinomycetota; class Actinomycetes; order Mycobacteriales; family Mycobacteriaceae; genus Mycobacterium; species Mycobacterium arseniciresistens. The sequence continues at coordinate 8,272 of NZ_JACKSJ010000231.1, forward strand.
ACGGCGCGGACGCCGGCCGGTTCCTGACCACCATCAAGCGTCGCCTCGAGGACGGCGCGTTCGAGGCTGACCTCGGCCTCTAGAAGGGCAGCCAACCCCCAGTGTCGGACTCTGTCATCGCAATTGCGGGATCCTCAGGTCTGATCGGCTCGGCGCTGGTCTCGGCGCTGCGGGCCGCCGACCACCGGGTGATCCGGATCGTGCGGCGTGCGCCGTCGAACGCCGACGAGCTGTTCTGGAATCCCGACGCGGGCGAATTCGACGCCGGTGCGCTGCGCGGCGTCGACGCCGTGGTGAACCTGTGCGGTGTCGGAGTCGGCGACAAGCGGTGGTCGGGCGCGTTCAAGCAGAGCCTGCGCGACAGCCGCATCGCCCCCACCGATGTGCTGGCGGGTGCTGTCGTCGAGGCGGGGGTGCCGGTACTGGTCAACGCCAGCGCGGTCGGCTACTACGGCGACACCCGCGACCGCGTCGCCGATGAGTCCGCGCCGTCGGGTGAGGGGTTCCTGGCGCAGCTGTGCCGAGACTGGGAGGCGGCGACCGCGCCGGCGGCACAGGACGGTGCGCGCGTCGTGCTGGCACGCACCGGCCTGGTGCTGGCGCCCTCGGGCGGCCTGTTCGGCCGGTTGCGGCCGCTGTTCTCACTCGGAGTCGGCGCCCGCCTGGGCAACGGGCGCCAGTACATGGCGTGGATCAGCCTCGAGGACGAGGTGCGGGCGCTGCTGTTCGCGATCTTCGACGGTCAGCTGTCCGGCCCGGTGAACATGGCGGGGCCGGCGCCGGTCACCAATGCCGAGTTCACCGCGGCGATGGGCCGGGCGGTCAACCGGCCGACGCCGCTGATGGTGCCGGGATTCGCGTTGCGCACCGTGTTCGGCGAGTTCGCCGACGAGGGTCTTCTCGCCGGCCAACGGGTGATCCCGGCCGCCCTGGAGCGGGCAGGATTCGTGTTCCACCACAACACCGTCGGTGAGGCGCTGGCCTACGCGACGCGCAGCCGGGACGAGTAGTCGCCGCCGAGTACCTTGGTGCACATGGAGGCCTCCATCCGCTCGGGAGCCGCGCCGATCGACGTACGCCGGCTCGGCACCGTCGACTACCTCGACGCCTGGCAGCTGCAGCGCGAGGCTGCCGAGGCGCGTATCGCCGGCGGGCCCGACACGCTGCTGCTGCTCGAGCATCCGCCGGTCTACACCGCGGGCAGGCGCACCGAACCGCACGAACGGCCGATGGACGGCACCCCGGTCGTCGACACCGACCGCGGCGGCAAGATCACCTGGCACGGTCCCGGGCAGTTGGTCGGGTATCCGATCGTCAGGCTGGCCGAGCCGTTGGACGTGGTCAACTTCGTCCGCCGCCTCGAGGAGGCGTTGATCGCCGTCTGCGCCGACCTCGGCCTGGCCACCACCCGGGTGCCGGGGCGGTCCGGGGTCTGGCTGCCGGCCGACGGACCGCGGCCCGCGCGCAAGATCGGCGCGATCGGCATCCGGGTGGCACGCGCGACCACCCTGCACGGTTTCGCGCTGAACTGCGACTGCGACCTGACCGCCTACCGCAGCATCGTGCCGTGCGGGATCGCCGACGCCGGGGTGACGTCACTGACCGCCGAACTGGGCCGACACGTCGGAGTCGACGACGTGATCGGGCCGGTGACCGCTGCGGTGTGCGACGCGCTGGACGGCAGGCTCGCGGTCGGTGCGGCGGGCGCACCGGGCGTAGCATCGATGCAGTGACGATCGCTCCCGACGGCCGCAAGCTCCTGCGTCTGGAAGTCCGCAATGCCCAGACGCCGATCGAACGCAAACCCCCGTGGATCAAGACGCGCGCGAAGATGGGCCCGGAGTACAAGGAGCTCAAGAGCCTCGTCCGCCGCGAGGGCCTGCACACCGTCTGCGAAGAGGCCGGCTGCCCCAACATCTTCGAATGCTGGGAGGACCGCGAGGCCACCTTCCTGATCGGTGGCGAGCAGTGCACGCGGCGCTGCGACTTCTGCCAGATCGACACGGGTAAGCCCGCCGATCTCGACCGCGACGAACCCCGCCGCGTCGCCGAGAGCGTGCTGGCGATGGGTCTGCGGTACTCGACCGTCACCGGTGTGGCCCGCGACGACCTGCCCGACGGCGGCGCCTGGCTCTACGCCGAGACGGTCCGCCAGATCAAGCAGCTCAATCCCAACACCGGCGTCGAACTGCTGATCCCCGACTTCAACGGCGATCCCGAACAGCTCCGCGAGGTCTTCGAGTCGCGACCGGAAGTGTTGGCGCACAACGTCGAGACGGTGCCGCGCATCTTCAAGCGGATCCGTCCGGCGTTCCGCTACGACCGCAGCCTCGCCGTCCTGACGTCGGCCCGGGCTGCCGGCCTGGTCACCAAGAGCAACCTGATCCTCGGCATGGGCGAGACGCCCGAGGAGGTGCGCACCGCACTGGTCGACCTGCACGAGGCGGGCTGCGACATCGTGACGATCACCCAGTACCTGCGGCCGTCGCTGCGCCACCATCCGGTCGAGCGCTGGGTCAGGCCGGAGGAGTTCGTCGAGCATCAGCAGTTCGCCGAGGGTGTCGGCTTCGCCGGGGTGCTGGCCGGTCCGCTGGTGCGGTCGTCGTATCGCGCCGGTCGGCTCTACACACAGGCGAAGAGCCTGCGGACGGCCGAATGCCCACCCGTATCCTGATGTGATGGCGAAATCGCGCGACACAGCCGCTACCAAGGCCGCCAAGGCGGAGGCGAAGGCAGCCCGCAAGGCCGCGTCCAAGCAGCGCCGCAGCCAGCTGTGGCAGGCGTTCCAGATCCAGCGCAAAGAGGACAAGCGGCTGCTGCCGTACATGATCGGTGCATTCGTGCTGATCGTGGCGGCGTCGGTGACGGTCGGCGTGCTCGTCGGCGGGTTCACCACCTACACGCTGATCCCGCTCGGTGTGCTGCTGGGCGCCCTGGTGGCGTTCATCATCTTCGGCCGTCGCGCGCAGAAGTCGGTGTACCGCAAGGCCGAGGGCCAGACAGGCGCGGCCGCGTGGGCGCTGGACAACCTGCGCGGCAAGTGGCGGGTGACGCCGGGCGTCGCGGCGACGGGCAACTTCGACGCCGTGCACCGGGTGATCGGCCGGCCGGGCGTGATCTTCGTCGCCGAGGGCTCGCCGGGCAGGCTCAAGCCGCTGCTCGCCCAGGAGAAGAAGCGCACCGCCCGCCTGATCGGCGACACCCCGATCTACGACATCATCGTCGGCAACGGCGAGGGTGAGGTGCCGCTGTCCAAGCTGGAACGCCACCTGACCAAGCTGCCCGCCAACATCACCGTCAAGCAGATGGACTCGCTGGAATCCAAGCTGGCGGCGCTGGGCACCAAGATCGGACCGGCGGCGATGCCGAAGGGCCCGTTGCCCGCACAGGCGAAGATGCGCGGCGTGCAGCGCACCGTCCGCAGGCGCTAGCTGTAGTCGGCGCGCCGAACGTGAGCTCTTGTTCGAGTTCCGGCCGGAATTTCGAACACAAGTTCACGCTCGGGAATGGAACCGACCGGGTGCTGCCGCCGTCGTAGGTGAGTGGAGTGGCCCTTCCTCGGCACCGAGGCCCTCGCGGCCGGCACGGTCAACAGGTACCTGTTGTCCACTCGACACGACGCGATGTTTCGCAACGTGTACGTGCCGAGAGGACAGGCGGTCACGGCCGCCGACAAAGCGGTCGGCGCGTGGCTCTGGTCGGGCAGACGCGCCACTGTTGCGGGACTTTCGGCCGCGGCGCTGCACGGTGCCAAGTGGATCGACGCCACACTGCCCGCCGAGCTCAATCAATCCAGTCGGCACAAGACCACAGACATCCGCCTACACAGTGACGCCCTGGCCGACGATGAGATCTGCCAGGCCCGCGGGGTTCCCGCGACCACGCCCGCCCGGACGGCGTTCGACCTCGGCCGCCGGCAGGGCTTGACGATGGCCGTTGTTCGCATCGATGCGCTGAGGCAGGCGACCCGGCTCGCCGCCGGCGACGTCGAAGCACTCGTCGAACGTCATCGTGGCGCTCGCGGCATCGTGCAGTTGCGCGAGGCACTCGCTCTGTCGGACGCCGGAGCCGAGTCCCCGCAGGAGACGCGTACGCGTCTGGGCTCACTGCCGCCGGACTCCGGCCGACCCACACACAGATCGAGGTCTTAGACCACTACGAGTTCGTAGGACGCATCGACATGGGCTACCTCAGGTGGAAGGTCGGCGTCGAGTACGACGGGCCGCAACACTGGACGGACCCGTCCATCCGCAACCGCGACCTCGAGCGGCGGGCCCGATTATCGGCACTGGGCTGGCGCATCGTCCACGTCAACGCCGAGATGCTGCGGTACCGGCCGGCTGTCATCGTCGGCCGGACCGAGGCGGCCCTACGGGACGCGGGCGCCGCCGCGTGCCGAACGTGAGCTTGTGATCGCGATCCGACGAGAATCTCGAACACAAGCTCACACTCAGCGTCTGACCACCGCGGTCTTCGTCGCGAGGTCCTGCAGACCGCGCAGGTCGCTGTCGGTGAACAGGGCCGGGATGATCAGCGTGATCAGCAGTCCGCGCACCGCGGCGCGGCCGGCACCGACGTGCAGGCGGCCGTCGACGGGCACCACCTGCAGTCCGAGGGCGTACTGGCCGGGTGTGAAACCGAACAGGCGCACGGACAACACACCGAGCACGAACCAGACCAGCAGCACGGCGGTGGACAGCATGGCGAGCGACACCCATCCGAACGCCATGGCCAGCCCGGCCAGCCCGTAGGCGATCAGCCAGTCGACGATCAGTGCGGCGATGCGGCGGCCGAAGCGGGCGAGGGATCCGGGGCCGCGTTCCGGCATGCCCAGCCGGTGGCCGGGATAGTCATTCGGCCTCTCACCGGGGGCGCTGCCCTGTGAGCGGTCCGGACCGGACAGCCACGATCCGAGGCGGGAACCGGGGTCGCGGGCCATGATCTCAGCATAGGCTCGCCCCTGACACGCGCCGCGAGGCCGCCGGCCGTCGCGAGTGCGCGGTGTGATTGCGTAACTTCGGCGCAACATGCGGTTGATGACCGTGCAACATCGTGTCCCTAGCGTCAACGCGCGGGTTACCAGTGAAGGAGAGAACCTAGTGGCAGAAACTACGCCCGACGACATCTTCAAGACCATCAAGGACGAGGGTGTCGAGTACGTCGACATCCGGTTCTGCGATCTTCCCGGCGTCGTCCAGCACTTCTCGATCCCGGCGTCGGCATTCGACGAGAGCGTTTTCGAAGACGGGCTGGCGTTCGACGGTTCCTCGGTGCGTGGCTTCCAGTCCATTCACGAATCGGACATGATGCTGCTGCCCGATCCCGAGACCGCGCGCATCGACCCGTTCCGCGCCGCCAAGACGCTGAACATGAACTTCTTCGTGCACGATCCGTTCACCCGTGAGGCCTACTCGCGCGATCCGCGCAACGTGGCCCGCAAGGCGGAGAACTACCTGGCCAGCACCGGCATCGCCGACACCTGCTTCTTCGGCGCCGAGGCAGAGTTCTACATCTTCGACTCGGTCAGCTTCGATTCGCGGATCAACGGCACCTTCTACGAGGTCGACTCCGAGTCGGGCTGGTGGAACACCGGTGAGCCCCTCGAGGCGGACGGCAGCCCCAACCGCGGCTATAAGGTGCGGCCCAAGGGCGGCTACTTCCCCGTGGCGCCGTACGACCACTACGTCGACCTGCGCGACCAGATGGCCACCAACCTGCAGAACGCCGGGTTCGTGCTGGAGCGCGGTCACCACGAGGTGGGCACCGCCGGTCAGGCCGAGATCAACTACAAGTTCAACACGCTGCTGCACGCGGCCGATGACGTGCTGCTGTTCAAGTACATCATCAAGAACACCGCGTGGCAGGGCGGCAAGACGGTGACGTTCATGCCCAAGCCGCTGTTCGGTGACAACGGCTCCGGTATGCACGCCCACCAGTCGCTGTGGAAGGACGGCCAGCCGCTGTTCCACGACGAGTCCGGCTACGCCGGCCTGTCGGACCTGGCCCGCCACTACATCGGCGGCATCCTGCACCACGCGCCGTCGCTGCTGGCGTTCACCAACCCGACGGTGAACTCCTACAAGCGTCTGGTGCCGGGCTACGAGGCGCCGATCAACCTGGTGTACAGCCAGCGCAACCGCTCGGCGTGTGTGCGTATCCCGATCACCGGCAACAACCCGAAGGCCAAGCGCCTCGAGTTCCGTTGCCCGGACAGCTCGGGCAACCCGTACCTGGCGTTCGCGGCGATGCTGATGGCCGGCATCGACGGCATCAAGCGCAAGCTGGAGCCGCAGGCCCCGATCGACAAGGACCTCTACGAGCTGCCGCCGGACGAGGCCGCCAGCATCCCGCAGGCGCCGACGTCGCTGTCGGCGGTGATCGACCGGCTCGAGGAGGATCACGAATACCTCACCGAGGGTGGCGTGTTCACCGAGGACCTGATCGAGACCTGGATCTCCTACAAGCGGGAGAACGAGATCATGCCGGTGCAGATCCGTCCGCACCCGTACGAGTTCGCGCTGTACTACGACGTGTAGACCCTCGCGCGCCGAAGGGCCGGGTGGTTCCCCAGTGTGGGGGCCACCCGGCCCTTTCGCATTGACGGGGAAGGATGGGGGCATGCGAGTACTGGTGCAGCGCGTGTCGTCGGCGAGCGTCGAGGTCGACGGCGAGGTGGTCGGCGAGATCGCGCCGGCCGGGCAGGGGCTGCTGGCACTGGTCGGCGTGACGCACGACGACGACGAGGACAAGGCGCGCCGGATGGCCGAGAAGCTCTGGCAGCTGCGGATACTCGACGAGGAGCGGTCGGCGTCGGACGTCGGTGCCCCGATCCTGGTGGTCAGTCAGTTCACGCTGTACGCCAACACGGTCAAGGGCAGGCGGCCGAGCTGGAATCTGGCGGCCCCCCGGCCGGTCGCCGAACCGCTGGTCTCCGTCTTCGCCGCGGCGTTGCAGGCGCTGGGAGCCGAGGTGGCGACCGGAGTTTTCGGTGCGGACATGAAAGTGCAACTGGTGAACGACGGCCCGGTAACAGTCATGTTGGAGCTGTGAGAAAGCTGACCGCCTCGGCGTAAGGTTCTCCCATGGCGACCAATCTCGATTCCCGACTTGCGAGCTACTCCTCCCCCCTACTGAGCGTTTTCCGCATCGTCTTCGGATTGATGTTCACGCTGCACGGCGCGATCAAGTTGTTCGGCTGGCCGCTGGGCACGGCGATACCGGTCGGCTCCTGGCCGGGATGGTGGGCCGGGCTCATCGAGCTCGTGACCGGCCTGCTGATCCTGGTCGGGTTCTTCACCCGCATCGCGGCCTTCATCGCCTCGGGTGAGATGGCGGTGGCCTACTTCTGGGCGCACTGGCCGCCGCTCGACGGCCCGGCGAAGAGCTTCTGGCCGTTCGACGCGCAGATCGGCGGCAACGGCGGCGAGTCCGCGCTGCTCTACTGCTTCGCGTTTCTGGCGATCGCCGGCCTCGGCGCCGGCGCCTGGTCGGTCGATGCGCGACGGCGTGTCGGCGGCGGTTCCGGTGTGCGGCGCGGGCGGGTGGTCACCGGCACCGCCGCACCCGCAGGCACTCCGGCGGCCGCACCCGTGCGGCGCGGCGGCCTGCTCAGCCGCTTCCGCCGTAACCGGTACTGACTACAGGTTCGTCGCCTCGTCGGCGAACGTCACGACGGAGATCGTTCCCGCGCGGTCCACGACGTACGCGGCGCTGCCGTCGGGGGCGAACAGGATCCGCTGTGGGTACTCGCCGAGGATCGGCTCCCCGACCTTGATCCCGGGCAGTACGGTCCCGGTTGCGGCGTCGATGACCGTCACTGAGGCGTCCGTCGGGTTGGTGACGTAGATCCGTGTGCCGTCCGGGCTCACCGCGATGTCGGAGCTCGTAAGACTCGAATACGCGGTCGGAGTGGTCGAGATGTCGGCTGCCAGCGTCGATGCCGTGCCGCCGGAGATCTTCACTACCGAGGTCGACGTCAGCTGAGGATTGACCTGTTGCGTCACAACGACGTACGCGGTTCCGCTGACTTTATCGACGGCGACTCCGACGGGCCTGCCCCCCGTCACCGGCACTGTGCTCGCGGTACCACCGCTGATCACTGTGACGGTGCTGTCGGAGTAATTGGTGACGTAGACGGTGCCGTCGTTCGCGACGGCACCTTCGGCATAACGCTCGTCGTCGCCGTTGAAGTTCTCGACGACATAGGAACCGACTTCCTGGTTGCCGCTGGTGAGGTCGACGACGGATACCTCGAGGGTCGATGTCCCCACGCTCGGGTCGTAGATCCTGTTGAGCACGATGGCGTAGACGCTGCTGCCGTCGTCTTCGGCGAACAGGCTCACCGGCTGGCCGTCGCCGAATGTGATCGGCGTGCCTGCTGCGCCGCTGTTGTAGACGGCGACAGTTCCGGTGGCATCGTTGAGCACGTAGGTGTTCCCGTTGTCGTCCACCGCGACGTCGTCGGCATGCGGGTTGACCGCGTTCGAGTAACTGCCGGTTTCGTCACGCAGGATGATCGGCTTTCCGGTACCGCCGACGTCGACCAGTTCCACGGTGTAGCCGGCTTGCGGATCAGCGATGTTGCCGGGCCGCAGAACGATGAGGCGCAGTCTGCCGTCGGGCCCTAGCGTGGCTCCCCGTAGCAGGGCGAAACCGTCGACGGGGTCCCGCGTCTCGGTGACTGCGGCCTCCGCCGGGCTGACCGTGACCGTGACGTCGGTCGAGTCGGTCCGCTGCCCGTCGCTGACGGTGATGACGAACGTCTCGGTGATCGGGTCGTCACTGGCGTACGCGTCCAGACGGGCCTGGCCGTCCGGGGTGTAGGTGACGGTGTAGCTGCCGTCGGCGTTCGGGGTCACCTTCACCCGCCCGTTCGCGGGTTGGGTGACGAGGACGCTGAGCGCGTCGCCGTCGACATCCGTGGCGCGCACGATGACCGGGACCGCACCGGAGTTCGGGTTGGCGCCCTGCACGCTCGTAGACGTGATCGCCGGTGCCGAGGGGTTCTCACCCGCGAAGAAGGACACGACAGTCAGCTGGTTGTTCAGGGTGCCCCCGGCTGCGGGCGACACGAGGTACTGATCGGTGAGGTAGATGTGATCTTCGGTGGCCACCACGTAGTCGAACGGCTGCCCGTCGGGGCTGCCGTCGGTGGCGGTGGTCAGCACGAACTGGCGGGAACTCGTGTCGATGATCGAAAGGTTGTCGGCGCCTGCGACATAGGCCAGGCTGCCGTCGGGGCTGAAGGCGACGCCGGTCGGCAGCGCTCCGACGGGCACGGTGGCGACCACGGTGTCTGTCGCGGTGTCGATGATGGATACCGAGTTGGTGGTGGCGTTGACGACGTAGAGGTCGGAGTGGGTGGCGCCGGCCGGAGTCTTGAAGATGCCGTAGGGAGCGGCGCCGACCTGGATCGGCGCCCCGACCGGCTGGCCGTACCCCGCGGTGCCCTGCCTGACGTCGAAGACGCGGACGTTACCCGCGCCGACGTCCGTGACGTACAACTTGTCGCCGGCGACGACCAGTCCCGACGGGGTGTTGACTCCGGCGAGTGCGATCTGCCGGCTCTGCAGAACCTTCCCGTAGCCGTCGGCGTCGGCGGGGTCGATGTTGACGACGGAGACCGTCCGGTCGTTGTTGAGCATGTACAGCCGAGTGCCGGTGTCGTTGACGGCCAGGCTCTGGGGAAGGAAGTTCGTCTGCTTGCCGGTCTGGATCGTGTCGATGGCAGCCGTCGACGGGTCGACGTCGACTTGGGTGTAGTTCTCGCTCGGGTCGTCCGCGTCGATCTCGAACACCCGCAGCGTGCCGCCGCTCTCGCTGACATAGAGTCGGCCGCCCGATGCCACCATGCTGACGGCGTTGCCGGTGACAATGGGATTGGTGCCGGCCGCAATCGGATCCGTGTCGATGACCGTGTTCGTGGTGGTGTCGATGACGGTGATCGTGCTGTCGCGGTTGCTCAGCACGAACAGCCGGTCACCGTAGAGCACTGGCGACAGCGGTGCCGTGCCGACGGTGATCGCATCGTTCTCGGTTCGCAGGCGCGCCTGGGTGATCGGCACGGTGATCGTGAACGTCTGCGCGTCAGTCCCTTCGCCCACCGTGATCGTGACGGTGTCTGTGGTGGGCGCCAGCGCGGCGGCCGCGAGGGTGTTGGTGGATCGCATGCCGCGGAACGCAGTGAGCGACCGGAAGGTCTGCGGCGCGGGCGGCTCCGCCGTGTAGCCGCCCACCCGGATGTTTGCATCGGGTACGTACTCAACAGTGAACTTGCGGGTGACCGTGTCGTATCCGGTGATCGTCGCCGTGCCGTAGGCGGTGTCGATCCGCCTGCCGATGTAGTCGTCGAGGTTGTTGCGGACCAGCTCGTCATTTTCCTCGGACAGCGGACCGACGGGCGTCGTCGCTTTACCGGTGACCGGATCGACGACCGTGTCGGGATCGACCGTCCCGGCTCCCGGTTGGACCGTGACGGTGATGGTCTGCGTCGTGGCCGTGTGTCCGCCGTCGGGACGGAATAAGGCTGCCAGACCGTGCAGGTGCCGCCCGTCGTCGGCGTCGCTGACGGTGACGGTGAAGCTGTCGGTGAAAGGCTCTGTCCCGTTGGCGTTCCACGTCGTCGGCGGCGTGTACGTCCAATTGCCCTCGTCGTCGACGACCACGGTGCCACCCTGTGCGCCGTCACTGTCCGTGTACGTGAACTCGTCGCTGTCGTCGTCGTTCACGTCCACCGAACCGGTGACCACCGGAAGTCCCGAGGTGGGGTCTATCGATTGGCCCTGGGTGGAGGAGGTGATGGTCGGCGAATCGTTGAGCAAGCTCGTCTGCACCTGCCGGCGCACCCACGCGAGCACGCCCCACAGCACCGGATTCTGCGGCGCCGGTTGGCCGGGGGCACCGGCGCCGAGGAACGGGGCCAACGCGGCTGACAGCACGCGCGTCACCACGCTCAGTGGCGCTCGGACCGGTGCGGTGATCCGCTGCTGCTCGACGGACGTGATTCCGCTGACGATCGAGGCCTGCTGCTGCGGTCCCGCAACGGAATCGAGGCCGGCGGTGACCGTTTCGGGCACGCGCTGTATCGCGCCGTCCAGGGTCGTCGCCGTTGGCCGGTTCTCGGTGATCGCGGCGCTCACGCGGCGGGAGAACACTTGTGGCCCTGGTGTTCTGGTCGCAGATTGCGTCGCCGTGGAGGCGGGCAGCGCCGCGTCGGAAGGGGCCGCCGCCGAGCCGTTCGTCGCCGAACTCTGCGGAGCACCGGCTCCTTCGACCGGGTCGGACGGGTCGGGCGCCACCGGCTTGGTGCGGGTCGGCCGCACCCCGAGGCGCTGCGTCGAGGTGATCGCCTCACCGGAACTCTTCGCCACGTCCGTGACGATCTTTCGCACTGCGTCCGTTGCTCGCTCGATGCGCTTCTCGATGCGCTTCTCGATCGCGTCGCGCTTCTCCTTCGCCGAGGTCGGCGCGTCATCCTGGCTCTCGTCCGACGTGTCGGTCTCGCTCTTCGACGAGGCCGCGGGTCCCGAGTCGGTCGACGTCGACGTCTCATCCGCCCACGCGACACCGGGAGTGCTGGCCACCGCGACCCCGACGCCGAGCGCGACGGCGAGCGCACCGACCCGGCCGACGTACCTGGCGTACATCGTCGGTGATGCGGTGTACCCGGTAGTGCGTCGCTTCACGGCGTCCACGGTGCTCCCCTCAGTCGCCTTCGGGCTTTGTGGACGCACCGGTTGGTGTTCTCAGCTTGCTCTCAGGATCAGACGGAGCGTACGGCGTCGATGCCGCCGCACCTAGCCCTTACGGGCAGCTCCCGGACCGTGTCTTCGCGTTGTCAATGACTTTGCCGTCATCGGCGAGCGACACGCCCGGCGAAAGTCCTGCTGAGAAGCATCGCGGTGTCGACCTGACAGATGGTGAACCGCTAACTATTCGATTCGCGGGCAGAAAGCCGAGGTCAAGATCGTTCTTTCGCCAGCTGGAGATCGCGCGAGCAACATCCGGCTCGCGCGCGGCACGTACCGCGCCGAGATATTCGGTGACAGCTTTGCATCGTTGCTGCACGATTAATCGCGGAGCACTGGCTAGCAGTCGAGCCCGAGGTCATTGCGGAACCGCTTCATTCCGTCGACCTTCTCGGCGAGTGACGCCTGCGGGCCGGCATAGAACATCCACGGCATCGTGACGATCCCGGTGATGCCCGCGGCCTCGGCCCGCGCATAGTGCTCGGGGGTGAACGCGTCGGTGAGCGGGGTCAGGACGGTGAAGCCGTCCATCGACAACCCGTTGTCCGCGCGCAGTGCACGCAGCTTGTCCACCGAAGCGATGGCGCGTTCGGTCGAGATCAGGTCACCGATCCAGCCGTCGTGCCGGGCCGCCCGCCGCAGCGCGATGTCACTCAGTCCCCCGACATAGATCGGGATGTGAGGCGGCGTCGGTTCCATCTCCAGCCGTGGCGCCGAATAGAACTCACCAGTGAACTCGTTCCACCCCGGCTGCCACAACGTCCGGAACAGCTCGAGCATCTCGTCGGTACGCTTGCCGCGCCGGTCGAACCGCTGCCCCATCAGCGTGAACTCTTCTTCGCACCAGCCCACCCCGACACCGAGTTCCACCCGCCCGTCGGCCAGATAGGCCGCCGTACCGATCGCCTTGGCCGCCGAATACGGATCGCGCATCGCCGGGATGTAGACCGTCGTGACGAAGCGCAGCCGTTCGGTGACCGACGCCAGCGCGCCCACCAGCACCCACGGATCCGGCCAGTGGGTGAACGGCTTCCACCGCCTGCTGCCGTCGTGGGTGTAGGGGTACGGCGTCTTCAGCGTCTCTAGATTCACGACGTGGTCGGGGATCCCCATGCCGTCATAGCCCAGTTCATCAGCAGCCTTGGCGATCTCGATGATCTCGCGAGACTCCAGGAATGCCGAGCTGACGTAGAACCTCACCCGGCTTCCCGTGCCCAGGCCGGCATGATGAACACCCCTTCGGCCTCGACGGTCACGCCCTCGGCGTCGCGCAGTTCGCCGCGGGCGTAGGTCTTGAACCCGTCCACCCGGTCGACCCACGCCTCGGCACGCAGCGCCCCCAGCGGTGTGCCGCGCAGATACTTCAACGTGATGGTCCCGGTGAACAAGGGTTTGGTCAGGCCGTCGCTGGCCACCTCGCCGAGGATCTGGTCCAGCACCAGCGCGCAGACGCCGCCGTGCACCCACCCCGGCGGCCCCTCGTACGGCGCGCCCAACGAGAACTCGCTCCAGCAGCGTCCGTCCGCGTCCTGCTCGATCATCAGCGGCGGCGCCATCGCATTGCGGATGCCCACCACCGGATTCGCCCACACCACCGGGCGTCCCGTGTCGGCGTGCCGCATCCGCGGCGTCTGGTCGCGTTCCCGCCCTTCGAGCATCGCACTGACCGCGTCGATCGCCCGGCGTGCCGCGACGACGGTGTCGTCGTCCACCCCGGTGCGGATGCTCGCCTCGATGAGTCGGCGCACCGACTGCGTCAGCGGCTCGTGCAGGGCACGCAGCCGGTCGTGCTCCTCCGCACTCATCGACTCGAAGAAGAAATCCACGTCAACCTCCGAACACGTTGCGCACCACGGTCTTCGCGCGACGTGTCACGCGCAGATAGTTGTCGAGGAACTCGCCGCCGTCGTCGTTGTCCCAGCCGGCGGCCAGTGCCACCGCGTTGAGCTGCCTGCCCGGGCCAGGCAACTGGTCGGTGGCCTTCCCGCGCACGAGCACCAGCGCGTTGCGGGCCCGTGTCGCGGTCAACCATGCCTGACGGAGCAGGTCGATGTCCCCTTCGGCGATCAGCTCCGCGGCGCCGATCGCGTTCAGCGAGTCCAGCGTCGAGGTGTTGTGCAGCGCCGGGATGCGGTGCGCGTACCGCAGCTGCAGCAGCTGCACCGTCCACTCGATGTCGGCGAGCCCGCCGCGGCCGAGCTTGGTGTGGGTGTTGGGATCGGCGCCGCGCGGCAACCGCTCGGCGTCCACCCGCGCCTTGATCCGCCGGATCTCCTGCACCGTCGCGGCCGACACGCCGTCGGCGGGATACCGGATCGCGTCGATCATCAACAGGAACTGTTCGCCGAGTTCGAGGTCACCGGCCACCCGATGGGCACGCAGCAGCGCCTGAACCTCCCACGGCTGCGCGTATTTCGTGTAGTACGCGGTGTAGGAGGCCAGTGTGCGCACCAGCGGCCCGTTGCGGCCCTCGGGCCGCAGCCCCAGGTCGACCTCGAGCGGCGGGTCGGCACTCGGTGTCCCGAGCAGCGTCCGGACCTGCTCGGCGATGTTCACCGACCACTTCACCGCGACGGATTCCTCCACCCCGGCGTTCGGCTCGCAGACGAACATCACGTCGGCGTCCGACCCGTAGCCCAGCTCGCCACCGCCGAGCCGGCCCATCCCGATCACCGCGAGCCGCGCGGGCGCTCCGGCGTCCGGCGTGTTCGCCCGGATCACCGCCTCCAGCGCCGCCTGCAGCACCGCCACCCACAGCGCCGTCAGCGCCTTGCACACCTCGGTCACCTCGAGCATGCCCAGCAGGTCGGCCGACGCGATCCGCGCCAGTTCGCGCCGGCGCAGTGTGCGCGCGGCGGCGATGGCGCGCACCGGGTCCTGATGCCTGCCCGCCGAGGCGATCAGCGCCTTGGCCATCCCGTCGGGTTCGACGTCGCACAGCTTGGGGCCGTTGGGGCCGTCCGCGTAGAGCCGGATCACCTCGGGCGCCCGCATGAGCAGTTCGGGAACGTATGCCGAGACGCCGAGCACCCGCATCAGCCGTTTCGCGACCGCCCCCTCGTCGCGCAGCGTCGACAGGTACCACCGCTCCTCGGCGAGCGACTCGCTGATCCGCCGGTAGGACAGCAGCCCGGCATCCGGGTCGGGGGTGTCGGACAGCCAGTCCAGCAGCGTCGGCAGCAGCACCTGCTGCACGCGGGCGCGCCTGGCGCCGCCACCGGTGAGGGCCGCCAGATGGGTCAGCGCGCTCTGCGGTCCCTCGTATCCCAGCGCGGCCAACCGTCGTTCGGCGGACTTCGTGCTCAGTCCGGCCGAAATGCCCAGTGCGTCTTGGCCGACCGACTCCAGCAGCGGCTGGTAGAACAGCTTCGCGTGCAACCGCGACACCCGCAGGCTCTGTCGCTTGAGTTCCTCGCGCAACACTCCGAGAGCGTCGTGCTGGCCGTCGGGCCGGATGTGGGCCGCCCGCGCCAGCCAGCGCATCGCCTCGTCGTCGCCGGACTCGGGCAGCATGTGGGTGCGCTTGAGCCGTTGCAGCTGGAGCCGGTGCTCGAGCAGCCGCAGGAATTCGTAGGACGCCGTGAGGTTGGCGGCGTCGTCGCGCCCGACGTAGCCGCCTGCGCCCAGCGCCGCGAGCGCGTCCACCGTCGACGCCACGTGCAGGGAGTCATCGTTGCGGCCGTGCACCAGTTGCAGCAGCTGCACCGCGAACTCGACGTCGCGCAGGCCGCCGGTGCCGAGCTTGAGTTCGCGGGCCCGCACCCCGGCGGGCACCAGTTCCTCCACTCGTCGGCGCATCGCCTGCACCTCGGGGACGAAGTCCTCCCGCTCACACGCGGTCCACACCATCGGCGTCAGCGCCTCGATGTACTCCCGACCGAGCTCGGCGTCGCCCGCGGCGGGTCTGGCCTTCATCAGCGCCTGGAACTCCCAGGTCTTGGCCCAGCGCTGGTAGTAGGTGACGTGCGACTCGAGGGTGCGCACCAGCTGGCCGTGCTTGCCTTCGGGCCGCAGCGCGGCGTCCACCTCGAAGAAGGCGTCCGCGGCGAGCCGCATCATCTCCCCGGCCACCCGGATGGCCAGGGCCGAGGCCTCGTCGGCGACGAAGATGACGTCGACGTCGCTGA
Organism: [Mycobacterium] manitobense; assembly: GCF_025821665.1. Classification (GTDB taxonomy): domain Bacteria; phylum Actinomycetota; class Actinomycetes; order Mycobacteriales; family Mycobacteriaceae; genus Mycobacterium; species Mycobacterium arseniciresistens. The sequence continues at coordinate 24,146 of NZ_JACKSJ010000231.1, forward strand.
CGTAGTTGAGTTCGCGTGCACCGCATTTGCCCATGGCGATCACCGCCAGCCGCGGCGCGGGCCCGGATCCGCAGGCCGACCGCGTCGCCACGATGAGCGCCGCGCCGAGTGCGGCGTCGGCCATGTCGGACAGGTGCTCCCCCACCGCGACGAACGGCAGCACGGGTTCGTTCTCCACCGTCGACGCCAGATCGAGCGCCGCCAGCACCAGCATCTTGTCGCGGTAGAGCTCGCGCAGCGGGGCGGCGGCACTTGTTGTGTCGCTGGTGTTCTCGGCAGCCGCGGCGAACTCGTCGCGCAGCTCCGACGCCGAGGGCAGCGCGACCGCACCCGCCAGCAGATGCCAGGTCTGCGGGTGTGCGATCAGGTGGTCACCGAGCGCGAGCGAGGCACCGAGCACGCCGAACAGTCGTCCGCGCAGGCCCTTGTCCTTGAGCAGCGCACTGTTGAGTTCAGCCCACCGGTCACCCAGCGCGTCGGCCAGCCGGACCATCGCCAGTAGCGCGTTGTCCGCATCGGGGGCCCGCGACAGCGACCACAGGAGTTCGACGTGGGCGTCGGTGCTCCATCCCAGCCGGTCGAGATTCGCCGCCGCCTGTTCCTGCACCAGACCGAGGCGGCCCGGGCTGGGCAGCTTCGGTCGGTCGGTCACGGGTTTGGGCACGCTGTCGACGGTATCGCACCGCCGCCGGTGGCCGGAGGCCGCTAGAGCGACAGGTAGGTCCTCAGCTCATACGGCGTGACGTTGCTGCGGTAGGTCTCCCACTCCGAGCGCTTGTTGCGCAGGAAGTAGTCGAAGACGTGCTCTCCCAACGCTTCCGCGACCAGCTCGGAATTCTCCATCTCGGCGAGCGCCACGCCGAGGCTGGACGGCAGTTCGCGGTAGCCCATGGCGCGGCGTTCCTCCGGCGTCAGGCTCCAGACGTTGTCCTCGGCCTGCGGCCCCAGCACGTAGCCCTTCTCGACTCCGCGCAGCCCCGCGGCCAGCAGCACCGCGAAGGTGAGGTACGGGTTGCACGCCGAGTCGGGGCTGCGCACCTCGATGCGCCGCGACGATGCCTTGCGCGGCGTGTACATCGGCACCCGGACCAGTGCGGACCGATTCGCCGCGCCCCAGGACGCGGCGGTCGGCGCCTCGCCGCCGTGCACCAGCCGCTTGTAGGAGTTCACCCACTGGTTGGTGACGGCGCTGATCTCGGTGGCGTGTTCGAGGATGCCCGCGATGAACGACTTGGCCACGTCGGAGAGCTGCAGCGCGTCGTCGGGGCTGTGGAAGGCGTTGGTGTCGCCCTCGAACAGGCTCATGTGGGTGTGCATGGCCGACCCCGGGTACTCGGCGAACGGCTTGGGCATGAACGACGCACGCACGCCATCACCGAGCGCCACCTCTTTGACGACGTACCGGAACGTCATCACGTTGTCGGCCATCGACAGTGCGTCGGCGTAGCGCAGGTCGATCTCCTGCTGTCCGGGCGCGCCCTCGTGGTGGCTGAACTCGACGGAGATGCCCATCTGTTCGAGCGCGTCGATGGCGTGCCTGCGGAAGTTCGGCGCCGAGTCGTGCACCGCCTGGTCGAAGTAACCGCCGTTGTCCGCGGGCACGGGCGGCGTGCCGTCGTCGGGGCCGGGCTTGAGCAGGAAGAACTCGATCTCCGGGTGCACGTAGCAGGAGAACCCGAGGTCACTGGCCTTGGCCAGCTGGCGGCGCAGCACGTGGCGAGAGTCGGCCCACGACGGTGATCCGTCGGGCATCGTGATGTCGCAGAACATCCGCGCCGAGTGGTGCTTCTCGGAGCTGTCGGCCCACGGCAGGATCTGGAAGGTGGACGGATCGGGCCGGGCCACCATGTCGGCTTCCGACACCCGGGCGAAGCCCTCGATCGACGATCCGTCGAAGCCGATGCCCTCCTCGAACGCGCCCTCGAGTTCGGCAGGCGCGATGGCGACGGACTTCAGGTATCCCAGCACGTCCGTGAACCACAGCCGGACGAAGCGGATGTCGCGTTCCTCCAGCGTGCGCAGCACGAATTCCTTCTGGCGATCCATGGTCGCAGCGTAGGTTCCGGCTGTTAAATCTGTGTTACGCCGCTGCTAGATCTAGCAAGTCAGACCGGCCGGCGGGGCCTGCTGATCCACGAGGAACCGGAGGGTGGCCGTGTCGACGCACGCGTCCCCGTTGAACACCACGGTGTGCTGGGTCCCGTCGAAAGTGATCAGCGACGCCTGCAGCTGCCGTGCGAGCTCGACGCCCGCCTCGTACGGCGTCGCCGGATCTCGGGTCGTCGACACCACGACGACCTTGCCGGGACCGGGGCTCACGGCCGGATGCGGCGTCGACGTCGTCGGCACCGGCCACATTGCGCAGATGTCCCGGGGGGCGAACCCGGTGAACGACCCGTAGGCCAGGAACGGCGCGGCCTGACGGGCCTGCCGGTCCACATCGGCCCACACCGCCGGGTCGGTCGGGTACGGGGCGTTCACACAGCGGATCGCCGTGAACGCGTCCTGCTGATTCGCATAGTGACCCGCGCGGTCACGCTTCTGGTACTCGTCGGCCAGCACCAGAAGGTCACCGGGATCGGTGCCGCGGGCCAGACCGAGCAGCCCGCTGGTCAGGTAGGGCCAGAAGCGCTTCGAGTACAGGGCGCTGCCGGTGCCGGTGATGGCGTCCTGGTAGCTCAGCCCCCGGGGGTCCGTGGTCGGGGCGGGGCGCTGCGCCAGTGGGTCGACGAGTTGGTGATAGCGGTTGACGAACTGGGCCGGATCGGTGCCGAGCGGACACCCGGCCGACTTCGCGCAGTCGGCGGCGTAGGCGTCGAACGCCCGTTGGAAGCCGGCGAGCTGGCGCAGGTTGCGGGTGGTCGGATCGAGGCTCGGGTCGACCGCCCCGTCGAGCACCATGGCCCGCACCCGGTCCGGGAACTGTTCGGCGTAGGCGGCGCCGAGTTCGGTGCCGTAGGAGAACCCGAGATAGTTCACTTGCTGCTCGCCGAGCGCGCCGCGGACGGCGTCCATGTCGCGCACCGCGGAGGCGGTGCCCACTCCGGCCAGGAACTGCGCGCCCATCCGGTCGAGGCACTGCTGGGCGAGCCGGCGGTAGAGCCCTTCGATGTGCGCGACGCCTGCCGGGCTGTAGTCGGCCATCGGCTCGCGGCGGTAGGCGTCGAACTCCGCGTCGGTCCGGCACCGCAGTTCCGGTGTCGAATGGCCGACGCCACGCGGGTCGAAACCGACCAGGTCGAAGCGCCGGCCGATCTCGGTGTCGGCCAGTGCGGCGCCCATGCCGGCGACGGTGTCGACGGCCGAGGCGCCGGGGCCGCCCGGGTTGACCATCAGCACACCGATGCGCTCACCGCGGGCCGGGACGCGGATGACCGCCAATTGTGCTTGCGCGGCTTGTGGATTCGCCGCGTCGTTCCAGTCGACGGGTACCGCCACCCGGCCGCACTGAGCGGTCGGGATGCGGCTGACGTCGCCGAGCATGTCGGCGCAGCCACCCCACACCGGCGGCTGCCCGTAGGCCTGGGTGGCCTGGCCCTCGGGGCTGGCGGACGCGGGCGCCGCACCGGGAGCGGGAAGCATGACGAGCACGAGCGCAGCCGCCAACGACCGCCGCCCGACCCGCCACATGGCGCTCATGGTCGCACGGCCGGCCGCGGCAGGTCTGCGGCCGGTACGAAACGGTGACCTGGCTGTGACCCGCTCAGCTGCAACGGGTGTCGGCCGGTGGCACCGTGACGTCCACCAGGTAGGTCGCCGCGATGTCGTCGACGCAGCTGTTGCCCTGGAACACCACGGTGTGCTGGGTGCCCTCGAACGTCACCAGCGTGCCGCCCAGCTGGCGGGCCAGGTCCACCCCGGCCTGATACGGCGTGGCCGGATCGTTCGTCGTCGAGACCACCAGGACCGGCGGCAGGCCGCTGACCGAGATCTCGTGCGGCTTGCTGGTCGGCGGCACCGGCCACATCGCACAGGTGCCCAACGGTGCGTTGCCGGTGAAGTCGCCGTAGCTCATGAACGGCGCCACCTCGCGCAGCCTGCGGTCCTGCTCGACGATCTTGTCGCGGTCCTTCACCGCCGGCTGGTCGACGCAGTTCACCGCGACCCGGACGTCGGTCGAGTTGTTGTAGTGCCCCGTCGCGTCGCGGCGCATGTACAGGTCGGCGAGGATCAGCATCGTGTCGCCACGGCCCTGCTCGAGCTCGGTGAGCCCGGCGGTCAGGTGCCGCCAGAGATTCGGCGAGTACAGCGTCATGATGGTGCCGACGATCGCGTCGCTGTAGGAGAGGCCGCGGGGATCGTCGGTCTTGGCGGGCGTTTCGACGAGCGGGTCGACCAGGCTCTTGTACACCTCGACGGCCTTGGCCGGGTCGGTGCCGAGCGGACAGTCCGGCGCCTTGGCGCAGTCGGCGGCGTAGTTGTCGAACGCCTGCTGGAACGCCGCCGCCTGGCGGATGTCGGCCTCGATGGGGTCGGCGTTCGGATCCACCGCGCCGTCGAGGATCATCGCCCGCACCTTCTCCGGGAACGCCTCGGCGTACGCCGACCCGATTCGGGTGCCGTACGAGTACCCGAGGTAGGTCAGCTTCTCGTCGCCGAGCGACTCCCTGATCGCGTCGAGATCGCGTGCGACGTTGGCCGTTCCGATGTTGGCCAGGAAGTTCTCACCCGACTTGTCGACGCACCGCTGGATGAATGCACGGGTCTCGTTCTCGATGTGCTCGACGCCTTCGGGGGTGTAGTCGACCTGCGGGTCGGCCCTGAGCCGGTCGTTGTCGGCGTCGGAGTTGCACCACACCGCGGGCGTGGACGAGGCGACGCCGCGCGGATCGAAACCGACCAGGTCGAACCGTTCGCGGACCGAGTCCGGGATAGACGGCAGGGTCGACACCGCGGCCTCGACGCCCGACTCCCCCGGCCCGCCCGGGTTGATCACCAGGGAGCCGATCCGGTTCGGGCCGGTGGCCTTGAACCGGATCATCGCCAGCCGCGCGACGTCACCGTCGGGCTTGGAGTAGTCCACCGGCACCGACAGCAGACCGCACTCGGCGCCCGGCGGAATCCGGGAATCACCCGCCGGCGCGGAGCCCTGGCACAGCACCCACTGCACCGGTGTGCCCGGCCGTGGCACGGCGAGGACCGCACGTCCGTCGACGACGTTGCTGCAGCCCGCCACAAGGAGCAGGGCCGCGGCGGCCGCAACGACCCCCATCCGAAGTCTCATGGCTCCACATGCTGCCATGACCGCCCATCGGTGCTGGCGAGGCGGCTGCCGGGCGAGTTCAGCGCGTGGCGTCGAGGAGCTCGTCGAGGGCGGGCGCGAAGTCGTCGGCCATGTCCCACAGGTCGGGCAGCAGTTCAGGGCAGGACACCAGGCCGACGTCGAGCTTGCCGTTGAGCGACATCACCGTGATGTTCAGCGCGGCGCCGTGGAACACCGGACCGATCGGGTACATCGCGCCGACCTCGCACCCCAGGTAGTAGAGCGGCACCTGGGGCCCCGGGACGTTGGACACGACCAGATTGAGGACCGGACGAGCCCCGGACAGCCGGCTCGCGGCGTAGACCCGCATCGCGGCACCGAACACCGCGGGGGCGGCGAACTGGGTCCAGTCCTGCAGCAGCGTCGCGCCGATCGCCGAGCTGTGCTGTTTGGCAACGGAATTGGCCTCGGAGATGGCCTTGATCCGTTCCAGCGGATTCTCCACGTTGGTCTCGAGACGGGAGAACATTCCCGACACCTGATTGCGGCCCGGCCGATCGGACTTGTCGTGCACCGACACCGGCACCATCGCGATCAGCGTGCTGTCCGGCAGCTGTCCCCGGTCGAGCAGGAATTTGCGCAACACCCCCGACACCAGCGCCATCACCACGTCGTTGAGCTTCACCCCGAAGTGGTTCTTGACCTTCTTGACGTCGTCGAGGTCGAGCTGGGCGAACGCGATGTTGCGGTGGCCGGTGACGTTGGCGTTGAAGGGCGTCTGCGGCGCGGCGAACGGCGCGGCCATCGACTGCCCGGCCCGGGCGCGCTTGACGGTGTCGAGCACCGTGTTGACGGTGCTCGGCAGCGCGTTGACGAACTTGAGCGGCCGGGTGGCGAACTTGATCGCTCCGTTGACCGAGATCTCCAGTTGGTTCCCGCCGCCGACGCCCTGCACGGGCTCGGGGTCGGCCGAGTCGGGTTCGGTGCTGCACAGCTGAGACATCAGGCTGGCGCCGGTGACGCCGTCGACAGCGGCGTGGTGCACCTTGGTCAGCACCACGAGCTTGCCGCCCTCGCGGGCGTCGGCGCCGTCGATGCCCTCGATCACCCACTTCTCCCACAGCGGCCGGGCGCGGTCCAGCGGCAGAGAGGCGATGTGGCCGAGGATCTCCGACAGCTCGAAACGGCCGCCCGGCGGCGGCAACCCGATCCGGTGCAGGTGCCGGTCGACGTCGAAGTCCTCGTCCTCCACCCACACCGGGTGGTCGAGGTTGAACCGGCTGTCGGCGAGCTTCTCCCGGAACTGCGGCATCGACTCGATCCGCTTCGACAGCGCGTCACGCAGCTTGTCGAAGGTGTAACCGCCCGGCATGGTCGTCGTGTCGAGTTCCAGGATCGAGCAGACGTGCAGCAGCTGCTGTGCGGTTTCGAGGTACAGGAAGCTGGCGTCGAGTCCGCTGAGGCGTTGCATGTGGCCAGCGTAGGGGCCCGATGCCGCCGTTGTGAGAAAGTCCACTTAAGCCGGGGTTCACCTGGCGGACCCCTGGTGGCACACTGAACTGGTCAACCGAACCCGGGGACCCTGATGGGCCTCGAGGATCGAACCGACCACCACAAGGGACAACGATGTCTGAGCAGACTGTCTACGGTGCTGCCGCGGGAACAGCCGACGGCGACTCACAGCCCAAGCCCCGGACCAAGGTCCGCACGCACCATCTGCACAAATGGAAGGCCGAGGGCCACAAGTGGGCCATGCTGACGGCCTACGACTACTCCACCGCCCGGGTCTTCGACGACGCCGGCATCCCGGTGCTCCTGGTCGGCGACTCGGCCGCCAACGTCGTCTACGGCTACGACACGACGGTGCCGGTCTCCGTCGACGAGCTGATCCCCCTGGTTCGCGGCGTGGTGCGGGGCGCACCGCACGCGCTGGTCGTGGCCGACCTGCCGTTCGGCAGCTATGAAGGCGGCCCGGCGCAGGCGCTCGCGACCGCGACCCGCTTCCTCAAGGAGACGGGTGCGCACGCGGTCAAACTCGAGGGCGGCGAACGCGTCGCCGAGCAGATCGCCACGCTCTCGGCCGCAGGCATCCCGGTGATGGCGCACATCGGCTTCACCCCGCAGAGCGTCAACGGCCTCGGCGGCTTCCGCGTGCAGGGTCGCGGCGACGCGGGCGATCAGACGATCCACGACGCGATCGCCGTGCAGGAGGCCGGCGCGTTCGCCGTCGTCATGGAGATGGTGCCCGCAGAACTCGCCACCCAGATCACCGGCAAGCTGACCATCCCCACGGTCGGGATCGGCGCCGGACCCAGCTGCGACGCACAGGTGCTGGTGTGGCAGGACATGGCCGGCCTCACCAGCGGGCGGACCGCCAAGTTCGTCAAGCAGTTCGGCGGCGTCGGCGACGAATTGCGCCGCGCGGCAACGCAATACGCCGACGAGGTGGCTTCAGGCGTGTTCCCCGCCGAGGAGCACAGCTTCTAGGCGAACTCCGGGCGACGCTTGGCCAGGAAGGCGTCCACTCCTTCGCGCCCGTCGGGCGAGTCGGCACGGTCGGCGATCAGCCGGCCCTCGAGTTCCATCTGCTCCTCGAGGCTGTTCTTCAACGAGTTCAGCAGCAGCGACTTGACGGCGCCGCCCGATCCGCGCGCGCCCGCCGCCACCTTCTCGGCCAGACCGGCGGCGCGCTCGCCGAGTTCTGCGTCGGGCACCACGTCGGTGGCCAGACCCCACTGCACGGCTTCCGCCGCGGTCAGGGTGCGGTTGGTCAGCATCAGCTCCTGGGCCTTGCGCAGCCCCACCAGGCGGGGCAGGTAGTACGACGAACTTCCGTCGGGGCTCAGCCCCACCTTCGTGTAGGCCATCGTGAACGTCGCCGACTCGGCGGCCAGTACGAGATCACCGGTGATCGCCAGGCTGAACCCGGCGCCCGCGGCGGTGCCGTTGACGGCGGTGATGAGCACGGCGTCGGTGCGCGCGAACGTGGAGATGGCCCGGTGCAGGTCATCGGCGACGCCCTTGATGTAGGCCCCCCGGCTGGGTGCCGAGGCAAACGACTTGAGGTCGCCACCGGCGCAGAAGAACCGTCCCGAGCCGGTGAGCACCACCACCTTCACCGCTGTGGTGTCGCAGCGCTTGGCGGCGTCGGCCAGTTCGCGAGTCATCGTGTCGTTCATGCCGTTCGCGGCGTCGGGCCGGTTCAGGGTGATGCGCGCGACGGCGCCGTCCTGGCTGAAGGTGATGGCGTCGTATTCGGTCACACCCGGGACTGTATCCGCGGCGTCCGCCCCGCCTGACCGCCGGTCGCCTGGAGCGATTGATTCACCTTCGTGTGGCATTGTGGCCACCTGCCGTTCAGACCTGCCTTCGCCCCCGAAAGGACAATGCACCTATGGCCGACAGCTCCGCCGGGGCTCAGAAGGGTTCGAAGAAGACGTCGCGTCACACTGAGGTCGAGCGCAAGTTCGAGGTGACCGAGTCGACGGTGTCGCCGTCGTTCGCGGGGTTGTCTGCGGTGTCGCGCGTGGAGCGGTTGCCGATCCAGCACCTCGACGCCGTCTACTTCGACACCCCGGGCCGCGATCTCGCGGCCCATCGCGTGACGCTGCGCCGGCGCACCGGGGGCGAGGACGCGGGTTGGCACCTCAAGCTGCCCGCAGGGCCGGATGCCAGGACCGAGGTCAGGCAGCCGCTCGACGACGCCGACACCGTGCCGGAGTCATTGCGCGACGTGGTGCTGGCCATCGTGCGGGACAGGCCGCTGGCGCCGGTCGCGCGCATCTCCACGCAGCGGACGGTCGACCTGCTCTTCGGCCCCGATGACTCACCGTTGGCCGAGTTCTGCGACGACCAGGTGACGGCGACCGCCGGCGAGGACGGCGACGAACAACGTTGGCGGGAGTGGGAACTCGAACTCGCCGAGGGCGCCGTCGACGACGGACGCGCGGGCGCGGAGCTGTTGGACCGGTTGGCCAACCGGCTGTTCGACGCCGGCGCGACGCCCGCCGGGCACGGATCGAAGCTGGCTCGCGTGCTCGACACATCGGGCGACGAGCCCGCGGACACCGACGGTGACGGTGACGAGCGGGCGGTCGATCCCATCCACGCCGCGGTGGCCGAGCAGGTGGACGAGCTGGTGGTGTGGGACCGCGCCGTACGCGCCGACGTGTACGACTCGGTACACCAGATGCGGGTGGTGACCCGCAAGATCCGCAGCCTGCTGCAGTCGGCGGAAGGCGCGTTCGGCATCTCCGACGACGCGTGGGTCCTCGACGAGCTCAAGCAACTCGCCGCCGTGCTCGGCGTGGCGCGCGACGCCGAGGTGCTGGCCGAGAAGTACGAGAAGGCACTCGACGGACTGCCGGCCGAGCTGGTGCGCGGACCGGTCCGCGAGCGGCTGGTGGAGGGCGCCAAGAAGCGCTACGACGCCGGGCTGCGGCGGTCGCTGATCGCGATGCGCTCGCAGCGCTACTTCCGGTTGCTCGACGCACTCGACGGGCTGGTCGCCGCGGAACCGCCGGCGCCCCGGCCCGGTGAGGAACTCGCGCCGGTATCCATCGACTCGGCTTACAAGAAGGTCAAGAAGGCCACCAAGGCGGCCAAGGCCGCCGCCGAGGACGACGATCTGGAGCAGGCCGAACAGGACGAGGCGCTGCACAAGATCCGAAAACGCGCGAAACGGCTGCGCTACACGGCCGCGGCGACTGGTGAGAGCAAGGTGGCCGAGCGCGCCAAGGCGGTTCAGTCCCTGCTGGGCGACCATCAGGACAGCGTGGTCAGCCGGGTGCACCTGCACCAGCAGGCCGATGCCGCGCATGCTGCGGGCGAGGACACCTTCACCTACGGCCTGCTCTTCGCCCACGAGGACGCCGTCGCGAAAGAGGCCGAGGAACAGCTCGGCGACGCGCTCGACAAACTGCACAAGGCGGTCCGCAAGGCCGACTGATCCGCAGGCGTGCTGGGGCGGGGCGGACGAGCTGGCCTGTAAGCCGGATTCTGTGCCCGGTCGGCGAGACCGGGCGGCGACCATCCATCTGGACACACCGTTGCCGGGTGCCTCGAGCGGCCTACCCGCAGGCTCGGGCGAGCAGCCCTCGAGCGCCTGCGCGACCGCACCAGGTGCGGCCTTCTTGGCCTTGCTTCGGGTGGGGTTTGCCTAGCCACCCCGGTCACCCGGGATGCTGGTGCGCTCTTACCGCACCGTTTCACCCTTACCACCGCGAGGGTGGCGGTCTGTTTTCTGTGGCACTTTCCCGCGAGTCACCTCGGATTGCCGTTAGCAATCACCCTGCTCTATGAAGTCCGGACTTTCCTCGGGCCGTATCGCTACGACACGCGGCCGCCCGGCCAACTCGTCCGCCTCAACAAGATACTCCCCCGGGAGTAACCTCTACCGCTATGCCGCAGGTGCCGCCGGCCCGCTACCTGATGCGCGCGAAGGACCTCGTCGACGCGCGGTACGCCGAGGCGATCACGGTGGACGACCTCGCGGCGGCCGCGGGCCTGTCCCGCGCGCACTTCAGCCGCATGTTCACCAGGACGTTCGGCGAGTCGCCGCGAAGCTACCTGCAGACCCGGCGACTCGAACGCGCCGCGGCGCTGCTGCGCTACACCGACCGCTCGGTGGCCGACATCTGCGTGATGGTCGGCCTGCACAGCGTCGGGTCGTTCACCACGAGCTTCGCCCGGGTGTACGGCAGGCCGCCGGCCGCCTACCGGGCCTCGCTGCCGCCCGCCGCACTGCGCGCCAGGGTGCCCAGCTGCATCCTGCGCCGTGATACCCGGCCGGCGGCAGACAGCCGGGTCAAGACAGCACACGGGGAGAAGACGGGCGGCGGCGCTCAGTCGTAGCGTCGTGCCCATGATGAGAATCGCCAGTGCCCACCTGTGGGTCCACGATCAGGAAGTCGCATTGAAGTTCTGGACCGAGAAAGTCGGAATGGAAGTGCGCGAAGATGTTTCACTGCCCGACATCGACACGCCGTTCCGCTGGCTGACCGTGGGTCCGCCGGGACAGGACGACGTGTCGATCGTCCTGATGGCGGTGCCGGGCGCGCCGGTGATGGACGACGCCACCCGGGCGCAGGTGCTCGACCTGACGGCGAAGGGGTTCGCGGGAACGGTGTTCCTCACCACCGACGACTGCCGGGGATCATTCGAGCGGCTGAGCGCGCGCGGCGTCGAGTTCACCGAGGAGCCCCACCCGATGCCCTACGGCATCGACTCGGGTTTCCGTGACCCGTCCGGAAACAGCGTGCGGGTCACCCAACTCGCCTAGAACGGCGGGGAGGCCGCCTCGCGACGAACCATCACCCCACATCAGAAGGGTGGTGGTTCGTCGCCGGGTTGCGGTGGTGGTGCGGGGCCGATGAGTTGGTCGAGTGCTTGGCGGCGGGCGCGGCGGCGGGCTTCGCGGTGTTCGCGGTTCTGTTGGCGTTCGGCGGCAATGCGGGCGGCTTTGTTCTGGGCTCGGGTGCGTTGCCGTTGGGGCATCNGGTGTTCGCGGTTCTGTTGGCGTTCGGCGGCAATGCGGGCGGCTTTGTTCTGGGCTCGGGTGCGTTGCCGTTGGGGCATCATCGCGGTGCGCTCACCGCATGGGTCGTCGCGTCGCGGTGTGACAACTGCGGCGGCCGTCGGTGCGCACAGGCTGGGGAACAGCAGCGCCGATCCCGGTCTGGTGGTGTAGGTCTGGCCCGCCGGGCTGGTCCAGATGACGGTGCCGTCGCGGTGTTGTTGGTCGCGCCAGCCCCAGAACGTCTTGACCAAATGATGCAGGCGGCACAGGCATTTCAGGTTCGACGCCTGGGTCGGCCCGCCTTGGCGGTAGGGGATGGTGTGGTCGATGTCGGCCTTCCAGGCCGGCATGTCGCAGCCCGGGAATCGGCAGCCCAGGTCGCGGCACCGCACGAACTCCGCCAGCTTGCGCGAGGGGGTGTAGCGCGGTTCGGGAGCGGCGTCACCGGGATGGATCAGCGGCCGGATCGTGGCGTGCTCGGCCAGGTCGGCGATCTGTTCGGGCGGCAGGATGCCGTCGTTGTGGGCGAGCGTGGCCATCGAATCAGCCGAGGCGTCGGCAGTGGCCCCATCGGGCTCATCGGCCTCGGCCTCAGCCGACTCGGCGGCGGCATCAGCGGACTCGGCGGGCTCGGCCGGTTGGGCTTCGGTGTCCGGGTGCTCGTCGGGTCCGTTCACGACATGGATGACGAAGGGTGCGGCGACGGCGTC
>NZ_JACKSJ010000232.1 GCF_025821665.1 [Mycobacterium] manitobense
GCGGCTGCTGTCCGCCCGCCTGGGCGGCGGCCGCCGCGCGCAGCTGTTCGGCCATCGGCTCGGGCAGCTGGATCGGCAGCGGGGTGCGCACCGGCAGCGGTGTGTCGCCGCGACGGACCACGGTGTCGCGCAGAGCGGTGCGCGCCTCCTCGGCGAGCGCGTCCACCGACTCGGCGACCCCGTTCACGACGCAGCGGATCATCCAGCGGTAGCCGTCGACCCCGATGAACCGGACGACCCCGCCACCGGCCGTGCCGATCACCTCGCGGCCCCACGGACCGTCCTGGATGCGCACGTCGGCGGAGTCCTTGCGCAGCGAATCGGCCAGCTCGCCGGCGACCTCACGCCACAGTCCCGTGGACTTCGGCGCGGCGTAGGCGGCGACGGTGAACCGGCCGTTCGGCGTGACCACCCACACCGCGCTCGGCACGCCGCCCTCGTTGAGCTCCACCTGCACCTGGCCGGCGGCGGGCATCGGGATCAGCACCGACCCGAGGTCGAGCCTGCCCTGTGCCGCGACGGCCGGATCGTCGAAGTCGTCGATGTCGAAGGGGCCCTCGAGGTCTGCCTCGGCGGCCTCGGCGGCCGCCGCGGCCTCCGAGGTCTCCTGCCCGGTGTCGCCCGTGTTCTTACGTTTACCGAATGCCATCACAAACTCGCATGTCCGCCGGAGGAACCGTGGCCGCCTTCGCCACGGGTGGTGCCTGCCAGACCGGCCTCGTCGAACGACGCCACCTCGACCAGATCGGGTAACTCCACCCTCTGCACCAGCAGTTGGGCGATCCGGTCGCCGCGGCGCACGACGATGGGGGTCTGCAGGTCGGTGTTGATCAGTGCCACCTTGATCTCGCCGCGGTACCCGGCATCGACCGTGCCGGGACTGTTGACGATCGAAAGTCCCACGCGCGCAGCAAGACCCGAGCGCGGATGCACCAGCCCGACCATCCCGTGCGGGATGGCGACGGCGACGCCGGTGGGTACGAGTGCGCGCTGGCCGGGGGCCAGTTCGACGTCCTGGGCGCTGAACAGGTCGACGCCGGCGTCGCCGTCATGGGCTCGGCTCGGCATCGGCAGGTCGGGGTCCAGGCGCACAACCGCCAGAGAGGTGGACACGACGTCACAGATTACTCTGGCCCGCGTGTCAGACACGCGCGCGACCACACAAACGGTGCGCTACCGCGAGCGGTTGTGGGTGCCGTGGTGGTGGTGGCTGCCCGGGCTCGGGCTCGGTGCGCTGATCGCGTACGAGGTGACCCTGGGCGTCCGAAGTCTGCCCGTCTGGCTGCCCTTCGCGGTGCTGCTGCCGGTCGCCGCCGCGGTGCTGGTGTGGTTCAGCAGGTCGGAGCTGCGGGTGGTGTCGCCCGGACCGGGTGCGACGTCCGAAGCCGGTCCCGAACTGTGGGTCAACGAGGCGCACCTGCCGGTCGGCGTCGTCGCCCGGTCCGCGGAGGTGCCGCGGTCGGCGAAGTCGGCGGCGCTCGGCCGCCAGCTCGACCCGGCGGCCTACGTCGTCCACCGGGCGTGGATCGGCCCGATGGTTCTGCTGGTGCTCGACGACCCGGACGACCCGACGCCGTACTGGTTGATCAGCACGCGCCACCCGGATCGGGTGCTCGCCGCGCTGCGACAGGACTGAGACGACGTCAGGCAGCGCAGTCGCTGCAGATCATCATGCCGTTCTTCTCGCTGGCCAGCCGGCTGCGGTGATGCACGAGGAAACAACTCGAACAGGTGAACTCGTCGGCCTGCTTCGGGATGACCCGAACCGAGAGTTCCTCACCGGACAGGTCGGCGCCGGGCAATTCGAACGACTCGGCCGATTCGGACTCGTCGACGTCGACGACGGCCGACTGGGCTTCGTTGCGCCGCGCCTTCAGCTCCTCGAGCGAATCTTCGGAGACGTCGTCCGTCTCCGTGCGGCGTGGAGCGTCATAGTCGGTAGCCATCGTCCTCGTCCCCTCCATCAATCCTTGCAGCAGTGCTTTGTACCAGCGTCGAACGCATTCCCCAAACGATTCGTGCCCGCACTGCCACAGGTTCCAGTGTGATTTACATCACAATGCTCCGTCGGGAGCCTCGGCGCCGCAAGCAACCTTCGCCCCACCAGGCCTTAGAGTGCTAGACGTGGTTTCCCACATCACCGAGGGCACGGCCTTCGACAAGCACGGTCGGCCGTTCCGGCGCCGCAATTTCCTGCCCGCGATGATCACGCTGGCAGCGCTGGCAGTGGTGACGATGGTGGTGTGGTCGATCGCGCTGAACCAGTCCACCGACGTCGCCCAGGCGGCGGTGTGCAACCGGCCACCCGCCCCGGCGCCCGGTGAACCCACGCCGCCACCCCTGGGCACCCAGGTGTCGACCGCCGACATGACCGACGTGGCGCCGGCCAAGCTGGCCGACACCCGGATCCGCGTCCTCAACGCCAGCGGCCAGGGCGGGCAGGCCGCCGAGGTGGCCGGCGAGCTGCGCGACCTCGGCTTCGCCCAGCCCGAGGCCGCCAACGACGCCGTCTACGCGAGCACCCGGCTGAACTGCCACGGCCAGATCCGGTTCGGGCCCTCCGGCCGGGCCGCCGCGGCGGCGGTGTGGCTGGTGGCGCCCTGTGCCGAGCTGTTCGAGGACGAGCGCCCGGACGCGGTGGTGGATCTGGCGATCGGCACCGAGTTCAGCGAGCTGAATGCCAGCGACAACATCGAGGCGGTGCTGGCCAGTCTGCGCCCTGACGCGACCGCGGCCGCCGATCCGACGCTGGTCGAGAAGATCCACAGCACCGGCTGCTGACCGGCGGCCTCAGCCCAGCCCCGCCCGGCCCAGCACATCCACCAGCTCGTCGGCCACCCCGGGCGCGGCGGCGACGACCAGGCCGGCCCCGCCCACCCCGCCGTCGGGCGGTGGCAGCGCCAGCCGGGCGCCTGCCTCGGCGGCGATCAGCGCGCCCGCCGCCCAGTCCCACACGTTGACCCCGTCCTCGTAGTAGGCGTCGAGCCGGCCGTCGGCGACCATGCACAGGTCCAGCGCGCACGAACCGATCCGCCGCATGTCACGCACCAGCGGCAGCACGCGGGTCAGGATCTCGGCCTGCTCCCGCCGCCGCTGCGGGGCATAGCCGAAGCCGGTGCCCAGCAGCGCCATGGCCAGCTCGTCGGCGTCACTGCACCGAAGGGGACGGGTCCCTGCGCCGTCGCGGACCTGCGCCCCGTGGCCACGCGCCGCGGAGTACACCGCACCGGCCGCCACGTCGGCGACGGCGCCCGCCACCGACTCGCCGTCGAGCTGGGCGGCGACCGACACCGCGTACGCCGGGATGCCGTAGACGAAGTTCACCGTGCCGTCGATGGGGTCGAGCACCCAGGTGATGCGTCCGGCACGGACCCCGGCGGCGCCGCCCTCCTCCTCGCCCAGCACGTGTTCACCGGGCCGCAGCACGGCCAGCCGCTCGCGCAGCAGCCGCTCGGTCTCGGTGTCGACGATCGTCACCGGGTCCGTGCGGCTGCTCTTCGAACGCACCGCACCGCCGTCCGACGGGCTTGCGGCCGCCCCGAACACCTCGGCCCGGCGCCGCCGGACGAATGCCGCGGCCTCGTCGGCCAACTGGTCGGCCACCGCGCGCAGCGTCCCGGGGTCACTGTCGATTTCGGTCACAGCGCCATCGCACCACTTTCGGCGTGGAATGTCGCTGACCGGTTGCCCGACAGTCACGCGGGAGCATGGTCGAGCCGTTAGTGTGTGGGACGCGAGACGCTTGCCGGGTTCCCGCCGGCCGTGTGCTGAAGGAGCGCCCATGACCGCCACTGAGTCCCCCGTCGCCGACCCGGACGGCGGTGGCGATGCGCAGCGCCGGGGATTCGGGATCGACGTGGGCGGCAGCGGGGTCAAGGGCGGCGTGGTCGACCTCGACACCGGAGCGCTGATCGGCGAACGCTTCAAGCTGGCCACCCCGCAACCCGCCACCCCCGACGCGGTGGCCAAGACCATCGCCGCCGTCGTCCGCGAGTTCGGCTGGACCGAGAACCTGGGCGTCACCTACCCGGGCGTGGTGACCGACGGCATCGTGCGGACCGCGGCCAACGTGGACAAGGCCTGGATCGGCACGAACGCCCGCGAGGCCATCGCGGCCGAACTCGGCGGTCAGTCGATCACGGTGCTCAACGACGCCGACGCGGCCGGGCTGGCCGAGGAGCGGTTCGGCGCGGGCCGCGACAACACGGGGGTCATCGTCCTGCTGACCTTCGGCACCGGCATCGGGTCCGCGGTGATCCACAACGGCGCCCTGCTGCCGAACACCGAGTTCGGCCACCTCGAGGTGGGCGGCAAGGAGGCCGAGCACCGGGCCGCGTCCTCGGTCAAGGAACGCAAGGACTGGAGCTACGAGCGGTGGTCCCAGGAGGTCACCCGGGTGCTGATCGCGATCGAGAACGCGATCTGGCCCGACCTGTTCATCGCCGGCGGCGGCATCAGCCGCAAAGCTGACAAGTGGATCCCGCTGCTGAAGAACCGCACCCCTGTGGTGGCGGCCACACTGCAGAACACCGCGGGGATCGTCGGCGCCGCGATGGCGGCGGCGGTCGACGTCACCACTACTGCCAAGTAACTTTTCGCCGGACACGCGCGGGCCTGCCGGATTTGCCGCTCGAGGCGGCGTTACCACACACTGTCGTTACAATGGTCGAGGCGGCCGCCTACCGAATAGCGGCGGGTAATCCCCAGTAGCAGATACAACGCCGCATTCGACATAGCAGACGCTTTCGGTGGCGCACGCCTGCGCAGACCGGAGTACGCACGACCGAAAGGGTGTACGTGGCAGCGACCAAGGCAAGCCCGGCAACCGACGAGCCGGTGAAGCGCACCGCCACCAAGACTCCCGCCAAGAGAGCCCCGGCGAAGACCGCCAACGGAGCGGCGCCCGCCAAGCGGGCCGCCGCCAAGGCCCCCGCCCGCGCGGCCAAGGCCGAGAACGGCGCGGCACCCAAGGCACGGGCCGGCGCCAAGCCGGCCAAGGCTCCCGCCAAGGGACCGGCCAAGACGCGCGCGAAGAAGTCGACCGCCCCCGAGGCCGGTGCCGGCGAGGAAAGCCTCGTCGAGGACACCGACCTGGAGACCACCGACGACGTCGAGGAGCCCGGCGAGGACCTCGAGACCATCGACGAGCCCGAGATCGACCTCGACGACCTGGACACCGACGACGACGAACCCGTCGCGGGAGCCGACGCGGCGAAGGCCCCCGCGGTGGCCCCCAAGGTCGAGACGGCCGCGCCCGTCGAAGAGGAAGAGATCGCCGAGCCGTCCGAGAAGGACAAGGCCTCCGGCGACTTCGTCTGGGACGAAGAGGAATCCGAGGCGCTGCGGCAGGCCCGCAAGGACGCCGAACTCACCGCCTCGGCCGACTCCGTGCGTGCCTACCTCAAGCAGATCGGCAAGGTCGCGCTGCTCAACGCGGAGGAGGAGGTCGAACTCGCCAAGCGCATCGAGGCCGGCCTGTTCGCCACGCAGAAGCTGACCGAGCTCGCCGACAAGGGCGAGAAGCTGCCCGTGCAGCAGCGCCGCGACATGCAGTGGATCTGCCGCGACGGCGACCGCGCCAAGAACCACCTGCTCGAGGCGAACCTGCGCCTGGTGGTCTCGCTGGCCAAGCGCTACACCGGCCGCGGGATGGCGTTCCTGGACCTCATCCAGGAGGGCAACCTCGGCCTCATCCGCGCGGTGGAGAAGTTCGACTACACCAAGGGTTACAAGTTCTCGACCTACGCGACGTGGTGGATCCGCCAGGCCATCACCAGGGCGATGGCCGACCAGGCGCGCACCATCCGCATCCCGGTGCACATGGTCGAGGTCATCAACAAACTCGGCCGCATCCAGCGCGAGCTGCTTCAGGACCTGGGCCGCGAGCCCACGCCCGAGGAGCTGGCCAAGGAGATGGACATCACGCCGGAGAAGGTGCTGGAGATCCAGCAGTACGCGCGTGAGCCGATCTCGCTGGACCAGACCATCGGCGACGAGGGCGACTCGCAGCTCGGCGACTTCATCGAGGACTCCGAGGCCGTCGTGGCCGTCGACGCGGTGAGCTTCACCCTGCTGCAGGATCAGCTGCAGTCGGTGCTCGAGACGCTCTCCGAGCGCGAGGCGGGCGTCGTCCGGCTGCGCTTCGGACTCACCGACGGTCAGCCCCGCACCCTCGACGAGATCGGCCAGGTCTACGGCGTGACGCGCGAGCGCATCCGCCAGATCGAGAGCAAGACGATGTCGAAGTTGCGTCACCCCAGTCGCTCTCAGGTGTTGCGCGACTACCTCGACTGATCACGGGTCATTGACCGCTCGTTGAGCGGCACGGTTCCGGCGTTGAGCCGTTGTTGAGGCCCGTGCGGATACTTCCTCCCATACGAACGACCGGGAGGAAGTCCGCAATGTCGCGACCAGTGACCACCTACGTGTACGCCGATGATCCGATCCTCGAGGCCGGCGTAGTCAGTCAACTCCGCCCGAGGGCCGAGATCGCGGTCGTCGACTCCGCGCGCCTGCACGGCGCCGAGGTCGCGATCGCCGTCGCCGATGTGCTGGACGGCGCGACCGTCCGGATTCTTCACTCACTGCGCAAAGCCGGTGTGCGACACACCCTTCTGCTGTTGGGCGCCGTCGACGAACAGGCCGTGACGACGGCGGCCCAGGCCGGTGTGAGCGGCGTGCTGCGGCGTGCAGAGGCGACATCCGATGTCCTCGTGCGCACGGTGGCCGAGGTCGCCGCCGGCCGCGGCGTCGTCCCCCGCGACGTGCCCGGCCGGCTGGGCGGGATGACGCCGCAGCCGGTCATGCGGCGGTTCGACAAGCTCTCCCAGCGCGAGGCCGACGTGCTGCGCCTGATCGCCGACGGCCTCGACACCGACGAGATCGCCCGCACGCTGTGCTACAGCCAGCGCACCGTGAAGAACGTGCTGCACGGCATCACCACCCGGCTGCAGCTGCGCAACCGGTCACACGCCGTCGCCTACGCGGTGCGCGAGGGCCTGATCTGATCGGCCCCGGCCGACCGGCCCCGGCGCACGAGCGTCGGCACCCCGAGTTCCGCGCGGATCCGCGCGTGTTCGCGGCGCACATACTCGGCTGACCCCGCGTCGCCGAGTTCGGCATGCAGGTCGGCCAGCACCAGCCAGCCGGTGTCCTGCTCGGGTTCGAGCTGCACCGAACGCTCGGCCGCGGCGAGCGCCCGGTCATGCTCGCCGAGCGCCAGGTGGTCGGCGGCCAGCGCTGCGGCCACCGCGGCGGCCTTGTGCCGCAACCGGTCCCGCTCCCCTTCGACGTGCGCCATGCCGGTCAACTCCGGTAGCAGGTCGCCGGTGTACAGGTCGAGGGCCGCCCGGCGCGCCGCCAGCCGGCCGGCGACGTCACCGCGCGCCGCCAGCCTGCCCGCCCTCGCCACGGCGTCGGCGAACGCCACGACGTCGACCGCTGCGGACTCGGGCAGACACAGCCGGTAAGACTCACCGCGCCGGTCGACACTCACGCCGTGTTCGACGAGCAGGCGGCGCGCACTCGACACCGCCACCTGCAACCGGTGCGCCGCCACGGAATGCTGCACCCCGGGCCACAGCAGGTCCTCGAGGTACTCGCAGTGGTGGTCGCGGCCCGGCGCCAGGGCCAGGATCTGCAGCACGCGACGCGCCTGCGGCCGCAGGGCGTCCAGCGCGACGGCCCGCCCGCCCGCCTCGATTCCGAACTCGCCGAAGCATCGAACGATCATGGCCGGCACACTCGCGGTCCCGGCTGGTGCCCGGCCACGCCCCCACTCCGGCACAAGCACATCGACCGACGTTGCCGCCGTGCTCAATTCGTTGGATGCGACGGTCTTCGCCAGCCGTGACACCTGCGCGCAGCGGCGGTACCACTGCTGCGCCTCGGCCACGCCGTACTCCTCGACGAGGGCCAGTTCGAGATGGGTGCGCAGCACCTCGTGATAGCGGAAGTGCCTGCCGCCGTCGTCGGTCGACGTGAACAGTTGCGCCGCTTCGAGTTCGGACAGGATGCGGTGGCTGCCGGTGGCGCCGAGCAGGGCGTCGCAGACCTCGCCGGACATCCGCTCCAACGGCGCAGTGCGGAGCAGGAATTCGCGGCGGTCGGCGGACAGCTGATGGAGGACGTTGCGCGTCAGGTAGGACCGGACGTGACGGCACCGCCCGCCGAGGTGCGCGACGGCCCGGTGCCGATCGGCGGCGCTGCGCTGCGCGGTGGCCAGTTGGAACAGCCACAGCGCGGCGGCCCATCCGCCGGTGCTGCGGGCCAGGGCGGTGGCGGCGTCCGGCCGCAGGGGGCAGCCGTACACCGCGGCGAACAACTCCTCGATCTCCGATGTGCGGAACCGCAGGTCGTCACCGCCGATCTCGCCGAGCGACCCGGACACCCGCAACCGCGGGACGTTGACGTCCGGGGTGCGCCGCGACGCGCAGACGACTCGCAGACGGCGGGGCCGCAGCGCCAGGAACTGCTCCAGTGCCCGCTCGGCCGCCGAGCCGGCGATGGCGTGCACGTCGTCGAGGAACAGCACCGCACCCGGACCCGTCCACCGGTCGAGAGCCGCGAGCAGTCCGGCCGTCGAGGCCACGTCGGCGATGTCCGCCAGCCCGCCGAGCGCACCGGCCAGATGTGCGATGAACCGGTTCTCGCAGGTGTCGTCCTCGGTGACGCCGTACCACCCCACGGGCACCTGCGCCGCGGCGGCCAGATGCGACAGCAAGGTGGTCTTCCCACACCCGGCCGGTGCCACCACCATCGTGGTCGCGGCCGGTGCCGTCAGCCGGTCGCGGACCAGGCCGGCCGGCTCGGGTGCGCGCAACTTCTCCCGCAACACCGTGCATCTGCCGGTATCCGTCGTGAGCTCCACGGGCGCAGCGTATGACCGCGTCAACGATGTGGTTTGAGTAGTCGACTACTCGACTTGCGGCCTCGCCGGTAAAGTCCGGCCACGTGCCCGAGAAGTCTTTCAAAGCCCCACCGGCACGGCTGATCGCCGCGGTCGACAAGGTACGCGCCGGCCTGCAGCGGCTGCACCGGTCCACCGTGCCGGGCAACATCGCGATGCTCGAACTGGCCACCGGCGCGTGGACGACGGCGGCGCTCTACACGGCGGCGAAACTCGGCATCCCCGATCAGCTGGCGAGTGGACCCGCCCACGCGAACGACATCGCCAAACGGATCGGCGCCCACCCGGAGTCCGTCTACCGGCTGATGCGGGCGCTCGCCGGCAAGGGTGTGCTCACGCAGCGCCGCGACGGCCGGTTCGCACTGACCCGCGTCGGCGACGCGCTGCGCTCCGACTCCGACGGCTCGCTGCGCGACATGGTGCTGTTCATAGGGCACCCGATGCGCTGGGAGGACTGGGGCAACCTGGAGCACTCCGTGCGTACCGGGCAGACCGCCACCGAGATGCTGCGCGGCATGCCCGTGTGGGACTTCCTCGCCGTGAACCCGGAGTTCGCCGAGGTGTTCAACCGGGCGATGACGGCCACCAGCGGGCTGACCGACGAGGCCGCGCTGAGTTGCTACGACTTCACCGGCTCGAAGCTGGTGGTCGACGTGGGCGGCGGGCACGGCGCACTGCTGTCGACCATCCTGCGCAGTGCGCCCGACGCCAGGGGCGTGCTCTTCGACCAGCCGTCGGTGGTGGAGAACGCAGGCCCGACACTCGCGGCGGCCGGCGTCGCCGAGCGCACCACGACGGCGGGCGGTTCGTTCATGGAGTCGGTGCCCGACGGTGGCGACGTCTACGTGATGAAGAACATCATCCACGACTGGTACGACGACGACGCGGTGCGCATCCTGCGCACCATCCGCACGTCGATCGCCGACGGCGGCAAGCTGCTCCTGCTGGAGATGGTGCTGCCGGAACGGCCGTCGTCGTTCATCGGCCTGATGCTCGACCTCGAGATGCTCGTCACCGCCGGCGGCAAGGAGCGCACCAGAGCGGAATACGCGAACCTCCTCGCCCGGTCCGGCTTCCGCCTGCACCGGGTGGTCGACACCGTCACCCCGCTGTCGATCATCGAAGCGGTACCTGTGTGACGCCCGACCGCATCGCGGTCGGATCGGGTTCGGAGTACGAGGCCGCGGTCGGCTACTCGCGGGCCGTGCGTGTCGGCCCGATGGTCGCGGTGGCGGGCACCACCGGCGCGGGTTCCGGCGCCGCGGCACAGACCAGGGACGCGCTGCGGCGGATCGCCGCGGCGCTGGCCGAGGTGGACGCGACGCTGTCCGACGTGGTGCGCACCCGGATGTACGTCACCGACATCGCGTGCTGGCGCGAGGTCGGCGCCGTGCACGCCGAATTCTTCGGCGACATCCGCCCGGTCACCACGATGGTCGAGGTGTCGGCGCTCATCGCGCCCGAACTCCTCGTCGAGGTGGAGGCCGACGCCTACATCGGCTCCACGACAGCCGGGAACACCCCGTCGTCGCCCGGCGGGTAGGGCGTGACCCGCAGCACCGCCGCGACCGGCAGCGGTCCGTACAGGTGCGGGAAGAGCATGCCGCCGGGGTCGGTGGGCACGCCCGGCTCCCATCGCACCTCCGCCGACAGCAGCGCGGGGTCGATGTGCAGCAGCACCAGATCGGTGCGCCCGGCGTAGAGCCGGTTGGCCGGCAGGTGCACCTGGCCCGGTGCGGACAGGTGCACGAAGCCCACCGCGTCGAGCGACGGCGGGCGATGTTCTCCGTGACCCAGCGCCACCTGCCAGTCCGCGGCCGGGCAGAGGTGCACCAGCAAAGGCGTTCGCGCGGGTGGTTTCCGCGGTGAATCTGGGTACATACGTCTAGCCTGCCCTCCTGGCAACACGGGGTGACGTGAGACACGACACACCGGTGAACCCCCGGGGAACAAGGCCGGAACCGAATACGTCTGACACAGTAGAGATACGCGGTAGGGCATGATCCCGCACCGCGCCGGCTAGAAACGGAGGAGCCATGACCGCAACTCTGACCAGTCCCGAACTCACCCGGGCTGATCGCTGCGATCGCTGCGGTGCCGCCGCCCGGGTGCGCGCGAAGCTGCCTTCGGGTTCCGAGCTGCTGTTCTGTCAGCACCACGCCAACGAGCACGAGGCCAAGTTGGTAGAGCTCGCCGCGATCATCGAAGTGAGCCCGTCGGACTCGTAGGGCCACTCCGACGAGCACCGCTTATGGGCAGTAGCGCATTTCTTCGGTAATGCTGGTCTGGTCATGACTGACCAGCCGGCTCCGATCCCCCCGTCGCGTCATCACATCTGGCGAACCACACGACGCACTCTGTCGAAGAGTTGGGACGACTCGATCTTCTCGGAGTCGGCCCAGGCGGCGTTCTGGTGCGCGCTGTCCCTGCCGCCGCTGCTGCTCGGGATGCTCGGCAGCCTGGCCTACATCGCCCCGCTGTTCGGCGCGGAGACGCTGCCCGCAATCCAGGACCAGATCATCGGGACCGCGAACAGCTTCTTCTCGCCCAACGTCGTCAACGAGATCATCGAGCCGACGGTGCGCGACATCGTCGCGGGCGCACGGGGCGAGGTGGTGTCGGTCGGCTTCGTCATCTCGCTGTGGGCCGGCTCGTCGGCGGTGTCGGCGTTCGTCGACTCGATCGTGGAGGCACACGATCAGACGCCGCTGCGACACCCGGTGCGCCAACGGTTCTACGCGCTGGGCCTCTACGTGGTGGCGCTGGTGCTGGCGATCGCGACCGCGCCGCTGCTGGCGCTCGGCCCGCAGAAGATCGCGCAGTACATCCCCGACAGCTGGGACCACGTACTGCGGTACGGGTATTGGCCGCTGCTGTTCCTGAGCCTGATGATCGCGGTGAACCTGCTCTACCGGGTGTCGCTGCCGAAACCGCTGCCGTCGCACCGGCTCCTGCTCGGGGCGGCGCTGGCCACGGTGGTGTTCCTGATCGCGACACTGGGCCTGCGGGTGTATCTGACGTACATCACCAGCACCGGTTACACCTACGGTGCGCTCGCCACCCCGATCGCGTTCCTGCTGTTCGCGTTCTTCCTCGGATTCGCGATCATGATCGGCGCGGAACTCAACGCCGCCATCCAGGAGGAGTGGCCGGCGCCGGTGACCCACGCCCACCGGCTGCGCGGTTGGTTGGGAGACAAGGCCGAGTCGATCAACTCCACGGCGTCCGCCGCCGTCGCGAAGCCCGCGGGCACGCCGCCGACCGCCGATCCGAGCGTGGCCGCACCGCGGCCCGCCGATTAGGTCTTGAGCTGCTCGAAGATTCGCTTGCAGTCCGGGCAGACCGGGGAGCCGGGCTTGGCACTGCGGGTGACCGGGAACACCTCGCCGCACAGGGCGACGACATGGGTGCCCATGACGGCGCTCTCGGCGATCTTGTCCTTCTTCACGTAGTGGAAGAACTTCGGCCGGTCACTGTCGGTGCCGTCGTCGACCTGTTCGTCGGTCTCGGTGCGCTCGATGGTGTCGGTCTGCATGTGACCATTGTGCCTGGCAATGGATCGGTAAGAAATCCCACGAGCGCAGCGGGACCCGGCTGTGCCAGAGTGGAAGTATGAAACACGGCCAGGAGCTGGGTTTCGACGACGAGGGTCGGCCCGTGCTGATCACCCGCGCCGCACCGGCCTACGAAGACCAACACCGCGCCCGCGTGCGCAAGTACCTCTCGCTGATGGCGTTCCGGATCCCGGCGCTGATCCTCGCGGCGGTCGCCTACGACATCTGGGAGAACGGCCTGGTGTCGCTGGCCATCATCCTGGTGTCCGTGCCGCTACCGTGGATGGCCGTCCTCATCGCCAACGATCGCCCGCCGCGCCGCGCCGAGGAACCCCGCCGCTACGCGCACGGGCGGCGCATCCCGCTGTTCCCCACCGCCGAGCGGCCGGCGCTGGAATACCGGCCGCCCTCGGCGCCGCAACCGGATTCCGCGGAGTCCGGATACGACGTCCCGCGCTGAGCTCCCGACGCTTCCAATCCTCAGGACATTCTCAGGTCTTCACCGAAAAAGCCCTGATCAAAAGGTGTGAAGCGGGAGAGGGGCGGGAACTACTAGCGGCACTTGGGCGTTAAAGCTCATGACAGTTCTAGCCGAGCAGGAGGCCGTCATGGCAAATGCCACCTTTAGCCGCATCGACAGCGATCTGGACGCTCAGAGCCCAGCCGCCGACCTGGTGCGCGTGTACCTCAACGGCATCGGCAAGACTGCGCTGCTGAATGCCGCGGACGAGGTGGAGTTGGCGAAACGCATCGAGGCCGGCCTGTACGCCCGGCATCTGCTCGAGACCAAGAAGCGGCTCGGCGACGCGCGCAAGCGCGACCTGGCCGCGGTGGTCCGCGACGGCGAGGCGGCCCGCAGGCATCTCCTGGAGGCCAACCTGCGACTGGTGGTGTCGCTGGCCAAGCGCTACACCGGGCGCGGCATGCCGCTGCTGGACCTGATCCAGGAGGGCAACCTCGGCCTGATCCGGGCGATGGAGAAGTTCGACTACGCCAAGGGTTTCAAGTTCTCGACGTACGCCACCTGGTGGATCCGGCAGGCGATCACCCGCGGCATGGCCGATCAGAGCCGCACCATCCGGCTGCCCGTCCATCTCGTCGAGCAGGTCAATAAGCTGGCCCGGATCAAGCGTGAGATGCACCAGAACCTCGGCCGTGAGGCCACCGACGAGGAACTGGCCGAGGAATCGGGCATTCCCGCCGAGAAGATCGCCGATCTGCTCGAGCACAGCCGCGATCCGGTGAGCCTGGACATGCCGGTCGGCAGCGACGAGGAGGCGCCGCTCGGTGACTTCATCGAGGACGCCGAGGCGATGTCGGCGGAGAACGCGGTGATCTCCGAACTGCTGCACACCGACATCCGGCATGTGCTGGCGACGCTCGACGAGCGTGAGCAACAGGTCATCCGGCTGCGGTTCGGGCTCGACGACGGCCAGCCCCGCACCCTCGATCAGATCGGCAAGCTGTTCGGTCTGTCACGTGAGCGGGTCCGCCAGATCGAGCGCGAGGTCATGTCCAAGCTGCGCAACGGCGAGCGCGCCGACCGGCTGCGCTCCTACGCCAGCTAGTTCGCCGGCCGGTAACCGGCCGAGATCTCGAAGATGCAGGCACGGGTCCGCCGGCAACCGGCGGACGCGTCGCTGCCCCTGCGGCGCGTGTCGGCGCGATGATGCACCGCTGCGCAGGCCCCGGGAACGGTAGACTTTCGCAGGACGGAGGGCTGCGCGAAATGAATGATCTGGTCGACACCACCGAGATGTATCTGCGGACGATCTACGACCTCGAGGAAGAGGGCGTGGTGCCCCTGCGCGCCCGTATCGCCGAGCGGCTCGATCAGAGCGGACCGACGGTCAGCCAGACCGTATCGCGGATGGAGCGCGACGGCCTGCTCCAGGTGGCCGGTGACCGCCATCTCGAGCTCACCGACAAGGGCCGCCAGTTGGCTGTCGCCGTGATGCGCAAGCACCGGCTGGCCGAGCGGCTGCTGGTCGACGTCATCGGCCTGCCGTGGGAGGAAGTGCACGCCGAGGCGTGTCGCTGGGAGCACGTGATGAGCGAGGACGTCGAACGCCGGCTCATCCAGGTGCTGGACAATCCGACCACCTCGCCGTTCGGCAACCCGATCCCCGGCCTGTCCGAACTCGGGCTGGCCGGCTTCCCCGGCGCCGATCAGGTGAGCCTGGTCCGGCTGACCGAACTGCCGTCCGGCATGCCGGTCGCGGTCGTGGTGCGCCAGCTCACCGAGCACGTCCAGGGAGACGCCGACCTGATCGCCCGCCTCAAGGACGCCGGCGTGGTGCCCAACGCCCGCGTCACCGTCGAGGCCACCGACCACGGCGGCGTCAACATCGTGATCCCGGGCCACGAGCAGGTCGAGCTGCCCCACCACATGGCGCACGCCGTCAAGGTCGAGAAGGTCTGACGCTCAGCCGCTGCGGCGGCGAAACCCGGTGCGCGGCGGCAGCCGCACCCCGAGCCGATCGGCCATCCGGTATCCGGTGAGCGCGAGTTCACGGATCTGATCGGGCCGCATCCCCGATCTCAGCGCCTGATCGAGCATGCCGGCCATCCGGTGCCGGGGGTCGAGGCGCAGCGCGGCCTCGAGGGCCACACCGGCCAGCGGACCGTCACCCCTGGCGTAGGCCGAGAAGGCCAGCAGCACCAGCGCCTCATTCCGCCACGGCGGCGGCAGCGTCCGGGACAACAGCACCCACAGCGTCTCCGCCAGGTCCGCGTCCTGCCCGATCGCCAACGCGTACAACGTGTCCCGTACCGACGGGTCGGTCAGGGCGCAGGCCATCGCCGCCATCTGCGCGTCGTCCGGCCGTTGGCCGTCGCCCAGGCGGCGCGCGGCGGCGATCATGTCCTCGATCTCGCCGCGCAGCACCGCATCCGGGCGAGGGACGCGGCGGCTCTGCTCGCGGCTGCGGATCATGTCGAGCAGGGCCTCGCCGCGCGCCGGGTCGGCGTCGAGCACCGCCTCGAGTTCGGCGCGGCTGCGGTACAGCCGTCGGCCGTCGAGCACCGCCGCGGCCGCCAGCGGTGACGCCGACGGGTCGTCGACGGGCCCGCCCGCGCGACCGTCCACCGAGTGCCAGCGCCCGCCCGTGGCGACCCGGTCCACCACGTGGGCGTCGAGCAGGTCGATGCCGCGCCCGGCCAGCGCGGTCCTCAGACGGGCGACCAGCTCGCGATGGGCGTCGTTGCACGGCTCGCAGTCGGACCCGCACTCGTCGACGATCACGGCGATCACCGCGTCCGGCGCCGCCGCGGCCGCGACCTTCGCCAGGTCGTCGATCGAGGCGGCGAGCCCGTCGGACAGGTCGACGCGCAGCACCGCGCCCAGGCCGCCGCGCTCCACGGTGACGAGCACCAGCGACTGCTCGGGCACGAAGCCCAGGACGGCGGGTACGGCGGCGATCAGCCTGCCGGGGTGGTTGAACCGGTAACCGAACTGCTGCGATGAGGTCATGGCCGCAACGCTCGTCGGCCGCACTGTCGGAAGCGGCCCCCGCCGGCCCCGTTCGGGGCGCCCTGGGGATGAACCGGCGACTGTGGACAGCCCCGGCCCGGTGTCTGTTCACGAAGACTTCGGCGTCGTCGGCATGCGAGATCGTCACAACCGGCGTACACCTTTTGCCATGGGTTCGATGCTGGAGTACGACCTCGTCGTCATCGGTTCTGGTCCGGGCGGGCAGAAGGCCGCCATCGCGGCCGCCAAGCTCGGCAAGTCGGTCGCGGTCATCGAACGCGGTCGGATGCTCGGCGGAGTCTGCGTGAACACCGGCACCATCCCGTCGAAGACACTGCGCGAGGCCGTCGTCTATCTCACCGGGATGAGCCAGCGCGAGCTGTACGGAGCCAGCTACCGGGTGAAGGAGAAGATCACCCCGGCGGACCTGCTGGCGCGCACCAGCCACGTCATCGGCAAGGAGCAGGACGTGGTGCGCAGCCAGCTGATGCGCAACCGGATCGACCTGATCGAGGGGCACGGCCGGTTCATCGATCCGCACACCTTGCTTGTCGAGGAGCCCACGCGCGGCGAGAACACGAAGGTCAGCGGTGAGTACATCGTGATCGCGACCGGCACCAAGCCGGCCCGGCCCGCCGGTGTCGAGTTCGACGAACACCGGGTGCTCGACTCTGACGGCATCCTGGACCTGAAGTCGCTGCCCACCTCGATGGTGGTGGTCGGCGCGGGCGTCATCGGCATCGAGTACGCGTCGATGTTCGCCGCGCTGGGCACCAAGGTCACCGTGGTGGAGAAGCGCGACTCGATGCTGGATTTCTGCGACCCCGAGATCGTCGAGGCGCTGAAGTTCCACCTGCGCGACCTGGCCGTCACCTTCCGCTTCGGCGAGGAGGTGACCGCGGTCGACGTCGGCGCCGCAGGCACGGTGACCACCCTGGCCAGCGGCAAGCAGATCCCGGCCGAGACGGTGATGTACTCGGCGGGCAGGCAGGGCCAGACCGAACACCTCGACACGGCGATGGCCGGCATCGAGGCCGACAACCGGGGCCGCATCTTCGTCGACAGCAATTTCCAGACCGTCGTGGACCACATCTATGCGGTCGGCGACGTGATCGGCTTCCCGGCGCTGGCCGCCACGTCGATGGACCAGGGCCGGCTGGCCGCGTATCACGCCTTCGGCGAACCGGCCAAGGGGATGACCGACCTGCAGCCGATCGGCATCTACTCCATCCCGGAGGTGTCCTACGTGGGCGCCACCGAGGTGGAGCTCACCAAGAAGGCGATTCCGTACGAGGTCGGGGTGTCCAGGTATCGCGAGTTGGCCCGCGGCCAGATCGCCGGCGACTCCTACGGCATGCTCAAGCTGCTGGTGGCGACCGACGACCTGAAGATCCTGGGCGCTCACATCTTCGGCACCAGTGCCACTGAGATGGTGCACATCGGACAGGCCGTGATGGGATGCGGCGGCACCGTCGAGTACCTCGTGGACGCCGTCTTCAACTACCCGACCTTCTCCGAGGCCTACAAGGTGGCCGCCCTCGACGTGATGAACAAGCTGCGGGCGCTCAATCAGTTCCGGCGCTGAGCGCTCAACAGCCGTCGTCGTCGGCCGCGGGCGCCGTGTCGGCGGGGCCGCCGGCCTCCGCGCGGACCAGCAGCCGTTCGATGTGCCCGTCGAACGGCGGCGAGTACGACAGGTCCTCGTCGCAGCCGCCACCGTCGAGCCCGCCGACCAGTCCGGTGACCACCGAACCGGCCACCCAGGGCGCGCCGCTCACCCCGTCGACCAGCCCCTCGCACGGCACGGCCGGGAACCCCTCGGCAGCGACCGCCGTCGACGCCCGGCAGCCGATGGGGCCGCCCCCGATGCCCATCTGATAGCCGGTCACCGTCACCGGTGTGCCCGGTCGCGGGGCGGCGCCCAGCGCCAGTCCCCCGCCCGCCTGCTGCGCGGGAGTGTCGCCGGCGTCCCGGCTGACCCGCGCGATCGCATAGTCGGCCCGCGGATCCTGCCCATCCACCCAGCGCGGATCGAGGTAGACCGCGTCGAGGTGCCACGGCTGCTGCCCCTGCGCGGCGGCGTCGAAGCCGGGCACGAACGTGGCGTCCATGCCGTCGACCAGGCAGTGCGCGGCGGTCAGGATGAGGTCACCGCGCGCGGAGTCCAGCACCGACGCGGTGCAGGTGTGGACCGGGCCGTCGCCGACGAAGACGGCGCCGACCCGTGGATCGGCCGACACCGGCCGGGCGACCGCCGCGGGCGCGGCCTGCGCCTCGGGCCGCTGCACCGCCGTCGACGGCCCCGTGCAGCCGGCGATGACGGCGACCAGCAACACCGCCGGCACTGCGGTTCTCCGCAGGGCGGCCGTGACCGGGGACCCACGCATGACCCGATGGTGCCCGACGACGCTGGCAATCGGCCGCGTGCCGGTGGTTCGGCGAGGCCGGATGCGGGCATCCCGTGCGGAATGCGGTCCCGGGGCGGCCGTGTTCCAACCGTATGCGGGATTCCGACGAATGGCGGGGTCCGCAAGCACTGCAGGTGGGCGCGACTGCGAGCCCACCCAGGCCTACCCGCCGCAATGGGCGACACTAGAGATCCCGGCACGAGGAGGATGTTCAGATGGCTGACGAGACGAGTGGGGGTGCCGACACCCCCGAGCAGTACTACCAGCCCGAGTCCACCGGCATGTACGAGCTGGAGTTCCCCGCGCCACAGCTGTCGTCGGCCGACGGCCGCGGGCCGGTGCTGATCCACGCGCTGGAGGGATTCTCGGACGCCGGTCACGCGATCAAGCTGGCCGCCCAGCACCTGAAGAACACGCTCGACACCGAGCTGGTGGCGTCGTTCGCCATCGACGAACTGCTCGACTACCGCTCGCGGCGACCGCTGATGACGTTCAAGACCGACCACTTCACGCACTACGAGGAGCCCGAGCTCAACCTCTACGCGCTGCGCGACACGGCGGGCACACCGTTCCTGCTGCTCGCCGGGATGGAGCCCGACCTGCGGTGGGAGCGGTTCATCACCGCGGTGCGGCTGCTGGCCGAACACCTCGGCGTGCGGCGCGTCATCGGGCTGGGCACCATCCCGATGGCGGTGCCGCACACCCGGCCGGTCAGCCTGACCGCGCACGCCACCGACAAGGAGCTGATCGCCGACCACACGCCGTGGGTGGGCGAGGTGCAGGTGCCGGGCAGCGTGTCCAACCTGCTGGAGTTCCGGATGGCGCAGCACGGTCACGAAGCGGTGGGCTTCACCGTGCACGTGCCGCACTACCTGGCTCAGACCGCATATCCGCAGGCCGCGGAGGCGCTGCTGGCCGAGGTCTCGCGGAGCGCGTCGCTGCAGATCCCGCTGGCCGCGCTCGGTGAGGCCGGCGCCGAGGTGTACGAGAAGATCAACGAGCAGGTCGAAGCGAGCGCCGAGGTCGCTCAGGTGGTGACGGCGCTGGAGCGACAGTACGATGCGTTCGTCACGGCACAGGAGAATCGGTCACTGCTGGCGCACGACGAAGAACTGCCCAGCGGTGACGAACTCGGCGCAGAATTCGAGCGGTTCCTCGCCCAGCAGTCCGGCGAGAAGTTCAAGGAAGACAAGTACAGAGACGGCTACGGCGACGGTTTCGGTGAGGGCGAAGACCGGCGGTAGCCCCGTACCGGAGGCCGCATGTCACCACGCAAGCCCGATCTTCGTCCGGTGCGGCAGCTGACGCCGTCGCTGGAGTACCGCACGATCCACGGCTACCGGCGGGCGTTCCGCATCGCCGGATCCGGTCCGGCGATCCTGCTGATCCACGGCATCGGTGACAACTCCACCACGTGGAGCACGGTGCAGACCGCGCTGGCGCAGCGGTTCACCGTCATCGCCCCGGACCTGCTCGGCCACGGGAAGTCCGACAAGCCCCGCGCGGACTATTCGGTGGCCGCGTACGCCAACGGCATGCGCGACCTGCTGAGCGTGCTGGACGTCGACCGGGTGACCGTCGTCGGCCACTCGCTGGGCGGTGGCGTCGCGATGCAGTTCGCCTACCAGTTCCCGCAGCTGGTGGAGCGACTCATCCTCGTCGGCGCGGGCGGGGTGACCGGTGACGTGAACGTGGCGCTGCGGCTCGCGTCGCTGCCGCTGGCCAGCGAGGCGCTCGCGCTGCTGCGGCTGCCGCTGGTGCTGCCCGCACTGCAGGCCGCCGGCCGCATCGCCGGCAGCGCACTTGGTTCCACCCGCGTCGGCCGCGATCTGCCGGAGATGCTGCGGATCCTGGCCGACCTGCCCGAGCCGACCGCGTCCTCGGCGTTCGCCCGGACGCTGCGCGCCGTCGTCGACTGGCGCGGGCAGGTGGTCACCATGCTCGACCGCTGCTACCTCACCGAATCCGTGCCGGTGCAGCTCATTTGGGGCTCCCACGACTCGGTCATCCCGGTCGGCCACGCCGCGATGGCGCACACCGCTATGCCCGGTTCGCGCCTCGAGGTGTTCGACAAGGCCGGCCACTTCCCCTTCCACGACGACCCGGAGCGGTTCGTCGAGGTGGTCGAGCAGTTCATCGACGCCACCGAGCCCGCCGTCTACGACCAGGAGCTGCTGCGCACACTGCTGCGCAACGGGCTGCGCGAGGGCACCCTGACCGGATCCGTCGGCACACAGGTGGCGGTGCTCGACGCGATGGGAGCCGACGAGCGCAGCGCCACCTGACAATCGGCCACCCGGCCCGGCCGAGCACGTAGCATCGGCGCATGGCTACCGACGTGACAGTGTTGCGCGTGTTCACCGACGCCGACGGCCAGTTCGGCAACCCGCTCGGCGTGGTGGACGCGAGCACCGTGGACCCCGCCGACCGGCAGCGGATGGCGACCGAACTCGGTTACAGCGAAACGATTTTCGTCGACGTCCCCGAGCCCGGCGCGACCACTGCGCACCTGCGCATCTTCACCCCCGCCACGGAGCTGCCGTTCGCCGGCCACCCCACCGTCGGCGCGGCGTGGTGGCTGCGCGAGCAGGGGTCGGCGTTGCACACACTGCAGGTTCCCGCGGGCATCGTGCAGGTCGCCTACGACGGTGACCTGACCGCCGTCAGCGCGCGTTCGGACTGGGCGCCGGAATTCGCGATCCACGACCTGTCCTCGCTCGACGAACTCGCCGAGGCCGACCCGTCGGATTTTCCTGACGACACCCAGCACTACCTGTGGACGTGGACCGACCGCGACAACGGCGAAGTGCGCGCCCGGATGTTCGCGGCCGTTCTCGGGGTACCCGAGGACGAGGCGACCGGCGCCGCCGCCGTGCGACTCACCGATTACCTCAGCCGCGACCTGACGATCGTGCAGGGCAGGGGTTCGATGATCCACACCCGGTGGAGCCCGGAGGGATGGGTGCGCGTGGCCGGCCGTGTGGTCAGCGACGGCGCCCGGCAGCTGCCCTGACCGGTCAGCCCGACGTCCGCACCCGGCGGTGCTCGCGCAGCGCCTCGATCTCGCGCTCGAAGTCGTCGGCCGACGAGAACGACCGGTACACCGAGGCGAACCGCAGGTACGCCACCTCGTCGAGTTCACGCAGCGGGCCGAGGATCGCCAGGCCCACCTCGTTGCTCGGGATCTCCGGAGAGCCCGCCGCCCGCACTGCGTCCTCGACCTGCTGGGCCAGCAGGTTCAGTGCATCGTCGTCGACCTGACGCCCCTGGCAGGCACGCCGTACACCCTTGATGACCTTCTCCCGGCTGAACGGCTCGGTGACCCCGCTGCGTTTGACCACCGCCAGCACCGCCGTCTCCACCGTGGTGAAGCGGCGACCGCACTCGGGGCAGGAGCGCCTGCGGCGGATGGCCTGGCCCTCGTCGGTCTCGCGGGAGTCGACCACCCGCGAGTCGGGATGCCGGCAGAAGGGGCAATGCATCGTCGCTCCTTCGCTCCGTCGACAGGTACGCACGTCGAACCTCTCTGAGCGTACCTGCGCGGCGCCCGGACGACTCAGCGGCGTCGCGGTCGGCGCGCCTCCACGGGGCACTGCCACTCCCCTTGCGCAGTACGGCGATTCATCGCCCACGATGCCGGTCAGCCCACTGGGGCGATCAGCGTCTGGCCCGCGTCGACCGCCGCCGAGTCCAGCTCGTTGAGTTCACGGATGCGATCGACGACCGCCGCGACCGGCGCCTCGGGCGCGACCCGCTGCGCGACCTGCTGCAGCGACTCACCGGTCTGGACCTGCACCACCGCCAGCTCGGCCGGCACCTGCGCGGGCGTGCCGACCACCCCACCGAGCTGCGCCACCACGCCCAGCCACACCGTGATCGCCGCAGCGACCAGGGCGAGGCCCACTGTCGCCAACGGGGTGATCGGCCTGCGCCGGTGCGACGCCCGCGACACGAGCACGCCCGTCCCGCGGTACTGGACGGGCCGCCCGCCGGGGCGGGTGGACTGCGGCCGCCTGCGGGCCTGCGCCGGCCGGCGCACGGGCCGGGTGACCGGTCGAATCTCACTCTGCCGGGGTTCCACGATCGTCATCTGCCTGCCCTCTCCGCCGGTGGTCGTTCGCTACTGTGTTCGAAACATACTCGCTCAGGTGTTCGATGGATAGAACATGTGATCGAACTGTTGCGAAACGATAGAGCAGCCCACCGACAAGTCCCCCGGGACCGCCGGCGACGCCTCGGGCGGCGCCAGGATCCCGCGACACGCCTCGAACACATGTTTGATCATCGGCCGTCGGGCGACTACATTCGGCACCATGAGCGACGACAGCAGGGACATCGGCGACGGCGGCAGCGCACCGGCGAGCACCGGCGGGCGGCGCAGCTCCGACAACGCCCTCACCGAACGCCAGAGCACCATTCTCGACGTGATCCGGGCCTCGGTCACCAGCCGCGGCTACCCGCCGAGCATCCGCGAGATCGGTGACGCCGTCGGCCTGACGTCGACGTCATCGGTCGCCCACCAGCTGCGCACGCTCGAGCGCAAGGGCTATCTGCGCCGCGACCCGAACCGGCCGCGCGCGGTCGACGTTCGGGCCTCCGACGATCACGTCACCCCGGTGGTCACCACCGATGTCGCCGGCTCCGACACACTGCCGGAGCCGACGTACGTCCCGGTGCTGGGCCGCATCGCGGCCGGCGGTCCCATCCTGGCCGAGGAGGCCGTCGAGGATGTCTTCCCGCTGCCCCGTGAACTCGTCGGTGAGGGATCGTTGTTCCTGCTCAAGGTGGTCGGCGAATCGATGGTGGACGCGGCGATCTGCGACGGCGACTGGGTGGTCGTGCGTCAGCAGAACGTCGCCGACAACGGCGACATCGTCGCTGCGATGATCGACGGCGAAGCGACCGTCAAGACCTTCAAGCGCACCCGCGGACAGGTCTGGCTGATGCCGCACAATCCGGCGTTCGACCCGATCCCGGGCAACGACGCGGCGGTGCTCGGCAAGGTGGTCACCGTCATCCGCAAGATCTGACGGCTCAGTCCGCTCTGACGAACCCGTTCGTGCGGGCGAATTCTTCGCTGGCGAACCAGAGTTCGGCGACCGTGTCGCCGTAGTCCGGGCTGTCCGGCGACCAGTACAGCCCGGACCGGGTGTCGGCCTTGATCGGGTAGCCCTCCGGCGGATCGTTCGAGTCGTCGAGCGGCAGATGGATCGCGGTGCGTCCGGGCGTCGGCTCGTCGATGTCGATCGCCGCGTGCCTGCCGCTCGGCGTCTCGTCCACCACCTCCACCCGCGTCGGCGTCGTGTCGACGTCGTCGGAGTTGTCCTGCACATCGAATACCGGCGCCCCCGCCGCCATTGCGGCCGCCGCCGGCGCCGCCGTCGGCGGGTCGACGAACGACGACTCGGCCCCCGGCGGCTGCGCCACCCGCGGATCCCACGGACTCTCCGGTCCTGCCGATTCCGGTGCGACGCCGTGCTCGCCACCTTCGTCGTGGCCCGTGTACCGCGGATCGCTGTAGCGGTGCGGCTCGTCGCCGGGTGGCTCGCCGTGCGCACCTTCGTCATGCAGGCGGTCGTGGTCGAGGTCGTCATACCAACCGTCACCCGGAGCGCCGAACGGTCCGTCGTCACCGCGCCCGTCGTCGCGCCGCCCGCGCCTGCGGCTGAGCACCACCGCGCCGGCGATCAGGCCGACCAGCACGAGGATCGGGATCAGCGCCAGCAGCCACCACGGATTCCACTGGTCCCATGGCCGCTCGAACCACCGCTTGGCGTCGGTGTCGGAGGCCTGCGAGTCGGCCGACGTCTCGGGCTGCTGCTGTCCCGGCACCTCGAGACCGGCCAACTGGGAGGCCAGCCCCGCCGGTTCGGTGCTGAACTTGCCTGTGCTGCGATCCCACGACAGCGCGCCGCCGCTGAACCGCTGCGTGACGACCTCGCCGTTCTCGCTCTGGTCGGCCATCGGCGCGCCGAGGTCGCCGGTCGCGCCACCGAGCTTCGACCATGCGGCGTTCATCGCTCCGCGCACGATCACCGGCCCGTAGTCGGGGGTCCAGTAGATGACCGGCTTGTCCTCGGCGGCGAAGGTGCTGACCCGGCTGTTGACGCCGAGGCCGCCGTCCGCCTCGTTGCTCGTCGGGAAGCCGAGGTCGCCCTCCGGCCCGCCGACACTCTCGTACTTGTCGAGCACCTGTCCCGACACGACGTTGGCACCCGTGGCCGGGGTGTAGAAGATCTTGCCGCCGGCGAAGTTCTGCCCGACACCGTCGGCGCCGATCGGGTACTGCTCGCCCTCCTTGGCGCCCAGCGGGCCCAGCGGGCCGCCCGCGGCACGGCGCGCGGCGTTGATGGCCGACGTCGCGTCCTCCGGCACCTCGAGACCGGCCAGCTGCCCGGCGAGGTCTGGCGGCACGGTGGTGTAGGCCTTGGTCTTGCGGTTCCACGTCAGTTCCCCGCCGGTGAACTTCTGCGACACCTGGTCGCCGCGGTAGACCTCGTCCTCGGCGGGCACCCCGAGCGGCCCCGCGGAGCCGCCGAGCTTGTCCCACGCCGCGTTGACGGCGCCGCGGACCACCCGCGCGCCGGTGGCCGGCGTCCAGAAGATGACCGGTCGGTCAGCGGCGCTGAAGGTGGTGTTGCGGCTCTCCGGGCTGACCCGGCCGGGTTGTTCGTCGATGGTCGGGAACCCCAGGTCGCCGTCGGCGGGCCCGCCGAGCGACTCGTATTTCTCCAGGATCGCGCCCTGGGTGAAATGAGCCCCCGTCTGCGGGGTGAAGAACATCTTGCCCGCGGCGAAGTTCTGCGCGAAGCCGGCGCCGACCGGGTAGACGCCGCCGTCACGCGGGCCGAGTGGACCGGCCGGTCCGCCACTGGCGTCATACGCGGCGGTGATCGCGCCGTCGGCGTCGCTCTCCGGTGTCGCCCACGCGAGTGGTGCCGGCGCCACCGCGACGGCCAGCACCGCCAGCCCCACCGCTGCGCGCCTCATCGCCGCCCTCAGCAATGTGCGCCGCCCGCTCATCCAACCTCCCCGTGGTCCGGCAAACTTCCCCGAACGTAGCGCTTTCGCCGACGAGGCGTCAGATGACGTCGGACGAGAAAGCATCAGACCGATCTGAGGGAAAATACCCCGCAAACCGTGCCACCCGCGGCTGGTTGGCCTCCCGCGCGCGGCGCGCCGCCCCTCGTGACACCAAAACCGCAGGTGGTGGCTACACCCCCAGGCTGCGGCCGATGATCTCCTTCATGATCTCGGTGGTACCGCCGTAGATCGTCTGCACGCGCGAATCCAGGTACGCCCGGGCGATCGGGTACTCCCGCATGTATCCGTAACCGCCGTGGAGTTGCAGGCACCGGTCGATCAGATGGACCTGCTTCTCGGTCGTGTACCACTTGGCCATCGCGGCCTGTTCGACGGTGAGCTTCTCGTCGAGGTGCAACCGGATGAACTCGTCGACCATGATCCGCACCGCGGTGGCCTCGGTGGCCAGTTCGGCGAGCAGGAACCGGCTGTTCTGGAAGCTGCCGACCGGCTTGCCGAAGGCCTTGCGCTCCTTCGTGTACTGCAGCGTCTGCTCGAGCACCGCCTCCATCGCGCCTGCGGCGACCACGGCGATCGAGAGGCGTTCCTGCGGCAGGTTCTGCATCAGGTAGACGAAACCCTGCCCCTCCTCGCCGAGCAGATTCTCGGCAGGCACCCGAACGTCGGTGAACGACAGTTCCGCGGTGTCTTGGGCGTCCATGCCGATCTTGTCCAGGTGACGACCGCGTTCGAAGCCCGCCATGCCGCGCTCGACCACCAGCAGGGAGAAACCCAGGGCGCCCTTGTCCGGATCGGTCTGGGCGACCACGATCACCAGGTCGGCGTGGATGCCGTTGGTGATGAAGGTCTTGGAACCGTTGAGCACCCAGGAGTCACCGTCCTTGACCGCGCGGGTCTTGATGCCCTGAAGATCGCTGCCGGTGCCCGGTTCGGTCATCGCAATCGCAGAGATCAGCTCGCCGCTGCAGAACCCGGGCAGCCAGCGCTGCTTCTGCTCCTCGGTGCCCAACCGGAGCAGGTAGGGCGCCACCACGTCACTGTGCAGGGTGAAGCCCAGCCCGCTGTACCGGCCCGCGACGGTCTCCTCGTCGATGATGACGTTGTAGCGGAAGTCCGCATCACCGCCGCCGCCGTACTCCTCGGGCACGGCCATGCCCAGGAAGCCCTGCTTGCCCGCCTCCAGCCAGATGCCCCGGTCGACGATCTTGTCCTTTTCCCACTGGTCGTGGTGCGGCGCCACGTGCCGTTCCAGGAACCCCCTGTAGGACTCCCGGAACAGGTCGTGTTCGGGCTCGAAGAGGGTGCGTTCGTACTTGACGGCCGTGGAGCTGGACGAACCCATAGGTGATACCTCCGGTACTGGGTGTCGGGGATGCGGCCAACATATACCAACCGGATGGTTGGTCGCCCGCGCACCGGCGGTCTGGTCATAAACTCGACACCGTGCGCACCCGCCCCACCAGCCTCACCCACTGGGGCGGCTTCGCCGCGGACATCCGCGCCGGCGACATCGCCGCGGTCACCCCCCTTGCAGGCGATGCGGATCCCTCACCACTGCTCGGCAACCTGCCCGGCTCCATCCGGCACCGTTCGCGGATCGCCACCCCGGCCGTGCGCCGCGGATGGCTGCGCGACGGCCCAGGACCGACGACGCTGCGCGGCGCCGACGAGTTCGTCGCTGTCGGCTGGGGGGAGCTGACGGAGCTGCTGGCCGGCGAACTGCGCCGGGTCGTCGACACCCACGGCAACGAGGCGATCTACGGCGGCTCCTACGGCTGGGCCAGCGCGGGCCGGTTCCACCACGCGCAGAGCCAGGTGCACCGCTTCCTCAAACTGCTCGGCGGCTACACGTTCTCGCGGCACTCCTACAGCCTCGGCGCCACCGGGGTCATCATGCCGCGGGTGGTCGGCACCCATGACAACCTCTTCAAGCGGTCCACCGACTGGGAGGTGATGGTCGCCCACACCGACCTGATGGTGTGCTTCGGCGGGATTGCACTGAAGAACACCGCGATCAACCACGGCGGCACCACCGCTCACCCGGCACGAGATGCGTTGCGCCGCATGCGGGAACGCGGCGCGCAGATCGTCTCGTTCTCGCCGTTGCGCGATGACGTCGAAGGCGAGTGCGAGTGGCATGCGCCGGTGCCCGGCACCGACGTGGCGATCATGCTGGCCCTGGCCTACGTCCTGGCGACCGAGGATCTGGCCGACCGTGACTTCCTGCACCGGTACTGCACCGGCTACGACCGTTTCGAGCGCTATCTGCTCGGCGTCGACGATGCGACGCCCAAGACCCCGGGGTGGGCGTCGGCGATCTGTGGACTGCCCGCCGCCGAGCTGACCGCGCTGGCCCGCCGGATGGCGGCCGCCCGGACGATGGTCACGGTCAGCTGGTCACTGCAGCGGATCCGGCACGGCGAACAGGCGCCGTGGATGGGATTGACGCTCGCCGCGATGCTGGGCCAGATCGGCCTGCCCGGAGGCGGTTTCGGTCACGGCTACGGATCGATGAACGAACCGGGCCTGCCGCCGCTGCGCTGCGGTCTGCCGAAGCTGCCGCAGGGCCTCAACCCGGTGCGCACGTTCATCCCGGTCGCCGCCGTCAGCGACATGCTGCTGCATCCGGGAGAGGGATTCGACTACAACGGGCTGCGGCTCACCTATCCCGACATCAGGCTGGTGTACTGGGCCGGCGGCAACCCGTTCCACCACCACCAGGACATCGGCCGGTTGCGCCGTGCGCTCGGCCGTCCCGAGACCGTGGTGGTGCACGAGCCCTATTGGACGGCGATGGCCCGACACGCCGACATCGTCATCCCGTCGACCACCGCGTTCGAACGCGACGACTACTCGGGGTCCCGCAACGACCCGATGCTGATGGCGATGCCGAAGCTCGCCGAACCCTACGCACAGTCCCGCGACGACTACACGACGTTCGCCGCGCTGGCCGACCGCCTCGGCTTCGGCGAGCAGTTCACCGAGGGCCGTACCGCACGACAGTGGCTGGCGCATCTCTACGAGAAGTGGTCGGCAGCACTGGATTTCGACGTGCCGCCGTTCGAGGAGTTCTGGCATGCGGGCCGGCTCCGGTTGCCGACCGACGACGGGCTGACGCTGCTGGCGGACTTCCGTGCCGATCCGCGGGCACACCGGCTGGGCACACCGAGCGGGCTGATCGAGATCTTCTCCGCCGACATCGACCGGTTCGGCTACGCCGACTGCGCAGGCCATCCCCGGTGGTACGAGCCCACCGAGTGGCTGGGCGGTGACCGCGCGCACCGCTACCCGCTGCACCTGCTGGCCAACCAGCCGGCGGCGCGGCTGCACGGACAACTCGACGGCGGCGCCACCAGTCAGGCCGCGAAAGTGGCCGGGCGTGAGGCGATCCGGATGCACCCCGCCGATGCGGCGGCCCGCGGACTGGCCGGCGGTGACGTCGCACGGGTGTTCAACGACCGCGGCGCGTGCCTGGCCGGCATCGTGGTCGACGACCGGCTGCGCCCCCAGGTGGTGCAGCTGCCGACCGGGGCGTGGTACGACCCGGCCGATCCGGCGGACCCGGAATCAATGTGCGTGCACGGCAATCCGAATGTGCTCACCGAAGACGTCGGGACGTCGTCACTGGCGCAGGGCTGCACCGGGGCGCATGTGCTGGTCGAGGTCGAGAAGTACCGCGGCACACCGCCACCCGTGCGGGCCCACGAGCCACCGATGCTCCACCCGCGAGCAGACGCAAAGTGATGCCCGACGCGGCGTGTCGCAGACAATTCACGTCTGCTCGCCGTTGAACTAGGCCAGCGCGGTCCGCAACTCGGCGGCCAGCCTCGACGGGGCGTCCACGGTCAGCATGTGATTGGCGCCCGGGATCGACACCGTCCGCAGGTCGGGGATCAATGCCTCGGCACGGTCGAGCGCTGATCGCGGGCCGGTCCGGTAGATCACCTCCTGGTCTCCGATCACCACGGTGGTGGGCGCACCGATCCGGCGGAGTTCGTCGTCGGTGAGCACGGTGGGTAGCGTGACCTCGGGGCGCAGAATGCGAGCGGACAGCAGGTTCGACACGATCAGCTCGGCCGTCGGGTGAGACATCACCTCCGGTGTGCTCGACATCCACCTCACGAATCGTCGTGCCCGCACGGGTGACCGCAGCAGTCCCGAGGTGAACATCCGCATGTAGAACTCGGCGGGCAGTGGCGCGAGCGTGGCCGCCGGGCAGACCAGCACCATCCGCTCGATCAGTTTCGGTTCCCGCACAGCGAGGTTCGCAGCCAGCCAGCCGCCGTAGGACAGGCCCGCCACCATCGCGCTGTCGATCCCCAGGCCCGCGAACACCTCGGTCAGCCAGGTCGTCAGGTCCGGCACACCGCGGGCCCGCCGCGACGCCACGCTCTTGTTCGCTTCGGTGATCGTGTCCACGCAATGGCAGCGGTGATCCGCGCTGAGCGCCTCGATCACCGGTGCCCACATCACGGCCGTCGCCGCGGCGCCGTGCAGCAGGACCAGCGGCGGGGCTGCTTCGGGGCCGCTGACGATGACGTGGGTGGTGCCGAAACCGGTTGACACGTCTCGCTCTTCGAACGGAACGGGCCAATCACGCAGAATCGCATCGTACTTCGCGATGAACTGCGCACGGGAGGCTGGCGTGCGGAACGGCTCGAGCTTCGCCATTCGCCGATGCTAACGGCCTGACGTGCCTAGTAGGTCGCGAAGTCCCGCAGGCCTGCCGACAGCGCGACCGGAACCCTGGCCTTGATGCGGGTGCCCTGCTCGGTGTGCTCCGTGGCGTCCACCCTGCCGTCGGCGTGGATGCGGGCGACGAGATCGCCGCGGTCGTAGGGCACCGTGACGTCAATGACGACGTCGGTGGGCTCCACCAGTTCGGCCATCCGCGTGCGCAGCCGGTCGAGACCCTCGCCGGTGCGCGCCGAGACGAACACCGCACCGGGCAGCGCGCTGCGCAGCTGGGCCAGCATCAGCCCGCTCGCGGCGTCGACCTTGTTGACCACCACGAGTTCGGGCGGCGGCGCCATGTCGTAGTCGGCCGCGACGTCGTTGATCACCTGCCGCACGGCGTTGACCTGTGCCAGCGGGTTGACGTCGGACCCGTCGATTACGTGGACCAGCAGGTCGGCGTCCACGACCTCCTCCAGTGTGGAGCGGAAAGCCTCCACCAGCTGGGTGGGCAGATGCCGGACGAAACCGACGGTGTCGGTCAGCACGAACGGCCGTCCGTCGTCGAATTCGCCTCGGCGCGTGGTCGGTTCGAGGGTCGCGAACAGCGCGTTCTCCACCAGCACACCGGCGCCGGTGAGCGCGTTGAGCAGGCTTGACTTACCGGCGTTGGTGTAGCCCACGATCGCCAGCGCGGCGACGTCACTGCGTCGCCTGACGCTGCGCTGGGTGTCGCGGATCTTCTTCATGTCCTTGATCTCGCGACGCAATTTCGACATCCGCTCACGGATCCGGCGGCGATCGGTCTCGATCTTGGTCTCACCGGGACCGCGGGTGCCGACGCCGCCGCCGCTGCCGCCCGCGCCGCCACCCTGACGGGACATCGACTCACCCCAGCCGCGCAGCCGGGGCAGCATGTACTCCATCTGCGCGAAGGCCACCTGCGCCTTGCCCTCCGCGGAGGTCGCGTGCTGGGCGAAGATGTCGAGGATCAGCGCGGTGCGGTCGATCACCTTGACCTTGACCGCCTTCTCCAGCGCGTTCAGCTGGCCGGGGGTCAGCTCACCGTCGCAGATGACGGTGTCCGCACCGGTGGCCACGACGATCTCACGTAATTCCTGGGCTTTACCGGACCCGATGTAGGTGCCCGCGTCGGGCTTGTCACGGCGCTGGATCATGCCTTCAAGCACCTCGGAGCCGGCGGTCTCGGCCAGCGCGGCGAGTTCGGCGAGGCTGGCGTCCGCGTCGGCGGCACTACCCTCGGTCCACACGCCGACCAGCACCACCCGCTCCAGGCGCAGTTGGCGGTACTCGACCTCGGAGACGTCGGTGAGTTCGGTGGACAGCCCGGCGACGCGGCGCAGCGAGGCGCGGTCGGACAGGGCGAGCTCACCCGTGCTCGGGATGTCGTGGGAGGAATGTTCGGGATACGTCATAGGCGAATCAAGGTTCGCACGGAGTCCATGTGTCATGCACCTCGATTAACGCAGATGGGAACGCCACCATTCCTCGGCGAGCTCCCCG
Organism: [Mycobacterium] manitobense; assembly: GCF_025821665.1. Taxonomy (GTDB): domain Bacteria; phylum Actinomycetota; class Actinomycetes; order Mycobacteriales; family Mycobacteriaceae; genus Mycobacterium; species Mycobacterium arseniciresistens. Next base: position 31,585 of record NZ_JACKSJ010000232.1, read on the forward strand.
TCGGCCAGCAGCACCGACGGTCCGCGCAGGTAGCTGGTCGCCTCGGTCACCGTGACGGCGACGCTGCCACCGGGGACGACGACCGTCAGCCGGCCGGTCTGGGCGCCGTCGTGTGCGAGTGCGGCCACGGCGGCCGCGACGGTGCCCGTCCCGCAGGACCGGGTCTCCCCCACCCCGCGTTCGTGCACGCGCATCGACACCACGCCGTCGACCGGCGCGGTGAGCACCTCGACGTTGACGCCCTGCGGGAACTGCGCGGCGTCGAAACCCACCGGCGCGGCGACGTCGAGTGCAGCGAGGTCGCCGGCGGTCAGGGCGGCGTCGACGCAGGCCAGGTGGGGGTTGCCGACGTCCACCGCCAGGCCCTCGAACACCCGGCCGCCCACGGTGGCGGCGCCCGGCCCGAGCTGGTTGGCCTTGCCCATCTCCACCGTCACATCGGCTGACAGCCGATCGACCTCGTGCAGCACCACCGGTCGTGGACCGGCCAGCGAGCCGACGACGAACTCGTCACGCGATTCCAGTCCGGCGGCGCGCAGGTAGTGCGCGAACACCCGGACACCGTTGCCGCACATCTGGGCGATCGAGCCGTCGGCGTTGCGGTAGTCCATGTACCAGTCGCCCTCGGCCACCCCGTCGGGAATCCGGTCGAACACGCCTGCCGCCAGCGCAGCGCCTGCCGTCGTGACGCGGAGCACGCCGTCGGCGCCGAGGCCGCGGCGGCGGTCGCAGAGCGCAGCCACCGCGGCGGGCGCCAGGTCGACCTGCGCGTCGAGGTCGGGCAGCACGACGAAGTCGTTCTGCGTGCCGTGCCCCTTGGCGAACTTCACCTGGTCAGGATACGTGGCGCCATCCTCACTCCCCCGGTCACTTCGTTCCTGCCCGCCGGCCTGATCCCCCGGTCACTTCGTTCCTGCCCGCCGACCTGATTCCCCCGGTCACTTCGTTCCTGCCCGCCGACCTCATTCCCCCGGTCACTTCGTTCCTGCCCGCCGAACGGCAAGCGCCCGCTCCACGTTGTCAGTCGCGGCCCCGTCCAGCCACGTGATGCGGTGATCGCGGCGGAACCAGGAGCGCTGCCTGCGGACGTAGCGCCGGGTGCCGACGAAGGTCGGTTCGCGGGCCGCCTCGCCGTCGCCGCCGCCGTCCAGGTCGGCGATCACCTGCGCGTAGCCCAGCGCGCGGGCCGCGGTGACGCCCTCGCGCAGTCCGCGACCCAGCAGCGCGGCGACCTCCCCGACCAGGCCGTCGGCGAACATGATGTCGGTGCGCCGCGCCAGCCGCTCGTCGAGAACCGTTGTCGGCCAATCCAACCCGACGATCGCGGTGTCCCAGCGCGGCGGCGCGCCGATCGCGGGCGCCGACGCCGCGAACGGCCGGCCGGTCAGCTCCACCACCTCCAGCGCACGCACGATGCGCCGCCCGTCGGTGGGCAGGATGGCCGCGGCGGCATCGGCGTCGACGGCCGCCAACTCCCGGTGCAGCGCGGCTACCCCGGCGTCGGCGAGCCGCTGCTCGTAGCGGGCGCGCACCGCCGGATCGGTGGCCGGGAAGGACCACTCGTCGAGCAGCGACTGGACGTAGAGCATCGACCCGCCGACGATCACCGGCACCGCGCCGCGGGCCGCGATCGCCTCGACGTCGGCTGCCGCGGCGGCCTGATACCGCGCGACGGTCGCTGTCTCGGTCACCTCGAGCACGTCGAGTTGGTGATGCGGCACCCCGCGTCGCTCGGCCACGGGCGTCTTTGCCGTGCCGATGTCCATCCCGCGGTAGAGCTGCATGGCGTCGGCGTTGACGATCTCGCCGCCGATCCGCTCCGCGACGGCCAATGCCAGCGCCGACTTCCCGGTGCCGGTGGGCCCGATGACCGCCAGCGGCCGAGCGCTCACGGCGTCCACAGGCCGACGAAGTACCCCACTCCGTACGGCGCACCGCGGTAGAGCTCCTCGGCCGATCGCGGCGCGGGTTCGGCAACCCCCGCGAGCACCTGAAAGGCGACCCGGCCGACGACGGCGTCCGGCAGCCCGTGCAGCGCCGCGACGTCACCGCCGGCCAGTGCGTCGTCGAGCGCCTGCTGCACGGCCACCGAGTCGGGGTCGTATCCGCCGGGGGCGGGCGGGGTCAGCGTGTTCGCGCCGTCGGCGACGACCAGCACACCGACCTGTTCGTCGGCGGCGTCCAGCTCGGCGCGCAACCGTCGGCCCCGCTCGATCGCCTCGCCGGCGTCGAGGCCGGCCGCATACACCCGCGCCTGTGCGGTGGCGGTGGGCTGGGCCTGTCCGCGGATCCAGCCGGCGATCAGGGCGCACAGCGGGAGGTCGACGGGCGACGCGCCATCGCCCCGTGACAGCGTCACGCGCTCGTCGGCGCCGTATCCGGCGAACGTCCCCGCCTGTGAGGCGTCGATGACCGTGTCCTGCGGGCCTGCGCCGACGGCCACCCAGCGGGCGGGCAGCGCCGCGGCGACGGTTAGCACCGCGTCGCGCAGGCCGGTCAGCTCGGCGGCCGCGGCGCCCGCCAGCCGGGGCACCATGACCGGCGCCGAGGGCACGATCGCGATGGCGGTGAGCACGCCACCAAACTAGTGGCCGGCGGGTGTGTCGGCGCCGGCCGCCTCTCCGCGTGCCAGCGCCGCCGTGGCCACCACCATCGCCGCCGCCGCGGCGATCAGCGTGAACCAGCCGGCCTCGCCCGGCCGCAGCGCCTCGCCGAGTACGACGACACCGAGCACCGACGCCACCACCGGTTCGGTCACCGTCATGGTGGGCAGCGACGCGGTCAACGCGCCCGCCCGGAACGACGCCTGCTGCCAGGCGGTCCCGGCCACCGCCACCAGCGCCCAGGCGTAGAGCTCCGGCATCCGCAACACCGCGAGCAGACCGTCGTCCAGGCGGTCGACCACGCCCTTGGTCAGCACGGCGAACAACCCCCACAGCGCTCCGGACACCACCGCAAGCAGCACGGCGGCCGCAGGCCCGGACCAGATCCTGGCCCCAATCACGCACAGCACCAGCGCGGGCCCGAGCACCACGGCCACCGACGTCCACACCTCGAGCGAGGCCCGGGCCTGACCGGCGGTGGGATTGCCGACGGTGACGATCACCGCGACCGCCCCGGCCAGCAGCGCTGCCCACAGCCACTCCCAGCGGGTCACCCGCCGGTGGGTGAGCCGGGCGTTGATCGGCAGCGCGAACAGCAGAGAGGTGACCAGGACTGCCTGCACCAGCAGCACCGAGCCCAGGCCGAGGGCGGCGGCCTGCAGGGCGAAACCCACCGCCGACACCCCACTGCCCAGCCACCACTGCCGGTCCCGCAGCAGCCGCAGGAACAGGCCGGTGTGGCTGACCGGTTCGTCGGTGACCTCGTGGGCCGAACGCTGATGGACGACGTCGCCAATCGCGATGAACAGCGCGGCGCCGAGTGCCAGCAGCGCGGCGATATCCGCCTTGGCCATCGCGGTAATGCCTTCCTGCCGGGTGCGCGTGTGGCGTCGAGCCTGCCCAGGAAGGCGCGTGGGTTGCAAACCGGGAAGGCCAAGGCGCGCGCATCACGGGCGGTGACCTGTTTCAATTACGTCGGTACATGCGAGGCGCCGCGTCGCGCGGCAGTGCGCGGATCTTCCGCGCGGAGGTGCGAGGAACCGATATGACGACCAGTGAGCCCGGTGCGGGATCCGACGACGATCGACCGGCAGACAGTGAGGTGACCACACCGGCCGACACCGGTGCGGACGCAGCGACGCCTGCGGCCCCGGCCCCGGCACCGATGCCCCGGCCCGGCCCGAAACCGGCGCCGAGGCCCGGTGCGGCACGGCCGGC
>NZ_JACKSJ010000233.1 GCF_025821665.1 [Mycobacterium] manitobense
GCTGTTGGAAGAGCACAAGCTGGACTACACGTCGTTCTTCCGGGGGCTGGCGCGCGGCGACGTGGCGCTGGGCCTGATGAACTGGGTGCAGCGCTGGCGCGCGCACCGGCCCGACACCGAGGCGATGAACCGGGTCAACCCGGTCTACATCCCGCGCAACCACCTGGTCGAGGAGGCGCTGGCCGCCGCCACCGCCGGTGACCTTGATCCGGCGGCCCGCCTGCTGGACGTGCTCGGCGATCCGTTCACCGAGCGGCCGGGCCTGGAGCGCTACGCCGCCCCCGGGTCCGAGGACTTCGCCGCGAGCCACCGCACCTTCTGCGGCACC
>NZ_JACKSJ010000234.1 GCF_025821665.1 [Mycobacterium] manitobense
ACGGCGCGGCGTCGGCCCTGCACTTCGCCGAGAAGGCGCTCACGGAGATCCGGGCCGGGCGGACCAAGACCTGGGAGAAGTTCGACGTCCCCGACGAGGGCATCGGGCGCGGCGGCCAGGTCGACACCGCGGTGCCCGCGCTGCCAGTTGGGCGACGGCGCGTCGAACACCCGCACCACCGCGGGGCGCGGCCGCAGCGGCCAGTCCAGGCGTCCGGCGTCGGCATGTGCGGGCGCGGACAGGGTCAGCGCCACGACGATCAGCATCAGCCACCGCATCGGTCCAGCTCAGCGCATGACACGCCCGCTGCGCCAGGCCCCTCGCCGAAGCTGTGGATGGCCAGGTCACCGTGGCAAAAGCACCCCGTCAGACGGTGTAAACTGCTAACCGCAGCTCGCTTGCGCGGGCTGACTTCGCGTGTCTGCACAGGCCGCCCCATGGCGGTTCTACCCGGATGCCGGCGGTCCCGTCCCGAAGATCACTTCGGCCGGGTCCGGCAACCAGCGGACACCAGGGCCTGGCATCACCCCGACGCCGGGCGACAACCGACAAGTAAAGGCTGGGTACACCCATGGCCGTCGTGACCATGAAGCAGCTGCTGGACAGCGGCACCCACTTCGGGCACCAGACCCGTCGCTGGAATCCCAAGATGAAGCGGTTCATCTTCACCGACCGCAACGGCATCTACATCATCGACCTGCAGCAGACGCTGACCTACATCGACAAGGCGTACGAGTTCGTCAAGGAGACCGTCGCCCACGGTGGCTCGATCATGATGGTCGGCACCAAGAAGCAGGCGCAGGAATCGATCGCCGCAGAGGCCACCCGCGTCGGCATGCCCTATGTGAACCAGCGCTGGCTGGGCGGCATGCTCACCAACTTCTCCACCGTGCACAAGCGCCTTCAGCGGATGAAGGAGCTCGAGACCATGGAGCAGACCGGTGGCTTCGAGGGTCGCACCAAAAAAGAGATCCTGATGCTGACCCGCGAGAAGAACAAGCTCGAGCGCAGCCTCGGCGGTATCCGCGACATGGCGAAGGTGCCGTCGGCGATCTGGGTCGTCGACACCAACAAGGAGCACCTCGCGGTCGCGGAGGCGCGCAAGCTCAACATCCCGATCATCGCGATCCTCGACACCAACTGCGATCCCGACCTCGTCGACTACCCGATCCCGGGCAACGACGACGCGATCCGGTCGGCCGCGCTGCTGACCCGCGTCATCGCCGCCGCGGTCGCCGAGGGGCTGCAGGCCCGGTCCAACGTCGGCCGCACGGGTGACAAGCCCGACGCCGACGGCGCCGCCGAGCCGCTCACCGAGTGGGAGCAGGAGCTGCTGGCGTCCGCCACCGCGACCGCCACCGCGTCGCCGACGGCCGCGGGCGCCGAGCCCGGCACCCCCGAGGCCGACATCCAGACCGAACCCACCACCCCTGCGAACCCATAGGGAAGGCTGAAATGGCGAACTACACCGCTGCCGACGTCAAGCGACTTCGGGAGCTGACCGGCGCCGGCATGCTCGCGTCGAAGAACGCGCTCGTCGACGCTGACGGCGACTTCGACAAGGCCGTCGAGTTGCTGCGCATCAAGGGCGCCAAGGACGTCGGCAAGCGTGCCGAGCGGGCCACCGCCGAGGGCCTCGTCGCGGCCAAGGACGGCGCCCTGATCGAGCTGAACTCCGAGACCGACTTCGTCGCCAAGAACGCGGACTTCCAGTCGGTGGCCGACCAGATCGTCGCGGCGGCCGCCGCGGCCAAGGCCACCGACCTCGACGCGCTCAAGGCGGCCCCGGTCGGCGACACCACGGTGGAGCAGACGATCGCGGACCTCAGCGCCAAGATCGGCGAGAAGCTCGAACTGCGCCGCGTCGCGTACTTCGACGGCACCGTGGAGACCTACCTGCACAAGCGGGCCGCGGACCTGCCGCCCGGTGTCGGCGTGCTCGTCGAGTACACCGGTTCGGACAAGTCGGCCGCCCACGCGGTGGCGCTGCAGATCGCGGCGCTCAAGGCGAAGTACCTGTCCCGTGAGGACGTCCCCGAGGACATCGTCGCCAACGAGCGTCGTATCGCCGAGGAGACCGCCCGTAACGAGGGCAAGCCCGAGCAGGCGCTGGCCAAGATCGTCGAGGGCCGGGTGAACGGCTACTACAAAGACGTCGTCCTGCTCGAGCAGCCGTCGGTGTCGGACAGCAAGAAGACCGTCAAGGCGCTGCTGGACGATGCCGGTGTGACCGTGACGCGGTTCGTCCGCTTCGAGGTCGGCCAGGCCTGACGGGCCACCACAGCTGACGCGACTCACTCTCATGCGCCGGCGGTACCACTTGGTACCGTCGGCGCATGAGTCGTATCTGGGCCTTCGGCGACGACGCCCTCGGTGACCACGACGCCGTCGGCCTGGTCGACGCGCTACGGGCGGGCCAAGTGTCGGCCGCCGAACTCGTGGAGGCGGCGATCGCGCGCGCCGAGGCGGTCAATCCCCGGCTGAACGGCCTGGCCTATCGCGCCTTCGATCGCGCCCGCGAAAGGGCAAGGGCCCGAACGCCGTACGGCGGCTTCTTCGACGGTGTCCCGTCATTCCTCAAGGACAATGTGGCCGTCGCGGGCATGCCGACGATGGAGGGCACCGACGCGTGGGACCCCCGCCCGGAGAAGCTCGATGGCGACTTCGCGCGAACGTTCCTGGCCACCGGCCTCGTCCCGCTGGGCAAGACGCAGCTCTCGGAGTTCGGCTTCAGTGCCGCCGCCGAGCACCCGCGGCTCGGCCCGGTGCGCAACCCGTGGAACCCCGAGCGCACCGCAGGCGCCTCGTCGTCGGGATCCGGCGCGTTCGTGGCCGCGGGTGTGGTGCCGATCGCACACGCCAACGACGGTGGCGGCTCCATCCGGATCCCGGCCTCCTGCAACGGGCTGGTCGGACTCAAGCCGTCGCGCGGCAGGCTTCCGCTCGACCGGCAGATGCGCCAGATGCCGATCCGCATCGTCGCCAACGGTGTGCTCACCCGGTCGGTGCGCGACACCGCGGCGTTCTACCGCGAAGCCGAACGGGTGTACCGGCACCCGAAGCTGTTGCCGTTCGGCGACGTCACCGGACCGGCGCGGCAGCGGCTGCGGATCGCGGTGTGCACCCGCTCGATCGACCGCGACTCGAGCCCCGAGGTGCGTGACCTGACGCTGAAGACCGCCACGCTGCTCGAGGAGCTGGGCCACCGGGTGACGCACATCGAGAACCCACCGGTGCCAAGCACTTTCGGCGATGACTTCCTGCTGTACTGGGCGCTGCTGTCGTATGCGCTGGTGCGCGGCGGCCGCCGCGCGTTCGGCCCCAGCTTCGACCGCGACAAGCTGGACAACCTCACCCTCGGCCTGGAACTGCACGCCGCACGCAACCTGCACCGGCTGCCGCTGGCCATGGCACGGCTGTCCCGGGCCCGCCGCATCACCAACCGGCTCGCCGCCGACCATGACGTCCTGCTCACCCCGACGCTGGCACAGGTCACGCCGCGGATCGGGCATCTCGACCCGACCGCGGACTATCAGCAGATCATCGACCGGCTGATGGACTGGGTAGCGTTCACGCCGCTGCAGAACGTCACCGGTGATCCGGCGATCTCGCTGCCGCTGGCCGAGTCGTCGGACGGCTTGCCGGTCGGGATGATGCTGTCGGCCACTCTCGGCCAGGAGGCCCGGCTGCTCGGGCTGGCCTACGAACTCGAGCAGGCCCGGCCCTGGGCGCGGATCCAGGACGTCTAGAGCCGGCGGCAGACCTCGGCGCAGGCCCGGGCCAACGACTGCGGCCCGGTGCGCAACGCCTCGTCGAGCGGTGTGCCCGGGGCGGTGATCCCGACGATCTCGTCCACCCCGTGATCGAGCAGCACGCCCGCGTCGTCGCCGACGCGGCCGGCGAAGATCACCACCCTCGCCCCGGCGCGCGCGGCCACCTGCGCGACGCCGAACGGCGTCTTGCCGAGCATCGTCTGCGCGTCGACGCCGCCCTCACCGGTGAACACCCAGTCGGCGCCGGTCAGCGCCGCTTCGAGGCCGACGGTCTCGGCGATCACCTCCACCCCGGGCCGGGTCTCGGCGCCGAGGAACTGCAGCAGGGCGAAGCCCAGGCCGCCCGCCGCGCCGGCGCCCGGCGTGTCGACGTGCGTCGCGCCGACCACCTCGGAGAACCGTGCCAGCGCCGACTCCAGCCGCTCGACGTCGGCCGGCCCGGCGCCCTTCTGCGGCCCGAACACCGCGCTCGCACCGCCCGGGCCCAGCAGCGGCGCGGTGACGTCGCACGCCAGCCGGAACTGTGCGTCGGCCAGGCGTGGGTCCAGTCCGGTCACATCGACCCGGTCGAGGCGCTCGAGTGCGGCGCCACCCGGTGGCAGGGGAGCGCCTTCGGCGTCGAGGAGCACCGCTCCCAGGGCGGTCAGCATGCCGGCGCCCGCGTCGTTGGTGGCCGAGCCGCCGAGGCCGACCAGGAACTCGACGGCGCCGCGGTCGAGCGCCGAGGTGATCAGCTGGCCGACGCCGAACGTGCTGGCCCGCAACACGTCCCGCTCGGCGGTCGCGATGAGTTCCAGCCCGGCGGCCGCGGCCATCTCGATGACGGCCAGGCCGCGGTCGGCGACGTAGCCGTACGTGGCGGGCACCGGCCGGCCCAGTGCGTCGGCGACCTCGACGGTGACGTGGTTGCCGCCGAGGGCATCGACCACCGCGTCGACGGTGCCCTCGCCGCCGTCGGCCATCGGCACACCGACGCACTCGGCGTCGGGAAGTGCGGCCGTCACGCCGTCGCGCATCGCGGCGATCGCCTCGGCGGCGGTCATCGACTCCTTGAACGAGTCCGGTGCGAGGACGATCTTCATCGGACCGGTGTCAACGCTTCGCGACCGGACAGCACGGCGTCGACGTTGTCGGCCGCCAGGATGCCCATGGCATCGCGCGTCGCCTCGCCGGCGCTGGCGATGTGCGGGGTGAGGACGAGGTTGGGCGCGTCGAGCAGTGCGGGATCGACATGGGGTTCATTCTCGAACACATCCAGCGCGGCGCCACCCAGACGGCCCGCGTGCAGCGCTTCGACGAGTGCGCGCTCGTCGACGATGCCGCCACGCGCGGTGTTGATCAGGTAGGCCGTCGGCTTCATCGCGTCGAGTGCTGCCGCATCGATCAGGTGGTGGGTCTGCGGTGTCAGCGGCGTCAGCACGGTCACCACGTCACTCTCGGCGAGCAGCGTGGCGGTGTCGACGAACGTGACACCGTCCTCCTCGGTCCCCGGCGTGCGACTCCGGGCCACCGCAAGCACTCTCATGTCGAAGGCCTTCGCGCGGGAGGCCACGGCGCGCCCGATGCGGCCGTAGCCGAGCACACCCAGCGTGGCGCCCGCGCTGACGTCGAGGCCGACCAGCATCCGCGGCCCCCACACCCAGGGCTGCCGGGAGCGGATCAACCGGTCGCCCTCGAGCACCCGCCGGGTGGCGGCCAGGATCAGCGCGAAGGTGTGGTCCGCGGTGGCGCGGTCGAGCACGCCGGGGGTGTTGGTGACGACGACTCCGGCGTCGGCGGCCGCCGGCACGTCGATGTTGTCGTAGCCGACGGCGACGTTCGCGACGATCCGCAGGGCCGGGCCTGCGGCGGCGAACACCTCGGCGTCGATGCGCTCGGTCAGCGTGACGACGGCCGCGGCGGCGCCGGCGATCCCGGCGGTCAGCTCGGCGCGGGTGGGCGGGCCGTCGCCGCCCGCGAGGATCGGCGGCCCCAGCGCGCGCAGCCTGGCCATCGCCCGGTCGGTCAGCAAGCGGGAGACGTAGACGTGCCCGGTCATCCCCGCCGACCCTACGTGTCGGCGGGTCAGTCGGCGCCGAGGGCGGCGAGGATGCGCTTGAAGTCGCGGCGCTGCGCGTCGCTCAGGTTCGCCATCAGCCGCTGTTCGGCGGCGCGCACCCCGGTGTCGGTGCGCGACAGCGTCTCCCGGCCCGCGGCCGTCAGCTCCGCGGGCAGCGAGCGGCCCGACGCCACCGACGCCGGGCGGGTGACCAGGCCGCGGTCCTGCAGGCTGCGCACGACGGTGTTCATCGCCTGCGGGGAGACGTACATGTCGCGGGCGAGTTCGGCGTTGGAGCGGCCGGGCGACTTCGACAGCACCCGCATGCACAGGTATTGCGGGAAGGAGAGTTCGAGCTGGTCCAGCACCGTGGCGGTCACCTCGGTGCGCAGCGCGTAGGCCACCCGGTGCAGCAGGTAGCCGAGCGGCTGGTCCTCACGCGCATCCATATCAAGCATATTGACATATATCAACCATGTTGATAAACCGGGGGTATGACGAATCCTCCCGAAGAGCTGAACGTGATGTTCGAGTCGGCCTACCGCCGCGACGCCGGCGACCTGGGCGCGGGCAACCGGCCGCCCTGGAGCATCGACGAACCGCAGCCCGAGATCGCCGCCCTGATCGAGGCGGGCAGGTTCCACGGCGATGTGCTCGACGCCGGCTGCGGCGAGGCGGCCGTGTCGCTGCTCCTCGCCGAACGCGGCTTCACCACGGTCGGCCTCGACCAGTCGCCGACGGCCATCGAGCTGGCCCGCGCCGAGGCCGCCCGGCGCGGACTCGCCAACGCCACCTACGAGGTCGCCGACATCAGCTCGTTCACCGGCTACGACGGCCGGTTCGGCACGATCGTCGACTCGACGCTGTTCCACTCGATGCCGGTCGAACTGCGCGAGGGCTACCAGCAGTCGATCGTGCGCGCCGCGGCGCCGGGTGCGTCGTACTTCGTGCTGGTCTTCGACGCCTCGGGCATGCCGGCCGAGAGCCCGATCAACGCCGTCACCTCCGAGGAGCTGCGCGACGTCGTCGGTAGGTACTGGGAGATCGACGAGATCCGGCCCGCCCGCATCCACGCCAATCTGCCCGCGGAGATGCCCGTCGCCGACGTCTTCGGCGTGACCGATCTGCGCGACGAGGCCGGTGGCCGCAAGTCGATGCCTGCGTGGCTGCTGACGGCCCACCTCGGCTAGGCGCGTCGGCTATCCGGTTTCGGTGCGACGGGCCATCCCGGCGAGCATCCCGTCGGACTTGCGGGCCATCACGCGGGTGACCACCCACTCGATGACCTTCGACACCGGCCCGGCGCTGACCCGCACGGAACTGGTCACCGTCACGTCGGTCGACCCGTTGCCGGGCCGCAGCGTCCACCGGTTCGACACATCCCGCAGGATCTTGGGCAGGCCCTCGATGTCGTAGGCCAGCGCCCTCGGCGCGTCGAACTCCGTGATCGTCTCCACGAGAGTGTCGCGGCCGACCTTGACCCGGCGGCTGGTGCCGAGCGGGCCGTCGGACCCCTGGCCGAGCACGCTGGATTCGGTGACCTCGTCGGCCCAGGTGCTCAGGGCGCCGAAGTCGGCGAGGACGTCGAAGATCACCTGCGGAGGCGCAGCGATCGTCCGGCTGCGGGAGATGGATGCCACGGGGCCCATCCAACCGCAGCGGGGCGGGGATCGCCGCCGAATGCACCGCCGCGCCCGCCCGTCGACGATCGAAGCCGTACGATTTGGCAGGATCAGGGGAGCCGTCCCCCCGCGCACGTGTCGGGATGGCTTCCTCGCGCGAGCACCTCGAAGGAGTCGGATGGCGGCAACAAGCGACATCTCGACACCGCCGATCCGGCCGATGTACACCCGTGTCCTGCTCAAGCTGGGCGGTGAGATGTTCGGCGGCGGGCAGGTGGGCCTCGACCCGGACGTGGTGGCCCTGGTCGCCCGGCAGATCGCGGAGGTGGTGCGCAGCGGCGCGCAGGTCGCCGTGGTGATCGGCGGCGGCAACTTCTTCCGCGGCGCCCAGCTGCAGCAGCGCGGTATGGAGCGCACCCGCAGCGACTACATGGGCATGCTCGGCACGGTGATGAACAGCCTTGCGCTGCAGGACTTCCTGCAGAAGGAAGGCATCGACACCCGGGTGCAGACCGCGATCACCATGGGCCAGGTCGCCGAGCCCTACATCCCGCTGCGGGCCCGCAGGCACCTCGAGAAGGGGCGGGTGGTGATCTTCGGCGCGGGCATGGGGCTGCCGTACTTCTCCACCGACACCACCGCCGCCCAGCGCGCCCTCGAGATCGGCGCCGAGGTGGTGCTGATGGCCAAGGCCGTCGACGGGGTGTTCACCGCCGACCCGCGCGAGGATCCCGACGCCAAGCTCCTGACGGCGATCACCCACCGCGAGGTCATCGACCGCGGACTGCGGGTGGCCGACGCCACCGCGTTCAGCCTGTGCATGGACAACGGCATGCCGATCCTGGTGTTCAACCTGCTCACCGACGGCAATATCGCCCGGGCGGTGGCAGGTGAGAAGATCGGGACACTGGTCACCACCTGACCGGGTGTGCGTGTGACGAGCAGCGAGCGACAGAGGCGGGAGCCGGAGTGATCGACGAAACTCTCTTCGATGCCGAGGAGAAGATGGAGAAGGCCGTTTCGGTGGCGCGCGACGATCTCGCGTCGATCCGCACCGGTCGCGCCAACCCCGGCATGTTCTCGCGGATCAACATCGACTACTACGGCGCGATGACGCCCATCACCCAGCTGTCGAGCATCAACGTCCCCGAGGCCAGGCTCGTCGTCATCAAGCCCTACGAGACGAACCTGCTGCGCAACATCGAGGACGCGATCCGCAACTCCGACCTCGGGGTGAACCCGACCAACGACGGCAACGTGATCCGCATTTCGATCCCGCAGCTGACCGAGGAGCGCCGGCGCGACCTGGTCAAGCAGGCCAAGGCGAAGGGCGAGGACGCCCGGGTGTCGATCCGCAACATCCGCCGCAAGGCGATGGAGGAGCTCGGCCGGATCAAGAAGGACGGCGAGGCGGGTGAGGACGAGGTGAGCCGCGCCGAGAAGGATCTCGACAAGAGCACCCACACCTACACCAGCCAGATCGACGATCTGGTCAAACACAAAGAGGGCGAGTTGCTGGAGGTCTAGTGACCGATCAGCACCCGAGTCCCGTGACAGACACGCCCGTGGACGAACCGTCCAAGAAGAAGTCGCGGGCTGGTCGAGACCTGCCCGCCGCCATCGGTGTCGGCGTCCTGCTCGGCGGGATGGCCATCGGCGTCCTGCTGTTCGCGCCGATCGGATGGCTGCCGGTGCTGGCGCTCTTCATCCCGGTCGCCACGCACGAGGTGATCCGCAGGCTGGGCGAGGCCGGTTACGACCTTCCGGCGATCCCGCTGCTGATCGGCGGCCAGGCGATGATCTGGCTGACGTGGCCCTTCGGCACGACCGGCCTGGTCGGCGCCTACGGCGGCACGATCGTGGTGTGCATGGTGTGGCGCCTGCTCAGGCGCGGGCTGCGCACGCAGCCGGTCAACTATCTGCGTGACATCTCCGCGGCGGTGCTGCTCGCGACGTGGGTGCCGCTCTTCGCGAGTTTCAGCGCGCTGCTGATCTTCCAGGACCACGGCGGGGGACGGGTGTTCACCGTGATCCTGACGGTGGTGCTGGCCGACATCGGCGGTTACGTGGCCGGGGTGCTGTTCGGCAAGCACACCATGGCGCCGGCGATCAGCCCGAAGAAGTCGTGGGAGGGGCTGGGCGGCTCGCTGGTGTTCGGCATCACCGCGGCCGTGCTGGCGGTGACGTTCGTGCTCGACAAACCGGCCTGGGTCGGCGTGCCGCTGGGCCTGATGCTGGTGATCACCGGAGTGCTCGGCGACCTCGTCGAGTCGCAGGTCAAGCGCGACCTCGGCATCAAGGACATGGGCACGCTACTTCCTGGGCACGGCGGGATCATGGACCGCATCGACGCGATGCTCCCGTCCGCCGTCGCCGGCTGGATCGTCCTGACGCTGCTGGCCTGACCCCGAGCTGTTCAGCCAGCAGGCCGCCGCCCCGACCACCAACCCGACCGCGATGCCGATGTCCGGACGCTGACCCAGCATCAGCCACGACAGCAGACCCGCCACGGCGGGGATGACCGCGAACAGCATCGCGACCGCCGCCGCCCCGTAGTTGTTGACCGCCCGGACGAACAGCGTCATCCCCAGCACCGCGTTGAGCAGCACCACCGCGGCCACCGCGCCCGCGGCCTGCCACGGGTCGCCCACCGTCAACGGCATCACCGCCGCCAGCGCCGCGACGGGCAGCAGCGACACGCCGTTCTGCAGCGCCGCGGTGGCCCGGAAGTCGACGTCGGAGCAGAACCGCTGCTGATAGACCCCGCCGACGGCCAGCCCGAGCAACGCCACCACCAGCAGCAGCACCACCGGGTCGACGCCGCCGACCGCGACGAGCCGGCCCGCGCACGCCGCGAGCACCGCGACGATGCCGAGCGCCAGCGCCGCGACCCGCCGCCAGGTGAGCCGCTCACGCAGCACCGCCGCCGCCAGCAGCGCCGTCACCACCGGGTTCATCGACACGATCACCGCGCCGAGCACTGCGGGTGCGCCGTGCAGCAGCGCCAGATACAGGCAGATGAACTGCACGGCCTGGGTGAGCAACCCGCTGACCAGCACGTGCACCAGGGCCCGGCCGGTGGGCCACGTCACTTTCGAGGCCCATGCCCAGCCGCCGATGATGCCGCCGGCCAGCCCGAAGCGCAGCACCAGCACCGCCATCGGCGACATCACCGAAACGGCATGGGCGCCAATCGGATAGCCGAGTGCGTAGAAGAACGTCAGCACCGTCGCCGAGCGGGCGCCCATCGTGGGCGCTGAAGTCACGGTGGCCATGAGGCCATCGTGGGGGATGGGTCGCCGCGCTCGCCATTCAATTTCCGCCACGTGCAGGTGAGATACTGACAGTTGCCCATGCCTGGATCCCTGCCCCTCGTCTTCGATGCGCCGCGCCGCGCCATGCCGCCGCGGCACCTCGCCGACCTCGACGAAGCGGGGCGTGCCGCCGCCGTCGCCGAACTGGGGCTGCCGGCATTCCGGGGGAAACAGCTGGCCAGCCAGTACTACGGCCGGCTGATCGCCGATCCGCACCAGATGACGGACCTGCCCGCCGCGGTGCGCGACGACGTCGCGGCGACACTGTTCCCCGCGTTGATCGACCCGGTGCGCGAGATCGAGTGCGACTCGGGGGAGACCCGCAAGGTGTTGTGGCGGGCGGTCGACGGGACCACCTTCGAATCGGTGCTGATGCGCTACGCCGACCGCAACACCGTGTGCATCTCGTCACAGGCCGGCTGCGGGATGGCCTGCCCGTTCTGCGCGACCGGCCAGGGTGGGCTGAAGCGCAACCTGTCGGCCGCCGAGATCCTCGAGCAGGTGCGCGCCGCGGCCGCCGAACTGCGGGACCGCGACGGTGACGGGATCACGCCCGCCGCACGCGGCGGCCGGCTGTCCAACATCGTGTTCATGGGCATGGGCGAGCCGCTCGCCAACTACAACCGGGTGCTGGCCGCCGTGCGGCGCATCGTCGCGCCGCCGCCCAACGGGTTCGGCATCTCGGCGCGGTCGGTGACGGTGTCGACGGTGGGGCTGGCGCCCGCGATCCGCAAGCTCGCCGACGAGCGTCTCAACGTCACGCTTGCGCTGTCGCTGCACGCGCCCGACGACGAGCTGCGCGACACCCTCGTCCCGGTGAACAACCGCTGGAACGTCACCGAAGTCCTCGATGCGGCAAGGTATTACGCCGACACCACCGGCCGCCGGGTGTCGATCGAGTACGCGTTGATCCGCGACGTCAACGACCAGCCCTGGCGGGCCGACCTGCTCGGCAGGCGACTGCACGGCGCGCTGGGACCGTTGGTCCACGTCAACCTGATCCCGCTCAACCCGACGCCGGGCAGCAAGTGGGATGCCAGCCCGAAACCGGTCGAGCGCGAGTTCGTCCGCCGGGTGCGCGAACGCGGCGTGTCCTGCACCGTGCGTGACACCCGCGGCCGCGAGATCGCCGCCGCCTGCGGTCAGCTGGCCGCCGAGGGCTGAGCCCCGCCGCGAGATCGACGTGGTGCAGGGGAGACTCCGCACTTTCGCTGCGTGGCGTCAATCTGGCGGGCCGGGGCGGTTGACGAACCACACGTTGTCCTCGCGCAGGGACCGGCTGCGCCAGCCGTCGGGCGTGCGGACGAGTCGGTGGTGGTAATAGCCGCCGCACGAGGACATCTCGGTCACTCCCGGCAGCTGCATCGGGTTGTAGAACATCGCCCGGACCGTCGCGCTGTCGCCGTCGGACTCGAGGATCTCGATGTTGGTGATGTAGTGCATGCTCCACGGGATCGCCGCGAAGCCCTGGGCGAGGAAGTCGGCGACCCGGTCCCGCGGGCCCGCCGGGATGCCCATCGCCGAGTAGTCGACGACAGCGTCCTCGGTGAACACCGAGCGGTAGAGCTCCCAGTCCCTGGTGTCGACCGCCCGGGCGTACCGGTAGAGCAGCGCCTCGATCTCCCGGTGGTCGATGACCTGGTTCACGCCGGGTCGGGCATGCCGATGGTCTTGGACTCGAAGTACTCCTTGAATCCCTCGTCGCCGTTGCGCCGGCCCAGCCCGCTCTGCTTGGTGCCGCCGAAGGGGCTGGTGATGCCGAAGTGGCTCTTGCCGTTGATGGTCACGTTGCCGGTGCGCATCCGGGTGGCCACGGCGAACGCCCGGTCGACGTCGCCGCCGCTCACTTCGCCCGAGAGTCCGTAGATGGAGTTGTTGGCGATCGCGATCGCCTCGTCGTCGCTGTCGTACGGCGTGACGGTCAGCACCGGGCCGAAGATCTCCTCCTGGGCCACCTGGCTGTCCGGGTCGACGTCGGCGAGCAGGGTGGGCTGGGTGTAGTAGCCCGTCGGCAGGTTCTCCGGGATGCCGCCACCGGTGACCAGTCGGGCACCGGAGTCGATGCCGCTCTTGATCAGCCCGAGCACCTTCTGGCGCTGGCCCTCGCTGATCTGCGGGCCCTGCATGTTGCCCGGGGTCCACGGGTCGCCGACCGGGAAACCCTCCATCATCGACTTGAGGATCTCGAGTCCCTCGTCGTACCGGCTGCGCGGCAACAGGATCCGCGACGGCAGGATGCAGCTCTGGCCGCTCATCACGCACGCCATCATCGCCGCGAGCGGCAGTGCGGAGTTGAAGTCGGCGTCGTCGAGCACGATGTGGGCCGACTTGCCGCCGAGTTCGAGCAGCGTCTTCTTGACCGTCGCCGCGCCGGCCGCCAGGATCGCCCGCCCGGTGGCCGTCGAGCCGGTGAAGGTGATCATGTCGACGCGCGGATCGGCCGACAGCGCGGCACCCACCTCGTTGGCATTGGACACCACGACGTTGAACACCCCGGGCGGGATGTCGGTCTCCTCGGCGACGATGCGGCCGTACTCGCTGCCCGACCACGGCGTCAGCTGCGCGGGCTTGAGCACCACGGTGTTGCCTGCCATCAGCGCGGGCACCGTCTCGGCGATGTTGAGGTAGAACGGCACATTCCACGGGGTGATCGCGCCGACCACACCGACCGGTTCGTAGTGGATCTTGCGGCGGGCCGGGCCCATCTGTGTCTCGTGCACGCCGGTGTCGACGAGGTAGTCGAAGCCACGGCCGTGTTCGGCCCAGTGCTTGACCTCGGCGATCGGGCTCTCGATCTGTGAGCCCGACACCGTCACCGGACAGCCCACCTCGGTGATCAGGATGCGCCGCAGCCGTTCGGCGTCGCGCTCCAGCGCGGTGTGCAGCTGCATCAGGCAGTGGTAGCGGAACTCGACGTCGCGCGACCAGTCGGTCTCGTCGAACGCCCGCCGCGCCGCGGCCACCGCGCGGCCCATGTCCTCGACGGTGCCGTCGGTGGCCTGCCCGGCCACCTCCTCACTGGCCGGGTGGATCACGTCGAATGTCGCGCCGCTGCTGGTGTGTTGCAGCTCGCCGTCGATCAGCATCCGCTCGTCGCCGGCCAGCACGCCCGTCTCGCTCTGCACACTAGTCATGGCTCTAGCCTTACAAATCGCGGCGCGAGTGTCAGCCCTTTTGGGCGATCGCTCAGCGCCGGGTGTGTCGGCGCGGGTCAGTCGGCGGGCCGGATGCCGACCGCGTGGCGTAGCTGTGCGAGGAACTGGTCGCCGTCGTCGCTGCGCACGATGTAGTGCGACACCGCGACGCGGATGGCGGTGGCGGCCTTGACGCCGGCATTGGTGCCCACGAGCAGCTTCTCCAGCCGGGCCCGCATCAGGGGCACGATCCGGGACAGCTGCGCGATGACCACCTCGGGCTCGATGTCGATGAGCCGCACACCGGAGTAGGACTGCTGGTACTCGACGATGAAGCGCAGCGCCGCGTCCAGCTTCTCGGTGCCGCGCAGCCCCGCCGTGGCCCGGCTGATCCCGTTGTCGAACAGATCGCGCTCGAACCGCCCGAAGGCGTCGAGCAGTTCCTGCTTGGACGCGAACCAGCGGTACAGCGTGGGCCGCGAGACGCCGGCCTGCAGCGCCACCTCGGACAGGCTGAGCTTGGTCTGCCCGCTGCGGCCGAGCACCTCGGCGGTCGCGGCGAGGATCCGGTGCCGCGTCGACGTGTCGTCGAGGACCTGCTGGTCGGTCAGGGGTTCATTCACGTGGGCGCCTCAGGTGGTGGTGTTGCACAAATCGTAGATGGTGTAACCCGCGGTCACGGCAGCGACGCGGCACGAGTCCGGTCACAGTGCGGCCCGCAGCTCGGCGACTGTGTCCAGGTCGTCCAGCGCGGCCACCCCGCGCCGCAGCCCCTCCATCGCGATGCCCTCGGCCTGCATGCCGCCCATGCCCGCCGTGATCAACGGTGCGACATAGGCATAAAGCGCGCCCTGGCGGTACCGGTGCCATAGGTCGTCGCGGTCCCAGTCCGGGCCGCCGCCGGCCGCCAGCGCCCGACGGTAGACGTCGAGCAGGTCCCGCTCGGCGGCGCGGCGGTCCGCCGTGGTCAGGCAGGTCACCAGCGTGTACGCCAGCTCCCGGCCGGGATTGCCGCTGCGGACGGCCTGCCAGTCCAGCAGCCCGGCCTCCCCGCTGCGGAAGTAGACGTTGCCCGGGTGGGCGTCGCCGTGCATGACCGTGAGCGGGGGCCGGTCGATCAGCGCCGCCACCGCGCGGTAGTTCTCGTCGATGAAACGGCCGCGGTCGACCGGGATGTCGGTGCGCTCGGCGATCCGGCGCGCCGACGCCTTGCACAGCGCGCCGGTCAGCAGCGACGTGTGGTCACCCGATGGGGTGTAGGTCCAGCCCGGTGGCCGCCCCCAGTGCCTCGCGTGCAGCGCCGCGAGGCGTTCGACCACGAGCGCCGCCCGGTCCCGGTCGAGCGGGTGCAGGGTGTCGGGAAAGTCGCATTCGGCGGCGGGCAGGTCCTCGAGCACCAGGACGAAGCGTCCGGTGAGCGGGTCGAAGGCCGAGCCGTAGGACGTCGGCACGCCCTGCAGCCCGGGCGCCAGCCGGTCGTAGAAGCACACCTCGGTGTGGGCCAGCCGGCCCAGTTCGCCCATCAGCCGGGTGGCCGCCGTCTCGGCCGGCATCTTGACGAACACCGTTGCCGGGACACCGTTTCCGGTGAGCGCCAGACGCGCCCGCGACGACGTGCCCGCGTCCCCGCCGACGAGCCGCACCGACGTCACGGTGCCACCGATGATCGCCGACAGCGCCTCGGCCCCGAGGTCGGCCGGCCGCCGCGGCAGCGACCGCGCACCGCCGATCGCGGCATCGGTCACCACCCGCTGCACCCCGCGCCCCAGATGGGCCGCGAGACCGAGGACGGGAACCACCCGGTCGGCGAGTCGCGCCGAAACCCCTGAGGCGATGGTCACCGGGTCGATAACCTCCTAGGTTGGCCGGTAGGTCCGCACAGTTTACAAACTATCGCCGAAGTGTAAAGGCCGAATGGTCTGACGCGATTCGCGCGATTCGGAAGGGGTCACATGGCCGGTCCGCTGACAGGCGTGCGTGTCGTCGAACTCGGCGTTTGGGTGGCGGGCCCGGCGGCCGGCGCCGTCCTCGCGGAGTGGGGCGCCGACGTCGTCAAGATCGAACCCCCGGCGGGCGACCCGGCCCGGATGTTCGGCCGCATGCTGGGCATCGACGGCGACGTCAACCCGCCGTTCGAGATGGACAACCGCAACAAGCGCGGCGTCGTCCTGGACATGACGACGACCGAGGGGCGTGCGACGGCGCTCGAGTTGATCTGCGACGCGGACGTTTTCCTCACCAACGTGCGGCCGGGGGCACTGCGCCGGCTCGGCCTGGACTTCGAGACGGTGGCGGCCCGCAACGCCCGGCTGGTCTACGGGCTGATCACCGGCTACGGCGAGGCCGGACCCGACGCCGACCGGGCGGCCTACGACGTCGCGGCGTTCTGGTCGCGCGCCGGGCTCGCGCATCTGCTGACCCGCCCCGGCGACAGCCCGCCGTTCCAGCGCGGCGGGCTGGGCGACCACATGGCGGGGATGACGATGGCCGGGGCGGTGTGCGCCGCGCTGGTGGCGCGCGCGGCCCGCGGCACGGGCCAGCTGGTGACGACCTCGCTCTACCGGCAGGGCGCCTACGCGGTGAGCTTCGACCTCAACACGTTCCTGATGACCGGGCACCAGATCGCCATCGGCCAGCGCGAGACGATGGCCAACCCGTGCATGAACAACTACACCGCGGCCGACGGCAGGCGGTTCTGGGTCGTCGGCCTGCAGGGGGAGCGGCACTGGCCGGCGCTGTGCCGCGCGGTGAGCCGGCTGGGATGGCTGACCGAGGAGAGGTTCGCCACGCCACGCGCGAGGGCGCGCAACGCGACCGAACTGATCGGCCTGCTCGACGAGATCTTCGCGACCCGCCCGCTGTCGGAGTGGGCCGAGGTCTTCGCCGCCGATCCCGACTTCTTCTGGTCGCCGATCAACACCATGGAGGACGTGGTGGCCGACGAGCAGTTCCACGCGGCCGGCGGGGTGGTCTACGTGCCCGACGGCGAGTCCGCCGCCCCGATGGTCGCCACACCGGCCGACTTCCACGGCACACCGTGCGAACAACGAAGCGTCGCACCGGCGCTCGGCGAGCACACCGACGAGGTGCTCGCCGAGCTCGCAGCGCGGGCGGCGCAGGACCCGAACCCACCGGCCTGAGCCCCAGCTCGGACGAGCTTTACAAAACCTCGCGCCAGTGTCACGCTGATCACATCTGGGCGCGACGGACCGACGGTCGCGGAGTCGAGGGGAAACGGTGTGACGAACGGTGATTCAGCTGCTGGAACGGTGCCCACCCGCGAGTTCAGCCAGGTCGACATCACCTCCCAGGCGTTCTGGAGCCTGCCGTTCACCGAGCGCGACCGGTCGTTCGCGGCCTTGCGCGCCGGCGACGGGCTGACCTGGCACCGGCCGCTGCCGTCGCTGTTCCCGATGGAGGAGGACGGCTTCTGGGCGCTCACCCGGCGCGCCGACATCGTGCACGTCAGCCAGCGCCCCGAGTTGTTCACCTCCGCCCGCGGTGTGGCGCTCGACCCGATGCCCGCCGAGGTGCAGCGGATCGCCTCGTTCTTCCTGACCATGGACCCCCCGGAGCACACCGTCTACCGCCGGCTGATCAGCGCGGCGTTCACCCCGCGCAACGTCCGCAGGATCGAACAGCAGATCCACGACAACGCGGTCGCGGTGGTCGACGATCTGGTCGGGGCGGGCGAGGTCGACTTCGTCGAGGCGTGTGCGGCGCGGCTGCCGATGCTGACCATCTCCGACATGCTGGGGGTGCCGCGCGCCGATCAGCCGGCGGTGGCGAAGGCCGCGGAGAAGTTGTTCAGCATGAGCGACGACGAGTACTCGTCGCTGGAGGAGCGCGCCGCCGACACCATCAACGAGATCATGCTGCTGTCGGCCACCGGGATCGAGTTGGCGAAGTTCCGCCGCAAGAACCCCGGCGACGATTTGATGACCGACATCGTCAACGCCGAGGTCGACGGTCACCGGCTGACCGACGAGGAGGTGGGCGCGTTCCTCATCCTGCTCGCCTCGGCCGGCAACGACACCACCAAGCAGACGACCTCACACGCCATGCTGGCGCTGAGCCGTAACCCGGCTCAACGCGACTGGCTGCTGGCCGATTTCGAGAACCGCATCGGCCCTGCGGTCGAGGAGTTCGTGCGGTGGGCGTCGCCGGTGATGCAGTTCGCCCGGTTCGCGACGGCCGACACCGAGATCAACGGCGCACCCGTGGCGGCGGGCGACAAGGTCGGCCTGTTCTACTGCTCGGCCAACCGGGACGAGGCCGTGTTCGGCGATCCGCACGAGTTCGACCTGGCCCGCTCACCCAACCCGCACCTCGGCTTCGGCGGCGGCGGCCCGCACTTCTGCCTCGGCAGCAACCTCGCGCGGGTGGAGCTGCGGGTGCTGTTCCGTGAGTTGCTGAACCGGCTGGACGTCGAGTTCGGCGAGCCCGACCTGCTGCACAGCACATTCGTGCACGGCATCAAGCGGCTGCCCGCCGTGATCCGCTGAGCGCGGAGCTCAGCGCGGATCGATCCTGTCGCGCAGGCCCTTCGCCGCGACGACGGCGGCGCCCGCCGCGCGCACCCGGTTGGTGAGTGCCCGGTCCGAGGTCGCCACCAGGATGTCGCCGGGCCGGTCGTCGGCCGCGACCAGCCGGACGATCTCGTCGTCTGCGGAATTCGGCGCCGCCACCGGCGCGTGGGCGATCGTGATCACGCCGGACTCCAGCGGCGGTGACAGCGGCTTCTCGAAAACCACTGTCACATCCAGGTTCTCCGCACCAGCCCACCGTTCGAGGTCGGCGACCAGAACCGTCATCGCCCGCCGCCGGTCGCGCCACCACCCGTCCGGGCGTGAGCCGATGACGTTCATGCCGTCGACGATCCAGCGCACGGCGTCAGCCTAGGCGGCCCGGGCGTTCAGCGCGGCCGCGGCCGCACCAGCACCGACTGGGCGATGGCGCCGACGGGTCCGGTCTGGTCGAACAGGGTGCCGATCGTGGTGCCGATGCCGTCGGGCCCGTAGTCGGTCTCTGCGCGGATGCCGATCCACCGGCCTTCGGGAACGCGATGCACGTGCACCGCGAGGTCGGTGTTGAGGAACGTCCACTGCCGCGGGTCGAGCCGGGTGCCGATCCCGTTCGCGCAGTCGGCCACCGAGAACAGCCGCTGCAGGGGCGTCATCGTCTCGTCGGCGACGAGGTCGACGGTCGGCGTCAGCCACGATTCGCCCGCGCCGGCGTTCAGCGGGTCGGTCAGCCAGCGCCAGTCGAGGCTGTGCACGTAATTGCGGTCCCAGTCCTTGGCCAGGTCGCGGCTGCGGGCCCCGTCGATCGGGCGCAGCGGCGGCGCCGCGGCGTGCTGCAGCGCCGAGGTGTCGAGCCGCTGCAGCCGCCATCCGGTCGCCCGGGCGACGGGCCGCGGTGCGCCGTCGGGCCCCGGCGCGAGCATCTCGGCGGCGACGAGTTCGATCTGCCTGCCCCGCCGCTCGATCCGGGACCGCAGCCACAGGTCGCCGTCCGCGGGCACCGGGCCGAGCAGGTCGACCAGCACCCGGCTCAGCCGGGTGTCGGTGCGCTGCTCGCGCTGCTCGAGGGCACGCACCAGCAGCGCCGAGACGGGCGCGGCGTGCTGAATCGACGCCGACCAGGTGCTGCGTACGAGATCGGTCGCCGAGAACCGTTCGCCGACCGGGTCGTCGGCGTCGACGAGTTCGTAGTACGCATCAGACATGCCCGTGCACCCCCGTGCCGTGCACCCCGGCGACGTCGACGGCCACCGCGTCCACCCGCGAGTCCTTGGTTCCGGCAAGCCGTTCCGGGTAGGCGCCGGTGCTCGTCAGCAGGAACAGCACCCGGTCCTCCGGGCCGCCGAGCGCGCAGGCGATCGCGGTCCGCCCGCCGGTGTCGATCCGGTCGGTCACCCGGGCACCCTGGCTGCCGCCGTCGACGATCCGGACGAACTCGTGCGCCAGCGTCATCGACGTCCACACCCCGCCTTCGGCGTCGATCGCGAGCCCGTCGGGCGGGCCGGCCAGGTTCTCGGCGAACGGTCGTCGCTCTCCGAGTGTGCCGTCGCCGGACAGCGGGAACGCAGTCAGGCGGCGACCGGTGGACTCCGCCACGATCAGGGTGGCGCCGTCCGGAGTGATCACCATGCCGTTCGGGAAGTCGAGATCGCCGGCGACGACCGTGACGCTGTCGTCGGGATCGAGTCGCAGGATCACCCCGCCCGACCGCGCCTGTGACCCGATGTAGGCCCGGCCCGCGTCGTCGATCACCATGTCGCCCAACGCCGCAGGCGCCAGGTCGGCCGGGGTCGCCACGGTCACCACGGTGTCGCCGTCGTAGGCCAGGATCTCGCGCCGCTGGGTGGACGCGATGAGCAGCGTCCCGTCCGGCCGGAAGCCGAGACCCGACGGCGCGTGCCCGGGAACCGCCAGCGTGGTCATCGAGCCCGCCATGTCGACGGTGTGGACCGCTTCGCCGAGCATGTCGGAGAACCACAGCAATCCCTCGAACCACCGCGGCCCCTCGCCGAAGCAGAAGCCGGATGCCAGCGGTGTCACTGCGCACCTTTACAAATCACGGCACAAGTGTCACGCTCGCTGGGTGCCACTGTCAACCGTCCGCACCTGCTCGCGATGACCACCGGCGGCAGGTCATGAAGAAGTACCACAGCCACACACTGCTCTATCTGCACGAGACCATCGCACTGGGGTCGATGTGCAGCGATCGCTTCACCGAGGCCTTCAGCGCCACCTACCATCCGATGATGGCCGAGCTCGGGGCCCGGCTGTTCGCGATGTGGGAGACGACGCCCTACAACGGGCACTGGCCACAGGTCACCGTCATCTGGGAGGTCGACGCCTTCGCCGACTACTCGCGCATCGGAAAGGCACAGTCGCGCGGCGGAACCCATGAGGCGCAGGCCGCCGAGTGGGCGGCGTTCCTGGCCGGCGCAGGCGCCCACGGCGAGGGCCGGATCATGTACGCCGGCCGCAGCAACCGCACGCTGACCGAGCTCACCTCGGCGGGCTTCGGCGCGGGCCTGGTGATCCAGGAGATCATGCAGACCAAGCCCGGCCGCCAGGACGACTACATCCGCGAACTCGAACGGCTATACGTGCCGTGGTCCGAACGCACCGGCAAGCGGTGGCTGGGCTCGTTCATCACCACCTTCCGGTTCAACGAGGTCATCCACTACTGGGCGCTCGACGGCGACTGGGACTGCTTCGCCGAGCACTACCCGTCGTGGAAAGACAGCCCGCCCGCCGAGATCGTCACCTGGATGAGCGTCGCGCCCGCACTGCGCGACGGCTGGGAGGATTCCATACTGCAGGCCCTGCCGCCGTCCCCGCTGCAATGACCGCGATGGAAACACCTGTGGAGAACCGGTTCTCGTACCACCCGTTCGACCCGGCGGTGATGGCGGACCCGACGCCGTACTACCGGGTGCTGCGCGACCAGCATCCGCTGTACTACGTGGCGGACCTGGACACCTATGCGGTCTCGCGATTCGCCGACATCTGGGATGTGCTTGGCGTCAACGACGGCACGTTCGTCGCATCGGAGGGCACGCTGCCCGCCGCGGCGGTGCTGGCACAGCGCAACAGCGGGCCGGTGGCCGACCCACCGCTGCACCCGATGCTGTTCCACGCCAACTTCGACACCCCGGTCTACGACACCGTCAGGCGGTGCACCTCGGCGCCGTTCCGGCCGCGCTCGGTGCCCCGGTTCGCCGACAGGATCCGGCAACTGGCGAACGAGCGTCTCGACGAACTGCTGCCGCGCGGCCGGTTCGACCTCACCCAGGACTACGGCGGCCTGGTCGCCGCGTCGGTGGTCTGCGACGTGCTCGGGCTGCCCGTCGAGCTGGCCTCCGACGTGCTGGGCACCGTGAACGCGGGCAGCCTGGCCCAGCCGGGCAGCGGTGTCGAGGTGGCCAACGCCCGGCCGGGCTACCTGGAGTACCTCGCGCCGGTGGTGCAGCGGCGGCGGGCGGGCCTCGGTGAGGAGGTTTCGATCGTCGACAGCCTGCTAGGCCACACCCTGCCCGACGGGTCGCAGTTCACCGACATGGAGGCGGCGGTGCAGATGCTCGGCGTCTTCATCGGAGGCACGGAGACCGTCCCCAAGATCGTCGCGCACGGGTTGTGGGAACTCGGCTCGAGACCGGAGCAGATGGCGGCCGTGCGCGCCGATCCCGACGCCAACGTGCCGACGGCGCGCGAGGAGATGATCCGGTACTGCGCCCCGGCGCAGTGGTTCGCGCGCACCCTGCGCAAGCCGTTCACGCTGCACGGCACCACCATCGAGCCCGGCCAGCGGGTCATCACCCTGCTCGCCTCGGCGAAGTTCGACGAACGCGAGTACCCCGACCCCGAGGAGTTCGTGTGGGACCGCCGGGTCGAACGGCTGCTTGCATTCGGCCGCGGACAACACTTCTGCCTCGGCGTGCACCTGGCCCGGCTCGAGGTCACCATCCTGGTGCAGGAATGGTTGCGCCGGGTGCCCGACTTCCACATCGACGCCGCGCGGGCGTATCGGCCGCCGTCGAGCTTCCAATGGGGCTGGAACAGCCTGCCGGTGGAGGTGTGACGATGTGGTCCTACCGGCTCGTCGCGCCGTTCACCTTCGAACGCACCGACCGGCCCGAGCCCTCCGCGGCGGGCCTGGCCGACGGACAGGTGCTGCTGCGGTTCCTGGCCGCCGGCATCTGCGGCAGCGACCTGCCCGGGTTTCGCGGCACCCGCGGCCGACTGCCCGGCGACACCGGGGCCCACGCCGCGGAGATGGACGGCTTCCCGATCCACGAGATCGCCGGTGAGGTGATCGCCAGCCGCCATCCCCGCCACCGCGACGGTGACCGGGTGGTGGGGTGGGCATCCGGCTTCGACGGCCTGCAGCAGCTGGTGGTCGCCGACGGCGACGGGCTGGCGCCCTTCGACCAGGCGCTGAGCCCGGCGCAGGCCGTCGGGCTGCAACCACTGGCCTGCGTGCTGTACGCCGTCGAGCAGCTGCCTGCGCTGGCCGGGCGGCGGGTGGCGGTCATCGGCCAGGGCTCCATCGGGCTGCTGTTCTCCTACGTCGCCAAGGCGGCGGGCGCCGCAGAGGTGATCGGCGTCGACCCCGTCGACCGCGCCGCGCTGGCCCCGCAGTTCGGCATCGACACCGCCGTGCGCGCCACGAGCGACAGGTGGGTAGGCCACCTCGATCCCGCCGACCGGCCCGACATCGTCATCGAGGCCGTCGGCCACCAGGTGGCAACCCTCAACCATGCGGTCGAAGCCGCGGCGTTCGGCGGCACCGTCTTTTACTTCGGAGTGCCCGACGACGACAGCTACCCGATCAACATGCGGGCGATGCTGCGCAACAACCTGACGCTGAAATCCGGTGTGACACAAGACCGCCGCCGGGTGCTCGAGCGGGCAGGCCGGTTCGCCGCCGAGCACCCCGGCCTGCTGCCCCGCTACCTCACGCACACCTTCGGTGTCGACGCCGTCGCAGAGGCGTTCGAGCTCGCCTGCCGGCCCACACCCGGACGCGTCAAGATCGCGATCGCCGGATGAACGCGTTCCGGCGGGCACTGGCCGACCGGCCGGCGCTCTGGGGTGGCTGGGTCGTCGGCCCGACGATCATCGGACCCGAGGAGTTCTCCGCCGCCGGATACGACTACGTCGGATTCGACACCCAGCACGGCTATCTCGACGACGCCGACGTCGCGCTTCTGCTGCGCCGGCTCGAGCACGTACCGGTCGCCACCGCGGTCCGGGTGCCCGCCACCGACCCCGCTCCGATCGGCCGCGTGCTCGACGCCGGCGCCGACGCCGTCATCGTCGCCATGGTCGAGACGCCGGAGCAGGCGGCCGCCGCCGTCGCCGCGACCCGGTATGCGCCCGACGGGCTGCGGAGCTTCGGCCCGCTGCGCGCCGGCCTGGGCGTCGACACGGCCGCGCTGCAGGACCGCGCGAGCGTGTTCGCGATGATCGAGACCGCGGGCGGGCACGGCGCGCGCGAGGAGATCTGCGCGGTGCCCGGCCTCACCGGGATCTACGTCGGGCCCGCCGACCTGGCGATCTCGCTCGGGCATCCGGTCACCGCGGCATACCGTCACCCCGCAGTGATCGAGGCGATGGCGGACATCCGCGCCGCGGCTGCCCGCGCCGGTCTGGTCGCCGGAGTGCACGCCGGCGCGGGCACCGCGGGAAAGATGTTCGCAGAGATGGGATTCGAGATGATCACGCTGACGTCGGAATCGCAGGCCCTGCGCCGGGGCGCCGCCGCACACCTCGCCGAGGCGACCGGCGCGATCGACGCCCCGGGCGCGGCAGAGGGCGGGTACCGGTGAGCGGGTTGCGCGTGGCGCTGGTGACGGGCGCCGCCCGGGGTCAGGGTGCGGCGATCGTCCGGCGCCTGCACGCCGACGGCTTCCTGGTGGCGGCGTGCGACGTGCTCGGCGACGACGTCCGGGAGACCGCCGCGCAGTACGACGCGGGCACCGTGCTCGCGATACCGCTCGACGTCACCTCGGCGGAGGAGTGGGACGCCGCGGTCACCGAGGTGGTCGGCCGGTTCGGGGCGCTGACGACGCTGGTCAACAACGCCGGTGTGCTGCACCGCGCCGCGATCGGCGACGAGACGCCCACCGGCTTCGAGAACAGCTGGCGGGTCAACTGTCTGGGGCCGTTCCTCGGCATCCGCGCCGCGCTCGACCACCTGACGGCCGCCGACGGCGCCGCCGTGGTCAACACCTGCAGCACCGGGGCGGTGCGCGCCTTCCCGAACCACGCCGCCTACGGGTCGTCCAAGTGGGCGCTGCGCGGGCTGACGCAGGTCGCCGCGGCCGAGCTGGCGCCGGCGGGCATCCGGGTCAACGCGGTGTTCCCGGGCCCGGTGCAGACACCGATGCTCGACGACGCCACCCAGGCGCGGCTGGTGGCGCGGGCCGTGAGCGGCCGGCTGGGCCGCCCGGCGGAGATCGCCGACGCCGTGGCCTTCCTGGTGTCCGAGCAGGCGTCGTTCATCACCGGGTCCGAACTCGTGGTCGACGGCGGCCAGACACTTCAGATCGGATGAGGTCGATGAGCATGTCCGTGGGCATCATCGGCGCGGGCCCGGGCGGCCTCGCGCTGGGAATCCTGCTGCGCGAAGCCGGCTTTAGCGACTTCACCATCTTCGACCGGGAGGACGGCGTCGGCGGCACCTGGCGCATCAACACCTACCCGGGTCTGGCCTGCGACGTGAAATCGCATCTGTACTCCTACTCGTTCGACCTCAACCCGCACTGGTCGAGGCTCTGGTCGGGTCAGCCCGAGATCCTCGCCTACTTCGAGGACTGCGCCCGCCGCCACACCCTCGAGCCGCACCTGCAGCTGCAGGCCGAGATCGTCTCGGCGCGCTGGGATCCCGACCACCGGTCGTGGCGGCTGACGACAGCCGGCGGCGAGCACCACGACTTCGACGTCGTGGTCTCGGCGATCGGACTGTTCACCCAGCCGGTGATGCCGGACCTCGTCGAAGAGGAACCGTTCACCGGCACCGTCATGCACACCGCGCGCTGGGACCACTCCGTCGACCTGACCGGCCGCGACGTCGCCGTCCTCGGCACCGGATCGACCGCGGCGCAGCTCATCCCCGAGGTGGCGAAGGTGGCGCGCTCCGTCTACTCCGTGCAGCGCTCGGCGACCTGGATCCTGCCCAAGCCCGACCGGCCCTACACCGCGCGCGAGCGGTGGGCGTTCGCGCACATCCCGTTCGCGAAGCGGCTGTACCGCACCCGACTGTGGCTGCGCAGCGAGTCGAACATCGCGGTGATAGAACACGGCAGCGACAAGACCCGCGAATTCCGGGACGTCGCGACCACGGTGCTCGCGAAGACGGTGGCCGACGAGCGGTTGCGCGAGCAGCTCACACCGCAGCACCCGTTCGGCTGCAAGCGGCTGGTGTTCGCCACCGACTACCTGCAGACCCTGACCCGGCCGCACGTCCGCGTGGTGTCCAGCCCGGCGCGGGCACTGCGGGCACGGTCGCTGGTGACCGCCGACGGCACCGAACTCGACGTCGACGTCGTGGTGTGTGCGACCGGCTACGCCGCGGCCGACTACCTGGGCCAGATCGAGGTGGTGGGGGAGGGCGGCGTCGCACTGCGCGACACGTGGCGCGACGGCGCGTATGCGTATCTGGGCATGGCGGTGCCGGGGTACCCGAACTTCTTCATGCTGTACGGGCCGAACACCAATGTGGGCTCCAACAGTGTCATCTTCATGCTGGAGGCCCAGGCCCGCTACATCGTGCGGGTGCTGCGTCACCTGCGCCGCCGCCGGCGCACCTACGTCGCGGTCCGCCCGCAGGCGATGGTGGACTTCATCGCCAGGATCGACCGGTGGATGGCCGGGACGGTGTGGACCACGCGGTGCAGCAACTACTTCCGAGCCGCCAACGGCCGGGTGGTGACGCAGTGGCCACGCAGCGCGGGGGTGTTTTGGAGGCTGACGCGCCGGTTCAGGCCCGCCGACTACACCTTCGACGCGCCGGTGGGCCGGCCCGACATCGCGGTGCAGTCGCACCCGGTGGCCACCGGCTGACGGCGATGACCCCCGAACCGGACATCGCACACCGGCTCCACCCCGCGCTGCGGCACCTGGCCGGCGCCCGCACCGACCTGTCGCCCGGCGTGCTCGATGCGGTGCGGTCGTCGCTCGACGAGCGCCGCCGGACCTCGGCGGAAGCGGTCGATGCCGCGGGGGTGGACGTCGGCGAGGAGTCCGTCCCGGCCGGAGGGGGCCGGTCGATTCTGGTACGGGTGTACCGCAGTGGCGGGTCGCCGGCGCCCGCGGTGGTCTACCTGCATTCCGGTGCGTTCGTGCTCGGCAACCTCGACACCGACCACCGGCAGTGCGTCGAACTCGCACGCCGAGGGCGTTGCGCCGTGCTGTCGGTGGACTACCGGCTCGCGCCCGAGCACCCGCATCCCGCCGCGTTCTCCGACGCGACGGCGGTGCTGCGCTGGGCCGCCACAAATGCGGCGGCGCTGCACCTGGATCCGGCCCGGGTGGCGGTCGCGGGCAGCAGCGCCGGCGGTGCGCTCGCGGCGGGG
>NZ_JACKSJ010000235.1 GCF_025821665.1 [Mycobacterium] manitobense
GCGGAGCCGGGCACCGGCGGCTGCGCGGGCGACGCGCAGCCGGCGAGCAGCGTCACCGCCGCCAGCACCGCCGCCGCCCGCATCGGCTACTTCTTCGGCTTGTCGCTGGCCGCGTCGGCGGACAGGGCGGCCACGAAGGCCTCCTGCGGAACCTCGACCCGTCCGATGGTCTTCATCCGCTTCTTGCCCTCCTTCTGCTTCTCCAGCAGCTTGCGCTTGCGGGTGATGTCGCCGCCGTAGCACTTGCTCAGCACGTCCTTGCGGATCGCCCGGATGTTCTCGCGGGCGATGATCCTCGAGCCGATCGCCGCCTGGATCGGCACCTCGAACTGCTGGCGGGGTATCAGTTCCTTGAGCTTGGTGGTCATCTTGTTGCCGTATGCCGGCGCCGAGTCCTTGTGCACGATCGCGCTGAACGCGTCCACAGCCTCGCCCTGCAGCAGGATGTCGACCTTCACCAGGTCGGACTCCTGCTCGCCCGCCTCCTCGTAGTCCAGGCTGGCGTAGCCACGGGTGCGCGACTTCAAAGAGTCGAAGAAGTCGAAGATGATCTCCCCCAGCGGCATGGTGTAACGCAGCTCGACACGCTCGGGCGACAGATAGTCCATTCCGCCGAGCTCGCCGCGCCGCGACTGGCACAGCTCCATGATGGTCCCGATGAACTCGCTGGGGGCGATGATCGTCGTTTTCACGACGGGTTCGTAGACGGAGCCGACCTTGCCGTCCGGCCAGTCGGAGGGATTCGTCACCACGAGTTCGGTGCCGTCGTCCTTGACGACGCGGTACACGACGTTCGGCGAGGTGGAGATCAGGTCCAGGTCGAATTCGCGTTCCAGCCGCTCCCGGGTGATCTCCATGTGCAGGAGGCCGAGGAAGCCACACCGGAAGCCGAAGCCCAGCGCCACCGACGTCTCCGGCTCCCACACCAGGGCCGCGTCGTTGAGCTGCAACCGTTCCAGCGCATCGCGCAGGTTCGGATAGTCCGAGCCGTCGACCGGGTAGAGCCCCGAGTACACCATCGGTCTGGGTTCGCGGTAGCCGGTGAGCGCGTCGGTGGCGCCGTTGCGCGCCGTGGTCACCGTGTCGCCGACCTTCGACTGGCGGACGTCCTTCACGCCGGTGATGAGGTAGCCGACCTCGCCGACCCCGAGGCCCTCGGTGGCCTTCGGCTCCGGCGAGACGATGCCCACCTCGAGCAGCTCATGGGTGGTGCCGGTGGACATCATCTTGATCTTCTCGCGGGGGTTGAGCTTGCCGTCCACCACGCGCACGTAGGTGACGACGCCGCGGTAGATGTCGTAGACCGAGTCGAAGATCATCGCCCGGGCGGGTGCCTCCGCATCGCCGACCGGCGCCGGGATCAGCCGGACCACCGCGTCGAGCAGTTCGCGGACACCGACGCCCGTCTTGCCCGACACCCGCAGCACGTCCTCGGGTTCGCAGCCGATGATGTGGGCGATCTCCCCGGCATAGCGGTCCGGGTCCGCGGCGGGCAGGTCGATCTTGTTCAGCACGGGGATGATCGTCAGGTCACGGTCGAGCGCCAGGTACAGATTCGCCAGGGTCTGCGCCTCGATGCCCTGGGCGGCGTCCACCAGCAGCACCGCGCCCTCGCAGGCCTCCAGCGCCCGGGACACCTCGTAGGTGAAGTCGACGTGGCCCGGGGTGTCGATCAGGTGCAAGACGAAGTCCTCTGGACCTGCAGGACCCTCGACCGACCACGGCAACCGCACGTTCTGCGCCTTGATGGTGATGCCGCGCTCACGCTCGATGTCCATCCGGTCCAGGTACTGCGCGCGCATGTCCCTGTCGGCGACGACGCCGGTGATCCCGAGCATCCGGTCGGCCAGCGTCGACTTGCCGTGATCGATGTGGGCGATGATGCAGAAGTTCCGAATCTGCGCCGGCGCAGTGAACGTCTTGTCGGCGAAGCTGCTGATGGGAATCTCCTGGTGAGGCTGGGTGGGACGCGCGTGGTGCGCCCCTAAAGGGTATCGACCACCGGCGGTCGCGACACAATCGCAGCTCCCGCCGGTCACTTATGCTCGATTCCATGCCTCCGCAGTGGAAGTCGTTCCAGCGGTTCGCGGGGACCGCCGCAAAGAACTTCGTGTTCAACGAGGCGCCGAAGTTCATCCGCCAGCTCCAGCAGTCCGAGAACAAGCCGCGCACCGTGCAGCAGGGACTCCAGCAGGGCCTCAAGGTCGGCCTGGAGGCGGGCCTGTCCGCCCTGGCCGGCGCCGCCGCGGCGGGTCAGCCGACCGCGGCGATCACCAGCGGCAGGCCGGTCACCGACAACAGCGTCCCGACCGCGCACCGGGCCCGCAAGGTGGTCTACGCCCCCGATCTCGACGGCCGCGCCGACCCGGGCGAGATCGTCTGGACCTGGGTGGTCTACGAGGACGACCCGACGCGCGGCAAGGACCGCCCGGTGCTGGTGGTGGGCCGTGACCGGCGAACGCTGCTCGGCCTCATGCTGAGCAGCCAGGACCACCACCACGACGACCCGGACTGGGTCGGTATCGGCAGCGGCGGCTGGGACGGCGACGGCCGGCCCAGCTGGGTGCGCCTCGACCGGGTGCTCGACGTGCCCGAGGAGGGCATCCGGCGCGAGGGTGCGGTGCTGGACCGGGACCGGTTCGAGATCATCGCCACCCGGTTGCGCGCCGAGTACTCCTGGAGCTGACTAGCGCGGCGCCCGCCACATCGGGATCATGCTGGGGCCGCCGTCCGGGAGCTTGATCTCGCCGGTGACGTCGAAACCGAATCGCTGGTAATACGCGACGTTGTCGGGGTTGCTCGACTCCAGGTAGGCCGGCGCGTGCTCGGCGTCCACCCGGTCCAGCCGGGACCGCATCAGCGCCTGCCCGAAACCGCCCCCGCGCACCGTCGGATCGCTGCCGATGACGCCCAGGTACCAGTGCGGTTCCTCGGGATGGTGCTCCTTCATCAACTCGGTGAGCTGCTGCCCGCGCGCGACGCGGCCGCGCGCCGCCCAGAGGAACCAGGGCATCATCCGGATCTCCTCGCGCCGCGAGTGCTGCCAGCGTCCCGGTGGGTCCCACAGCGCGGCTGCCCCGATGTCCTGCCCACGGCGGGCGACCTCGACGCCGCCGCCGGCCATGAAGTGATGCCGGGTCATGGCCGCGAACATCGTCGGCAGCCCTTTCGCGCGGCGCGCCGGTTCGGGCACCATCCACGCCATCACCGGGTCGTCGGAGAACGCCCGCCCCAGCGTGCGCGCCAGCGCGCGGATTTCGGCGCGCACCGGCGGCCGCACCTCGATGTCGGTCGGCACAGTGGTCATCCCTGGGTGATGTAGGCCTGCAACTGTTCGTGCTCGGCTTGCAATTCTTCCATCCGCGTCTTGACCACGTCGCCGATGCTAACGATGCCGGCGAGCCGTCCGTCCACCACCACAGGCACGTGCCGCACCCGGTTGCGCGTCATCAGCGCGCTGAGGCTGTCCACGGTGTCCTCCGGGTCGCAGGTCGCGACCACGGTCGTCATGATCTCCGACACCGGCCGCCCCAGCAGGTCCGCGCCCATCTCGTGCAGCTTGCGCACGACGTCGCGCTCGGACACGATGCCCGCGAGCCCGTCGGGTGAGACCACCACCATCGCACCGATGTTGCGCACCGACAGTTCGGTGAGCAGCCCGCTGACCGACGTCTCCGGCGTGATCGTCGCGACCGCCGCCCCTTTCGTCCGCAACACGTCCGCGATCCGCATGGGAAGCCTCCGATTGTGAGCTACGTCATATCAGGCTAGGCGGGCGGCGCACGTCGCGGAGGGTTTCGACGGCCCGGGAATGAATCGGCGGGCGCGCCGCGGCGTCGATCCGGGCGGTGGAATCCGGCCAGACCGCCCACCGGCACGTCGCCGACGCGGTAGGTATGAGCCATGATCGAGGTGACCCTGCTGGGAACCGGCAGCCCGATCCCCGACCCGCGCCGGGCCGGGCCGTCGACACTGGTGCGGGCCGGCGGCCAAACACTCCTCGTCGACTGCGGACGGGGTGTGCAGCAGCGGATGGCGGCCGCCGGCGTCGGCGCCGCCGGCCTCACGGCACTGCTGCTGACCCACCTGCACAGCGATCACATCGCCGACCTGGGTGACCTGCTGATCACCCGGTGGGTGACCACGTTCACCGAACAGGTGCCGCTGACGATCATCGGACCACCCGGGACGGCCGAGGTGGTCGATCTGACACTGAAGGCGTTCGACCGCGACATCGGCTACCGGATCGCCCACCACGCAGATCTCACCGCGCCTCCCGCCGTCGAGGTGCACGAGCGGACCGACGGCGTCGTCTGGGACCGCGACGGCGTGCGCATCCTGGTCGCACCCACCGATCACCGCCCGGTGGCGCCGACGATCGCGTTCCGCGTGGAGCATCACGGTGCGTCGGCGGTCCTCGCCGGTGACACCGTTCCGTGCGACAGCCTCGACGCCCTCGCGGCGGGCGCCGGTGCGCTGGTGCACACCGCCATTCGCCGCGACCTCATCGAATCGCTTCCTCAGCAACGCTTCCGCGACATCTGCGACTACCACTCATCGGTCGAGCAGGCCGCCGCGACCGCCGCAAGGGCCGGGGTCGGCATCCTGGTGCTCACCCACTACGTCCCGGCGATCGCGCCGGGCACGGAGGACGACTGGCGGGCGCTGGCCGCGTCGGTGTTCCCGCGCCAGATCGAACTGGGTGACGACCTGCACCGCGTCGAGGTGCATCCCGGCGTGTGCGTCAGGCCAGCCGGGTGATCTCCACGACGACGTCGAGGTCGGTGGAGCCCTCACCGGAGTAGATGCCCTTCAGCGGCGTGACGTCGGAGTAGTCGCGGCCGACGCCCACGCTGACGTACTGCTCGTTGATGCCCTTGTCGTTGGTCGGGTCGTAGTGCCACCACCCTCCGGTCCACGCCTGGATCCACGCGTGGCTCTGCCCCTCAATGGTGTCGCCGACCGCCGCCTCGCGGTTCGGATGCAGATAGCCCGACACGTAGCGAGCGGGAATGCCGATGCTGCGCAACAGGATCAGCGAGAGGTGGGCGAAATCCTGGCAGACGCCCTTGCCTTCACGGTGGGCGTCGAGGCCCGACGAGTGGACGCCGGTGGTGCCCGGCACGTACTCCAGTTCGCTGTGCACCCAGTTGGCCGCGGCGACCACCGCGTCGTGCGGGTCGTGATACTTCGCGATGCGCTGCCCCACCCGGGCCAGCCGCCTGCTGAGTGGCGTGTAGCCGGTGGGCCCGAGCACCTCGTCGAAGCGGTCGATGACCGCGATCGTCTTCAGGTCCTCCCAGCTCACTTCCTCGGCCGGTTGCTCACCGGTGTCGGTCTCCACCACCGACGACGCGGTGACCTCCAGTTCGGTGTGGGGGGCGTGCAGGTCGAACGACGTCACCGCGGTGCCCCAGTAGTCGACGTAGCGGTACTGGCGGGTGGCCGGGACGGTCTCCACCCGGTTGAGGATCACGTTCTGCCGGGAGTCCGACCGCGGCGTGAGGCGGGCCTCGTTGAACGACGCCGTCACCGGCGACTTGTAGGCGTACCCGGTCGAGTGCACCACCCGCATGCGCCACATCAGATTTCCCCTTCCTCGATCACCAGGCCGCCGCTGCGCCCGGCGTCGGTCCACGCCACCCACGGTGCGGCGTGGAAGTACTGCAGCGCCAACGCTTCTCCGACGTCGAAGCAGGTCTGCTGCAGATCGGCCAACCGGGTCTCGAGCGACTCCAGCAGCACGCCCGGTTCCAGGAATTCCAGTTCGCTGCGCGCGCGGCCCAGCAGTCGCTGCGCCTCGGCGGTCGCTCCGACGCGGTTCTGCGGCCGCTGCAGCAGTTCGTCGAGGCTGTGCTCGGCCAGCCGCAGCGAGTAGTAGATCGACCGCGGGAACAGCCGGTCCAGCAGCATGAACTCGACGACACGGCCGGCGTCGAGTGCACCGCGGTAGGTGCGCAGGTAGGTGTCGTGCGCGCCCGCCGACCGCAGCAGGGTCACCCAGGCCGGCGACGACGCACTGTCCCCGACGCGTGACAGCAGCAGCCGCACGGTCATGTCCACCCGTTCGATCGCGCGGCCCAGCACCATGAACCGGTACCCGTCGTCACGGGACAGCG
This sequence comes from [Mycobacterium] manitobense, assembly GCF_025821665.1. Classification (GTDB taxonomy): domain Bacteria; phylum Actinomycetota; class Actinomycetes; order Mycobacteriales; family Mycobacteriaceae; genus Mycobacterium; species Mycobacterium arseniciresistens. The sequence continues at coordinate 6,120 of NZ_JACKSJ010000235.1, forward strand.
TCGAATCGGCCAGGCCGGCGAACATCGCCGCGCGGCCCTCGACGTAGGAGAGGAACTCATGCGGGCCAAGGCGTTTGGCCGCGCGCTCCCGCTCGGCCAGTGCGTTGTACGTGGCGTTGAGACACTCCCAGATCTCGCTCGACGTCACCTCCCGGGCACCGCGCGCGTTCTCCCGCGCCGCCGAGATCGAGTCCACGATGGAGGTGCCCTCACCCCGGGTGTCGCGGCTGAACGCCACCAGATCGGTGAGCGACCAGACGTCGAGCGCAGTGCTCGGGGCGTCGATGCCGAGCACCCGCAGCAGGGTCCGCGACGCCCGGTCCGGGTCGACGCTCGAATCCTCGAGCAACTGGTGCACGGTCACGTCGAGAATGCGGGCGGTGTCGTCGGCCCGCTCGACGTAACGTCCGATCCAGTACAGCGACTCCGCATTTCGCGCGAGCATCCGCTATCCCCCTACTGTTGCTGTTGCTGCTGCTGGTCGAGTGTCTGACTGTCGCCGTTGCGTTCGGTCTTCGGGCCCTTGGCCGCCGAGGGCAGCGAGCGCACCACCTCGGCCGCCGCGAGTTCGCGCTCGGCGGCCGACGTGCGCGACGCCAGCACCCAGGTGTCCTTCGAGCCGCCGCCCTGGCTCGAGTTCACCACCAGCGACCCCTCCGGCAGGGCCACCCGGGTCAGCCCGCCGGGCAGCACCCACACGTCGTCGCCGTCGTTGACCGCGAACGGCCGCAGGTCCACGTGCCGCGGCGCGAGCTTGCTGTCGATCTGCGTCGGCACCGTCGACAGCTGCATCACCGGCTGGGCGATCCACCCGCGCGGGTCACTGCGGATCTTCTTGCAGATCGTGGCCCGTTCCTTCTCCGAGGCGTCGGGGCCGAACACGATGCCGTAGCCGCCCGATCCCTCCACCGGCTTGATCACCAGTTCGTCGACCCGGTCGAGGACCTCCTCGCGCTCCTCCTCGAGCCAGCAGCGGAATGTGTCGACGTTGGCCAGCAGCGGCTTCTCCCCGAGGTAGTACTCGATGATCGTCGGCACGTAGGTGTAGACCAGCTTGTCGTCGCCCACCCCGTTGCCGACGGCGCTGGAGATCACCACGTTGCCCGCCCGCGCGGCGTTGAGCACCCCCGCGACGCCGAGCACCGAATCCGGCCGGAACTGCATCGGGTCCAGGTAGGCGTCGTCGATGCGCCGGTAGATCACGTCGACCTGCCGCTCCCCCTCGGTGGTGCGCATGTAGACGGTGTTGTCGCGGCAGAACAGGTCGCGGCCCTCGACGAGTTCGACGCCCATCTGCCGTGCCAGCAGGGAGTGTTCGAAGTACGCGGAGTTGTAGACACCCGGGGTCAGCACCACCACCGTCGGATCGGCGACGTTGTTGGCCGCAGCGTTGCGCAGGGCCCGCAGCAGGTGCGCAGAATAGTCACCGACGGCGCGAACCCTGTTGCTGGCGAACAAGTTCGGGAACACCCGCGCCATCGTCCGGCGGTTCTCCATCACATAGGACACCCCGGACGGCGAACGCAGGTTGTCCTCGAGCACACGGAAGTTGCCCTGCGCGTCGCGAATCAGGTCGATGCCGGCGACGTGGATGCGCACCCCGTTGGGCGGATGGATGCCGACGGCTTCGCGGTGGAAGTGCTCGCACGACGTCACGAGCCGCCGCGGGATGACGCCGTCACGCAGGATCTCCTGCTCGCCGTAGATGTCGTCGAGGTACATCTCCAGCGCCCGGACCCGCTGGGTGATGCCGCGCTCGAGCCGCGTCCACTCGGCGGCGGAGATCACCCGGGGCACGGGGTCGAGCGGGAACGGCCGCTCCTGCCCCGACAGGGAGAAGGTGACGCCCTGGTCGATGAACGCGCGGCCGAGGGCCTCGGCCCTGGCCTCGAGTTCCGACGCGTCCGCCGGGGCCAACTCGGCGAAGATGCCCTTGTAGGGGCCGCGGACGTTGCCCTGGCTGTCGAACATCTCGTCGAAGGCCCGGTCGTACCCGCCCAGCTTGTTGTAGCCCTCGAAGACACCTTCGTGCCGTCTGGCCGCCCGGGTGGTGCTGCGCGACGAACGGGCGGACTCGGTGGGCAGGGTGCGGAGGCTCACCCCCGCCATGTTGCATGACTCCGGCCGTTTCGGCAGGCCAGTGCGGCTCGCTTTGGTCGATCGACCTGCCCGCTGGTACCCTGAGCAGTCGCTGCCCGCCGACGCGGGCCGGCGCCGAGACTTCTGGCGAACTGTTCCGAATCACCCGAGACTTACGAAGGAATTACCGCGTGGCCAACATCAAGTCGCAGCAAAAGCGCATCCTCACCAACGAGCGCCGCCGTCTGCGCAACCAGTCGGTGAAGTCCGCGCTGCGCACGTCTGTCCGCGGCTTCCGCGAGGCCGTCGACGCCGGCGAGAAGGACAAGGCCGCCGAGTTGCTGCAGACCACCAGCCGCAAGCTCGACCAGGCCGCCAGCAAGGGCGTCATCCACAAGAACCAGGCCGCGAACAAGAAGTCTGCGCTGGCCCTGGCGCTCAACAAGCTCTAAGCCCGCCCGGCCGCAGGTCAGTCGGCCACCAGTTCGGCCACCCGGCGCACCGCCGCTTCCAGCGCGTACCCGGGATCCGCGGCCGCTCCCTTCACATCCGCATTGAGCGTGGCCACCAGGCGCATCGCCTCGGCCACTGACGCGCGCGACCACCGCCGGGCCTGCTTCTGCGCCTTCTGCACCCGCCACGGCGGCATGCCGAGCTCGCCGGCCAATCGGTACGGATCCCCCGTCAACGGACCCACCCTGGCGATCGCGTGCACCGCTTCGGCCAGCGCGTCGGCCAGCACCACCTGCGGCTCCCCCCGCAGGATCGCCCACCGCAGCGCTTCGGCCGCCCCGGCGACGTCGCCGGTGACCGCCTTGTCGGCGATGTCGAAGCCCTTCACCTCGGCCTTGCCCGAGTGGTACCGCCGCACCGCGACGGCGTCCACCTCCCCGGCGGTGTCGGCCACCAACTGAGAACACGCCGCCGCCAGCTCGCGGATGTCGGAGCCGACCGCATCGAGCATCGCCGTGACCGTGTCGTCGCCCACCTTGATCTTGAGCGCGCGGAACTCGCGGCGGACGAAGTCGGCGCGTTCGGCGGCCTTGGTGATGCGGGCGCACGGATACACCTCGGCGCCGAGCTTCTTGAGCTGATCGGCCAGCGCCTTGGCCCGCCCACCACCGGCGTGCACCACAACGAGCACGGTGCCCGGCGGCAGGTCCGCGGCCACGGAGCCGATCAGCGCGACCGCGTCCTTGCCCGCCTCCGCCGCGGCCTCGAGCACCACCACCCGCGCGTCGGCGAACAGCGACGGGCTGAGCAGTTCGGCCAGTTCGCTGGTGCTGACCTCGCCCGCCCGCAGCCGGTCGACCGGCACGTCGTCGGTACCCGCCTGGTTGCGCACGTCTCGCAGCACACCGGCGACCGCGCGTTCGACCAGCAGCTCCTCGTCACCGAGCACCAGGTGCAGTCCACCGACTTCTCGACTCACCCCCCGATCGTTTCACGGCGTCCGGACATCACCCGCGGCGTGGCCCGCCACCGTCCACGCGAGCAGGCACACGGCCGCGCCGGCGCAGGCGACGCGCACCCACCGCAGCCGCCAGCAGATCACCAGCGCCAGTCCGCCGAGGGCCACCAGTCCCACACCGGGCAACCCCGACGGCACCGGGACGGCGGCGCCCGGGACGCCCGCGGCGCAACGCGCCACGTTCAGCAGCCACCACAGTTCGGGGCCGGTGAACCGGATCAGCAGCTGCCCGCCCGCCGGCCACAGCGGGCACAGCGCCGACGCGGCGGTGCCGAGCACTGTGATCGGCGGAATCACCGCGGCGACAACGAGATTCGCAGCCATCGAGACCATGCTCAACGTCCCCGAGATGCCGGCCACCAGTGGCGCCGTCACCAGCTGTGCGGCGACCGCGACACTGGTCGCATCGGCCAGCGGTTTCGGCCAGCCCCGCGCGACCAGGCGTCGCGACCACACCGGCGCCAACAGGATCAGCGCCGCGGTCGCCGACACCGACAGCGCGAAGCCGACGTCGACGGCCAGCTCGGGGGCACCGATAAGCAGGGCGACGACACTGCCCGCCAACGCAGGCACGGCGTGCCTTCTGCGGTGTGACACCACCGCCAGCAGCGTGATCGCACCCATCACCGCCGCGCGCAGCACGCTGGCCGACGGCTGCACGACCACCACGAACGCCAGCAGCACCAGCGCCGCGAGCAGCACCGCCATCCGCGGACCCAGGACACCCGCGCTGAACAGCACCGCCCCGCAGACGATCGTCACGTTGGCGCCGGAGACGGCGGTGAGGTGGGTCAGGCCCGCGGCGCGGAAGTCCGCCGTGGTCGACGCCGTGACGGCCGACGTGTCGCCGAGCACCAGCGCGGGCAGCATCGCCGCCTGGTCCGGCGGCAGCACCGTGCGCGCCTGGGCGGCGAATCCGGTCCGGATGCCGTGGGCGGCCCGCTGCACGGCCGACGCCTCACCGAGCGTCGGCTCGCCGGTCGCCGACAGCACCGCCACCGTGAGATCGCGGCGGTCGGGTGCGCCGACGCGCGCCCGGAAGGTAGCCGGCCGGCCGGCGGTCAGATCGGCGAACCCGGACACCGACGCGAACGCGACGACCCGGCCCGACGACGGCCGGCCGTCGACCGCCTGCAGCGTCCCGCGGAACATCAGCCGGCCGCCGCCCAGCGAGCGCGGGCTCTCCGTGGGGGTGACCGTGACAGTGGCGGTCCGGCCGTACAGGGCGGTGACGGGGTGGTCGTCGACCTGGTGCGTGCGCACCGCCGCGGCGACGGTGAACGCGGCACCCACCGCGGCGACCGCCGCCAGACCCGCCCCCGCAGCCCTCAAGGCCTCACCGAGGTCGCCGCGGCCGCCGCCCCACCAGACCGCGGCGGCGGTGAGGGCTAGTGCGACGAGGGTCACCAGTACCGCCGCCCCGGCGTGCCACAGCGTGGTGGTGGCGGTGACCGCCCAGCCGGTCGCCGCGGCAGGCACCAGCCGCAGGTCGAGTGGGCGGTCGCTGTCCACCCGCGGATCAGATCCGGACCAGGTCGCGCAGCTTGTCCAGCCGCGCCGGACCGATGCCGTCGACGTCGCCGAGCTGGTCGACACTGGCGAACCGTCCGTTGGCGTCGCGCCACGCGATGATCGCCGCCGCGGTCACCGGTCCGACGCCGGGCAGCGCATCGAGCTGTTCGGCCGTCGCGGTGTTGAGGTCCACCGCTTCCGGCGGTGCAGAGCCCGGATCGCGCGGCGGGGCCCCCGGCGGCGCGGCGGGAGTCGCGTCGCTCACCGAACTGCCCATCGTGGTCGGCCGGCCCGGCGGCGCCGCGATGCCGACGATGATCTGCTCGCCGTCGGTGACGCGGCGCGCGAGGTTCAGCCCGACGAGGTCCGCACCGTCCAGCGCGCCGCCCGCCCCTTCGAGGGCGTCGGCGATGCGCGCGCCCGCAGCGAGGGTGACCAGGCCCGGCTTGTGCACGAGGCCGACGACGCTGACCACCACCGGCCCGTCGTCGACGGGCGGTGCCTGCGGACCGGCGGAGGACACCGCCGCGACCGGCGGCAGTTTCGCCGCGGCCACCGGCGGCGGCTTGTCGCGGATCACGGTGAACACGGTCACCAGCACGGCGACCAGCCCGACGAGGGCGAGCGCCGCCACGCCCGCCCGGCCGGGATCGGCCCGCACCGTCGCCAGCCATCCCCGTGCCGACGCACCTCGGGAGCCGTTGTCCGACAGGTCTTCCGGCAGCCACCGCGACAGCGCGGTGTCGGACCGGTCGCCGGTGGGCCGGTCGGCATCGCCGTCGACGGGCACGGCGTCGTCCGCGCCGGCGCCGCGGGGGCGCGCCGGCCTGTCGGACTGCAATTCGGTGGGCATGCGCCGACCGTAGGTCCGGGAGCAGACCGCGACGGCCGTCACGGAGCCGTCGGGGCCGCCGCTGGGGATGAACGCGCGACTGTGGACAACTCCCTGCCGACAGTGCACACCGGGCGAATAGTGTCTACCCCACATGACTCGACGAGGAGGCACCAGATGACCGCACCGGCGGCGAACCGGCCACTGCGCGTGATCCAGTGGACGACGGGCAACATCGGGCGGCGGTCTCTGCACGCCATCATCGGCCGCAGCGACATGGAACTGGTCGGGGTATACGCGCACGGCGCGGACAAGGTCGGCGTCGACGCGGCCGAGCTGTCCGGGTGGCCGGAGCCGACCGGCGTCACGGCGACCGACGACATCGACGCGCTGATCGCGCTGAGGCCCGACGCGTGCTGCTACAACCCGTTGTGGCCCAGCGTCGACGAGCTGGTCCGGCTACTGGAGGCCGGCGTGAACGTGTGCTCGACCGCGGCGTGGATCACCGGCGGCAAGCAGACACCCGAGGACCTGGACCGGATCCGGAAAGCCTGCGAGACAGGCCGATCGACGATCTTCGGCAGCGGCGCCCACCCCGGCATGACCAACATGGTCGGCATGGTGCTTTCCGGGTCGTGCGAACGCGTCGACGAGATCCGCATCACCGAGTCCGTCGACTGCTCGACCTACGAGTCCGCGGGCACGCAGTCGGCGATGGGGTTCGGCCGGGACCCCGACACCCCCGGCCTCGCCGAGAGCGTGCGCCGCGAGAGCGAGGTGTTCGCCGAATCGGCGGCGATGATGGCCGACGCGATCGGCGCGACCGTGGACAGGATGACGTTCGACGTCGAGTTCACCGCCGCCACCGGCGACAGCGATCTGGGCTTCATGCAGATCCCCGCGGGCACCGTCGGCGGCGTGTACGGCTACCACCGCGGCTGGGTCGGCGACCGCAACGTGGTCAGCGTCGGCTTCAACTGGACCATGGGTTCGCATGTCACACCGCCGAAGCCGCTCGAGCACGGCCACGTCATCCAGGTGTTCGGGCTGCCCAACATGCGCACCGTGCTGCACTGCCTGCCGCCGAGGGACTGGACCGAGCCGGGCTTCATGGGGCTCGGCATGATCTACACAGCGATGCCGGTCACCAACGCGGTGCCCGCCGTGGTGGCCGCGCGCCCCGGCATCGTGACACTCAAGGACCTGCCACCGGTCACGGGCCGCGCGCAGCTCTGATCCGCGCTGCGGGTCACTCGCTGATCTGGACGACCACACCGACGGCGCCACCGCCGACGTGGATCGACAGCACCGGGCCCATGTCGGTCACCGTCAGGGACTCGACCTGGGGCAGCCGGCTGGTGAGCGCCGCCCCGATCTGGTCGGCGGCGTCGTGGTTGTCGACGTGGTGCACGGTGAGGGCCGCCCGCCGGTCACCGATCAACTCGGCGATCTGGTCGACCATCGCCGCGTGCGCCTTGGACACGGTGCGGATCCGCTGGGACAGCACCAGGCGGCCGTCGACGTCGAGGCACAGCAGCGGTTTGAGCGCCAGCGCGGTGCCCAGCCACGACGCGGTGGTGCCGATCCGGCCGCTGCGCCGCAGGTTGTCCAGCCGGTGCACGACGATGAACGCGTGCCCCCGCGGCATCGCCGCCCTGGCCGCCGCCTCGACCGTGTCCAGGTCTGCACCCGTGGCCGCCGCCCGCGCCGCCGCGAGGGCGACGAAGCCGACACCCATGGCCGCCGACCGGGAGTTCACCACCCGCACGGCGGGTCCGAACTCCCGCGCCGCCTGCACAGCGGAGCCGACCGTGCTCGACAGCGCCGCCGAGATGTGAACCGCCACAACGCCGTCCCCGCCGCTGTCGTGCAACGCCTGCCGGTAGGTGTCGACGAGCTCGGTGGGTGTCGCGCCGGCCGTCGTCACATGGGCGTGGTCGTGGATGTCGTAGGGCACCGGGTCGACGCCGTCGCGCAGATCGACGCCGTCGACGAGCACGTGCAGCGGCACCTGCCGGATGTCGTTCTGCTTGAGGTCGTCGGGCGCCAGCCGCGACGACGAATCGGTGACGACGATGACCGGCATCGTCAGCCCGCCGGATCCGGTTCGCCGGCACCGGCTTCGGCCAGCGCCTTGAGCATCAGCTCGGCCACCGCCTGATGTGCCTCGAAATTCCAGTGGATGCCGTCGGGGTTGCCGCGACCGCTCATCACCTCGTCGCCCACCGCCGCTTTCAGATCGACGAGTGGGACGTCGTGTTCCTGCGCCCACTCGGTCAGCGCACGCACCGTGCCGGCCCGGCCGTGGTGCGCCCTGCCGTAGGAGTCGGCGACGTGCACCGACGGCAACGATGCCACCACCGGGATGCCTGGCCTGTTGAAGTCGATGGCCCCGCGGGTCATCTCGAGATATTCGACGCTCAGGTGCGGGGGCAGGGCGGCGCGGGCGACCGGGGAGAATCGGGGCTGCACCCAGCCGTAGCCGTCGCGCACCCAGCGCCGCAGCCACGGCGGGCGGACGTAGCGGATCAGTTCGCGCAGCGCCGTGGGCAGCGGCGAGGGCAGCGAGTCCATGCCGCCGGTCGCGAAGATCACCGCTCCGGCCCGGGGCAGCGCCGCCCATGATCGCGGGTCCTGAGTGGCCGCCCACCACACGTCGCGACACGTCCAGCCGATCCGGCCGATCAGTTCGAGCTCCCAACCCAATTGCGACGCAACCAGATTGGGCCAGATCCGAGGATCGTCTGCGGGCAACCCGCCGGTCGGGCCGTAGTAGGCCAGCGAGTCGGCGAACACGAGCAGCGTCCGGTCCGGCGGTCCGCTGCGCTCAGAGGACGTCATTGGCCACCTGCGCTGAAGCGTTCCACACGTCGAGCCGCCACCGCACGGCATCCGCGTCGGGCCGGGAATGCCCGGACAGCTGGACCCAGCTGGCGTTGCCCATGCCGCCGAGCACCGGCCAGTTGTCGACGGGCAGCGCGAGCAGCGCCGCGGTGAGGGCGGCGATCAGACCGCCGTGCGCGACCAGCACCACCGGCCGGTCGGCGTCCGCGCCGTCGCGGTCGGAGCCCCAGTCCGGTTGCGCGGCGATGATCTCGTCGACCAGTGGCATGCTGCGCGCGGCGACGTCGACGCGGCTCTCACCGCCGTGCGGCGCCCACCGCGCGTCGTCGCGCCAGGCCAGCCGGGCGCCCGGCGCCGCGGCGTCCACGTCGAGGTGCGTCAGGCCCTGCCAGTCCCCCAGGTGGGTCTCACGCAGCCGCGCGTCGACACCCACCGGAACGCCGGAACGCTCGCCGAGCACCGTGGCGGTGTCCAGGGCGCGGCGTAGATCCGAGGACAGGATCAGCAGCGGCTGCCGCTTGGCCAGCACCTCGGCCGCCGCGACGGCCTGGTCGCGGCCGAGGTCGGTCAGGTCGGTGTCGAGCTGGCCCTGCATCCGGCTGCCCGCGTTGTACTCGGTCTGGCCGTGGCGCAGCATCACCAGCCGCCGGACGGTCACGGCGACCCGTCCAGATCGACGGGCACCGTCGGGCAGTCCCTCCACAGCCGGTCCAGTGCGTAGAAGTTCCGCTCGTCCTGGTGCTGGATGTGCACGACGATGTCGACGTAGTCCAGCAGCGTCCAGCGACCCTCGCGGGTGCCCTCCCGCCGGGCCGGTTTGTGGCCGGCGAGCCGCATCTTCTCCTCCACCTCGTCGACGATCGCGTTGACCTGGCGTTCGTTGGACGCCGACGCGATGACGAAGCAGTCCGTGATGACGAGCTGGCCCGACACGTCGATGACCACCACGTCGTCGGCGAGCTTGTCGGCGGCGGCCCGCGCCGCGACGGTGGCCATCTCGATCGCCTCGTCGGTTGCGCTCATCGGTTGTCTCCCTCTGTGTCGGCCGGCGCCGTGTAGAGCCCGCGCTTGGCCACGTACTGCACCACACCGTCGGGTACGAGGTACCAGATCGGCCGTTCCTCCTTCGCCCGCAGCCGGCAGTCGCTCGACGAGATCGCCAGCGCGGGCACCTCGACAAGGGTCAGCGCGTCGGGGGGCAGCTCGCGCATCGCGGCGGCGATGTGCTTGCCGTCCAGCTCATAACCCGGCCTGCTGACGCCGACGAACCGGGCGATCGAGAACATCTCCTCCCAGTTCTGCCACGACAGGATGGAGGCCAGCGCGTCGGCGCCGGTGATGAAGTACAGGTCGGCGTCCGGGTTCTGTGCGCGCAGGTCGCGCAGGGTGTCCTTGGTGTAGGTGGCCCCGCCGCGGTCGATGTCGACGCGGCTCACCGAGAACCGTGGGTTCGACGCGGTGGCGATGACCGTCATCAGGTAGCGGTCCTCGGCGGCGGTCACCTGGCGGTTGTGCTTCTGCCAGGGCTGGCCGGTCGGCACGAACACCACCTCGTCGAGATCGAACAGGTCGGCGACCTCGCTGCCGGCGATCAGGTGGCCGTTGTGGATGGGATCGAACGTCCCGCCCATCACGCCGAGCCTGCGCCGAGTTGCCACGAAAAGCGAGCTTACGGGAGCGTCACCTGCGGACAGAGTCGAAGCGCATCAGATCGGCAGCAGCGCGTCGATCACACCGGCGAGCTGTTTGGCCGACCGGCACTCGTGCATCGTGATCACCTCTTCGTAGCGCGGCACCGCCGAGTCACCGCTGCCCCACAAGTGGCGCGGCTCGGGGTTGAGCCAGTGCGCGTGCCTGCTCGCGGTGACCATCTGGGTGAGCAGATCGATCTCGGGGTTGCGGTAGTTGTTGCGGGCGTCGCCGAGCACGAGCAGCGAACTACGCGGGCTCAGCACGTTCGGGAAGCCGTGCAGGAACGACGAGAACGCGTTGCCGTAGTCGGAGTGGCCGTCGCGGGTGTAGACGCCCGCTTCGCGGGTGATGCGCTGCACCGCGACCGCCAGGTCGGCGTCCGGCCCGAACAGCGCGGTGACCTCGTCGGTGGTGTCGATGAAGGCGAACACCCGAACCCGGGAGAACTGCTGGCGCAGCGCGTGCACCAGCATCAGGGTGAAGTGGCTGAACCCGGCCACCGAGCCGGACACGTCGCACAGCACCACCAGTTCCGGGCGCGCGGGGTGCGGCTTCTTGAGCACCACGTCGATCGGCACCCCGCCGGTCGACATCGACTTGCGCAGCGTCTTGCGCATGTCGATCTCCCCGGCCCGCGACCGGCGCCGCCGCGCGGCCAGCCGCGTCGCGAGGGTGCGGGCCAGCGGCGCCACCACCCGGCGCATCTGGCGCAGCTGTTCACCGGAGGCTCGCAGGAACTCGACGTTCTCGGCCAGCTGCGGCACGCCGTACATCTGCACGTGCTCGCGGCCGAGCTGCTCGGCGGTGCGGCGCTTGGTCTCCGACTCCACCATCTTGCGCAGCTGCGAGATTCGTTGCGCCGCAAGCGCCTTGGCAATCTGTTCCTGGGTCGGCGACGGCTCGTCGCCGTAGGGTGCCAGCAATCCGGCCAGCAGCCGGCCCTCCAGGTCGTCCAGACTCATCGCCTTGAGCGCCTGATAGGAGGAGTAGGACGGTCCGCGGCTGGAGTTGTAGCGGCCGTAGGCCTCGACGATCTGCGCGATCATCGCGGTCAGCCGCTCGTCGAGATTGGCCAGGTCGGGGTTGTCGGCCAGCATCTTCACCAGCGCGTCGCGCATCGCTTCGATGTCCTCGGGCGGTAGTCCCTGCTCGTCGTCGCTCTCGCCGTCCTCGTCCTCCAGCACGGTCTTCGCGCCGAGCGCGGCGGGGAAGAACAGGTCGAACATCGCGTCGTAGGTGTCGCGGTGGTCGGGTCTGCGCAGCACCGCGCACGCGATGCCTTCGCGCAGCACCTCGCGGTCGCCGAGCCCGAGCACCGTCATCACCCGTCCGGCGTCGACGGTCTCCGACGGGCCGACCGAGATGCCCTGGCCGCGAAGCGCTTCGACGAACTCGACCAGGTGACCCGGCAGGCCGTGCGGAGCGAGCGGCTGCGGAGGGCGGACGCGGCGCGGCGGCATCAGTTCAGCCTCAGCTCTCCTGCGGCGCGCTGCTGGTCGGACTGGTGTTTGAGGATCACACCCAGGGTGGCGGCGATCATCGCGTCGTCGATGGTGTCCATGCCCAGCGCCAGCACGGTGCGGCCCCAGTCGATGGTCTCGGCCACCGACGGCACCTTCTTGAGCTGCATGCCGCGCAGCACCCCGATGATGCGGACGAGTTCCGACGCGATGTGCTCGGGCAGGTCGGGAACCCGCGAGAGCAGGATCCGCCGCTCGAGATCGGGGTCGGGGAAGTCGATGTGCAGGAACAGGCAGCGCCGCTTGAGCGCCTCGGACAGCTCGCGGGTGGCGTTGGAGGTGAGCACCACGAACGGTGCGCGCTCAGCCTTGATGGTCCCGAGTTCCGGGACCGTGACGGCGAAGTCGCTGAGCACCTCGAGCAGCAGGCCCTCGATCTCGATGTCGGCCTTGTCGGTCTCGTCGATGAGCAGCACCGTCGGGTCGGTGCGCCGGATCGCCGTCAGCAGCGGGCGCGACAGCAGGAACTCCTCGGAGAAGACGTCCATCTTGGTCTGGTCCCAGTCGCCGGCATCGGCCGCGTTGCCCGCCTGGATGCGCAGGATCTGCTTGGCGTGGTTCCACTCGTAGAGCGCCCTGGCCTCGTCGACGCCCTCGTAGCACTGCAGCCGGACCAGCTCCGAGCCGGTGCACTGCGCCACCGCGCGGGCCAGTTCGGTCTTGCCGACACCGGCGGGCCCCTCCACGAGGAGCGGCTTGCCGAGCCGGTCGGCGAGGAAAACCGCCGTGGCCGTTGCGGTGTCGGGCAGGTAGCCCGTCTCGGCGAGCTTGGCGGCGACGTCGTCGATGTCGGCGAACAACGGCGCGGGGCGTGCGGGAACGCTCACAGGTCAGTCTCCTAGGAACTCTGAAGTCAGGCGGGGCGGGTCTGACCGTCTCCCCAGACGATCCATTTGGTCGAGGTCAGTTCGGGCAGCCCCATCGGCCCGCGGGCGTGCAGCTTCTGGGTCGAGATGCCGATCTCGGCGCCGAAGCCGAACTGCTCACCGTCGGTGAACGAGGTGGACGCGTTGACCATCACCGCCGCCGCATCGACCTGCTCGGTGAACCGCTGAGCGGCAGCCAGATCCGTGGTGACGATGGCCTCGGTGTGGCCGGTGCCGTACTCGTTGACGTGCGCGATGGCCGCGTCGAGGCCGTCGACCACCGACAGCGCGATGTCCAGCGAGAGGAACTCGGCCCGCAGCTCGTCCTCGGTCGGGTCGCCGTGCACGGTCACCCCGGCGGCCTGCAGCGCACCGGCGAGGCGGGGCACCGCGTGTTCGGCGATCGACGCGTCGACGAGCAGGGACTCGGCGGCGTTGCAGACGCTGGGCCGACGGGTCTTGGCGTTGAGCACGATCCGTTCGGCGACGTCGAGGTCCGCGGCCTCGTGGACGTACACGTGGCAGTTGCCGACGCCCGTCTCGATGGTGGGCACCTTGGCGTCACGCACGACCGCGTCGATCAGGCCCGCTCCCCCGCGCGGGATCACCACGTCGACCAGACCGCGGGCCTGGATGAGGTGGGTGACGCTGGCCCGGTCGTGGCTGGGCAGCAGCGCTACGGCGTCGACGGGCAGCCCCTCGGCGGCCAGGGCGGCCCGCAGCGCCACCACGAGTGCCTCGTTCGAGTGCACCGCCGACGAACTGCCGCGCAGCAGTACGGCGTTGCCGGATTTCAGCGTCAGCCCGAAGGCGTCCACCGTGACGTTCGGCCTGCCCTCGTAGACCATGCCGACGACACCGAGCGGCACCCGCTGCTGGCGCAGCTGCAGGCCGTTGGGCAGCGTGCGTCCGCGCAGCACCTCGCCCACCGGGTCCGGCAGACCGGCGACCTGGCGCAGCCCGGCGGCGATGCCGTCGACCCGCTGGGGGTTGAGGGCGAGCCGGTCCAGCATCGCGGCGGGGGTGCCGGCTGTCCGTGCGGTGTCCAGGTCGACCGTATTGGCCGCCAGGATGTCGTGCACCCGGGCGAGCACCGCGTCGGCCGCGGCGTGCAGCGCCCGGTCCTTGGTCGCGGTGGGCAGCGTCGCGAGGACGCGGGCCGCGACCCTGGCGCGTCGGGCGGCATCGTGGACCTGCTGGCGCAAGTCGGCAACCGGCGGTGCTTGCAGACTCATCAGCCCAGCGTATCGGACCTGTGCCCGGCGCTCGACGCGTGTCAGGGACCGCGGCCGGTGGCGCTGGTCTAGCGTGAGATGACTATGACGACGCGGGTCTGCGTGGTCGGCAGTGTCAATGCCGACGTGACGTACCGGGTCTCCGCGTTGCCGCGGCCAGGACAGACGGTGCTGGCGTCGTCGACCTCGAGCGCGCCGGGCGGCAAGGGCGCCAACCAGGCAGTGGCCGCCGCGCGGGCCGGCGCCGAGGTGGCGCTGGTCGCCGCGCTCGGTGACGACGCCGCTGCGCAGTCGCTGCGGAGCCATCTGCGCGGCAACGGGGTCGCCCTCGACGGGGTGGTCACCGTGCCGGGGCCGAGCGGCTCGGCGGTGATCATGGTCGACGCGGCGGCGGAGAACAGCATCGTGGTGGCGCCGGGCGCGAACGCCGCGCTGCGGGTCGACTCCGCCGCGGTACGCGATGTCATCGCCACCGCCGAGGTGCTGTTGCTGCAGTTGGAGATCCCCGTCCAGACCGCCGTCGACGCCGCCCGCCTCGGGCGCGACACCGGCGCGGTCGTCATCGTCAACGCCTCCCCGGCCGGCGCGAAGGCCCACGAGTTGCTCGCACTGTCCGAACTGGCCGACGTGGTGGTGGTCAACGAGGCGGAGGCGGCCGACTGGCACTGGCCGGTGCCCCATCTGGTGATCACCCGCGGCGCGCGCGGCGCGAGCTATCTCGGCGACGGAGAACGCTTCGACGTCCCCGCCCCGGCCGTCCGGGCGGTCGACACCACCGGCGCCGGCGACGTGTTCGCCGGCGTGCTGGCAGCGGACTGGCTACGCGGCCACGAGACGGCGCTGCGCCGGGCGTGTGTGGCGGGCGCGCTGGCGACCCTGGTGCCGGGCGCGGGTGACTGCGCGCCGGGTTCGGATGACATCGACGACGAACAGGAAGGGAGACGGCGTGACCGACGCTCCGCGACCGCCCGAGGGTGACTGGCTGGGAACGAAGTTCCTGCGCTTCGACAGGGAGGGCCCGTTCGGCGTCTGCACGCTGGACCGCCCCGAGGCGCGCAACGCGATGACCCCGGCGATGTACTTCGGCATCAAGTACGCCGTGAAGCACGTCGACGCCGACCCGGACCTGGCCGGGCTGCTGATCACCGGGACCGGCGATGTGTTCGCCCCCGGCGGGGACATGGGCGGTGGCGGCGAGGACAACTGGCTGACCTTCGGATCCGCGCTCGGGATGGACGCGTTGCCGTTCGACACGCTGCGGCAGTCGGTCAAGCCGGTGGTGGCGGCGGTCAACGGGTTGTGTCAGGGCGGCGGGATGCAGATCGCGCTGTGCGCCGACATCGCCGTGGTGAGCGAGCGGGCGACGTTCCGGGTGCCGGAGTTGTACCGCGGCATCGCCGACACGTACTACAGCCACATGCTGGCCCGCCTGATCGGGCCGGTCCGCACCCGCGACCTGATGTTCACCGGCCGCACCCTGTCCGCCGCCGAGGCGCTCGACTGGGGCATGGTGGCCCGCGTGGTTCCCCACGACGACCTGTATGACACGGCCCGCGAGGTGCTCGCGCAGTGCTGCCGGACCGCCCCGGGCGCGCGCTCGGTGATCAAGTCGAGCATCGACGACTACGTCGGCCTGTACGACCGCATCGGCATGCAGGCCAGCCTGGGCGCACCCGAGTCGATCGAGGGCTTCATGGCGTTCAAGCAGCGGCGCTCCCCCGAGTGGGTGCATCCCGACCTGCGCATCGACGGGCGCCTGTAGCGCTCAGCGTTCCGGGACCTCGCGTTCGATCTCGTCGAGCCAGGTGCGCGCCGACATGTCCGACGGCGCCCGCCAGTCACCGCGCGGCGACAGCGAGCCGCCCGCCGACACCTTGGGGCCATTCGGCAGCGCCGAGCGCTTGAACTGGCTGAACGAGTAGAACCGCTGGGCGAAAACCTGCAGCCAGTGCCGGATCTCCTCGATCGAGTACGACGGCCGCTTGCTCTCCGGAACCCCGAACGGCCAGTCACCGCGCTCGGCATCGCTCCACGCGTGCCAGGCCAGGAACGCGACCTTCGAAGGACGGAATCCGTAGCGCAACACCTGGAACAGCGAGAAGTCCTGCAGCACATAGGGTCCGACCTTGCCCTCGCTGCTCTGGATCTCCTCGTCCTCACCGGCGGGCACCAGTTCCGGGCTGATCTCGGTGTCGAGCACCGACTGCAGCACCTCGTTGACCTCGTCCTCGAACTGGTTCGACGCGATGACCCACCGGATCAGGTGCTGGATCAGGGTCTTGGGCACCCCGCCGTTGACGTTGTAGTGCGACATCTGGTCGCCGACGCCGTAGGTGGACCAGCCCAGCGCGAGCTCCGAGAGGTCACCGGTGCCGAGCACGATGCCGCCGCGCTGGTTGGCCAGCCGGAACAGGTAATCGGTCCGCAGACCGGCCTGCACGTTCTCGAAGGTGACGTCGTAGACCTTCTCGCCGCGGCTGAACGGGTGGTCCATCTCCTTGAGCATCAGTTCCGCGGTGGACTTGATGTCGATGGTCTCGAACGTCACCCCGAGCGACTCGGCGAGGCGGATCGCGTTGTTCTTCGTCCGGTCGCCGGTGGCGAAGCCGGGCAGGGTGAACGCCAGGATGTCGCTGCGCGGGCGCTCTTCCCGGTCCATCGCGCGGGCGGCGACGATCAGTGCATGGGTGGAGTCCAGTCCGCCGGACAGTCCCAGCACGATCTTCGGGTAGTCCAGTGCGCGCAGCCGTTGTTCCAGGCCGGACACCTGGATGTTGTAGGCCTCGTAGCAGTCCTGCTCGAGGCGGGCGGGATCGACGGGCACGAAGGGGAAGCGCTCCACCTCGCGGCGCAGGCCGATGTCGCCGGTAGGCGGGTCCAGGGTGAACTCGATCCGCCGGAACGCGTCGTCGTCGATGCCGTGGTGGCGGCGGTTGTCGTCGAACGTCCCCATCCGCAGCCGGTCGTTGCGCAGCAGCTGCAGGTCGACGTCGGCGACCGACCGGCGCTCTCCCTTGGGGAACCGCTCGGACTGCGCCAGGCACACTCCGTTCTCCCAGATCATCGTCTGCCCGTCCCAGGCCAGGTCGGTGGTCGACTCACCCTCGCCGGCCGCGGCATAGACGTAGGCCGCCAGGCATCTCGACGATGCCGAACGGGCCAGCAGGCAGCGGTCCTCGGACCGCCCGATGGTGATCGGGCTGCCGGACAGGTTGGCCAGCACCGTGGCGCCGGCCAGCGCGGCCTCCGCGTGCGGCGGCACCGGGACGAACATGTCCTCGCAGATCTCCACGTGCAGCACGAAGTGCGGCACGTCGGTGGCGGCGAACAGCAGGTCCGGACCGAACGGCACCCATTCGCCGCCGAGGCGGATCTCGCCGCGTTCGTCGTCGCCGGCGCCGATCTGGCGCTTCTCGTAGAACTCCCGGTAGGTCGGCAGGTACGACTTGGGCACCACCCCGAGCACCCGGCCGCGGTGGATCACCACGGCGGTGTTGTAGACGCGGTTGCGATGCCGTAGCGGCGCCCCGATCACCAGCACCGGCAGCAGATCCGCCGACTGTGCCACCACGTCGCGTAGCGCGGCCTCGACGCTCTCCAGCAGCGCGTCCTGCAGGACGATGTCCTCGATGGAGTAACCGGACAGCGTCAACTCCGGGAACACGGCCAGCCCGACGCCGTCGTCGTGGCATTCGCGCGCCAGCCCGAGCACCGACTCCGCGTTCTTCACCGGGTCCGCGAGCGCGGTGTGATGGGTGCAGGCGGCTACGCGCACGAAGCCGTGACGGTAGGCCGAATAGAAATCCATGCCTCATTGTTGCCCGGAAACTTCGCGGGGTATGCAGCACACATGAGTGGAACCGTCCTCCTGGTCATCGACATGATGAACACCTACCAACATCCCGATGCCGAGAAGCTGGCGCCGAACGTCGAGAAGATCATCGATCCCCTGGCCGGGCTGATCGCCGGCGCACGCGACCGCGACGACGTAGAACTGATCTACGTCAACGACAACTACGGCGACTTCACCGCCGAATTCAGCGACATCGTGCGCTCGGCACTCGAGGGTGATCGCAAGGACCTGGTGGAGCCGATCGCCCCGCCGGAGAAATGCCGGCTGATGACGAAGGTGCGCCACAGCGCTTTCTATGCGAGCCCGCTGGCCTATCTACTCGGCCAACTCGCGCCCGACCGGCTGATCCTCACCGGCCAGGTCACCGAGCAGTGCATCCTCTACACCGCACTCGACGCCTACGTGCGGCACTTCCCCGTCGTCGTCCCGCCCGACGCGGTGGCGCACATCGACGCCGAACTCAGCGACGCGGCGCTGACGATGATGAAGGAGAACATGAGCGCCGAGATCATCCCGGCCGCCGAGTGCCTGGGGTGACCGGTCGAATCGGCTGACCTCGAACGGGATTCGGTTCGTGTTGGCCCGCAGTTCGTCAGCTCGCACCGCGCCCGATCCGCCGATTTCGCCTCGGCCGCGCAGGGTCGATGCCACACCACCCGACCACTGCTGGAGGAACCATGACCAAGCTCGCGGTGCAGCGCCCGTCGCGCACCTTCCTGCCTGAACTGTCCGACCTGTCGCAGCTGTTCTCCGGCTTCCCGGCGTTCCCGAACTATCCGACCATGGCCGGCCTTCGGCCGTTCTCCGACAGCCACCTGATCCGCATCGAGGACGAGGTGCTCGACGGCCGCTACGAGGTGCGCGCCGAGCTGCCCGGGGTGGACCCCGCCGAGATCGGCGTCACGGTGCGCGACGGTCAGCTGACCGTCAGGGCCACCAGGGCCGAGAAGATCGCGAGCAACGGCCGCTCCGAATTCCGCTACGGGGCGTTCACCCGGACCGTCCCGCTGCCCGTCGGCGCCGACGAGGACGCCATCACCGCGACCTACGGTCGGGGCGTGCTGACCATCGCGGTGCCGGTACACGGCGACGAGCACACCGGCAAGCAGGTCGAGGTGCAGGCCGTCGACGGCGACGTGACCGTCACCTCTCACAGCGAGTAGCACCTTTCGGAAACGGCCCCGGAGCTGCGGTTCCGGGGCCGTTGTCGGACCTGCCCCTACTCTGGTGGACGTGGAATCGCCCGAACTCGTCGCCCTGCTGCGGGGTCGGCGCGTCGCGGTGCTCACCGGCGCGGGGATGTCCACCGACTCCGGCATCCCGGACTACCGCGGCCCGGACTCGCCGCCGAGCAATCCGATGACGATCCGCCAGTTCACCGGCGACCCGGTGTTCCGGCAGCGCTACTGGGCCCGCAACCACGTGGGCTGGCGGCACATGGCCGCGACGCTGCCGAATGCCGGCCACCGCGCGCTGGCCGCGCTGGAGCGCGCCGGCGTGGTCAGCGGACTGATCACCCAGAACGTCGACCTGCTGCACACCAAGGCGGGCAGCAGGCACGTCATCGACCTGCACGGCACCTACGCGCGAGTGGTCTGCCTGGACTGCGGGCACACCATGTCCCGGGCGGCGCTGGCCGACCTCCTGGAGGCGGCCAACCCGGGCTTCCTCGAGCGGGCGGAGGCGGTCGGCGGGATCGCCGTCGCCCCCGATGCGGACGCCGTCGTCGGCGACACGTCGTCGTTCCGCATCATCGACTGCCAGCGCTGCGGCGGCATGCTCAAACCCGACATCGTGTACTTCGGCGAGAGCGTGCCCAAGGAGCGGGTGGACCGGGCGTACGCGGTGGTCGACGCGGCCGACGTGCTGCTGGTGGCGGGATCGTCGCTGACCGTGTTCTCCGGATACCGGTTCGTCCGGCACGCCGCGGCGCGCGGCATGCCGGTCGCGATCCTCAATCGCGGCCCCACCCGGGGCGACGACCTGGCGACGGTGAAGCTCGACAACGGTTGCTCGCCGATGCTGGCGCTGCTGGCCGACGAGTTGCCTGCGCTGTCCGCCTCCGCTTGACTGCCCGGGTGACTTCCGTGCTGGACCGCTGGCGTCCCGACCCAGGCCCTGCAGACGGGAGGTGGGCCGCCGGTGTCGGCGACACCCTCGCCGCCGTGCTGCGGCCCCCCGGTGTGCTCGCCGCGCCGCTGCGCCTGCTGAACCACTTCGGCGGGGTGGCCATCAGTGCCGACGCCGTCGAATTCGACGGGGATGACGTCGAGTGGTCCGACGTCGCCGACATCGAGACGGTCAGCCTGTTCGGCTACCTGTTCTCCGGCGCCCTCGACAAACAGCTGAACAAGCTGCCGCTGCCCCGCTTCCCGGGCCGCAGCCTGGTCGTCGGCGTCGCCTCGGACGCCGCGCTGACGGCGATCGTCGCCGCCACCGGTGATGCGCTGCGCAAGCTCGACGTGAAGATCCCCGCCGAAGTCAACTACCACGGGCTGGTGCGGCGCCGCACCCTCTCGCCGGGCATCCTGGCCACGCTGCTGCTCGCCGACGGCGCCGTGCGGTCGTCGCTCACAGCGACCGCCGAGGCGAAAGGCATCCGGGTCCGGCCGTCCGACGACGACCCCCTCGAGGAGGCCGAGCTGCGCGCCTCCCGGATCAAGCGGTTCGTGGGACGCCTGACGAACCGCTAGACGGCGACCAGGTCGTCGGCGTGCACGGCGGGCCTGCGCATCTCGGCGGGCAGGTCGGAGGTGGAGCGGCCGAGCATCGTCGCCAGTTCCGAATGGTCGTAGGCCACCACCCCGCGGGCCACCATCGTGGCGTCCTGTGCCCGCAGTTCGACGACGTCGCCCCCGTAGAACCGGCCCGACACCGCGGTGATGCCTGCGGACAGCAGTGAACGCCGTTGGCCGACAACGGCGCGCACGGCGCCGTCGTCGAGGGTCAAAGCGCCCGCGGCCTCCGCGGCGTAGCGCACCCAGAACCGTCGCGCCGACATGCGTTCGGCGCGTGGGGCGAAGACGGTTCCCACCGACGCGTCGGCCAGCGCGGCGGACGCGTCGGCGGCGGCGGCGAGCAGCACCGGAACCCCTGCGTCGGCGGCGAGCAACGCCGACGACAGCTTCGACGCCATGCCGCCGGTGCCGAGGTGACTGCCGCGGCCGGCGACCACGCCGTCCAGATCGTCGGGACGCGCCACCTCGGCGATGAACTGCGCGTTGCCTTTTCGCGGATCGGAGTCGTACAGGCCGTCCACATCCGACAGCAGCACCAGCGCATCGGCGCCGACCAGATGCGCCACCAGCGCCGAGAGCCGGTCGTTGTCGCCGAACCGGATCTCATTGGTGGCCACGGTGTCGTTCTCGTTGACGATCGCCACCGCGTGCAGTGCCCGCAACCGGTCGAGAGTGCGCTGGGCGTTGGTGTGCTGAACCCGCATCGAGATGTCGTGGGCGGTCAGCAGTACCTGCCCGACGGTGCGCTGGTAGCGAGCGAACGCCGCGCTCCACGAGTTGATCAGCGCGACCTGTCCGACACTCGCGGCGGCCTGCTTGGTCGCCAGATCGGCGGGCCGGCGAGACAGCCGCAGCGGTTCGATGCCGGCGGCGATCGCGCCGGAGGACACGATCACCACGTCGGAGCCCGCCTTCATCCGGGACTCGATCGCGTCGGCCAGCGTCGCCAACCGGCCGGCGTCGAACACTCCGGCCGGAGTGGTCAGCGCGGTGGTGCCGATCTTGACGACGATGCTGCGTGCGGTGCGGACGGCCTCGCGGTGCGTGGAGCGTGCGGAGCCGACCCCGTCCTGGGTCACTCGTCACCGCCGGAGCGGCGGCGCTCCCGCCTGGCGACCTTGCGCTCGGCGGCCCGGACGCGGTCGGTCTGCTCGAGGCGGATGTCGGTGCCACGGCCGGACAACGGCATGTCGATGCCGGCCGGGGTCTGCGGCTCCCAGTCGAAGGTCATGTCGCCGATCGTGACCGCGCATCCCGGCTTCGCACCGAGCTTGAGCAGTTCGTCCTCGACCCCGAGCCTGTTGAGCCGGTCTCCGAGGTACCCGACCGCCTCGGCGTTCTCGAAGTCGGTCTGGCCGATCCAGCGTTCGGGTCGCGCGCCGCGCACCACGAATCCTCCACGGCCGTCCGATTCCACGGTGAACCCGCTGTCGTTCACCGGGACCGGACGGATGACGGGGCGCCTGGGCACCACCGGTGGCTGCGCCTGCCGGTAGGCGCTGACCAGCTCCCACAGCGCGAAGGTCAACGGCCGCAACCCGTCCCGGCTCACAGTCGAGACCTCGAACACCGGCCACCCGAAGCGGCGGACCACTTCGTCGCGGACGAAGTCGGCAAGTTCGCGCGCGTCGGGCACGTCGATCTTGTTGAGCACCACTGCACGTGGCCGTTCGGTGAGGTCGCCCAGCGCCGTGTCACCCTGCAGCGTCGGGGTGTAGGCGGCCAATTCGGCTTCCAGCGCCTCGATGTCGGACACCGGGTCCCGCCCCGGTTCCAGCGTCGCGCAGTCGACGACGTGGACGAGGACGGCGCACCGCTCGATGTGTCGCAGGAACTCGAGGCCGAGGCCACGGCCCTCGGACGCACCGGGAATCAGCCCGGGCACATCGGCGACGGTGAACGTGTTGTCCCCGGCCGACACCACGCCCAGGTTCGGAACCAGCGTGGTGAACGGATAGTCGGCGATCTTGGGCTTGGCCGCCGAGATCACCGACACCAGCGATGACTTGCCCGCCGAGGGGAAGCCGACCAGACCGACGTCGGCGACGGTCTTGAGTTCCAGGGTGAGGTCGCGGACCTGACCCTTCTCCCCGAGCAGCGCGAAGCCGGGCGCCCTGCGGGCCCGTGACGCCAGCGCCGCGTTGCCAAGGCCTCCGCGTCCACCGGCGGCCGCTTCGAATCGCGTGCCCGCACCCACCAGGTCGGCGAGGACGCGGCCCTGGTCGTCGAGCACCACCGTGCCGTCGGGCACCCGCACCTCGAGGTCAGCGCCGGCGGCGCCGTCGCGATTGCTGCCCGCGCCCTGCTTGCCGGACGGCGCGACGACATGCGGATGGAAGTGGAAGTCCAGCAGGGTGTGCACCTGCGGATCGACGACCAGCACGATGCTGCCGCCACGGCCGCCGTTGCCGCCGTCGGGACCGCCGAGAGGTTTGAACTTCTCGCGGTGCACCGAGGCGCAGCCGTGACCGCCGTTGCCCGCGGTCGCGTGAATCACGACGCGGTCGACGAAGCGGGGCATTGCAGTACTCCTCCGAAAGTAACGCCGGGGCGGAAAAGCGCTCGCGAGTCCCCCGCAGCGTCACCGTCGCGAAGCTTAAGCCTCCGGGCGGGCGACCGGGACGATGTTGACGAGCTTGCGACCGCGCTTGATGCCGAACTCGACGGCGCCGGGTGCGGTGGCGAACAGCGTGTCGTCGCCGCCGCGGCCGACGTTCACGCCGGGATGGAAGTGGGTGCCGCGCTGCCGCACGATGATCTCGCCGGCCTTGACGACCTGGCCGCCGAACCGCTTAACACCCAGCCGCTGGGCGTTGGAGTCGCGACCGTTGCGCGAGCTGGAAGCGCCCTTCTTGTGTGCCATGTCCGTTCGCTCCCCTACTTGATTCCGGTGACCTTGAGCACGGTCAGCTGCTGACGGTGCCCCTGGCGCTTGTGGTAGCCGGTCTTGTTCTTGAACTTGTGGATACGGATCTTGGGACCCTTGGTGTGCTCGAGCACCTCGCCGGTGACCGCGACCTTCTCCAGCTCCTTGGCGGCGCTGGTGACGTTCGCGCCGTCCACGACGAGTGCGACGGGCAGCGAGACCGATGCGCCCGCGTCGGCGTCGAGCTTCTCGACCTTCACGATGTCACCGACGGCGACCTTGTACTGCTTGCCGCCGGTCTTGACGATTGCGTAGCTCGCCATCGATGGTCTACCTCTTCGTATCGCGGGCGCGCGCTACCCGGGGGGCGCGAGCGCGGGTCTTGGGGTGCGGGCTTCAGATGCTTGAACATCTGTTCCCGCTGCCACCGGCCCGGATTACGTGCAGCCTGGTGACAACTGGTCAAGGGTACGTGACCAGCGGGTAGAGGGTCAAACCGCCAGCGGTCTCACACTCATTCGCCTGCCGGCGGGCCCGCCGGCCGGGCCGCGGCACGTCGCCGCGGACGCCGGCTCGAGACGGAGATCACCTCGGGCTCGACGTCTTCCTCGTCGTCGGAGTCCTCGTCGTCGTCCTCGTCGGATTCGTCGTCATCATCTGAGTCGTCGTCGTCATCCGAGTCGTCGTCGGAGATGACGTCGATGTCGTCGTCGATCTCGTCCTCGTCCTCTTCATCGGCGTCGAGCTCAACCTCGTCCGAGTCCTCGTCATCGGAGTCGTCATCGTCGGAGTCGTCATCGTCCGAGTCCTCGTCGTCGGAGTCCTCGTCGTCCGAGTCCTCGTCGTCCGAGTCTTCGAAGTCCTCGTCGGCCAGTTCCTCGCCGACGGCTTCGTGCAGCTTCTCGGCGTCTCCGCGCTCGCTGCCGGCGGTGGTCTCGTCGTCCTCACCGTCGTCGGAGTCGTCGTCTTCGGGCCTGCCGTTCGCCGCCGCCATCGCCTTGAACATCGGATGCTCGCCGGCCGGGTGGCTCGGCACCTTGGCGACCGGCACCTCTTCGGGCTTGGCGCCCTTTTTTCCACGCTTGCCGCGCCTGCCGCCGCCACCGCCGGCTCCTCCTCCGCCGCCGCCGCCGCCCGAGTCGGACTTGCGCCCGCCGCCCGACGACGTGGAGTCGACCGGGTCGCCGTGCAGCAGGATCCCGCGACCGGCGCAGTGCGGGCACGCCGTGGAGAACGCCTCCACCAGCCCGGTGCCCAGCTTCTTTCGGGTCAGCTGAACCAGCCCGAGAGAGGTCACCTCCGACACCTGGTGGCGGGTGCGGTCACGGGCGAGCGCCTCGGTGAGACGCCGCAGCACCAGATCGCGGTTGTTCTCCAGCACCATGTCGATGAAGTCGATGACGATGATGCCGCCGATGTCGCGCAGCCGGAGCTGGCGCACGATCTCCTCGGCGGCCTCCAGGTTGTTCCGGGTGACCGTCTGCTCGAGGTTGCCGCCGGATCCGGTGAACTTGCCGGTGTTGACGTCCACCACGGTCATCGCCTCGGTGCGGTCGATCACCAGGGTGCCGCCCGAGGGCAGCCACACCTTGCGGTCCATCGCCTTGGCGAGCTGTTCGTCGATGCGGTGCACGGCGAACACGTCGGGGGCCGACCCGCCGTCCGCGGATCCGGCGGGCTCGTACTTCGTCAGCCGCGGCACCAGGTCGGGGGCGACGGCGTTGACATAGCTGTCGATCGTCTTCCAGGCCTCGTCGCCGGACACGATGAGGCTGGAGAAGTCCTCGTTGAACAGGTCGCGGATCACCTTGACCAGCACGTCGGGCTCTTCGTAGAGCGCCATCGCGGCGCCGGCCTTCTTGCCGATGACCTCGGCGGACTTCGCCTCGATCTGGTTCCAGCGCTCCTGCAGCCGGTTGACGTCGGAGCGGATGTCCTCTTCCTTGACGCCCTCCGACGCGGTGCGGATGATCACGCCGGCGTCCGACGGCACCACCTCGCGCAGGATCTCCTTGAGCCGCTGGCGCTCGGTGTCGGGCAGCTTGCGGCTGATGCCCGTGGACGACGCACCGGGCACGTACACCAGGTAGCGGCCGGCCAGCGACACCTGCGTGGTCAGCCGTGCGCCCTTGTGGCCGACGGGGTCCTTGCTGACCTGGACGACGACGTAGTCGCCGGGCTTGAGGGCCTGCTCGATCTTGCGCTGGGCGCCGCCGAGTCCGGCGGCTTCCCAGTTCACCTCACCGGCGTAGAGCACACCGTTGCGGCCGCGGCCGATGTCGACGAACGCCGCCTCCATCGAGGGCAGCACGTTCTGCACGATGCCGAGGTAGATGTTGCCGACCAGCGACGACTGGGCCGCCGACGTGACGAAGTGCTCGACGACGACGCCGTCCTCGAGCACGGCGATCTGGGTGTAGCGCGCGCCTTCGTGGGGAGGTTCGCTGCGGACCTTGTCGCGCACCACCATCACGCGTTCGACGGCCTCGCGGCGCGCGAGGAACTCCGCCTCGGACAGGATCGGCGGCCGGCGGCGGCCCGCGTCGCGACCGTCGCGGCGGCGCTGCCGCTTGGCTTCCAGCCGGGTGGACCCGCTGATGCCCTGGATCTCGTCGGGGTCTTTGGCGTTCTTCGCCGACTTCTCCCGCGGAGGCCGTTCGTGCACGACGGTGTTCGGCGGGTCGTCGGGAGAGCCGGACTCACCGTCGTCACCGGTGCCGGACTTGCGGCGGCGACGCCTGCGCCGGCGGCGGGTGGCGCCTTCGGAGTCCTGGCCGTCGTCGTCGCCGTTGTCGTCGTCGGAGTCGTCCCCGTTGTCCTGATCGGCGGACTCGTCCTGATTGTCGGGCTGGTCGTCGCCCTCGGAGTCACCGGCGTCGTCGTTCTGCTCGCCGCGGCCACGGCCACGGCCACGGCGTCCGCGCCTGCGCCTGCGTGCGGCGGGCCGGTCGGCCTGGTCGTCATCGGAGTCCGACGCCGTCTCGGGCTCGTCGTCCTCGTCGTCGTCGTCATCGTCGTCCGGCGCCTCGGCCGTGACCGGCTGCGGCGCGACGAACAGCGGAAGGTAGGCGGCAGGGGTGGGAGCCGTCTCCAGCATCAGCCGGGATTCCGGTTCCTCGGCGGCGGCCGGCTCGGAAGCCGCCTCGGCGGGTCGGTCCGACGGCTGATCGGTCGCAGGCGCTTCCGCGGCGCCGTCGCCCTCTGCCGATGCCAGGACGTCGCGCACGCGTTCGGCGTCGCTCTTGTCGATGGTCGAGTGCGCGCTGCGGGTGCGGCCGTCGAACTGCGCCAGCGCGTCGAGCACCCGCTTGCTGGTGGTGCCGAGCACCCTGGCCAGCGAATGGACCCTCAGCCGGTCAGGCAGGCCGTCCTGCGGCTGGGCCGGTGTCGCCGGCTCCGCCGCTGAAGGCTCTTCGGTGTGGGCTGCAAAGTTGTCACTGTCGGCCACGTATTCTCCTCGAGCCCCCGGGCGCGTCGTATCGACGCGGCCACGCGAGGGCTTGCGCTCTTGTGCCCGGCGGTCACTTCTCCGGACTTGTTGTGGTCTCGCTCCGGGCGGCCCCAGGTCAGGACCTACTCGGTGCCTGGCTGAATGACGGCTGGACGGTCTGCGCCACACCGTTCGGGACGGTGGTCGCGCTCGTCGAAGTCTTCATTCGGGTGGGCCGGCCTCGGATGAAGGCCGCTCACCCGAGACCAGTATCCCACACCATCGGCGCCCGACCGACCAAGCGCCGCAAACTCGCGGTTCGGCCGGTCTAGCCGCCCGGGAACCAGAGCTCGATCTCGCGCACCGCGGAGTCGGGCGAATCCGAGCCGTGGACCAGGTTGTCCTGGGTGACGAGGGCCAGGTCGCCGCGGACCGTGCCGGGCACGGCCTTCTCGACGGGGTCGGTTCCGCCGGCGATCTGGCGGAAGGCGGCAACGGCGCGCGGTCCCTCGACGACGGCGGCGAGCACCGGTCCGGAGGTGATGAACTCGAGCAGCGACGGGAAGAACGGCTTCCCCTCGTGTTCGGCGTAGTGCTTGCGCGCGAGTTCCTCGCTCACGGTCTTCAGCTCGAGGGCCGCGATGGTCAGCCCCTTGCGCTCGATCCTGCTCAGGATCTCTCCGACCAGGCGACGCTTCACACCGTCGGGCTTGATGAGTACCAGGGTCCGCTCAGTCACGGAATGAGAGCGTACCGGTCACTCCTGAACGCCATCGTCCGAGTCGCGTCCCTGCGGCCCGACGGCGGGCGGCTGCTGGCCCGGCAACAATCCGTGGTCCTGGCGCCGTTTCACCTCGGCCCGCAGGTACAGGATCAGCAGCCACACCCCGGCGAAGAGCACCCCGATGAATCCGATCGCGCCGTGCAGCACCGCACCGGCGATCACCGGCAGCTGCAGACCGAGGTTCGCCCAGATCGCCCACGACCGTCCCTGCAGCCCCGCCAGCAGCACCATCAGCACCGCGAGGCCGACGAGGTAGCCGATGCTCGGCGGCGTCAGGCCCGGTTCGCCGACCGCGACCACCGGCAGCGCCAGCAGCACCACGATCGCCTCGAGGATCAGCGTGCCTGCCATCACGCCGCGGAAACTGCGCCACGGGTCGGGACCCTGCGGCACGGGCTGTTCGCTCATTGCGGGTCCCGTCCGAAGAGCGTGCGGGCCGCGCCGGCGGTCACGACCGAACCGGTGATCACCATGCCCGCGCCGGACAGTCCCTCGCCCTCCTGACCGGCCTCCTCGACGAGCGCGGTGGCCGCCTCGATCGCGTCGGGCAGCGTGGCGGCGGTGAGCACCCGGTCGGGGCCGAACCGCTCCTGGGCCAGCAGCTCCAGCGCGTCGACCTCGAGGGCGCGCGGAGAACCGTTGTGCGTCACCACGATCTGGTCGAACGCCGGCTCCAGTGCCGCGAGGATGCCGTCGACGTCCTTGTCCGCCATCACCGACACGACGCCGACCAGGAACCGGAAGTCGAACTCGTCGCCCAGGGCCGACGCCAGCGCCGCCGCTCCGGCCGGGTTGTGCGCGGCGTCGATGAACACCGTCGGCGCGTTGCGCATGCGCTCCAGCCGGCCGGGGCTGGACACCGCGGCGAATCCGGCCCGCACCGCCTCGACATCGAGCTGGCGTGACGCGCCCGCCCCGAAGAACGCCTCCACCGCGGCCAGCGCGAGCACCGCGTTGTGTGCCTGATGTTCGCCGTGCAGCGGGAGGAAGATGTCGGAGTACCGGCCGCCCAGCCCCTGCAGTTCCAGCAGCTGCCCGCCGACGGCCACCTGGCGGCTCAGCACCGCGAACTCGGAATCCTCCCGGGCGACCGCGGCGTCGGCGCGCACCGTCTGCTCCAGCAGCACCTCCATGGCCTCGGGCGCCTGGCGGGCGATCACCGCGACGGTGTCGGTGGGCACCAGGTCGTCCTGGTCCTGCCGAACGATGATGCCCGCCTTCTCGGCGGCGATCTCAGCGATGGTTCCGCCGAGGTAGTCGGCATGGTCGAGGCCGATCGGGGTGATGACGGCGACGGGCGCGGTGACGACGTTGG
Source organism: [Mycobacterium] manitobense (assembly GCF_025821665.1). GTDB lineage: Bacteria > Actinomycetota > Actinomycetes > Mycobacteriales > Mycobacteriaceae > Mycobacterium > Mycobacterium arseniciresistens. Next base: position 35,157 of record NZ_JACKSJ010000235.1, read on the forward strand.
TGGCGTCCCAACGCCCACCCATGCCGACCTCCACCACGGCCACCTCGATCGGCGCGTCGGCGAACGCCGCGAACGCCATCGCGGTGAGCACCTCGAACTTGCTCATCTTGGGGCCGCCGGCGGCCTCGGACTGCTGGTCGACGAGCTCGACGAACGGTTCGATCTCGCGGTACGTCTCGACGTACTGCGCCGGTGTGATCGGTGCGCCGTCGATCGAGATGCGCTCCACCGCCGACTGCAGGTGCGGGCTGGTGGTGCGTCCGGTCCGGCGGTGCAGGGCCGTGAGCAGGGCGTCGACCATGCGGGCCACCGAGGTCTTGCCGTTGGTGCCTGCGATGTGGATCGACGGGTACCCGCGCTGCGGCGAACCGAGCAGTTCGAGCAGCGCGCTGATGCGCGTCGTGCTCGGCTCGAGCTTGGTCTCCGGCCAGCGCTGGTCGAGCAGGTGCTCGACCTGCAGCAGGGCGGCGATCTCGTCGGGGGTCGGCTCGGCCGTCATCGCAGGGCAGCCAGACGGCCCGAGATCCGCTCGACCTCTTCGCGGGCCAGCTGCTGACGGGACCGGATCTTCTCGATCACGGCTTCGGGCGCCTTCGACAGGAAGGCGTCGTTACCGAGCTTGCCCGTGGTCTGCGTCAGCTCCTTCTCGGCGGCCGCCAGGTCTTTCTGCAACCGCTTGCGCTCGGCTTCCACGTCGACGGTGCCGGAGGTGTCGAGTTCGACGACGACCGTGCCGCCGGAGAGCCGCACCTCGACGGCGGCCGAGGCGGTGAACCCCGCTTCGGCGTCGGTGAGCCAGGCCAGCGACCGCACCGCGGGCACCTGCGCGTCGAGACCGGCCGTGGAGACGCCGGACAGCCGGGCGGGAACCCGCTGGCGGTCGCCGAGCCCCTGATCGCTGCGGAACCGGCGCACCTCGGTGATGAGCCTCTGCATGTCGGCGACGCGTTGCGCAGCAACCGCATCGGGGGCGAATGCGGAGGGCTTCGGCCAGTCCGCGATCACCAGCGACTCCCCGTCGGTGAGCGCCTTCCACAGCACCTCGGTGACGAACGGCATCACGGGGTGCAGGAGTTTGAGCAGGGTGTCGAGCACCGCGGCGAGCACCGCCGTGGTGTGTGAAACGCCCTCGCCGAGTTGCACTTTCGCGAGTTCCACGTACCAGTCGCAGAATTCGTCCCAGGCGAAGTGGTACAGCGACTCACACGCTTTGCTGAACTCGTAGCTGTCCAGCGTTGAATCCACCTCTGCCCGAACCTCTTCGAGTCGGCCGAGGATCCAGCGGTCGGCGTCGGTGAGCGCGGCGGCATCGGGCAGCGGGGCCGGGGCGGCACCGTTCATCAGCGCGAACCGGGTGGCGTTGAACAGCTTGGTGGCGAAGTTGCGCGACGCCCGGGCATGGTCCTCACCGATGGACAGGTCGCCGCCGGGGCTGGCGCCGCGGGCCAGGGTGAATCGCAGCGCGTCGGCGCCGAAGATCTCCACCCACTCCAGCGGGTCGATGCCGTTACCGCGGGACTTGCTCATCTTGCGGCCGTGCTCGTCGCGGATCAGGCCGTGCAGGAACACGTTCTCGAAAGGCACCTGCGCACGCCGCTGCCCGTCGAGGGTGATCGCCGGATCGTCGGCGACGAAGGTGCCGAACATCATCATCCGGGCCACCCAGAAGAACAGGATGTCGTAGCCGGTGACCAGCACGGTGGTCGGATAGAACGTCTCGAGTTCGGCGGTGCGCTCCGGCCACCCCAGTGTGGAGAACGGCCACAGCGCCGAGGAGAACCAGGTGTCGAGGACGTCGGGGTCCTGTTCCCAGCCCTGCGGCGGGGTCTCGTCGGGGCCCACGCACACCGTCTGGCCGTCGGGGCCGTGCCAGATGGGGATCCGGTGGCCCCACCACAGCTGCCGGGAGATGGTCCAGTCGTGCATGTTGTCGACCCAGGCGAACCACCGGGGCTCCAGGCTGGGCGGGTGGATCACGGTGTCGCCGTTGCGTACGGCGTCACCTGCGGCCTTGGCCAGCGATTCCACCTTCACCCACCACTGCAGGCTCAACCGCGGCTCGATCGGTTCGCCACTGCGCTCGGAGTGTCCGACGCTGTGCAGGTACGGCCGCTTCTCGGCGATGACGCGGCCCTGCGCGGCGAGCACCTCGCGCACCCGCACCCGCGCTTCGAATCGATCCATGCCGTCGAATTCGGTTCCGGTGTCGGCGATCCGGCCCGTGGTGTCCATGATCGTCGGCATCGGCAGCTGGTGGCGCAGCCCGATCTCGAAGTCGTTCGGATCGTGCGCGGGGGTGATCTTCACGGCGCCGGTGCCGAATTCGGGGTCGACGTGCTCGTCGGCGACGACGATCAGCTCGCGGTCGACGAACGGGTGCGGCAGGGTCCGGCCCACCAGATGGCGGTACCTGTCGTCGTCGGGGTGCACGGCGATCGCGGTGTCGCCGAGCATCGTCTCCATCCGGGTGGTGGCCACCACGATGTGGGGTTCGTCGTCGTTCATGGAGCCGTAGCGGAACGACACCAGCTCGCCCTCGACGTCCTCGTACTTCACCTCGAGGTCGCTGATCGCGGTCTGCAGCACCGGTGACCAGTTCACCAGCCGCTCGGCCTGGTAGATCAGTCCGGCGTCGTAGAGCCGTTTGAAGATGGTGCGCACCGCCCGTGACAGGCCGTCGTCCATGGTGAAACGGTCCCGACTCCAGTCCACTCCGTCGCCGAGGCGGCGCATCTGGCCGCCGATCGTGCCGCCCGATTCGCGCTTCCAGTCCCAGACCTTGTCGATGAACAGTTCCCGGCCGAAGTCCTCCTTGGTCTTGCCGTCGACGGCCAGTTGCTTCTCGACCACGGTCTGGGTGGCGATACCGGCGTGGTCCATGCCGGGCAGCCACAGCACCTCGTAGCCCTGCATCCGCTTGCGCCGGGTCAGCGCGTCCATGAGCGTGTGGTCCAGGGCGTGGCCCATGTGCAGGCTGCCCGTCACGTTCGGCGGCGGCAGCACGATGGAGTACGGCGGCTTGCCACTGGACGGGTCGGCCCGGAAGTAGCCGGCTTCCACCCATCCCCGGTACAGCTCGTCCTCTACCGCGGCCGGGTCCCACTGTTTGGGCAGGGCGTCGGCTCGAGCGTCAGGGGTGGCGGTCACCGGTCAATTCTAGGGATCGACGTGCACGGAGGCCCCACGGGTCCTGGTCAGTCCCAGGCGCGGCTGAACTTGTACCACGGGCCTGTGAACGGCGTCTCAATGCTGTTCAACTCACCCTGGTGCTCGGACTCGGACGGCCCGTCCGGCAGATACGCCAGTCCGTTGGTGCCGAGGAACCCACCCGGGATGGTGAAGTACACGTCACGGCCGTACGTGCTGATCTGACTGATCCGGTACGTCCCGATTCGGCCGGCGAACCGCGCGGGATCCGCGCCGCCCTCGATCGAGGTGACGGCGTGCTCGAAGCCGGGTCGCGCCTGGGCGAAGCGCAGACGCGCAGGCGCGTCCACGCCGATGAGGACCGCGGTGGCGCCGAAGATCAACGGCACGACGAGGGTTCGGGCGAAGAAGCGCCTGGCGGTGATCGCACTGGCGACGGTCCGGAAGAGCCAGCAGGCGACCACGACGGAAGTGGCGCCGAGGGCCAGCAGCGCGGTGCCGAACGCCGTCCCCAGTGAACTGTTCGCCCAGCAGAAGGCGGCGGCGCACAGCAGTGCGGCGCCGGCGAGCAGCCACCCGGGCGGCCGACGCAGGAAGCGGCTGATCAACGACTGCTGTGCGGCCCGCGGTGCATACGGCGGCGCGCCGTACGGGTTCGGCCCGTACTCACCCGGCGCCGGTGTCCAGTTCGGGGGCGGCGGTGGTGCGCCTATTTCTTGCCGCCCAGCATGCCGCCGAGGATCTCGCCGATCACGTTGCCCTGGTTGCCGCCGCCCTGGTTGCCGCCGAGCACGCTGCCCAGGATGCTGCCCAGCGGGTTGTTTCCGCCGCCGCCACCGGAGCCGCCGAGGATGCTGCCCAGCACGTCGCCGAGCCCTCCGCCCGAGGACTGCTGCTGCGGCGCCTCCGCGGGGGCGGACTGCTTCTGGGAGAGCTGCTTGCCGATGTAGGCGAGCACGATCGGGGCGAGGATGGGTAGGAGTTGCTTGATCAGATCGCTGCCGCCGGCGCCCTTGCCCCCGAGCGCCGAGGCGACCGCGCCGCTGTCGTTGCCGCCGAAGATGTTCGCGACGATCTTGTCGCCGTCCTTCTTGTCGACCTGGTCCACGCTGACACCGCCGTCGAGCAGCCCGCTCGCGGCCTGCTGGTGGACCGCGGACTCGAGCTCACTGGAGTCGATGCTGTCCGCCTGCACGTTCTCCTGGACGCCACCCACGAGTGCGGGCACCAGCGTGCGGACGGCGTTTTCCACCTCACCCTGATCCGCGCCGAGTTGCCTGGCAATGTCCTGAACCGGGATCTGTGCGAAGAGTTCGTCGAGGCCTGCCATGTTTCCCACCTTCGTCGCTGAAGCGCCAATGGTGGTCACCCTAGTTGACCTGATCTTGTCCAACGGCTGTTCGGCCGGGCCGGCTCAGCCCAGCCGCGACGTCTCCAGCGAGACCTCGGCCACCGGGAACCTGGCCAGCAGGGCGTCGCCCATCGCCGCCGCCGGGGTGAGCACTCCCCGCAGGTCGGACAGCTTGTCACGGTCGAACGCCAGCGCCAGCCCGCACTCGCCGAGCAGCACCGACGTCGCCTTGTAGCCGGGATCGCCCTGCTGGGACATCCGGCTCACGTAGCGGGCGCCGCTGGTGGTCGTGGTGTAGGTCTCCACCGTGTAGTGGCCCTGCTCCCGGGCTTTCTCGCTCGGCCCGGTGCCCGCCTTGGGCAGCACGCGCTCGACGGCCTTGCGGGGCAGCTTGTCGAAGAAGCGCGTGCCCAGCGCGAACACCGCGCCGTTGACTCCCGCGCCGAGCGCCGCGGCGGCGGGAGCGGCGACCGACCGGCCCACGCTCATCACCTCGCCGTACTCGAACCGGCGGCCGTAGGGGTATTCCAGCAAGGCGTTGCTGCGCCGCACGATCCGGGTGTTGGCCGCCGCCATCACGAACGCCGTGGTCCAGTACCCGGCCAGTTCGGGGGCGATCTCGGCGCCGCGCCGCCACCGCAGGTCGGGTTGGGCGCCGAGTTCCGGTTCGGCGGCGCGGTCCGGAGTCAGGGTGTACGGGTCGATCATCTGCCGCCGGGCATCGGGGTCCGAGGCCGCCGTGCGCATCACCTCGGTCATCGATGCGAGCGTCCCCCCGGACACTCCGCCGGCGAACGAGCGGACCACCAGCGTGGTGTCGCCGAGGTCGCCCGCGCCGTCCTCGACGGCCTTGCGATACAACGCGTACACCGTGAGATCGGATGGCACGGAATCGAATCCGCAGGAATGCACGATGCGCGCACCGGTGTCGGCGGCCTGCTTGTGGTAGTGGTCGATGCTGTCGCGGATGAACATCGTCTCACCGGTCAGGTCGGCGTAGTCGGTGCCCGCCGCGGCACAGGCCGCGACCAGGGGCAGGCCGTAACGGGTGTACGGGCCGACGGTCGTGATCACCACGCGGGTCTGCGCGGCCATCGCGTCGAGGGTCGACGGCTGCGAGGCGTCCGCGCTGATCAGCGGCCAGTCCGCGGCGTTCGGGCCGAGCGAGTCGCGGACCGCGAGCAGCTTGTCCTGCGATCTCCCGGCCAGCGCGATGCGCGCGTCTCCGCCGGCGCGGGCCAGATACTCGGCGGTGAGCCGGCCGGCGAAGCCGGTGGCCCCGTACAGGACGATGTCGAATTGACGCTGTTCCTGGCTCATGTGCCCGACGCTACCCGAGCAGTTCCGGCCGCTCGACGTGCCGGCCGAGCACGTGCTGGTCCAGGAATGCCAGCACCACCTGGTACCAGAGTTTGGCGTGCGCGGGGTTGAGCACCCAGTGATTCTCCGTGGGGAAGTACAGGAACCGGTGCGCGGTGTCGCCGTGCTCGTCGGCAGGTAGTGCGGATTCGGTGAGCAGTTCGTACCACAGCCGCAACGCCTCCCCAATCGGCACGCGGTAGTCCTTGTCGCCGTGGATGACCAGCATCGGCGTCCCGATGCCGGCGACGTGGTGGTGCGGGGAGTTGGCGGCGGCCATCTCGGGGGTCATCTCCCGCGCCCACCAGTAGGCGCCGTCGGTGGTGGGGCCGAACTGGTCGAGCGCCCACAGGCTGGCGTGCGTCACCACGGCGGCGAACCGGTCGGTGTGGCCGGCGATCCAGTTCGCCATGTAGCCGCCGAATGACCCGCCCATGACTGCGGTCCTGGTGCCGTCGACGCGCGGGTGGGCGCATGCCGCGTCGGTGGCCGCCATCAGGTCGGTGTAGGGCGCGGATCCCCATGCTCCCCAGCCACGTTGGACGAAGTCCTGTCCGTAGCCGGTGGACAGCGCGGGATCCGGCAGCAGCACCGCATAGCCCTGCGCGGTGAGCAACCACGGATTCCACCGCCAGTGCCAGGTGTTCCAACTGCCGAGCGGGCCGCCGTGCACCCACAGCACCAGCGGCGCAGGCGCCGCGTCGGGCGCCGTGTCCGGCAGCGTCAACCAGGACCGGACGGTTGCGCCGTCGGCGGCGGTGGCCGTCACCTCGGTGAGCGTGCCGGGCAACGGGGGCGTGTCGACGGCGGCGAGGACGGTGACCGTGCCGTCGGCGGATATGCGCACCGGATGCGGCGGCGCGGCATAGGAACTGCGCAGCGCGTACATCACTCCGCCGGGCGCGGTGCGCACATCGGTGTAGGTGTGGTCGTCGCCGGTGATGCGGTCCACGGCGCCGGTCGCCGGATCGACGCGGAACACCGGCCCGCGGCCGGCGTCGTCGGCCGTGACGATCAGCGCTGCGGAGTCCGCGGTCCAGGTCACCGAGGACGGCCACCGGTCCCAGTCGGCGGTCAGCTCGATGAAATGTGTGTCGTCGAATCTGAGCAGGCACAACGTGATTCGTGGCGCCTGCGTCGGCGTGGAGTACGTCTCGCGGGTGAACGCCACCGCGGAGCCGTCCGGCGCGATGGCGGGCAGGTCCAGGTCCGCACCGGCGTCCTCGGCGAGCCGCGTGCGCTCCCCCGTCGCGACGTCGACGCGCACCAGCATTCGGCGCACCGATGCGCCGGGTCCGCGCACATCCCACGTGGTCACGACGAACCTGCCGTCGGCGCTCACGTCGAAGGTGCAGTCATTGAGCGCCGCACCGGGTTCGGGTGTGAGATCGCGCGGGCCGGCGGTATCGAGAAGGTGGGGGTGATCCGGCCCCAGGTCGTGGTCCCAGTGACGCACCGGGTACCCGCTGTGCAGCACGGCCGTCACCTTGCTGTCCTTGCGAAGCGCCCGCAGCCTCGCGTCGTCGCCGATGTCGGTGGCCGCGGTCAGCAGCGGCACGGTGACGATGGTCGTGTCGGCTCCCCGGGCGGTGCGCACCCCGGCCACACCGCCTGCCGGCGCGAGCACTTCGACCGCCTCTCCGCCGGCTGCGGGCAAGCGCCACAGACGCGCGGGCGGGCTGTCGTCGCCGGGTGCGGGGCGCGCCGCCACGAACAGTAGATCGCCCTCGGCGGTGAACGCCGGTGCCGACTCTCCTTTGGCCCCGCGGGTGAGCCGTCTCGCCGGCTGCTCGCCGGCCGGATCCAGTTCCCAGATCGCAGAGACGAATTCGGTGCGGTTCTTGTCGAGTTCGGCGATGGTGGTCACCACCCGGCGCCCGTCCGGGGACACCGCGAGGCCGGACACCCGCGGCAGCGCGAGGTACTCGTCGAGGTCGGCGAAGGGCGTCGTGTCGGCGGCGGCAGTCATGTCCCGTTGGTAGCACACGCTACGTTCGACCGATGGCGCAGCGGATACTGATCGTCGGCGCCGGCATCGCCGGCCTGGCCACCGCGGTGGCCCTGCAGCAGCGCGGACACGACGTTGCGATCGCCGAGGCGAAGACCGACACCGCCACCGGGGCCGGCATCAGCATCTGGCCCAACGCGCTGGCGGCGCTCGACGAGATCGGCCTCGGCGACGCGGTGCGCGAAGCGGGCGGGCGTGTCACCGCGGGCGCGATGCGCTGGAAGGACGGGTCGTGGCTGCGCCGCCCCGCCGCCGAGCGCATGGTGCGTGCGCTTGGCGAGCCCCTTGTCGTGATCCGGCGCAATGCGCTCACCGAGATCCTGGCCGGGGCGCTGCGCCCGGGCACCGTCGAGACCGGACTGTCGGCCGACGAACTGGTCCTCACCGCCGCCGGCGTGCGGGTCGTCCTGTCGGATGCGACGGCGCGCGACGTGGACGCCGTCGTCGGCGCCGACGGCGTCGGGTCGGTGGTGGCGCGCCACCTGAACGGGCAGCTGAACCACCGCTACACCGGCTACACGGCGTGGCGGGCGATCGCCGGCTACCCTCTCGATCCCGATCTCGCGGGCGAGACGATGGGTGCGGGGCGTGAGGTCGGCCACGTGCCGCTGGGCCCCGACCACACCTATTGGTTCGCCACCGAGCGGGCAGCCGAGGGCGGCACGGCGCCGGGAGGTGAACTCAACCACCTCAGGCAACGGTTCGCCTCGTGGGCGGAGCCGATCCCCGCGCTGTTGGCCGCGACGGTCGAGGGTGACGTGCTCCGCAACGACCTTTACGACCGCGACTTCGCGCGTCAGTGGTCACGGGGCCCTGTGGTGCTGGTCGGTGACGCCGCCCATCCGATGCGGCCGCACCTGGGCCAGGGCGGCTGCCAGGGCCTCGAGGATGCGGTGGTCCTCTCCGGGATGGTGCACCGGTGCGCCGACCTGCCGACGGCGTTCGCGGAGTACGCGCGGTTCCGGCGGCCGCGGACGCGGGCACTGGTGCGCGAGGCCGCGATGATCGGCCGGGTGATCAACCTGCGTCCCGCGCTGCTCAGCGCCGCGGCCAGCCGGGCCTCGGTGCTCATGCCGGAAGCGGTGCTGGCCCGTCACCTGGCATCGGTCGCAGCCCGCTCGGCGTTCGCGATGCCCGGCGATCCGCCGCGGTGAGCGTCGTCCTCGGCCCGATCGCGGTCGACGCAGCAGACCCGGCGGCGCTGCGCGAGTTCTGGGCGGGCGTGCTCGGCGTCCGGCAGCAACAGCGGTGGCTGCACTTCCAACCGCAGCAGCAAGGCCCGAAAGCGGTGAAGAACCGCGTGCACCTCGATGTCCGCGTCGACGATCCGGACCGTCTGATCGCACTCGGCGCCCGGCTGATCGCCGCTCATCTGCCCGGCTGGGTCACGCTCGCCGACATCGAGGGCAACGAGTTCTGCGCCTTCCCGGAGCCGGCGCTGCCCCCCGACGCGCCTGCGGAGGCGTTCGCGGTGTGTACCGACAGCGACCGCCCCGAGGCACTGGCGGCGTGGTGGGCGCCGCTGGTTGGTGCTCGTGTCGATGACGGGCCGGACGGCACGCCGCGCTGGCTGCGGGGCTGTGCGGGCTGGGAGGGTCTGATCTGGAAGTTCGTCCGGGTGGATGACGAGCGGGTCGGGCCGAACCGCTGGCGGCCGACGGTCGTGCGGGGCGCCGGCCACCTGGTCGCCGCCGGCGCGGTCGAGGACGGGCCGGATCAGCTGTTCGACCCGCAGGGCAACGAGGTCAGCGTGGCACGCTCAGCGACGTCAGCGGGCTGAGCACCGACGAACACAGCCGGCGCAGGTCGAACAGGCCGAACACGCTCCCGGTGCGGATCGCGTCGCAGCCGCCCGCGGCGGGCGCGGGGGCAGGACCGCCGACAGTCCAGATCGCCGGCGCACCGCCACGGGGACCGCACTTGGGCCAGGCGCCGATGCCCTGCTTGGCGAGCACCCGTTCGGCCACCCGGATCTGCTCGGACCGCGGGGCGGTCGCCGGGTTACCCATGCCGCCATGTGCTGCCCAGGTCGACGGCTTGAACTGGAGGCCGCCGTAGTGCCCGTTGCCGGTGTTGGTCGACCAGTTGCCGCCCGACTCGCATTCGGCGATCGCATCCCAGTTCAGCGAGTCGGCATTCGCCGTCGCCGGGGACAGCAGCATGGGCGCCATGGCGATCGCCGCCGCTATGGCGGTGAGCCAGCCGACCCGGACCAGCACTTTTCGCAGTGCGCCGATGATGCCGTTCGTGCAGATGACGGTCATAGCGGTCCTTCCCCGACCTCGTGACTTATCCGGTGAGTCGTGTGACCGGCGTCACGCGTTACAGGAGGGGCCGAAGTTCTCAGCGGGGCGGAACGCAGTAGAGGTGCTGGAGAGAAGAAAGTGGCGGTGCCGGGGTATGCCCGGCACCGCCACCATCAGCTGCGATGAATCAGCCCTGCCCACCGCACACCGGCCATGCGCCGATGCCCTGGCTGTTGAGCACGTTCTCGGCCACGCGGATCTGCTCCTCGCGCGAGGCATGGTGCGGCATGCCGGAGCCGCCGTTGCCCTTCCAGGTGCCCAGGGCGAACTGCAGGCCGCCGTAGTAGCCGTTTCCGGTGTTGGTCGACCAGTTGTTGCCGGACTCGCAGGAGGCAACGGCGTCCCAGTTGACGCCGCTGTCCGCATTCGCGGTACCGGTCGCCAGTGCCATCGGGGCCACGGCGAGCGCCCCGGCGATGGTGGCCAGCCCAAACGTCTTGCGGATGTTCTTCAAGTTCGATCCTTTCGCCAAGCGCGCGCCGGCGACGGCCCCGGAAGGGTCGCGTCGCCTCACAGGAGGCTGGGAAGCCGGGGCGTGCCGTCTCGGTCAGGCACGCCAGGGGCGGCGATCTCGCCCCGCCGGGTGGATCCCGGCGGCCGCGGGGTGTCCCCACCCGTACGCGGACCCGCTCACACGCAGGTTCTCGGTGTTGAAATTATTTGCTCCAATTCCGAAGCCGGGTCGAACCGTACAAAACCGATTCGAGAGAAGTCATATCGTCCTCACACCGATCCCGGTTTGATCACGGACAGATCACGACGCCGACCCAGCGCATGCTTGTGCAGGTCAGCGGCGGTATCGACGCGGACCGCAATATCGTTACGCTCGCGAATGATCGTGAGGCAGTTCACGCACAAAATGTGACCTGGGTTACCCGCTTCGGGAGCAATCGGCGGCCGAATCGGGTTTGTGCGGCAACATCAACGGGTATCGGATCGGCCTTCTGCCGCCAAAACCGGGCACTTCGTGGCGAGCCGGTTCGCTGACGGCTGTTGTGTGTGCAAAAGCGGATGCTGTAGGAGTCGTGCTGTCGCACAACGTGATCGGCCATGAGCCGTCGGTGCTCCAAGCGCGACGACACCGGCCGGAGCCGGAGGGCACGCCGGCCGAAGGCGGCCGGGTGCCCCCGGCACGCAACGGGTTTCGGCATCTCTCGAAATCTCGCGAGGGGATGCCTCACTCGGTCCCGTCCGCTGGGTCCGGCACCGTCACCGGGCGGATCCAGGACCGACCCCTCGTCACGACATCGCCCGGACAGACGCGTCGTCCTGCACGCGCCTCGGGAAACGTCTTCCCGGCAACGACATCAACCGCAGGTCAAGCGAAATTCCGTACGGCGCAGGCACATCGGATCCCCCGTGCCGCCGCAGGGCGGTAATTCGACCGCCGAAACATTGAAATTGCCGCCACTGAATAACGGCACCGAATCCGGCGCATTCGACGATGACGGCGAAATAGGAGCGTCCGGGCTGTTGAATTCAGCTATTCACGGCAATTTGCTGGAGTTCACTGGTGGCTGAGTCGGCCGAGATCGGAGGAGGTGTTGACGTTGGTCAGCGCCCGTTGTTCCGGCATGACGATGCGCTGGGTGTCGACGCGGTCCACCAGAGCTCGCATGCTACGTTCCCCGGCCGCCACGAGTGTCGAGATGCGCTCGTGCAGTGCGGTCCGGTACACGCCTGCCAGGTAGTGGTCACGGCCGTCCCAGGGCAGCACGACGTCGGGGCGCAGCCGTGCCGCCGGGCCGGCGAGGGCGTCGATGAGATCGACCGAGAGGTATGGCATGTCCACCGCGCAGACGAAGGCCCACTCCAGCCCCGCCTCGGCGGCGGCACGCAGGCCGCGGCCGGTGGCCAGGAGGGGTCCGACGCCGCGTTCCTCGTCGCGCAGCACCGACGGCTCGGGTGCGATGTCGAATACGGGCAGCCGCTGGCCGGGAGCCGCCATGACCAGCACCGGCGCACAACGACCGCTGACAGCGGCCACCACGGTCTCGACCAAAGTGGCGGGTCCCGCCGGGCCGTCGATGACCAGAGTGGCCTTGTCGCGTCCCATCCGCCGGGACGCTCCGCCGGCCAGTACGACTGCGGCGAGCGGCACGGCGGGCGTCACCTCTGCGACGTTAGTCGACGGTCCAGGTGTCCCTGCCGCGAAGCAGCGATTGCAGTGCGGCCGTGTCGTGCGGGCGCGCCTCGCGGGCCGCACGGACCTGCCCGCGGGCGGCATCGTCGTACGTGGGCCTGCTGACCTGGCGGAAAATGCCCATCACCATGTGCTCGAGGTTCTGCTCACTCAACCGCGACAGGGCGAAGGCGTACGCAGGATCGTCGATCTGGGCGTTGTGCACCACGATCTCGTCGGCGGACACGTCGGCGGTCTTGGCGACCTCCAGGCCGTATCCGGACTTGACCACGCAGTACTCCCCGTCTGCGCCGAAGACGATCGGCTCGCCGTGGGTGAGGTTGATCAGGCGCTCTTCGGCGCCCTCCTTGCGCAGCGCGTCGAACGAGCCGTCGTTGAAGATCGGGCAGTCCTGCATGATCTCCACCAGGGCTGCACCCCGGTGCGCAGCGGCGCCGCGGAGCACCTCGGAGAGGCCCTTGCGGTCCGAGTCGAGCGCCCGGCCGACGAAGGTGGCCTCGGCGCCCAGTGCGAGTGACACCGGGTTGAACGGGTAGTCCAGCGAGCCCATCGGCGTCGACTTGGTGATCTTGCCGACCTCGGAGGTCGGCGAGTACTGGCCCTTGGTCAGACCGTAGATCCGGTTGTTGAACAGCAGGATCGTCAGGTTGATGTTGCGGCGCAGCGCGTGGATCAGGTGGTTGCCACCGATCGACAGCGCATCGCCGTCACCGGTCACCACCCACACCGACAGGTCCTCGCGGGCCAGTGCCAGGCCGGTGGCGATGGTCGGCGCCCGGCCGTGGATCGAGTGGAACCCGTAGGTCTCCAGGTAGTACGGGAACCGGCTCGAGCAGCCGATGCCGCTGACGAAGGCGATGTTCTCCCGCCGCAGCCCGAGTTCGGGCAGGAAGTTCCGGATCGTGTTGAGGATGACGTAGTCACCGCAACCGGGGCACCAGCGGACCTCCTGGTCGCTGGTGAAGTCCTTGCCCTTCTGCGGCTGGTCCGTCGTCGGCACATGAGCCGTCTTGGACAGCGGGGTCAGGTTCAGATCGGATCCGACTAGGTCGGTCATGCTTTCACTCCCACACCGGTCGCATCGGTTTCCACGTCGTCCTGCCCGGGGCCCTCGATGGTGGCCGCGGCCAGTCGTGCGAACTTGGCCTTGTCGATTTCCTTCTCCGCGAGTGTGCCCTCCAGGGCGGCGTCGATGATGCCCTCGACCTCGTCGGCCAGGAACGCCATGCCCTCCACCTTGGTCACCGACTGCACGTCGATGAGGAACTTGGCGCGCAGCAGCATCGCGAGCTGGCCCAGGTTCATCTCCGGCAGCACCACCTTCGGGTAGCGACGCAGCACGTCACCGAGGTTGGCGGGGAACGGGTTCATGTGCCGGATGTGCGCCTGGGCGACACTGATGCCGTTGCGCCGCGCCCGCCGGCACGCCTCGCCGATGGGGCCGTACGAGCTGCCCCAGCCCAGCATCAGCAGTTCGGCGTCCCCGCTGGGATCGTCGACCTCGAGGTCGGGCACCGCGATGCCGTCGACCTTGGCTTGGCGCAACCGCACCATCAGGTCGTGGTTCTTCGGCTCGTAGGAGATGTTGCCCGAACCGTTGGCGGCTTCCAACCCGCCGATGCGGTGCTCCAGACCGGGTGTGCCGGGGACCGCGAACTGGCGGGCCAGCGTCTCGGGATCACGGGCGTACGGCTGGAACGGCTCGCCTGTCTTGGCGAAGGTGTGCTCGATCGACGGATAGGTGGTGATGTCCGGGATCCGCCACGGCTCCGAGCCGTTGGCGATCGCGCCGTCGGAGAGGATGACCACCGGGGTGTGGTAGCCGATCGCGATCCGGACGGCCTCGACGGCGACGTCGAAGCAGTCCGACGGAGAGCGCGGTGCCAGCACGGCGACCGGTGACTCACCGTTGCGGCCATAGAGCACCTGGAGCAGATCGGCCTGTTCGGTCTTGGTCGGCAGACCGGTCGACGGACCGCCGCGCTGCACGTCGATGACGATCAGCGGCAGTTCTGTCATCACGGCCAGACCCATCGCCTCCGACTTGAGCGAGATGCCCGGGCCGGAGGTGCTGGTCACACCGAGTGCGCCGCCGTAGGAGGCGCCGATGGCCGCGCCGATGCCTGCGATCTCGTCCTCGGCCTGGAACGTCAGCACGTTGAAGTTCTTGTGCTTGGACAGTTCGTGCAGGATGTCCGAGGCCGGGGTGATCGGGTAGGTGCCGAGCACCACCTGCAGGTTGCTGAGCTGTCCGGCCGCCACGATGCCGTAGGCGAGCGCGGTGTTGCCGGAGATCTGCCGGTAGTCGCCGGACTTGAGCTTGGCGGGCGAGACCTCGTAGGTGGTGGCGAAGGCCTCGGTGGTCTCACCGAAGTTCCAGCCGGCCTTCAGCGCGAGCACGTTGGCCTCGGCGACGTCGGGCTTGCGGCCGAACTTCTCCCGGATGAAGGCCTCGCTCTGATGCAGTTCGCGGCCGTACATCCAGGACAGCAGGCCGAGGGCGAACATGTTCTTCGCGCGCTGGCCGTCCTTCTTGGTCGCGCCGATCGCCTCCACCGCGCCGAGTGTCAGGGTGGTCATCGGAACGGCCTGCACGACGTAGTCGGACAGCTCGTCGTTCTCCAGCGGATTGGCCTCGTAGCCGACCTTGGCCAGGTTGCGCTTGGTGAATTCGTCGGAGTTCGCGATCACCAGACCACCGCGCGGGAGGTCGCCCACGTTGGCCTTGAGCGCCGCGGGATTCATCGCGACCAGGACGTCCGGGCGGTCACCCGCGGTGAGGATGTCGTAGTCGGCGATCTGGATCTGGAACGACGAGACGCCGGGCAGCGTGCCCTGAGGTGCACGGATCTCGGCGGGGTAGTTCGGCTGCGTCGCGAGGTCGTTGCCGAACAACGCCGCCTCGGAGGTGAACCGGTCACCGGTCAACTGCATGCCGTCGCCGGAGTCACCGGCGAATCGGATGACGACTTTCTCCAGCTTCTGCCGTGGCTGTGCTGGACTGGCTGCCGGACCAGCTGCGTTGCCGTTCGAGCCCATCCCCCTGCCTTTCCCGGGTCGTGGTGCTGTGATCGAGTCGCGGTCAATGACTACCCGCCGCCGGGCGGAACCCACGGAGGTCTCGGCTTCGCGCAGCGGCGCGTCGCCGTTTGATGTCACTGTCAGTACCGATTATTGCACTTCTCTTAGGCGAGGCTTTACCACACACACCCGCAGGTCGCCGGGCCACGTCGGTAGTATTCGCTGCTCAGTGACGTGAAAGACAAGTTGACACCCGTCAATGTGTGTCGTTGGTCACGTTTTCACGTGTTGTCATTTCTAAGGAAAAGTTACCCATCGGTAGCACCTGGCTAGCACTGCTGAGCAGCTGCTCAGCAGCACGTCAGGGCCGTCCGACGGGTTCTTTCTGGCGGCGCTTGTCGAGTTCGCGCGCCACCAGCTCACTGGCCAGCGCGACGGCCTCGTGGGGAACCGCGCCCGCCGACCTGTTCGCGGTGTAGCAGGCGGTGAACATGTCGCCGGCGCCTGTGGTCTGCACGCCGCTCACCTGCCACGCCGCGGGCACCCTGATCACCGAACCGTCGGTGTAGACGTCGCAGCCCTCGGACCCGAAGGTCACCAGGATCTCGGGCACTCCGAGCCGTTCGGCGGTCGACGCGTCGAACTCGCCGTCCGCGACGATCACCGCCTCGTCCTCGGCGAGCTTGAGGACTGCGAGGTGCGGCAGCATCTCCTCGCTGAAGTGCCGGTCCAGCGTCAGCGGTCCCAGCCGGTCGGCCCGCACCAGCCCCTGTCCGTCGTAGACGATCCGGTGCCCGCGGCGGGCGAGCAGCGCGAGCGTCTCGGCGGGGAAGTCCCCTCGCAGCAGCGGGGCGAGATGGATCCAGGTGGTGTCCGGGTCGGCGGCCGCGATCTCCGCCTCACCCCACACCGGCCCGATGGCCTCGACGGTCATCGTGCGGTGGTCGACGTCCACGTAGTCGAGCCGGAAGCTGCTGGTGCGCCGTCCGGGCAGGACGCGGAGGAAGGCGCCGAACCGGTCGACCAGCGGATCGAACAGCGCGTGGTCGCGCTCGGCGGCCATGCCGATGATGCGTCCCGGCCCCGCCATCGCCTCGAGGGCGACGCCGGCGAAGGACGCACAGCCTCCCGGGCTCGGCGCCGCGCCGTTGATCACGTCGACGGCGAGGTTCCCCATCACGGTCACCCCGCCGACGAGCTGTCGCACCGCTGCCCCTCCCCGTTCACCCTGTGGCCACCTCGGGCCGTGGCGCGAAATGTTATCGGGGATTGTCTCCCGACGACGACTCCATCGTCACACCGGCAGGTTGAAGGGGGTGACGACCTGGATGGGCGCCGGCCGCACGGGTTCGGCGGGCAGCGCTCCCCGCTGCGCCAGGATCGACCGGATCGCCAGCCGCGCGTCGGCGCGCAGGTCGTTGTGCAGGACCACCGAGATCCTCCCGTCCCGCAGCAGCCGCAGGTTGTCGGCGTCGAGGTCGTGGGCGATGAACGCCCGGCAGCGCCGGCCGACCTTCTCGAACGCCGCCACCGTGGCGGTGTTGCCGCCGCCGACCGAGTACACCGCCTCGATGGCGGGGTGCCGGTCGAGCGCCTCGAGCACCAGCCGCTCGTTGGTCGCGTCGATACCGTCGCTGTCGCTGACCTCGACGATGCCCCGGCCCGAGCCGCGCAGGGCCGAGCGGAAGCCGACCTCACGTTCGCCTTCGCCGCGGAACACCGTGCGGCTCAACGTGATCAGTACGTCGGATCGCGACGCGCCCAGCCACTGGTCCATCAGGTAGGCCGCGGTCACCCCCGCGCCGTGGTTGTCGATGCCGACGTACCCGGACCGCGCGCTGGCGGGCACGTCGGTGGCGTAGGTGACCACCGGGACGCCCGCGGCCACCAGCCGGTCGACGGCCGCGGCGACCTCCGGATCGTCCTGCGCCTTGAGCACCACGCCGTGGCTGCCACGGATGCGGGCCAGCGCGTCGACCATCTGTGCGGTCTCCCCCGACTCCCACAGATGGAAGCGCGCCCGCACCATCGCCGGCGCGAAGGCGGGCAGTTCCGCCTCGACGGCCGTGCGGAAGGCGTCGGAGAACCGCCGAGGGGTCTGCATCACCACGTCGATCAGGTAGCGCCTGCCGTTCAGCCGCAGCTGCGCCCGCTGCTTGTCCAGGTCGGCGATCGCCTGCGCCACCTCCGCGCGGGTGTTCTCCCGGACGCCGGCACGGTTGTTGAGCACGCGGTCGACGGTCGCCTCGCTCAGCCCGGCCTGCTGGGCGATCTCGCGGACCTTGTAGCGGTGCGCCATGGGTCTGGGTCCTCTTTTCCCGCGCAGATCAATGAGGGTTTTTTGAGGGCTTTTTGCCGTTGATTGCGGGGTGGGTCACCGCAAGACTATCGGACATGACCGCCTCAGTGACCACCACGGACGGCGCGTGGATCGAGGACGCCGACTGCCGCCTCGACGACTTCCATGCGCAGGTCTCGCGGACCACCGATCCGGCCGACTATCCGCTGGCCGGCGACGTCCGGGCCGGCGTGCCGGTGTACCCGGCCGACGCGCCGGCGCACCCGGACCGCCGTGCGCTGCAGGCCGAACTGATCCGGGCACTCGCCGACGGGCCCGGAGTGGTGGTGTTCACCGACGCCTTCGCCCACGACGTGGTGGACCGCGCGAGTGCCGCGTTCACCGCGCTGATCGACGCGCAGCGCACCGAGGGCGCCGCCGCGGGCGACCACTTCGGCGAGGCCGGCGCGAACGACCGCATCTGGAACGCCGCCCAGAAGTTGGCCCTGTTCGCCCCCGAGGTGTTCGCCGAGTACTACGCCGCCGACGCGCTCGCCCTGGTGTCGCAGGCCTGGCTCGGGCCGCGCTACCAGGTCACCTCGCAGGTCAACGTCGTCAATCCCGGTGGTGCGGCGCAGGTTCCGCACCGCGACTACCACCTCGGATTCGTCGACGCCGACCAGCTGACCCGCTATCCGGCGCACCTGCACCGGCTGTCGGCGGCCCTGACGCTGCAGGGTGCGGTGGCGCACTGCGACATGCCGCTCGAGAGCGGGCCGACCATGCTGCTGCCGTACTCGCAGCGGTTCGCCGGCGGCTACGTCGCCTTCCACCGACCCGAGTTCATCGACTACTTCGCGGCGCATCACGTGCAGGTGCCGCTGCGCAAGGGCGACGCGGTGTTCTTCAATCCGGCGCTCTACCACGGTGCCGGGTCCAACACGTCGGCCGACATCCGCAGGATGGCCAACCTGCTGCAGGTCTCCTCGCCGTTCGGTCGGGCGATGGAGTCACTCGACCGCACCGCGATGGTGCGCGCCGTCTACCCGGCGCTGCTCGCCATGAAGGCCGCGGGCCGCTCCGAGCGGGAGCTGACCAACGTCGTCAACGCCACCGCCGAGGGCTACGCGTTCCCCACCAACCTCGACCGGGATCAACCCCTCGGCAACCTCGCGCCGGCGAGTCAGGTCGACGCCGTGCTGGCGGCCCTGGCCGACGGATTGCCCCTCGCCGCACTCGACACCGTGCTCGACGCCCACAACGATCGGAGAACCCCATGACCACCCTCGGAGTGATCGGCCTCGGCCGGATCGGCGCCTTCCACACCGAAACGCTCTGCGCCATAGACGGAATCGACGGCCTGGTGATCACCGACGAGCGCACCGACGTGGCCGCGGCCGTCGCGGCCCAGCACGGGGTCAAGGCCGTCGACAGCGTCGCCGAACTGCTCGCCTCCGGCGTCGATGGCGTGGTCGTCGCCGCCGCGACACCCGCCCATGCCGAGCTCACCCTCGCCGCCGTGGAACGGGGCATCCCGACGTTCTGCGAGAAGCCGATCGCCTCGACCGCCATCGAGAGCGCACGGGTCGCCGAGTTGATCGCGCGCTCCGGCGTGCCGGTGCAGGTCGGCTACCAGCGCCGCTTCGACGCAGCGTTCGCCGCGGTGAAGCGGGCGGTCGACGACGGTTCGGTAGGGACCCTGCACACCGTGCGGAGCACGACCATGGACCCCGCTCCCCCGCCGATGGACTACATCAGGGGCTCGGGCGGCATCTTCCGTGACTGCGCGGTGCACGACTTCGACGTGCTGCGCTGGGTCACCGGCCAGGAGGCGGTCGAGGTCTACGCGACCGGAACCCGGCAGGGCGATCCGCTGTTCGCCGACTACGGCGACGTGGACACCGCCGCCGTGGTGGTGACCTTCGACGGAGGCGCCATGGGCCTGGTCTCGGCCGCGCGGTACAACGCCCGCGGGTACGACTGCCGCCTCGAGGTGCACGGCTTCGACGACACTGTGGTCGCCGGCTGGGACTCCGGGGCGCCAGTACGGAACCTCGACCCGCACAGCGACTTTCCCACCGGCAAGCCGCACCACTTCTTCATGGACCGGTTCACCGAGGCCTTCCGCACCGAGCTGGCGGCATTCGTCGACGTCACCAGGGGCGGCCCGATCCGGGGAGCGACGGTCGCCGATGCCGTCGAGGTGGCGTGGCTCGCCGAGGCCGCCACCGAGTCCCTGCACAAGAACGCGCCGGTGCGCGTCGAGGAGGTCCGTAACCGATGAACTCCATGAATCCGATCAAGATCGCTGGAGCGCCGATCTCGTGGGGAGTCTGCGAGGTGCCGGGCTGGGGCCATCAACTGGATCCCGACCGCGTGCTGGCCGAGATGCACGACGTCGGGCTGACGGCGACGGAACTCGGCCCGGAGGGTTTCCTCCCCACCGACCCCGCTGCGCTGCAGGCCACGCTGCGCACCCACGCACTGGAGTGCGTCGGCGGCTTCGTGCCGGTGGTGGCTCACGACGCCGCTCAGGACCCGATCCACGACCTCGCCGGTCCGCTCGAGGCACTGGTCGACGCGCACGCCGGCGTCGTGGTGCTCGCCGCGGCCACCGGCGCCGACGGATACGACTCGCGGCCCGTCCTCGACGACGACCAGTGGCGCACACTGCTGACCAACCTCGACCGGCTGGCCGCCGTCGTTGCCGCGCGCGGGCTGCTCGCGGTACTGCATCCGCACGTCGGGACGATGGTCGAGACCCGCGCCGACGTCGAGCGGGTGCTATCGGGCTCGGCGATCCCGCTGTGCCTGGACACCGGGCACCTGCTGATCGGCGGCACCGACCCGCTGCGGCTGGCCCGCGAACATCCCGACCGGATCGCGCACACCCACCTCAAGGACGTCGATGCGGCGCTGGCGGCGCGGGTGCAGTCCGGCGAACTCACCTACACCGAGGCCGTCCGGATGGGTATGTACACCCCGCTGGGCGCCGGTGACGTCGATATCGCCGGTATCGTTACGACGCTGCGCGCCAACGGTTTCGACGGCTGGTTCGTGATGGAACAGGACACCATCCTCGACGGCGAGCCGACGGGGGCCGGGCCGGTCGCCGACGTCCGCGCCAGCGTCGACTTCCTTCAGGACGTCTGCCGCGCGGTCACGGTGTGACGCTGCGCATCGGTGTCCTCGGCGCCTCCCGGATCGCCGAGTTCGCCATCGTCGACCCGGCGCGGGAACTGGGTCACCGGCTGGTGGCCGTAGCCGCGCGCGACCCCCACCGCGCGCGGGCGTTCGCCGACAAGCACGGCATCGAGCGGGTGGCAGGCACCTACGCCGACGTGGTCTCCGATCCGGAGGTGGACGTCGTCTACAACCCGCTGGCCAACGCGCTGCACGCCCCGTGGAATCTGGCGGCCGTCGCAGCCGGCAAGCCGGTGCTGACGGAGAAGCCGTTCGCCCGCAACCACATCGAGGCGCGTCAGGTTGCCGATGCCGCCCGCACCGCCGGGGTCACGGTGATGGAGGGCTTCCACTATCTATTCCACCCGGTCACCCAGCGGGCGCTGCAGCTCGCGGCCGACGGCACGCTGGGCGAACTGGTCCGCGCGGAGGTCCGGATGGCGATGCCCGCACCGGCGGACGACGATCCACGCTGGTCGACGGCGATGGCCGGCGGCGCAATGATGGACCTGGGCTGCTACGGGATGCATCTGCTGCGCAGGCTCGGCCGCCCGTCGATCGTGAGCGCCCGTGCCGAACAGCGCTTCCCTGGGGTGGACGCCCGCTGCGACGTCGAGGTCGCCTTCCCCGGCGGGGCCACCGGCCTGTCGACGAATTCAATGGTCGCGGATGACTATTCGTTCACTCTGCGGATCGCCGGAACCATGGGCGAGGTGCTGGTGCACGACTTCATCAAGCCCCACGACGACGACCGGGTGACGGTGCGCACCGCGGCGGGCGTCTCGGTCGAACGGCTGGGCACCCGACCGTCCTACACCTATCAGCTGGCGGTCTTCGCCGCCCACGTGGAAACCGGTGCGCCACTTCCGATCGATCTCGCCGACGCGGTCGAGAACATGGCCTATGTCGACGACGCCTACCGGGCGGCCGGGATGGCGCCGCGCTAGGGGCGTCGGTTGGTGTGCAGCCGCTGGCTCAGCTGTCCCAGCGGCCGCCTGCGGTCGGTGTCGGCGTGCCGGCGTTCGTGCCACCGCAACCGCAGCATCAGCAGTTGCCGGTGGGCAGACCAGCCGACCGACATCGGATCGCGCCACGCTGAGGCGCGGCTCCGTGCGGGATGTGGCTCCATGGCTCCATTGTGCCCATCTCCGGCGAATCGGCACGTCGACGCACCCGTGCAACGGATGTCGACCTGGTGAATTGCCGCCGAATTGAGGTGTCGGTCACCCTCGCTCCGCGAGGTAGTGGGCGGAGATGTCATCGGATGTGGTGACCCACACGTCGGGATGGTTGACGACGTAGCGCAGCGCCTCGTCGAGATATCTGGCGCGGAACGGCTGGCCAGTCACGAACGGGTGCAGCGCCAGTGCCATCACCCTGCCGCTGTGTTCGGCGTCGGCGTGCAGTTGATCGACCTGGTCCTTCACGATCTGGACGAACTGGTCACCGGGGAGGCTCTTGCCGACGAACAGCGGGATGTCGTTCAGTTCCACGGAATACGGCAGGCTGTGCAGGCCGGGGGTGCGCAACGGGTAGGGCTGGTCGTCGTTGGTCCAGTCCAGCGTGTAGCGGACGCCCAGTTCGGCCAGCAGTTCCGGCGTGCGGAATGTTTCGGTCAGAGCAGGGCCGAGCCAGCCGGAAGGGCGCTGCCCGGTGGCCTTCTCGATGGTGTCGAGGACCTCGAGCAGGTAGTCGCGTTCGTCGTCGCCGAGATCGGTCTGCAGCGTGGAATTGTTCCTGCCGTGCGCCAGCCACGCCCACCCGCGGTCGACGCCGGCCCGGATCACCTGCGGGTAATGTTGCGCCACATCGGAGTTCAGCAGGACACTCGGCCGGATCCCGTGCCTGTCGAAGATCTCGACGAGGCGCCAAATCCCAACCCGCAGTCCGTAATCGCGCCAGCCGTAGTTCAGCGGGTCGGGAGTCAGCGCCGCGGTGTCGGGATGGATACTGGTCGACGGGCGGTCGACCTCGAAGTGTTCGACGTTCAGCCCGACGTAGAACGCCACCCGGGCGCCGCCGGGCCATCGGATGGCCGGTCGTTCAGTGATCGGTGTGTAGGTGATGAGTTGGGTGTCCACGGCGGTATCGTCGAACCCTGACATCGATGCGAAGGTCAACCCCGGAGTGAGGTGCGTCACATGCGGATCGGCGAGCTGGCGCGGCGCACCGGGGTCTCCACCAGACTGCTGCGCTACTACGAGGACCAGGGCCTGATCGTGCCGCAGCGCTCGGCCAACGGGTACCGGGCCTACAGCGAGGAATTCGTCGACCAGATCGCCCAGATCCGCAGCCTGCTCGACGGTGGCCTCCCGACGCGGGTGATCAGGCAGGTCCTGCCCTGCCTGAAGACACCGCGGAACATCCACTTCGCCGACGCGTCCCCGGAGATCATCGCGGTACTGCAGCGCGAATGCGACCGGATGGGCGACCGGATCGACCACCTCACCCGCAACCGCGACGCGATCTCGGCCTACCTCGCCGAACTCCGCCGCTGCGCGCGGCCCGCGTGAAGCGATTTCGGCGCGGTCTCGTTCGTTGAGCGAACGAAACCGCGCCCGAATCGCTACTTGCCGCTGCGAAGCTCGTGGGACAGCGCCTCGAGTTCGTCGCCGCCGGCCATCTCCTGGGTGAGGTGCTCGAGAGTGATGTCGTCGTAGGTGCAGTCGAGCTTCTGGCGGCCGCGGTTGAGCAGCACGAAGTGGTCGCCGACCATGTGGGCGTGATGCGGGTTGTGCGTGATGAAGACGACGCCGAAGCCCGCCTCCTTGGCCGCGGTGATGTACTTCAGCACCACGCCGGACTGCTTGACGCCCAACGCCGCGGTCGGTTCGTCGAGGATCAACACCCGGGCGCCGAAGAACACCGCCCGCGCGATGGCCACACACTGCTTCTGCCCGCCGGACAGCGAGCCGATCGGCACGTCGACGTCGGGCAGGTCGATCCCCATCTTGGACAGCTCGATCAGCGTGGTGGCCCGCATCGCGTTGGCGTCCAGCGAGTACGGGAACGACGACTTGCGGAGCTCCTGGCCCAGGAAGAAGTTGCGCCACACCGGCATCAGCGGCACGACGGCGAGGTTCTGGTACACCGTCGCGATGCCCTTCCCGAGCGCATCGGCGGGCGATCCGAACCGGGTGGGCTCGCCGTCGACGAGGAGTTCGCCGTCGGTCTGCTGATGCAGCCCGGCGATGATCTTGATCAGCGTGGACTTGCCCGCGCCGTTGTCGCCGAGGATGCCGGTGACCTCGCCCGCGTGCACCCGAAGGCAGATGCCCTTGAGCGCGGTGATGTTCCCGTAGGACTTGCCGACGTCGCGCAGTTCGACCAGCGGTACCCGGCCGCCGGAAGGGGCGTCGTGGGCGGGCTTTTCAACAGAGATGGTCATCGGATCACTTCTTCGCTGCGTAGTTGCGGAAGGCGTTGTTGGCGATCACCGCGAACAGCAGCATCGCGCCGAGGAAGAACTTGAACCAGTCGGGGTCCCAGCCCGCGTAGACGATGCCCTGGTTCGTCATGCCGAAGATGAACGCGCCGATCGCGGCCCCGATCGCGGTGCCGTAGCCACCGGTCAGCAGGCAGCCGCCGATCACCGCGGCGATGATGTAGAAGAACTCGTTGCCGATGCCCTGACCGGACTGCACGGTGTTGAACGCGAACAGCAGGTGCATGCCCACGAACCAGGCGCAGAAGCCGACGAACATGAACAGCCCGATCTTGACTTTCGTGACCGGGACACCCACGGCGCGTGCGCTGTCGGCGTCACCACCCACCGCGAAGATCCAGTTGCCGATCTTCGTCTTGAACAGCACGTAGGTCGCCACCGCGGTGAACACCAGCCACCACACCACGGTGATGCGGATACTGACGCCGAAGACGGTGAACGACGAGGCGAAGACCTTCTGTGCGGAGTCCCAGCCCTGCATGTCACTCACGCTCTGCGTGGCGACCTGGCCGGAAACCAGCTTGGTCACCGCGAGGTTGATGCCGGCGAGCATGAAGAACGTGCTCAACGTGATCAGGAAGCTGGGGATCTTCGTCTTCATCACCAGATACCCGTTGAAGAATCCCACCACCAGCGCGAGCACCAGCGCGAGGAGCGCGCCGACCCACAGGTTGAGGTGCAGGTTGTAGGCCAGCATCGACGCGGCGAGTGAGCTGAAGGTCACCGCCACGCCCGCCGACAGGTCGAACTCGCCGCCGATCATCAGCACGGCCACGCCGCACGCCATGATGCCGATCGTCGAGCTGGCGTAGAGCACCGTCGCCAGCGATCCCGCCTCGCGGAACGGCGGCGCGACGACAAGGAAGAACACGAAGATGCCGATCGCGCCGATACCGGCGCCCATCTCGGGACGGATCAGCAACCGCTGCAAGCGGTTCCGCTCCTTGACACGTTCGTCGCGGATGACCTTGTGGTCGGCGACGTCCAGATCTGCCTGTGTGGTCATGTTCTCTGCTCCTGCCGCTACCGAGTACCGGCCTTGGCCAGTTCGGCCACGGCGTCGATGTTGGACTTGTCGATGAAGGACGGGCCGGTCAGCGTCGGCTCACCACCGCCGATCAGGTTCTTGTTGTTGAGGAACAGCCAGAGCCCGTCGATGGCGAGATAGCCCTGCAGGTACGGCTGCTGGTCGACGGCCCACTGCACGTCGCCCTGACTGATGGAGTCGACGAGCGCGGCGTTCGTGTCGAACGTCACGATGTTGGCGTTGCTGCCCGCGTTGGTCTTCGACTGCACGGCGGTCAGCGCGATCGGCGCACCGAGCGCGACGAAGGTGTCGACCGCCGGATCCTGCTGCATCTTGGCCGTGATCGTCGCGTCGACCGACGGCATGTCCTTGCTGTTGACGTTCAGGATCTCGCTCGGCCCTTTGAAACCCTGCTTGACACCCGCACAACGTGATTCGAGCGCGACCTGGCCCTGCTCCTGGATGATGCAGACGACCTTCTTCGCGCCGTCCTTGGTCAGGCGCTCGCCGGCGGCGATGCCGGCCAGCTTCTCGTCCTGCCCGAAGTACTCCTGGATGCCCATCTGCTTGAAGTTGTCGAATCCGGAGTTGAAAGCGACCACCGGGATGCCCTTGTCGATGGCGGCCTTGATCGCGGGAGCCATGGCGTCGGGCTTGGCGAGTGTGACGGCGATGCCGTCCACACCACTGTCGATGGCGCTCTGCACCAGGTTGGCCTGGTTGGGCGCCTCGGGATCGTTCGAGTAGCGGAGCTCGATGTTGTCCTTCTTGGCGGCGGTCTCGGCGCCCTTGCGGATCAGGTCCCAGAACGAGTCGCCGGGCACCTCGTGGGTGATCATCGCGATGGTCTTGCGGGGGGTGTCGACCGTGCCTCCGCCGTCTCCGCCGCCGGCCGAATCGGGTCGCCCGCCGGTCGATGAACACGACACGGCAGCCAGCGCCAGAACGCCCGCCCCTGTGATCGCCGCGAGCCGCTTGAACGCCATTGTCTGTCTCCTCGCTGTCAGTTCGCCGCGGCGTCCGCCAGTGGCGGCCGACACGCCTCGCCGTTGATGTAATACGGCTCACAGCGGAATGTCAATACTTTGTCCTGACATTAGGACTGCACGTCAAATGTTGGGTGCATGCCGCTACCGCCCGGGCGGCTCACACTCGCCGAGTGTGAAGCCACTGCGAGATTTCGGGTCGTTTCTCGCAGTGGCCGCACGTTCGGCGAGGTCGCGCCCAGGGTCGTGGGTCAGCGGTCGACGAGCGTCGTCTCGAAGTAGTAGCGGGAGGCCCGGTAGCAGTGGTCCCCGAACTCGACGGCCTTGCCCGAGTCGTCGAAGGCGGTGCGGGACATCGTCAACAGCGGGGCGCCCGCCTTCTCGTCGAGTAGCCGGGCCTCGGTCCTGGTGGCGGGCTTGGCGCCGATGCGCTGCCGGGCCAGCCGGATGTGCACGCCGCGGGCGCGCAGGGACTGGTAGAGCCCGTTGGCCTCCAGCTGATCCGCCTCGGGCGCGAGTTCGACGGGCAGGTAGTTGGTCATCACCGCCAGCGGTTCGCCGTTGGCGCACCGCAGCCGCTGGATGGTGACGACCTCGTGATCCTTGGCGAGGTTCAGCTCAGCGGCGATCTGTTCGTCGACGATGCCGGCGTGGTACTCGAGCAGCTCGGTGGTGGGTTCTTGTCCGGCCCGGACGAGGTCGTCGAACAAGCTTGTGAGCTCCACCCGGCGATGGACTGGGTTCTGCACCACCTGGGTGCCGACACCCCGCTTACGCACAAGCAGGCCCTTGTCGACGAGCTCCTGGATGGCCCGCCGGGTCGTCGGCCGGGACAGCGTGAGGCGACTCGCGAGGGCGAGCTCGTTCTCGAACCGGTCCCCCGGCGCGAGTTCCCCGTCGCGGATGGCGGCTTCGATCGCCTGGGCGAGTTGGTAATAGAGCGGCACAGGGCTGGACCTGTCGAGCTCGATGGATAGGGGCACGTCCACTCCGATCTCGGGCCTTGCCAGAAAAGAGTAGCTGAATCCTAACATCGGCATGACATAAAGTTAGAATGTCAGGACAAACTATTGACAGAGCCGAGTGGCGCGAGGCACAGTCGTAGACACCTACCGCCCCCCGATCCCTGGGAGCCGAATTGACCAGCACGGAACCGTTCGACGTCGTCGCGATCGGCCGCAGCGGTGTCGACGTCTACCCCCTCCAGACAGGCGTCGGCCTGGAGGACGTCGAGACCTTCGGAAAGTTCCTCGGCGGCAGCGCCGCCAACGTCGCGGTTGCTGCCGCCCGGCTCGGCAACCGCACCGCACTGATCTCCGGAGCCGGCGCGGATCCGTTCGGCCGGTTCGTGCGCGCCGAGCTCGAACGCCTGGGCGTCGACAGCCGGTTCGTCTCCGTGCACGACGAATTCCCGACGCCGGTGACGTTCTGCGAGATCTTCCCGCCGGACCACTTTCCGCTGTACTTCTACCGCAAGCCGTCGGCTCCCGACCTGCAGATCAGCGCCGACGAACTCGACACCGATGCGATCAGGGCGGCCCGCCTGTACTGGTCGACCGTGACTGGCCTCTCCGAAGAGCCAAGTCGCAGTGCGCATTTCGCGGCCTGGGCAGCTCGCGGCAGAAGCCCGCTGACGGTGCTCGACCTCGACTACCGGCCGATGTTCTGGGAGTCGCCCGCCGCCGCGACCGAACAGGTGCAGCGCGCCCTGCCCCACGTCACTGTCGCGGTGGGCAACCGCGAGGAATGCGAGATCGCTGTCGGCGAGTCGAATCCGCGCAAGGCCGCCGAGGCCCTGCTCGACCTGGGTGTCGAGCTGGCCATCGTCAAGCAGGGCCCGCGCGGCGTGCTCGGCAAGACCCGACACAGTTCGGTCACCGTGCCGCCCAACGACGTCGACGTCGTCAACGGCCTGGGCGCCGGCGACGCGTTCGGCGGCAGCCTCATCCACGGCCTGCTGAACGGCTGGCCGCTGGAGAAGACACTGCGCTATGCCAACGCCGCAGGTGCCATCGTGGCGACCCGGCTCGAGTGCTCGACCGCGATGCCGACCACGGCCGAGGTCGCGGCACTGGCCGAGCAGACCGCCGTGGAGGCCGTCAATGTCTGACCTCACCTACGCCGACATCACCGGGATACGTGCTGCCGATCCCGGCGCGGTCGCCCGGGCCTGGGCGGACCGCGTCACCCGCCCGACTGTCCGCGGCGACGGCCGGCTGATGATCGTGGCGGCCGACCACCCGGCGCGCGGCGCGCTCGCCGTCGGATCGCGTGTCACGGCGATGAACAGTCGCGTCGATCTGCTCGACCGGTTGCGGGCCGCACTCGCCGACCCCGGCGTCGACGGGGTGCTCGCCACCGCCGACATCCTCGACGACCTGGTGCTGCTCGGCGCGCTGGAGGACAAGGTGGTGTTCTCCTCCTTCAACCGCGGCGGGCTGGCCGGCGCATGCTTCGAACTCGACGACCGCATGACGGGTGCGACCGCCGCCTCCACTGCCGCAGCGCGGATGAACGGCGGGAAGATGCTGTGCCGCATCGATCTCGACGACCCCGGCACCGTGTCGACCATGGTGGCGTGCGCGCGAGCGGTCGACGAACTGGCCGCGCACGGACTGGTCGCCATGGTGGAACCGTTCATGTCGGGCCGGGTCGCGGGCAAGGTCCGCAACGACCTGTCCCCCGACGCGGTGATCAAGTCCATCCACATCGCGCAGGGGCTCGGCTCCACCTCGGCGTACAGCTGGATGAAACTTCCCGTCGTCGACGAGATGGACCGCGTCATGGAGGCGACGACAATGCCGACCCTGCTGCTCGGCGGCGATCCGACCGATCCCGACGAGGCATTCGCCAGCTGGGAGAAGGCACTCGCGCTGCCCGCGGTGCGCGGCCTCATCGTCGGCCGCACCCTGCTCTATCCCCCCGACGACGACGTCCGCACGGCCGTCGCCACCGCCGTGTCGATGGTGAGGTGACGATGCACAGCAAGCTCTACATCCCGGCCCGCAGCGCGACGCCGCCCCACACCGTCGACATCACCCCGGAATCGGCGGGCTGGACCGAATCCTCGCTCCAGGTGCTCGAACTCGACGACACCGGGTGTGCCGAGCTCGCCACCGGTGACACCGAGGTGATGATCCTGCCGCTGGCCGGCGGCGGCACCGTCGACTGTGGCGGCGAGAACTTCGAACTCGCGCCTCGTGCTTCGGTGTTCGACGGTCCCTCCGACATGGTCTATCTCGGCATCGGCCAGAGGTACGTGCTCACCGGCTCGGGTCGGTTCGCGATCTGCGGAGCCCGCGCAACCCGGCGCTTCCCGAACCGGCGGGTCGCCGCGGCGGACGTGTCGGTGGAGTTGCGGGGTGCGGGCAACTGCAGCCGCCAGGTGCACAACTTCGGCACCGCGGATGTCTTCGAGGCGGACTCGCTGATCGCCTGCGAGGTCATCACCCCCGGCGGCAACTGGTCGAGCTACCCCGCGCACAAGCACGACGAGAACACGCCGACCGAAAGCGAACTCGAGGAGATCTACTACTTCGAGATCGCCCCCGGCCCGGACGGTTCGCGGGGCTTCGGCTACCACCGGGTGTACGGCACGCCGGAGCGCCCCATCGAAGTGCTCGAAGAAGTGCGCACCGGCGACGTCGTGCTGGTGCCGCACGGCTACCACGGTCCGTCGGTCGCCGCCCCCGGCTACCACATGTACTACCTGAACGTCATGGCCGGACCGGGCGAGGAACGCGCCTGGAAGATCGTCGACGATCCCGAGCACACCTGGTTGCGCGGCACCTGGGCCGACCAGGCCGTCGACCCCCGCCTTCCCCTGCACGCACCGAGAGGACACTGATCGTGGTCTCCACCGCACCGAAGCGGGCCGAGAAGACGCCCGACACCGAGGCGACCGTCCGACTCACAGTGGCGCAGGCCACCATCCGTTTCCTGGGCAACCAGTACGTCGAACGCGACGGCGAACGCACGAAGTTCTTCGCCGGCTGCTTCGGCATCTTCGGCCACGGCAACGTCGCGGGCCTGGGGCAGGCGCTGCTCGAGGACGAGGTGACCGCGCACGAAGCCGGCACCGCCCCGAAGCTGCCCTACGTGCTCGGCCGCAACGAACAGGCCATGGTGCACAGTGCCGTCGCTTACGCGCGGCAGAAGGACCGGCTGCAGACCTGGGCGGTCACCGCCAGTGTCGGCCCCGGAGCGACCAACATGCTGACCGGCGCCGCACTGGCGACGATCAACCGGCTCCCGGTGCTGCTGCTTCCGGCCGACACCTTCGCCACCCGCGCCAGCGCGCCCGTCCTGCAGGAACTCGAACTGCCGTCCAGCGGCGACGTCACCGTCAACGATGCGTTCAAACCCTTGTCGCGGTACTTCGACCGGGTGTGGCGGCCAGAGCAGCTGCCCGCTGCACTGCTCGGCGCGATGCGCGTGCTCACCGATCCCGTCGAGACCGGCGCGGCCACCGTCGCGATCCCGCAGGACGTTCAGGCCGAGGCCCACGATTGGCCGGAATCGCTTTTCGCCGAACGCACGTGGCACGTCGCGCGGCCACTGCCGGAACGCTCGGTGATCGAGCGCGCCGCCGAGGTGATCCGGTCGGCGCGTACCCCGCTCATCGTCGCCGGCGGCGGCGTCGTGTACTCCGGGGCCACCGACGCGCTCGCCACATTCAGCAAGAGGACCGGAATCCCGGTCGGGATGAGCCAGGCAGGCAAGGGGGCGCTGCCCTACGACCACCCGCAGTGCATGGGCGCCGTCGGATCGACGGGCACCACCGCGGCGAACGCCCTGGCCACCGAGGCCGACGTCGTCATCGGGATCGGCACCCGCTACAGCGATTTCACCTCCGCGTCGCGCACCGCGTTCAACAACCCCGACGTGCGGTTCGTCAACATCAACGTGGCGTCGCTGGACTCGGTGAAGCAGGGCGGCATCAGCGTCGTCTCCGACGCGCGCGAGGCGCTCGATGCGCTCGGTGCGGCACTGGACGGGTATGCGGTGAGCGACGACTACCGCGCCCGCGCCGCCGCGCTGGCCACGGAATGGGACGACACCGTGTCGGCCGCCTACGCGGTGGAAGACGGTGTCGCACTGAACCAGAACCAGGTCATCGGCCTGGCGAACACGCTCAGCGATCCGCGTGACGTGGTGGTGTGCGCGGCCGGGTCGATGCCCGGCGATCTGCACAAGCTGTGGCGCACCCGCGATCCCAAGGGCTACCACGTCGAGTACGGCTACTCCTGCATGGGTTACGAGGTCGCGGGCGGCCTCGGCGTGCGGATGGCCGACGAGACCCGCGACGTCTTCGTGATGGTCGGCGACGGCTCCTACCTGATGATGGCCACCGAGCTGGTGACCGCCGTCCAGGAGGGCATCAAGGTGATCGTCGTGCTCGTGCAGAATCACGGCTTCGCGTCCATCGGGTCTCTGTCGGAGGCGCTCGGCTCGCAGCGGTTCGGCACCGCGTACCGCTTCCGTGGCCGCGACGGCCGGCTCGACGGCGACAAGCTGCCCGTCGACCTCGCCGCCAACGCCGCCAGCCTCGGCGCCGAGGTGATCAAGGTGAGCACCGCGGCCGAGTTCGGTGACGCCGTCAAGGTGGCCAAGGCCAGCGACCGCACCACAGTCATCCACGTCGAGACCGATCCGCTGATCCCCGCGCCGGACAGCGAATCCTGGTGGGACGTACCGGTCAGCGAGGTCTCCACCCTCGAGTCCACACAGGCCGCCCACCGCACCTACGCCGACTGGAAGACGATCCAGCGGCCCCACCTCCGACCCTCCTGAGCACGAAGGACACAGCGTGAGCACCATTCTCGTCGGCAGCGCCCCCGACTCCTGGGGCGTGTGGTTCCCCGCCGACCCGCAGCAGACGCCCTACACCCGGTTCCTCGACGAGGTCGCGGCGTCCGGTTACGAGTGGATCGAACTCGGTCCGTTCGGCTACCTGCCCACCGACCCCGCCCTGCTCTCCGACGAGCTCGCCAAGCGCAACCTGAAGTTGTCGGCCGGCACGGTCTTCGAGCATCTGCACAAAGACGGCGACGATTCGTGGTCGGCGGTGTGGAGCCAGGTCGAGGACGTCGCCAAGCTGACCGCGGCGGTCGGCGGCAAGCACGTGGTCGTCATTCCCGAGATGTGGCGTGATCCCGCCACGGGCGAGGTGCTCGAGGACCGCGATCTCACCGCCGAGCAGTGGCGCAAGAAGACCACGGGCATGGACGAACTCGGCCGGGCGATGTTCGAGAAGTACGGCTTGCGTGCGCAGTACCACCCGCATGCCGACAGCCACGTCGACACCGAGGAGAACGTGTACCGGTTCCTCGACGGGACGGACGGCGAGTTCGTCAACCTGTGTCTGGACACCGGGCACATCAGCTACTGCGGCGGCGACAACATCGCCATCATCCGCCGGGCGCCCGAGCGGATCGGCTACCTGCACCTCAAGCAGGTCGACCCGGCGGTGGTCGCCAAGGTCGAGGCCGAGGACCTTCCGTTCGGTGAGGCCGTCCGACTCGGCGCGATGATCGAACCGCCGCTGGGTGTTCCGGAGATGCCACCGCTGCTCGCGGAGATCGAACGGCTCGGTATCGATGTCTTCGCGATCGTCGAACAGGACATGTACCCGTGCGAGGTCGACGCTCCCCTGCCCATCGCCCAGCGCACCCGGTCCTACCTGGGTTCGTGCGGTGTCCCTTCCGTCCGCTTCAACCAGGAATGAGAAGCCATGTCTGACTTGCGTGTAGCCGTCCTCGGTGTCGGCGTCATGGGCGCCGACCACGTGGCGCGTCTCACCACCCGGATCTCGGGGGCCCGGGTGTCCGTGGTCAACGACTACGTCACCGAGAAGGCCGAACAGATCGCCGCGGCCATCCCCGGGTGCCGCGCGGTCGTCGACCCCCTCGACGCCATCGCCGATCCCGACGTCGACGCCGTCGTGCTCGCCACCCCGGGCCCGACCCACGAGAAGCAACTGCTGGCCTGCCTCGAGCACGGCAAGCCGGTGTTGTGTGAGAAACCGCTGACCACTGACGTGGAGACCGCCCTCGGCGTGGTCAAACGCGAGGCCGAACTGGGTCGCCGGCTCATCCAGGTCGGCTTCATGCGCCGGTTCGACCACGAGTACGCCCAGCTGAAGGCCCTGCTCGACGGAGGTGAGCTGGGCCGCGCGCTGGTGCTGCACTGCGCGCACCGCAACCCCGCCGTGCCACCGACGTTCGACAGCGCGATGGTGGTCCGCGACTCGCTGGTGCACGAGGTCGACGTCACCCGTTTCCTCTTCGACGAGGAGATCACATCGATCCAGATCATCAAGCCGGCCGCCAATCCCGGTGCACCACAGGGGCTTGCCGACCCGCAGATCGCGATCATGCGGACGGCGTCGGGCAGGCACGTCGACGTCGAACTGTTCGTCACCACCGGCGTCGCCTACGAGGTGCGCACCGAGGTGGTGGCCGAGAAGGGCAGTGCGATGATCGGCCTGGACGTCGGACTGATCCGCAAGCGCGGCGACGGCACGTGGGGCGGGCAGATCACGCCCGGGTTCCGCGAGCGGTTCGGCCAGGCCTACGACACCGAGTTCCAGCGCTGGGTGGACGCGGTGGCGGCCGGGGCCGGCTCGGGAGACCACACAGACGGGCCCACCGCCTGGGACGGGTACGCCGCCGCCGCCGTGTGTGAGGCGGGCGTGGAGTCGCTGAACAGCGGACTGCCCGTCGACGTGACGATGGTCGACCGCGCGTCGATCCCGGGGGCCTGACGTGAAGATCGCCCTCGACCCCACGCCGTTCCACCACGACCACGACCTGCTCGAGTTCCCGGCGCTGGTCGCCGAACTCGGCTACGAACACCTGCAACTCACCCCGCACCGGGACTTCATCCCGTTTTTCAACCACCCCCGCGCCGACGACGACCTGGTGGCGAAGTTCCGCAAGGCGTGCGCCGATGCGGGTGTCGGCATCGCGTCGGTGCTACCGGTGCTGCGGTGGTCGGGCCCCGACGAGGATGCCCGCGAAGCGGCAGTACGCAATTGGAAGCGGGTCGTCCAGATCACCGTCGACCTCGGGGTGAACGTCATCAACACCGAGTTCTCCGGCCGCCCGGAGAAGGCCGAGGAATCGGAGCGGGCGTTCTTCCGGTCGATGGAGGAGCTGGTGCCGATCTTCGAGCGCGAGGGCATCGACGTCCGGATCGACCCGCATCCCGACGATTTCGTCGAGGACGGCCTCGAAGCGGTCCGCATCATCCGCGGCGTGAACTCACCCAACATCGGCATGGTCTACGTCGCCTGCCACACCTTCCATATGGGGGGTGACATGGCGGCCATCATGCGGGCCGCCGGTGACAAATTGCGCCTGGTGCACGTCGCCGACACCATGGACCACCACCGCAGCCACGGCTT
The DNA here is from genome assembly GCF_025821665.1 of [Mycobacterium] manitobense. Classification (GTDB taxonomy): domain Bacteria; phylum Actinomycetota; class Actinomycetes; order Mycobacteriales; family Mycobacteriaceae; genus Mycobacterium; species Mycobacterium arseniciresistens. The sequence continues at coordinate 69,818 of NZ_JACKSJ010000235.1, forward strand.
GCGTTACATCACCAATCCGCCGGGCAATCCGGCGCGGGTGCACCAGCACCTCAAGATCGGCGACGGCGACGTCGACTGGGACGAGTTCTTCGGCGGCCTGGCTGAACTCGGCTTCTACGATCGCGATGACACCGTGATGGTGTCGTCGGTGTTCGCCGAGGACGAGACCGCCCACGACGTGTCCCGCTACCAACTGAAGACCATGACCGAGTACGTCTCGAAGTACGGAGCCCGACCATGAGCACGATCACCCACTGGATGAACAACGCGCCGTTCACCGGCACCGGCACCGGGACGGCCCCGGTGACCAACCCGGCCACCGGTCAGGTCACCGGCGAGGTCGCCCTGGCCGGCGTCGAGGACGCCCGCGCCGTCATCGACGCCGCCGCAGCGGCGTTCCCGGCGTGGCGCGACACCTCGCTGGCCAAACGCACCGCGATCCTGTTCAACTTCCGGGAACTGCTCAATGCCCGCAAGGGCGAGCTGGCCCGGATCATCACCGCCGAGCACGGCAAGGTCGTCTCCGATGCGCTCGGAGAGGTCAGCCGCGGCCAGGAGGTCGTCGAGTTCGCCTGCGGCATCCCGCATCTGCTGAAGGGCGGGTTCACCGAGAACGCCTCGACCAAGGTCGACGTCTACTCGGTCCGCCAGCCGCTCGGCGTCGTCGGCGTCATCAGCCCCTTCAACTTCCCGGCGATGGTGCCGATGTGGTTCTTCCCGATCGCCATCGCGACGGGCAACACCGTCGTGCTCAAGCCCTCGGAGAAGGACCCGTCCGCGGCGCTGTGGATCGCCGCGCTGTGGGCCGAGGCCGGTCTGCCCGACGGGGTGTTCAACGTGCTGCAGGGCGACAAGACCGCCGTCGACGAACTGCTGACCAACCCGAAGGTCAAGTCGGTGTCTTTCGTCGGGTCGACGCCCATCGCGCAGTACGTGTACTCGACCGGCACCGCCGCGGGCAAGCGGGTCCAGGCCCTCGGCGGCGCCAAGAACCACGCCGTGATCCTGCCCGACGCCGATCTCGACCTGGCCGCCGACGCGATGGTCAACGCCGGCTTCGGCTCCGCCGGTGAGCGGTGCATGGCCATCAGCGCCTGCGTGGCCGTCGGCCCGATCGCCGACGACCTGGTCGCCAAGATCGCCGAACGCACTACGCCGTTGAAGATCGGCGACGGCACCGGGGATTCGGACATGGGCCCACTGGTGACCAAGGCCCACCGCGACAAGGTGGCGTCCTACATCGACGCCGGCGAGGCCGACGGCGCCAAGATCGTCGTCGACGGCCGCTCCGTCGAAGCCGACGGCGGCGAGCAGGGTTTCTGGCTCGGGCCCACCCTGATCGACCACGTCACCCCCGAGATGAGCGTCTACACCGACGAGATCTTCGGCCCTGTGCTGTCGGTCGTGCGCGTCGAAACCTACGACGAGGCACTCGATCTCATCAACACCAACCCCTACGGCAACGGCACCGCGATCTTCACCAACGACGGTGGCGCCGCCCGGCGGTTCCAGAACGAGGTGCAGGTCGGCATGGTCGGCATCAACGTGCCGATCCCGGTGCCTATGGCGTACTACAGCTTCGGCGGCTGGAAGGCCTCGCTGTTCGGCGACTCCCACGCCCACGGGATGGACGGCGTGCAGTTCTTCACCCGGCAGAAGGCCATCACCAGCCGCTGGCTCGACCCCAGCCACGGCGGCATCGAGTTGGGCTTCCCGCAGAACCAGTGATTTGTGGAGTCTGAGCCGCGCTCACCGCGGCTAGGACTCCACAAATCGCAAGGTCCCCGGCGCTCAGTCGGAGGTGCCGCGGGCGTCGAGGCGGCGCAACACGCGATCGACGACGGTGGGGTCGGTGCCCGATTTCGCGCGGGCGCCCACCACCGCGTCGCGAGCGGCTTCGAGCACCTCCTCCTTGAGCGCGTTCACCGTGCAGGCGTCGTGCACGTGCACGGTGTCCTGCCGGTCGGCCTCGTCTCGGATCAACCCGAGCGAGTGCCACATGCGGGTGGCGTTCTCGCAGGCCTCGTCGATCACCTGCGAGTCGACGTCGCCGCGGTCGCGGACCTCGTCGAGACGGCGGAATCCGGCGTCCCGGGCCCGTTGCAGCAGCTCCTGTTCCTCGGCGTCCTGCTCTTCGCCCGACACCGTGACACCGAGAACGCGGACCAGCACCGGCAGGGTGAGGCCTTGGGCCAGCATCGTGCCGATGATCACCACGAACGCGATGAAGATCAGCCGCTCACGCTCCGGGAAGCCGGGCGGCAGCGCCAGCACCGCCGCCAGCGTCACCACCCCTCGCATGCCCGCCCACGACGCCACCGTCATCTCCCGCCAGCCGACGGGTTCGGGCCTGTCGCTACGTCGCCGCATGACCTTCTCGTCGATCGCGGCGACGGGGAAGATCCACAGGAACCGCACCACCACCACCACCGCCGTGATCAGCAGTGCCTGCCCGATCAGCGTGCCGAACGACCCGGACACCTGGTCGGCGACGGCGCGCAGTTCCAGGCCGACGAACGCGAAGGCCGCCCCCGTGACCAACAATTCGATGATCTCCCACGTCGTCCCGGACACCAGCCGGGTCTGCGCGGACTCCTGGTCGGCATAGCGGCTGAGCGCCAGCGCGATCGTGACCACCGCGAGCACCCCGCTGCCGTGCGCCGCGTCGGCGGCCACGTATGCCGCGAACGGCATCACCAGCACCAGTGCGCTGCCCGCGGGGTGGGCGGGCAGCTTCTTCAGCAGCCAGCGCGTCGCGACGGCGATCGCCAGCCCCACCGCGATCCCGATGCCCACCGCCGCTCCGAGCGTCGCACCGGCATGCCAGGGCACGAACGCCCCCGTCACCGTCGACGCGACAGCCACCTCGTAGAGGACCAGTGACGTCGCGTCGTTGACCAGTCCCTCGCCCTCCAGGATGGTGCGCAACCGGCGGGGCAACTTCAGCTTGTTCGCCACCGCGGTGGCGGCAACCGGATCGGGCGGCGCCACCGCCGCACCCAGCGCGAGCGCGGCGATGAGTGGCAGCCCGGGCACCACCGCCTGCAGCACCACGCCGACCGCGCACGCGGTCACCCCGACCAGCGCGATCGCGAGCAGGCCGATGGCGCGACGGTTGTCCAGGAACTGCCGCCACGACGTGCGACGGGCCGCGGCGAAGAGCAGCGGGGGCAGCACCAGCGGCAGGATCAGTTCCGGGTTCACCGTCGGCGGCGGAAGCCCCGGCACATAGGCCAGGGCGAGGCCGAAGATCAGCAGTACCACGGGATAGGGCAGGTTGATGCGCTCGGCGAGCGGAGCCAGCAGCACGGTGGCCGCCGCCAGCCCGAGCAGCAGCGTCAGGCCGGCCATCGGTGCCGGCCTCGGTGGGGTGTGGGTCTCATGTCGACCTGCACATTCCCCATTCCCGGACGCGGGAACCCCTGGTGGCGGAATTCTTACGATCCGGGCCGGGCCGTCTCGGCGCGGGCGGCCGTGGCTATCCGACCGCCATGACCCTGCGACCACTGCTGTTGACGCTCGTGCTGATCCTCGCGGGCTGCGGCGGTGAGGCCGCGGAGCAGTCCCCCGCCGAGCCGTCGACGCCCGGTGCGGCAACGACGACCACCGGCCTGCTGCCCTCCGGGGTGCCGACCGAGGGCAACCGCCCGCCTGCCGGCGACCTGCCACCGCCCGCCGAACCGCAACAGGCGCCGCGACAGACCGCACCGGTGCCCGGCCGTACGGTGGCGGTCGGCACCGCACCCGAAGGTGTCGTCGTCGACGCGCAGACCCGCATCGTCGCGGTGGCCACCCGCAAACCCGACACGCTGGTGCTGCTCGACGCCGACAGCGGCGACGTCGTCGCACGTACACCGCTGCCCGGCTTCGTGCGCCACCTGCAGCTCGCCGCGCCCGGAGGACCCGTCCTGGTGCCCGTCGAGAGCGCCGACGCGTTGATCCGGGTCGAGCTGCCCGGCGGCCGGGCCGAACCGCAGGTGATCACCGGGACGGTTCCGCACGACGCCGCGCAGGCCCCGAACGGCACCGTGTTCGTCGCCAACGAACTGGGCGGCACCGTCGCCGCGGTGCGTGGCGACGACATCGTCAAGGTCTTCACCGACAGCGTCCAGCCGGCCGGGCTCGCACCGGTGGGCACCTCGATGGGACTGCTCGACGTGCGCAAGAACGACCTGACCGTCTACGACAGCGACCGGCTGACCATCGTCGGGTCGACACCGGCAGGAGAGGGCCCGACCCATCTGGTCGCCGACCGGCACGGCCGGATGATCGCCACCGACACCCGCGGCGACGCGGTGCGCGTGTTCGAGCCGCGGCCGACGCCCCGTGAGGTCGCCTCGGTGCCGCAGGCCGGTGGGCCGTACGGCATCGCCTACGACCCGACCCGTGACCGGCTGTGGGTCGCCTCGTCGGGCACCAACGAGGTCGTCGGCTACGACATGTCCTCGGCGCAGCCACGCGAGCTCCAGCGGCTGCCGACCGTGCAGAACCCGTACACCCTCGGTGTCGACGCGACGACCGGTCGGCTGTTCGTCGCCGGGGTGTCCGGCGGCGTGGTGCAGATCATCGACCCCGCGTGAGCGTGGCCGCCGAGTGTGAGGGCTGCGGTTACCAGGGCCCGTACAGGACGGGAACCCTCACACCCGGCGGCGGTACGGGGTACGCGGCGAAGCGGGTCAGCGGCCGTGTTGATCAGAGGATGTAGAGCATCTCCTGGTAGGTCGGCAGCGGCCACAGGTCGTCGGCGACGATGCCCTCGAGGGTGTCCGCGGCGGCACGCACCGCGTCCATCGCGGGAAGCAGGCCGTCGCGGGCGTGGGTCGCCTCCTCGAGCGCGCCCTCGGCGTGATGGGCCAGCGCGGCCTTCAGCGCCGACACCGCCGCGGTCAGCTCGCCGATCGGCTCCGAAACACCCTGCAGCAGCGTCATGTCGGGCTCGATGCCGGCCGCCTTGAGCGTCGCGACGTTCTGCGCGAGCTCGGTCTGGTAGCGCACCGCCGCGGGCAGGATGACCGTGGATCCCAGCTCCAGGGCCAGCTTCGCCTCGACCGCGACGGTCAGCGCGTACTGCTCGAGGCGGACCTCGTAGCGGCTGTGCAGTTCGCGCTCGCTGAACACGCCGTACCGCTCGAACACCTCGATCGCCTCCGGCTTGATCAGCTCGGGAACCGCGTCGAGGGTGGTCTTGAGGTTGGGCAGTCCACGCTCGGCCGCCTCGATGTGCCAGTTCTCGGAGTAGCCGTCGCCGTTGAACACCACCGCGCCGTGCTCGGTGATGATCTCGGTGAGCAGCGTCTGCACCGCGGTGTCGAACGCCTCGCCGTCGGACACGGCCTTCTCCAGCACCGTGGCCATGTAGTCCAGCGAGTCGGCCATGATCGTGTTCAGGATGATCATCGGCACGTTGATCGTCTGGCCCGAACCGGGCGCGCGGAACTCGAAGCGGTTGCCGGTGAACGCGAACGGGCTGGTGCGGTTACGGTCGCCCGGATCGGTGGGCAGGATCGGCAGGGTGTCGACGCCGATGATCATGGTGCCCTTGCCCTTCGACGACGTCGCCGCGCCCTTGGCGATCTGGTCGAAGACGTCGGCGAGCTGATCGCCGAGGAAGATCGAGATGATCGCGGGCGGTGCCTCGTTGGCGCCGAGACGGTGGTCGTTGGTGGCCGAGGCGACCGACACCCGCAGCAGGCCGGCGTACTTGTGCACCGCGCGGATCACCGCGGCACAGAACACCAGGAACTGCGCGTTCTCGTGCGGGGTGTCGCCGGGCACCAGCAGGCTGCCGAACTGCGCGTTGCCCATCGAGAAGTTCACGTGCTTGCCCGAACCGTTGACCCCGGCGAACGGCTTCTCGTGGAACAGGCACTCCATGCCGTGCTTCTTGGCGATGGTCTTGAACGTGGTCATCAGCAACTGCTGATGATCGGCGGCGATGTTGGCCCGCTCGAACATCGGCGCGATCTCGAACTGGCCGGGCGCGACCTCGTTGTGGCGGGTCTTGGCCGGGATGCCCAGCTTGAACAGCTCGCGTTCGGTGTCCATCATGAAGCCGAGCACGCGCTCGGGGATGGCGCCGAAGTAGTGGTCGTCGAACTCCTGGCCTTTCGGCGGCTTGGTGCCGAACAGGGTGCGTCCCGCGTTGATCAGGTCCGGGCGGGCGAGGAAGAAGTGCCGGTCGATCAGGAAGTACTCCTGCTCAGGACCGCAGAACGACACGATGTGATCGAAGTCTTTGTGGCCGAACAGCTTCAGGATGCGCTCGGCCTGCGCGCCCATCGCCTGCTGGCTGCGCAGCAGCGGCGTCTTGAAGTCCAGCGCCTCACCGGTCATCGAGACGAACACCGTCGGGATGCACAGCGTGTTGCCGTTCGGGTTCTCCAGGATGTACGCCGGGCTGGTGACGTCCCAGCCGGTGTAGCCGCGCGCCTCGAAGGTGCTGCGCAGGCCGCCCGACGGGAAACTCGACGCGTCGGGCTCACCCTGGATCAGGGTCTTGCCGGCGAACTCGGCCAGCGTCTGGCCGTCGGAGACCGGCTCGAGGAAGCTGTCGTGCTTCTCGGCGGTGAACCCGGTCATCGGGTAGAAGACGTGGGCGTAGTGGGTGGCCCCCTTGGACAGCGCCCAGTCCTTCATCACCGAGGCGACGGAGTCGGCGACGGCCGGGTCGAGTTTGGCGCCCTTCTCGATGGTGGCGACCACGGACTTGTACACCGACTTGGGCAGCCGCAACTGCATCTCGGCCTTGGTGAACACGTTCGATCCGAAGATCTCGCCGGGCGCCTCGGCGGGATCGAAGCTGATCGCCGGCGGCACGTACGCCTCGACGTTGTTGATGGCCTGCAGACGCACGGCATTTCCGCTCAATGAAGTTCCTATCACTCCCATGGTCCGCGCGTGTCTCACGCCGACGGTTGACCGGCCAACACTAGGAACGGTCGATGGCAAACTTGTTACGCGCCCGTCACCGGCAGAATTCAATCGCCGTCCCGCGGCGTCACCACCTCACCACCCCGACCCGCGGCCGCGGCGTTGCGACGACGCCTACGCTGGTTTCATGGGGCTTCGACTACGCAGAGGACGCGGTGTCACCCGCGACATCGAGGCGGACTACGACGAGCACGCCGCGGTGACCACCGGACCGGAAGGCGAGGCCGCGGGCGTCAAAGCCGTGCTGGTGTCGCTGCAGCGCGGCCTCAAGTCGATGGGTCCGCTGCGCACCGCCGCATCGCTGGTCCGGCTCAACCAGAGGCACGGGTTCGACTGCCCCGGTTGTGCCTGGCCGGAGGAGCCCGGCGGCCGCAAGTTCGCCGAGTTCTGCGAGAACGGCGCGAAGGCCGTCGCCGAGGAGGCCACCAAGCGGGTGGTGACACCGGAGTTCTTCGCCCGGCACTCGATCGCCGACCTGGGAGCCCGTCCCGAGTACTGGCTGAGCCAGCAGGGCAGGCTCACCCACCCGGTGGTGCTGCGTCCCGGTGACGACCACTACCGCGAGATCGGCTGGGCCGAGGCGTACCGGCTGATCGCCGGCGAATTGCGGGCCCTCGCCGATCCGAACGAGGCGGTGTTCTACACCTCTGGTCGCACCAGCAACGAGGCCGCGTTCCTGTACCAGCTGCTGGTCCGCAGCTTCGGCACCAACAACCTGCCGGACTGTTCGAACATGTGCCACGAGTCCTCGGGCGCCGCGCTGGGCGATGCGATCGGCATCGGCAAGGGATCGGTCAGCGTCGAGGACGTCGCCACCGCGGACCTGATCATCATCGCCGGCCAGAATCCGGGCACCAACCATCCCCGGATGCTGTCGGTGCTGGAGAAGGCGAAGGCCGACGGCGCGAAGATCATCGCCGTCAATCCACTGCCCGAGGCCGGCCTGATCCGCTTCAAGGACCCGCAAAAGGTGCACGGCGTGGTCGGACACGGGGTGCCGATCGCCGACGAGTTCGTCCAGATCCGCCTCGGCGGCGACATGGCGCTGTTCGCGGGCGTGGCGCGCCTGCTGTTGGAGGCCGACGACCGGCAGCCCGGCACCGTCGTCGACCGCGAATTCATCGACAAGCACTGCGCTGGCTTCGCCGAGTACGAGGCGCACGCCCGGGCGGTGGACCTGGACGCCGTGCTCGAGGCCACCGGCATCGACCGCGAACAGCTGGAACGGGTGGCGGCGATGGTCGCCGGTTCGCAGCGCACCGTGGCGTGCTGGGCGATGGGGCTCACGCAGCACCGGCATGCGGTGGCGATGATCTCCGAGATCGCCAACGTGCTGCTGATGCGCGGCATGATCGGCAAGCCCGGGGCCGGATTGTGCCCGGTGCGTGGCCATTCCAACGTGCAGGGCGACCGCACGATGGGCATCTGGGAGAAGATGCCGGAGGCGTTCCTCGCCGCGCTGGACGCCCACTTCGGAATCGTCAGCCCGCGCGACCACGGCGTGGACACCGTCGACGCGATCCGGGCGATGCGCGATGGCCGGGCCAAGGTGTTCATGGGCATGGGCGGCAACTTCGCGCTGGCGACGCCGGACACCGCGGTGACCGAGGCCGCGCTGCGCAGTTGCTCGCTCACCGTGCAGGTGTCGACGAAGCTCAACCGCAGCCACATCGTGCACGGCCGCACCGCGCTCATCCTGCCCTCGCTCGGCCGCACCGACCGTGACCTGCAGAACGGCATGAAACAACAGGTTTCCGTAGAGGATTCGATGTCGATGGTGCACCTGTCGCGCGGCAGCCTGCACCCGCCGGGCGACGAGGTGCGCAGCGAGGTCGCCATCATCTGCCAGTTGGCTCGCGAGCTGCTCGGCCCCGACCATCCGGTGCCGTGGGAGCGGTTCAACGCCGACTACGACACCATCCGCGACGCCATCGCCGCCGTGGTGCCCGGATGCACCGACTACAACGCCAGGGTGCGCGCACCCGACGGCTTCCAGCTGCCCAACGGCCCCCGCGACTCACGCGAGTTCCCGACCAGCACAGGCAAAGCCAACTTCGCTGTCAACGAGCTCGAATGGGTGCCGGTGCCGCCCGGCCGACTGGTGCTGCAGACCCTGCGCAGCCACGACCAGTACAACACCACGATCTACGGGCTGAGCGACCGCTACCGCGGTGTCGAGGGTGGCCGGCGCGTCGTCTTCGTCAACCCGACCGACCTCGCCGAATTCGGTCTCACCGAAGGCGACCGTGTCGATCTGGTGTCGGAGTTCGCCGTCGGTGGCGAGACGCAGGAACGCCGGGCCAAGGACTTCATGGTGGTGCCGTACTCGACACCTGCGGGCAACGCCGCCGCCTACTACCCGGAGACGAATTCGCTGGTGCCCCTCGACCACGTCGCCGCGAGGTCGAACACCCCGGTCTCCAAGGCCGTCGTCATCCGGCTCGAGAGGGCCAGCGCGCCCAGCGATCTGGTGAGCGGTTCGACATGGGACGAGTGACCACCCGCCGGCGGGCGCACCACCTCACCGGCGAGGACACCGTCGCCCGGCCGGAGACGCTGGTGGTCGAGGAACCGCTGGAGATCCGCCTGAACGGCACGCCGATCACCGTGACGATGCGCACACCGGGCTCCGATGTCGAACTCGCGCAGGGTTTCCTGCTCACCGAGGGCGTCATCGGCCACCGTGACGATGTGCTGACCGTCCGCTATTGCCGCGGCGCTGACGAAACGGGCGCCAACACCTACAACGTGCTCGACGTCACCCTGGCGCCGACGGTGCCCATGCCGGACATCGACGTGCGGCGCAACTTCTACACCACGTCGTCCTGCGGGGTGTGCGGCAAGGCGTCGCTGGAGGCTGTGCAGCTGTCGAGCAGGCACTGTCCGGGCGACGATCCGTCGACCGTTCCCGCAGGGACGCTGTCGGCGATGCCGGACCAGTTGCGCCGGGCGCAGAAGGTGTTCGCCAGCACCGGCGGCCTGCACGGCGCCGCGCTGTTCACCACCGACGGCACGCTGCTGGTGGTGCGCGAAGACATCGGCAGGCACAACGCCGTCGACAAGGTGATCGGCTGGGCGACCGAACAGGATCGCGTCCCGCTGACGGGCACGGTGCTGCTGGTCAGCGGTCGCGCATCGTTCGAGCTCACCCAGAAAGCGGTGATGGCCGGCATCCCGGTGCTCGCCGCGGTGTCGGCGCCGTCGTCGCTCGCCGTCGACCTGGCCAGCCAGTCCGGACTCACGCTGGTGGCGTTCCTGCGGGGCGACTCGATGAACGTGTACACCCGGCCGGACCGCGTCACCCGCTGAGCAGGACGCACCCGTAGACTTCGGATCGTATGGCAACGCGATGACGGGTTGCCCCGACCCGACGGCCACCGCCACATGTCATGGACGCCATCGAACAAGGATTGACCAATGGTGATCAGCCAGGTCCGCGCCTACGCGCATCTGACCGACGCAGACCTCGACGCATTCGGCAGTGAACTCGACACCCTGCGCACCCGCATCGAAGAAGATCTCGGCGCCCGTGACGCCGCCTATATCCGCAGGACCATCTTCTTCCAGCGCACGCTGGACATCGCGGCGCGGCTGACGATCCAGTGCAGCCGCAGCCGGGCCGGCTGGCTGCTGGGCACGGTGGCGCTGGCCACCGCCAAGAGCATCGAGAACATGGAGATCGGGCACAACGTCGGCCACGGCCAGTGGGACTGGATGAACGACCCGGAGATCCACTCCAACACCTGGGAGTGGGACATGGCGGGACTGTCCTCGCAGTGGCGCTACTCGCACAACTACACCCACCACGTCTTCACCAACATCCTCGGCATGGACGACGACATCGGTTTCGGGGTGATCCGGGTGACCCGGGACCAGACCTGGAGACCGGAGCACCTCATCCAGCCGGCACGCAACGTGCTGCTCGCACTCATCTTCGAATGGGGCATCGCGCTGCACGGCGTGCACTCCAACCGGGACCGTGTGGACACCGCCGCCGAGCGAACAGCCGGACGGAAAGCGCTGCTACGCAAGATCTCACGTCAGGTCACCAAGGACTACGTGGTCTTCCCCGCGCTGAGCGGGCGGCGCTGGCGACGGACGTTGGGCGCCAACACCGCGGCCAACGTCCTGCGCAACCTGTGGGCCTACCTGGTGATCTTCTGCGGCCACTTCCCCGACGGGGCGGAGAAGTTCGATCCTGCGGTGCTGACCGACGAGACGAAGCCGCACTGGTATCTGCGCCAGATGCTCGGCAGTGCCAACTTCACCGCCGGCCCGTTGATGGCGTTCCTCAGCGGCCACCTCTGCTATCAGATCGAACACCACCTGTTCCCCGACCTGCCCAGCAACCGCCTTCCGGAGATCGCGGTGTCGGTGCGGCAGTTGTGCGAGAAGTACGACCTGCCCTACACCACCGGCCCGCTGGCCCGGCAGTACTTCCTCACCCTGCGCACCATCCACAAACTCGCGCTGCCGGACCGGTTCCTGACCGCCACGGTGGACGATGCCCCGGAGACCGCGTCCGAGCGGCGATTCGACGGTGACCCCGCATGGCCGGCGGATCCCCACGTGCGATACGGGCTGCGCAGCGCCCTTGAGCGGCGGCGTCAGGCCCGGCGATCGCGGATGCCGTGGCGGAGCGGCGGGTAGCGTCCGCCTCGCGCGGTGAACCTTTGACGGCGGTGGCTCGTCGGAGTGGTCGGAACACAATCGACCACTCGAAGGAGCCCTCCCATGGCGGAGATCTTGATCGTCGCGATGCCCCCGATCGGCCACGTGAGCCCACTGCTCAGCGTCGCCGCCGGACTGATCGACCGTGGCGACCGCGTCACCGTGCTGACGTCGGCCACCCACGCCGAACGGGTCCGTGCCGTCGGCGCCACGCCGGCCGCCATTCCCACTGAGGCCGACTTCGATCTGTCGCGCCTCGACATCGACTTCCCGGGGCGCGCCGAGACGACGGGTGTCGCACGGGTCAACTTCGACATCACCCACCTGTTCGTCGCACCGATGCCGCACCAGGCCCGCGCGCTATCCGAAGTCCTGGCGCACAACAGGTTCGACGCCGTGATCGTCGACGCCGCCTTCCTGGGTGTGCTACCGCTGCTGCTCGGCGACCGGGCCGGCCGGCCGCCGGTGCTCGCCTACACCACCACACCGCTGATGATCAACAGCCGCGACACCGCACCCGGCGGCCTCGGCATGGCGCCGTCATCGTCGTGGCCGGGCCGGTTGCGGAACCGGGCGCTCACCGTCCTCGCTCAGAAGGTGCTGCTGCGGGAGTCGCAGCGGGCGGCCGAGGACGTGCTGAACCGCCTCGGCGCCGGCCCGCTGCAGACCTTCGTCCTGGACGCGGGATTGCTGGCCGACCGCTACATCGTGCCGACCATCCCCGAATTCGATTATCCGCGCAGCGATCTGCCCACCACCGTGCGATACGTCGGCACGGTTCATCCCGCACCGTCATCCGGCGTGACGCTTCCGTCCTGGTGGCAACAGCTCGACACGGCGCGCCCGATCGTGCACGTCACCCAGGGCACCATCGACAACGCCGACCTCGGCCGACTGCTTACACCGACGATCGCCGCACTGGGCGGTGAGGACGTCACCGTCATCGCCACCACCGGTGGCAGGCCGGTGACCGACCTGAAGATTCCACTGCCCAGCAATGTCCATGTCGCCGAATACATCCCGCACGATCTGCTGCTGCCCAAGGTCGACGTCATGGTGACGAACGGCGGCTACGGCGCCGTGCAGCGCGCGCTCAGCGCCGGGGTGCCGCTGGTGGTGGCCGGTGACACCGAGGACAAGCCGGAGGTGGCGGCCCGGGTGGCCTGGGCCGGAGCGGGCATCGACCTGCGCACAGGCACACCGTCACCGGAAGCGGTGCGCACCGCGGTTCGTGCGGTGCTCGACGACGACCGCTACGGGCGCAGAGCCCGCGACCTCGCCGCCGGCTATGCCCGGCGCGACGGCGTCGCCGAGATCGCCGCGCTCGTGCACGACGTGATCGCCGAGCGCGGCAATGTGGCGCCGCGCGAAGTCGCGTAGTCGACTACTCATGCGCTTGCACGCTGCGGCCCGCAGGCTCGAACCATGCTGACCGAGCTGCAGTTCGTCGCGATCACCGCGTTCCTCATCTGGGGACTCGTCAGCTCGGTGTGCGGCCTGCTCACATCGTCGGCCCCCGAGCCGGTGCTGGTCTGGCGCGAACACGGCCCGGACGGCTGGGACGGCTGGCGCGAGGTGCATTTCGGGCTGACGGGCGCCGACCGGCGGGCTGTCGAGCAGGCACATGGCAGGGAGCTGACCGAGTCGGACCGGGCCGGCCTCACCGAGGCCGTGCTGCAGCAGACCCGCCGGGATGACAGCGATGCCGTCCAGTTCGCCGTCGTGCACCGCTCACCGGAGGGGATCGACACCGCACCGGCAGTCGTCTGCGTCTGCGCGCCGGTCGCGATACGCCAGGGGGAAGAGGTGGCCGCCGTCGGCACGGCATGAGCCACCAGCAGAAGGGACGGCAGCGTCGAGGAGGGGACGACGCTGCCGTCCCGCTGCTCAGCGGGTCAGATCAGGCGCTCTTGTCGCGGCGTTCGGCGCGCGTCGGCTTGCGCGGCACGATCGTCGGCAGCACGTTGTCCTGCACGGTCTCCTTGGTGACGACCACCTTGGCGACGTCGTCGCGGCTGGGGATGTCGTACATCACCGGCAGCAGGACTTCTTCCATGATGGCGCGCAGACCACGGGCACCGGTGCCGCGGTGGATCGCCTGGTCGGCGATCGCGTCGAGGGCGTCCTCGTCGAACTCGAGCTCGACGCCGTCCATCTCGAACAGCCGGGTGTACTGCTTCACCAGCGCGTTCTTCGGCGTGGACAGGATCTGCACCAGCGATTCCTTGTCCAGGTTCGTCACCGATGCGACGACCGGCAGGCGACCGATGAACTCGGGAATCAGACCGAACTTGATGAGGTCTTCGGGCATGACCTCGGCGAAGTGGTCCTGGGTGTCGATCTCGGCCTTCGAATGCACCTCGGCGCCGAAGCCAAGCCCGCGCTTGCCGACGCGGTCCTGCACGATCCGCTCGAGCCCGGCGAACGCGCCGGCCACGATGAACAGCACGTTGGTGGTGTCGATCTGGATGAATTCCTGGTGCGGGTGCTTGCGGCCGCCCTGCGGGGGCACCGACGCCTGGGTGCCCTCGAGGATCTTCAGCAGCGCCTGCTGCACACCCTCACCGGACACGTCGCGGGTGATCGACGGGTTCTCGCTCTTGCGGGCGATCTTGTCGACCTCGTCGATGTAGATGATGCCGGTCTCGGCGCGCTTGACGTCGTAGTCGGCGGCCTGGATCAGCTTGAGGAGGATGTTCTCGACGTCCTCACCGACGTAGCCGGCCTCGGTGAGCGCGGTGGCATCGGCGATCGCGAACGGGACGTTGAGCATCTTGGCCAGCGTCTGGGCGAGGTAGGTCTTGCCGCAGCCGGTCGGGCCGAGCATCAGGATGTTGGACTTGGTCAGCTCGACGGCCTCGGCGCGCGAATCGCGCGACTTCTCCCCCGCCTGGATGCGCTTGTAGTGGTTGTAGACCGCCACTGCGAGCGTGCGCTTGGCGGTGTCCTGCCCGATGACATAGCCCTCGAGGAAGTCGCGGATCTCCGCAGGCTTGGGGAGTTCATCGAGTTTGACGTCGTCGGCGTCGGCCAACTCCTCTTCGATGATCTCGTTGCACAGGTCGATGCACTCGTCGCAGATGTACACACCGGGACCCGCGATGAGCTTCTTCACCTGCTTCTGACTCTTGCCACAGAACGAGCACTTCAGCAGGTCACCGCCGTCTCCGATACGTGCCATGGTGGTGGAGGCCTACTTCCTGTTCACAAGTCGGTGAATCGGACTGGTGGTTCACTTCGGGCGTCGCCGAGGCGTAGTTCCCGACGCTACCCGCTTGCTCCGGCGCGGTGCGACCGTTAGAGCCGAATCGCGTCGGTGGTATTCAACTGTCGCGCCAACATATCGCCTGATAACCGCTGGAACGCTCCGGACGCGCTGGCGTGTCGCCGCCGTTACCAGACCGAGAGCGCGCGCTTCGACCACGATACCGAAGGCCGAGTCCGACGCGAACTCCCGTTCACCGAGCGCTGACGCACGACACCCGCTTGCCCGGCGGCCAGGAAACCTTTTCATCTCGGCAGCGGAGTCTGGCTTCGCGGTGATTTCGGCAAGTCGGTGTGATCCGCAGAATTCTTCCAACGAGCCGCTACCGCCACCGCTTGATCGGAGCCAGACATGAAAATCCAAGTCGCCGCACGCGCAGTCGCGATCACCACCGTGGGCCTGGGCCTCACGCTCGGCGCGTCCGCCGTTGCGAACGGCAAGCCGGTCTGGGACATCGGTGTCTACGACAGCTGCGTCACCAAAGCGGACAACGACTACGTCAACGGTGTCCTCGCAGCTGATGACTACGCCGACCGAATCGCACACTGCTGTGCCGACAGCGGAGGCGTCTGGGTCGGCGGACCGATCTCCGGTTGGTGCACCGCCCCACCACCGCGCAAAGTCGACGCCGTGCCGATCGCCCCCGGCGCTACGGCGGGCGTGGCCGACGAGCCCCCACCCGGCACGCCGCTTCCGACGCCGACACCGCGCCCCCGGCCGGTCGCCCAACCCGGAACCACCGTCGGTTAGCGGATCCAACGGGACAGTCCGGCTACCCCTTCTGCGCCGACAGCTTGCGGTACTCGAGCACCGTGTCGATGACGCCGTAATCCTTGGCCTCGGCGGCGGTGAGGATCTTGTCGCGGTCGGTGTCCTTGCGGATCTGCTCGGCGGACTTGCCGGTGTGGCCCGCCAGCGTCGTCTCCATCAGCGTGCGCATCCGCTCGATCTCCTTGGCCTGGATCTCCAGGTCGGAGAACTGCCCCTGGATCACACCGGACAGCGCCGGCTGATGAATCAGGATGCGGGCGTTGGGCAGCGCAAGCCGCTTACCTGGCGTTCCTGCCGCCAGCAGCACCGCCGCGGCCGAAGCCGCCTGGCCCAGGCACACGGTCTGGATGTCGGCACGCACGTACTGCATGGTGTCGTAGATCGCCATCAGCGAGGTGAACGAGCCACCGGGCGAGTTGATGTACATGGTGATGTCGCGGTCGGGATCCAGCGACTCCAGGACCAGCAGCTGGGCCATGATGTCGTTGGCCGACGCGTCGTCGACCTGCACGCCGAGGAAGATGATGCGCTCCTCGAACAGCTTGTTGTACGGGTTGGACTCCTTGACGCCGAAGCTCGAGTGCTCGATGAACGACGGCAGGATGTAGCGGGCCTGGGGCATGACGCGGGGGTCAGTGTGATTGGTCATCAGGGTGCCACTCCGTCGTTGATGCTGGCGCTGGTGATGATGTGGTCGACGAAGCCGTACTCGAGGGCTTCCTGCGCGGTGAACCAGCGGTCGCGATCGGAGTCGGCTTCGATGCGCTCGATGGTCTGACCGGTGAACTCGGCGTTCAGCCGGAACATCTCCTTCTTGATCGAGGAGAACTGCTCGGCCTGGATCGCGATGTCCGCCGCGCCACCGGTGATGCCGCCCAACGGCTGGTGCATCAGGATGCGGGCGTGCGGCAGGGCGTAGCGCTTGCCCTTGGTGCCCGCCGCGAGCAGGAACTCACCCATCGATGCGGCCATACCCATGCCATAGGTCGCCACGTCGCACGGCGCGAGCACCATGGTGTCGTAGATCGCCATGCCGGCGCTGATCGAGCCGCCGGGCGAGTTGATGTACAGGTGGATGTCCTTGACGGGGTCCTCGGCCGACAGCAACAGGATCTGCGCACAGATCCGGTTGGCGATGTCATCGTCGACCTGAGAGCCAAGGAAGATGATGCGCTCGGCGAGCAACCGCTCGTAGACCGAGTCCTGCAGTGTGAGCCCTGGCGACCCGCCACGCATTTCCGTCATCGGCTGAGTACCTCTTTCTCGTACGTCTTCATCGCTCTCGAACTTCATCGGCTGTCACCGACACTAACCAAACTGCGCCGCGCCGCACTCCCTGACGGGGGCGCGTTCGCTCACAGCGTCACTTGGTGTCGGCGGCCTCGGCCTCGGCCTGGTCGTCCGTGTCCTCGGCTTCGGCGGTGTCGTCGACGTCGGCCTCGACCTCACCCGCGGCGGCTTCCTCGGCGTCGGCGTCGCCGGCGGGCCCGAAGAACTCCGTGGTGTCGATGACCGTGCCCTCGGTGTCGGTGACCGTCGCGGCGTGCACCACCGCGGCGATGGTGAGCCCGCGCCGCACGTCGGCGAACATCGCCGGCAGCTGGTTGTTCTGCTGCAGCACCTGCAGCAGCTGCTGCGGCTCGATGCCGTACTGGCGTGACATCAGCACCAGGCGCTCGGTCAGGTCGTTCTGGCCGACCTGGATGTCGAGCTTGTCGGCCACCGCGTCCATCAGCAGCTGGGTCTTGACGGCCTTCTCGGCGTCGCTGCGGGTTTCCGCGTCGAACTCCTCGCGGGTGCTGCCCTGCTCGGCGAGCTGCTCGGCGAACCGCTCCTCGTCGTGGTCGAGGCCGTGGATCGCGTTGTGGACCGTGTCGTCGACCTGGGCCTGCACCACCTTCTCGGGCAGCGGGATCTCGGTCTGCTCCAGCAGCGCCTCGAGCGCGCGGTCACGGATCTGCTCGGCCTGGGTGACGCGCTTGACCCGGCGGACCTGCTCCACCAGGCTCTCGCGCAGCTCCTCGAAGGTGTCGAATTCGCTTGCCAGCTGGGCGAACTCGTCGTCGGGCTCGGGCAGCTCGCGCTCCTTGACCGACTTGACGGTGACGGTCACCACGGCCTCGCGGCCGGCGTACTCACCGGCGGCGAGCGTGGTGGTGAAGTCCTTGCTCTCGCCCTCGGAAAGCCCGGTGATCGCCTCGTCGAGGCCGTCGATGAGCTGACCGGAGCCGACCTCGTGGGACAGGCCCTCGGTGGCGGCCTCGGGCACCGGCTCGCCGTCGACGGTGGCAGACAGGTCGATGGACACGAAGTCGCCCTCGGCGGCCGGCCGGTCGACACCGGTGAGGGTGCCGAACCGGGCACGCAGATTCTGCAGCTCCGCGTCCACCTCGTCGTCGCCGACCTCGATCGGGTCGACGGTGATCGTCAGGGATTCCAGATCGGGCAGCTCGATCTCGGGCCGCACGTCGACCTCGGCGGTGAAGACCAGGTCCTCGCCGTACTCCTTGTTGGTGATCTCGATCTCGGGCTGGCCCAGCGGCTGCACCTCGGAGGTGGTGATCGCCTCGGAGTACTTGCCGGGCACGGCCTCGCCGACGACCTGGTCGAGCATCGCCTCACGGCCGACGCGCGCCTCGAGCAACTTGCGGGGCGCCTTGCCGGGCCGGAAGCCGGGCAGCCGGACCTGCTGGGCCAGCTGCTTGAAAGCGCGGTCGAAATCGGGCTCCAGTTCCGTGAAGGGCACCTCCACGTTGATGCGCACCCGGGTGGGGCTCAACTTCTCGACGGTGCTCTTCACGCTCTTTGACTCCTCGATGTCTGAATACGGGTGGTGCTGTCGGGGTGACAGGATTTGAACCTGCGGCCTTCCGCTCCCAAAGCGGATGCGCTACCAAGCTGCGCTACACCCCGAAGGTGGTCCTCGTCGCCCGCACGCGCGTCACTGACCACGCGAGATACTACGTGTTGCCGGCGGCACGCATGCGCGCGCGGCAGCCAATTGGCCTTGATCGACGGCGCGCCGGTACGATCTGCGGTGCACAACATGCGGGCGTAGCTCAATGGTAGAGCCCTAGTCTTCCAAACTAGCTACGCGGGTTCGATTCCCGTCGCCCGCTCCACGAAGTGCCCTGGGCAGAGTCCGGCGAACACCCGTTCGGCCGCTCGCGTGACCTGAAAAGCGCAAACAGGCCGCCACGACGAGCATCGAGCGCGCAAAGGCCGGTGAAGCTCGCCAAACTTCACCCCTTCGGCGCCAAGACCGGATTCTGTGCCGGCGGCGGTGGCGGAGGAGCGACCGGTGCGAGACCCGGATCCGACGCCTGCGGCGGTGTCACGCCGGGCTTGCCCGTGACGGGACCGCTGTCCCCCGGCGACCTCTCCGCCGGAGGGGCGTAGCAATTCATCGGGTCTTCCGGCTTCCAGATACCGCCGGCGGCCTGGCAGCACAACTGGTTGTATGCCTGGAGGTCGCGTGGCCCTTCGTTGTTGTCGTCTCGGACTACCCGGGTCCAACAACGGTCATAGTCGTCGAGATCGAGTCCATCTTCCACCGGTGCGGCCATGACGATCGGGGTTGCCCCGAAAGCGGTTCCGGCCACCAGCGCTGTGACTACCAGAAACTGTCGGACGTGAACGTTGATGCGGCCGAACCGGTGGGTTGCAGTGCGACTGGTGGTCGTCATCTCTTCTGCTCCGTTCTTGGTGGGTCTTGCGTACTTCGGCGGCTCGGTAGCGCCGCGTCACAAGAGGAATTCTTCTGACCATCCAGCGGTTGGGTAATCGCCGAGAGGCCAGATTTCAGTCCCGAACAGCAGGGCTCTTGCTATCCATCCAGCAAGGAACGGACAGCCGGCGGCTGTGCGGGTTCGATTCCCGTCGTCCGCTCCACACCGCCCCAGCGCAGAGGCCGGCGGACGCCCGTTCGAGGGACTGCGCGGTGCCTACTCCGTGCCTACCGCCAGCTTCCTGACCCGCTGCCGGAGGACGTAGAAGGGCTTCACTCCGGGCCATGGAAGAGACAAGAGAACCCCGTCGGGACCGCTGTTGTCCTCGCCGCGATGGGCGAATCCTTCTACAACCCCGCGGCCAATACCGTCAGCAGAAAATTCGGCAGCGAGGTGACTGACTTTGCCATCGCCGGGAATCGACTCCATGCAGGGGTAGCGAACGGGACTGTGCTGGTCATCAATCGCGACAGTTTCGACCTGATCGACGCCGATCCGAATGAGGACGGGACCAATGCAATCGAGCTACCGGCGGGTGCGACCCCTGTGATGGAACTCCGACCGAGCTGACACAGTTCGCGCTGCGTTCGCCCAGATAATTCAAGGCCCCAATATGCAGTGTCCGGTCAAATCGCCCGGGACAATTCGCACGTCGGCTCCCAGCGGAGCAGGGACGCCGGTCGGCAAGCAGGTGTCAACGCCATTGATGAGTGCGCGTTGGCCAACCGGGCCGGGGTTGACCTTGCCCGTTACCGGGTCGATGAAGGGCGTGACTGGGCCTTGTCGCACGGCGTCTTGCCCGGGCTGCACGGCGTCTTGCCCCTGTTGCAGGGCGTCTTGCCCCTGTTGCAGGGCGTCTTCGACCTGGCCGGCGACGCCGGCGGCCTGGTCCTGCTGGCACTGCTGCTGTTGTTCTGGCGGCCGCTGTTCACAGGGCGGATCCTGCGCACCGGCGGTCGGAGCGAATGCGAGGGCGGCGCACGCGCCCACCGCAGCGAACATTGCGCGAGCGGTGCAACGCTTCAACACGAGGTCATCCCTTCGGTCTGCTTCGCCCGACCTTAGACGAGGTGAACGAGTTGATGTCGGGATTCCTTTGCACTGCCCCGATCCGTCAGATCAGCGCGAAGGCCGCCAGTCCCAGCAATCCCAGGGCTGCCAGGAATCCACCGATGACGAGCAGCACGGTGCCGTCTCCCTGACGCGGCGGGACACCACCGAATGGGGCAGGACCGACCGAGTGGTGCGACGGCACCGGCGACGCGTCGCCCCACGGGTGGGCGAGCCGGCGATCGTAGGCGGACCGCCGGATGAACCCGGCGACCAACAGCGCGCTGCCGACCAGGACCGCGATCATCGGCAGCAGGCCGATCACGGCGATGGCGAGCATCACGAGCAGCAGGCCGAACGATCCGCTCTCACCGTTGGGCCCCGCGGCGGCCAGCGTGTCCACGACCATTCATCGAGTGTCACACCGTGCGGCGAGGGTCCTGCGCGGCAATCGGAATCAGGGGCCGACGCGCGTCCACACCGCTGTGATGTTCGCCGCCGGGCAGCTGCTCACCGACACCAGCGTCAGCTCCTGGACGTAGCCGTCGGCCACGACGGTCGGCGTCCCGGTGCCGGTGGCCACACCACAGCCCGCCAGTTCGTGGGTGTGCTGCCAGCCGACGCCGTTCCAGTTCATGACCACCGTCCTCGACGGACCCGTGCCGACGGCGTCGCACTCGGGGCAATCGGACGTGACGTGAACGGTGTCGCCGAACGGGGCGATGACGTACGTGCCGCTGAACAATCCGTCGTTCGCCGCATTCGCAACACCCGGCGACCCCACGGCCGTGGCCGCGAAAACCGCCGCGGCCCCCGCCACGCCCGAAATCGCTTGAGAATTCATGATTCTCCCCATTGTGGTCGAGCGCAGGCGCCCAGTATGCGGCCTTCCCGACGGCAGCACCGTGCGAATCCCTCGATTCGCTGAAGCGGCCACCAGCAATCATGCCGTGACACCGATCGGTACCGACCGCGTAACGATCCGATCGCCTCGGCCGCGGTCGCCGTTTCGGCCGATAGCATCGTCAGTCAAATTGCGCGAGTTGGCTTTTCGCCTCGACCCGACGGGGCCGGCGGCGCCCGGACAGGGGAACAGTGACAGACAAGCCCGTGCACGGCCGCTGTGATCCGCTGTTCGCCAAGGTGCGCGACGCGTTCGAGGCGAACTTCACCGAACGCGACGACGTGGGCGCCGCGGTGGCCGTCTGGGTGGAGGGCGACCTGGTCGTCGACCTGTGGGGCGGCCACGCTGACGCCGCCGCGCAAGGACTGTGGCGGCGCGACACCCTCGCCAGTGTCTTCTCCGGATCGAAAGGCCTGACGAGCACCTGCATCCACCTGCTGGCCGACCGCGGCGAGCTCGACCTGTACGCGCCGGTGGCTGCCTACTGGCCCGAGTTCGCACAAGCCGGCAAGCAGGACATCACGGTCGCGATGGTGCTGTCACACCGCTCGGGGGTGATCGGACCGCGCTCCCCGCTGCACTGGTCGGACACCACCGACTGGGACGCGGTCTGCGTGCGGCTGGCCGCGGCCGAACCCTGGTGGTCACCGGGCACCGCGCAGGGCTACCACATGGTCAGCTTCGGATTCATCCTCGGCGAACTGGTCCGCCGGGTGACCGGCCGAACCCTGGGCCAGTACCTGCGCACCGAGATCGCCGAGCCGCTGGGCATCGACGTCCACATCGGCCTGCCCGCCGCCGAACACCACAGGTGCGCCGACATGATCGGCAAGCCGCACATCCGCGACGTGCTCGCCGCGGGCGACGCACCCGCCATGCCGGTCTCGCTGGCCGAGCACCCGAAGGCCGGACTGTCGGTCGCCATGGGCCACATCCCCGACGACGAGCTGGGCTCACACGCGCTGACGCGGTGGCGCCGCGGCGAGTTCCCCGCCACCAACGCCCACGTGTCCGCAATCGGCATGGCCACCTTCTACAACGCCCTGGCCCAGGGCAAGCTGCTCTCCCCCGAGCACCTCGATCTGGTGCGAATCTGCCAGGGCGGCAACGACACCGACCTCGTGCTCGGATCGCGCGTCGCCGATCACGGGTGGGGACTGGGCTACATGCTCAACCAGCGCCGCGTCGCCGGTCCGAACCCGCGGTCGTTCGGGCACGGCGGGTCCGGGGGCTCCTTCGCGTTCGCCGACCTCGAAAACCGCATCGGCTACGCCTACGTGATGAACCGGTTCGACGCCACGAAGTGCAACGCCGACCCGCGCAGCCTGGCGCTCTCCGACGAGGTCTACGCCGCCCTGAGAGTCGCTCAGGACTGAATCTCGCGCACCCGGTCGCGACCATTCCTGTCGGTACGCTGAAAGGCATGAACGGCGTTCTGCTCGTGCTCATCGTCCTGGTCGTCGCGACGATCGCCGTCGTGGTGTACACCGCCTCGAAGTCGGCGGGCAAGCGTTCGGCGGACTCGCTGGCCGACGCCAAGGCCGACGCCCGCCGGGTGATCGAACGCCTCGGCGGCCAGGTGCTCAATCTCAGCGGCAACGACGACGCCTCCAAGCAGGCGATGGCCGACGCGTCGGAGCGCTACACCGCCGCCTCGTCGCAGATCGACCAGGCGACGACGGCGAAGCAGGCACTGCTGGCCAAGGAGAGCGCGGTCGAGGGCCTCTACTACGTGCGGGCGGCCCGGGTCGCGATGGGCATGGACCCCGGGCCGGAGCTCGAGTCGCTGGCCGGCCAGCGCACCGCAGGCTCGGTGACCGAGTCCCGCAGCGTCGAGTTCGAGGGCCGCGAGATCCAGGCGTCGCCGAGCCCGTCGCAACGCACCCCGAATTACTACCCGGGAGGCACCGTTGCGGGTCGCCCGGTGCCTGCGGGCTGGTACTCCGAGCCATGGTGGAAGCCGGCGATCGTCGCCGGCGCCTGGGGTGTGGGCTCGGTGCTCCTGTTCAGCGCGTTGTTCTCCGGGATGGCCGGTACGGGTTACGAGCAGGGGTTCGCCCAGGGCTACGACCAGGGCGCGGAGGGCGCCGACGGCGGCGACGCGGGTGGCTTCGACGGCGGCGGCGGTGACGGCGGCGGCTGGGGCGGCGGTGACGGCGGCGGCTGGGGTGGCGGCGATTTCGGTGGCGGTGACTTCGGCGGCTTCTGACCGCCGAGTCTGAACTTGTGTGCGCGAAGTCCTCGAATTAGCGCACACGAGCTCAGGTTCGAGCCCTCCCGACGCTAGAAGCGGCTCTCGAGCCGCGCCGAGACTCCGGCCTCCTGCAGGTCGAGCCGCTCGAGCATCGCGCGCACGGCCTCGTCCTCGATGCGCCCCTCGTCACGCTCGGCGATGAGCGCGGCCCGCTGGGCGGCGAGCACGTCGCGGTAGAGCGCCGAGTAGACCTTCGCCCGCTTGGTCGGTGCCTCGGGGTCGGGCATCTCGTCGATCTCCTCGGACTGCCGGGTGATCGCCGCGCGGATCTCGGCGAGCACCCGCGGGTCCATGTTCTCCGGCGGGTTGGCCCGGAATTCTGCGAGCACGGCGTCCAACGCATCGTGGACGACGCGTTCGGCCTTGAGCTCCTCCTCGCGGTCGGCGGCGTGGTCGTCGGAGAACCGGGAGATCTGAAGCCTGCGGATGAGCACCGGCAGCGTCCAGCCCTGGATGAGCAGGGTGCCGACGCTGACCACGAAGGCGATGGCCTGGATGGTGGCGCGCTCGGGGAACGGATCCCCCGCCGCCGTCGTCGCCGGGATGGCGGCCGCGGCGGCCAGCGTGACCACGCCGCGCATTCCGGTCCACGACACCACCACGTTCTCCTGCCACGACAGCGACCGCCGGTCGATGCGGGCGCGCCAACCCGCGCTGGGTCTCTTGCGCTGTCGCGTGCCCAGCGCGCCGCGCCCACCGACCGGGACCGGCACGCTGAGCCGGTTCCCGACGTGGCTGGACAGCTTGTTGCGGCCGAATATCGCGAACACCGACAGCGGCCGGATCACCAGCACGATCAGCAGCACGATGACCGAGGCGACGGCCACCTCGACCAGCGACTCGTGCGCCTCCCGCAGGTCCTCCAGCACGAACCGCAGATGCAGGCCGATGTAGGCGAACACGAACGCCTCGAGCAGCACGTCCACCGAGTTCCACACGTAGCGCTCCTGCAGCCGCGTCTGGTAGCCGGCGTCCAGGGTGCCGTTGCCGACCACGAAGCCGGCGACGACGACGGCCAGCACCCCGGAGGCGTGCAGTTCCTCGGCGGCGATGAACGCGGCGAACGGCACCACCAGGCCCTGCACCGTCTCCAGGCCGGGATTGGCCAGCCTGCGGCGGATCCACAGCGTGACGTAGCCCAGCACGCCGCCGACGACCGGTCCGACGAGCGCGCTGTAGCCGAACAGCAGGAACGGGTTCTCGATGAAGGTGTGGCTGCCGGCGACCTGCGCCACCGCGATGGAGAACAACGTCAGCGCCGCGGCGTCGTTGATGAGGCTCTCACCGGTCAGGATCGCCATCACCCGCTTGGGCAGCCCGAGCTTGCGTCCCACCGCCACGGCGGTGACGGCGTCGGGCGGCGCGACGATCGCGCCGAGCACCAGCGCGGTGGCGAACGTCAGCGGCACCACCACCAGCCAGGAGGACACCATCGCCACGGCGAACGCGGACACCACCACCAGGCCGACGCCGAGGCCGAGGATCGGGCGGATGTTGCGCAGGAACGTCGGGAAGGAGAAGTTCAGCGCCGCGGAGTAGAGCAGCGGCGGCAGGACCACCGTGAGCAGGATGTGCGAATCCAGTTCGGGCGGCTCGAACTCCGGCAGGAAGGACACCGCGCCGCCGATGACGACGATGATCAGCGCGGGTTCCAGGCCGCGCCGGTGGGCGATGGCGGTGACCACGATGGCGCCGACGACTACCAGGATCAGTTCCACGCGCCGATTCTCTCGTCAAAAGCGGCGCCGCGCCCGCTCACCTTCAACGCTGGCAGTGCGGGCACCAGAACAGGTTGCGGCCCTCCAGCACCGCGGTGCGGATCGGGGTGTCGCAAACCCGGCACGGCTCGAGCGCCCGGCGGTAGACGTAGGTGCGCGGCCTGCCCTTGCGGTACGACGGTGCGCCGTGGTCGTCGTCCGGTCTCAGTGTGATAATCCTGCCGCGCCGCACACCGACCTTCATCAGGTCCACCAGGTCGGCCCACATGGCGTCGAATTCACCTGAGGCGACGTCGATTCCGGTGCGGTAGGGGTCGATGCGATGGCGGTACAGCAGCTCGTTGCGGTAGACGTTGCCGACGCCGGCGAGCACCGTCTGGTCCATCAGCAGCGCGCCGATCGGCCGACGGGACTTGGCGATCCGCGCCCAGGCGGTGCTCGGATCGGCGTCCCGGCGCAGCGGATCGGGCCCCAGCCTGGCCAGGATGTCGGAGACCTGCGCCTCGTCGACCACCTCGCAGGCCGTCGGACCGCGCAGATCGGCGCCGTACTCACTGCTGAAGATGCGCATGCGCACCTGGCCGACCGGATCGGGCGGCGGGTCGCCGGGAGTGAGGGTGAAGTCGTCGAACCGGCCGTACAGCCCGAGGTGCACGTGCACGATCCGGCCGCCGTCGTAGTGGTGGAACAGGTGCTTGCCCCAGGCGCTGGCACCGGTGAAGGTGCGGCCGTCGACCATCGCGGCGCCGTCGGCGAACCGGCTCTGCGGGCTGCTCACCCGCATCCGACGGCCCTTGAAGCGCTTCTGATGCAACCGGGCGAGCCGGTGCAGCGTGTGCCCCTCAGGCATCGCTACTCCGGCGCCCCCGGCACCGGCGGGGGGACGTGCGTCTGCTCGTACTTGGCGAGGATGTCGATGCGGCGCTGGTGCCGCTCGGCTTCCGACCACGGGGTGGTGACAAAGGCGTCGACGATGGCGAGCGCCTCCTCGCGGGTGTGCATCCGCCCGCCGATGCCGATCACCTGGGCGTTGTTGTGCTGGCGGGCCAGTGACGCCGTCTCGGTGCTCCACGCCAGCGCGCAGCGGATGCCGGGCACCTTGTTGGCCGCGATCTGCTCACCGTTGCCCGAGCCGCCGAGCACGATGCCCAGGCTCTCCGGGTCGGCCAGCGTCTTCAGCGCGGCGGCGATGCAGAACGCCGGGTAGTCGTCCTCGGCGTCGTAGCTGTGAGCGCCGCAGTCGATCGGCTCATGACCGCCGGCCTCCAGGTGCTCGATGATCGCCTGCTTGAGTTCGAAACCGGCATGGTCGGCACCGAGATAGACACGCATGGCGGCCATTGTGGCAGACGCCGGTGTCAGGACACCGTGATCGCGTCCAGCCGCTCCTTGATGAAATCCGAGCTGGTGACCGGCGTCAGCCCCGCAACCCGCCCGACCGGTGGCGCGAGCGGCGTCACGCGGGCGTCGTGGTTGGCCTCGTAGAAGTAGATCAGCGAGACGAGGTCCTCTTCGGGGGCGTGCGGTTGAGGCGGCAGGACGCGGTGCCGGCCCGACGGCCAGCGCCGTCCGCTCCAGTACTCGAGCAGGTCGCCGATGTTGACGGTCAGCGCGTCCGGGTCGTAGGGCGCGTCGGTCCAGCCGTCGGCCTCCGAGTAGATCTGCAGGCCGCCTGCCCCCGGTTCGCGGTCGAGGATGGTGACGGTGCCGAAGTCGGTGTGCGGGCCGATCCGAAATTGGCCCGGCTCGGGCTCGCCGACGACGCTCACCGGCGGGTAGTGGTTGATGTTCATCGTCCACGTCGGCCGGTCGGCGAGCGTCGCAAAGGGGTTGTCCGGCAGCTTCAGCGCGTGCGCGAACAACGCGAGCAACTCGTCGGCCACCTGCCGCACCGCGTCGGTGTAGGCGGTGACCAGGGCGTGCAGCCCCGGCACTTCGGCTGGCCAGACGTTGGGCGCGAACCAGATCCGGTCCACGTCGGGATCGCCGGTCTGCGTCTCCGCGCCAAGGCTGAAGCTCTCCTTGAGATCCGGCGGCGTCTCGGTGCCCTCGGCGTAGCCGTTGGCCTCGGCGCCGGGGCCGATCCAGCCGTGCCCGCCCACCGGCACCGCGTAGCGCTGCTTGACCGTCACCGGCTGGGCGAAGAAGGCACGGGCGGCGGTACGTACGTCGGCCGCCAGTGCGGCGTCCACGCCGTGACCGGTGACCAGGATGAAACCGGCGCGCTGCAGGCTGTCGTCGACCTCGTCGGCCACCCGGCGGGCACCCGAACCGCCCGCGCGCCAGCGGGAGAGATCAACGGTGGCAATCGAACTCACTGCGCAACTCCGATGTCTTCGTTCCACAGACCGGGATGGGCGGCGATGAAGTCGCGCATCATGTCCGCACATCGGTCGTCGTCGAGGACGGTCACCGACACACCGTACTCGGCCAGCCACTCGTGGCCGCCGGAGAACGTGCGGGCCTCGCCGATCAGCACCGCGCCGATGTTGAACTGCCGCACCAGTCCGCTGCAGTACCAGCACGGCGACAGCGTGGTCACCATCACCGTGGACCGGTAGTCGCGCTGCCTGCCCGCGGCCCGGAAGGCGTCGGTCTCGGCGTGGATGGAGGGATCGTCGGACTGCACCCTTCGGTTGTGTCCGCTGCCGAGCAGTGTGCCGTCCACCGCGAACAGCGCCGCACCGATCGGGATGCCGCCCTCGGCAAGCCCTTGTCGCGCTTCCCGATAGGCGACCTCGAGCATGTCCTGCGCTGTCGTCATACCGCGAGACGCTCCACGGCGATACGGGCGCGGCACGTCAGCAGATAGCAGCCACCGGCCAGCAGGAATCCGACATAGAACGTGACGTCGCCCAGCCCGGGCAGCGCGCGCGCGGCGAAGCCGACGAACTTCTGCTGGTTGCAGAACAGCAGCACCGACACGACGAGTCCGATGCCGAAGGACAGCAGGCCCGGCCAGTTGGTGTACGAACGGTCGTAGAGGAATCCGGCCACCCGCTGGCCGCGGCGCAGGTACTGGTCGGCGAACACCACTCCCAGCCACGGACCGATCCAGTAGGCGATGATCAGCAGGAACGCCTCGTAGCTGTGCGCCGCGTCGGGCAGGGCCCACCACGCGACGAGGAACCCGGCCACGCCGAAGAACACCGTCACCAGCGCGCGGGCGATGTGCGGCGGCAACTTGATCCCGATGGTCACGAAAGCCATTGCGCCCGAATAGACGTTGATCGAGTTCGCCGCGATCGCGCCGATCGCGATGGCCAGCAGCGTGGCTCCGGCCAGCCATCCGGCGAGCGGGGCCGTGAAGGAGGCGGTGGGGTCCCCCAGCGCGTCACCGGCGCCGATGGTCACCGAGGCGGCGCCGACACTCATCAGGCCGATGCACCCGAGGAAGAGCCCCGCGGAGGCGAAGGATCCGGTCCGTCGGGTCGATACGCTCGCCGGCAGGTACCGCGTGTAGTCGGCCGCATACGGTGTCCATCCCGCCGCATAGCCGAAAGCCGTTCCGACGGTGAGCAGGAAGCCGCCCGTGCCGCCGACACCGCCCTCGGCCGCGGGCGCGCCGAGATCGGCCTGCCACAGGATGACCACTGAGGTGACCGCGAAGATCACCGCGAGCAGCGGGAAGGTCCAGCGTTCGAACGCCTGCACCAGGTTGTGGCCGAAGAACGCCAGCCCGGTCTGCAGCAGGACGATGATGACCAGTCCCACCAGGGGCCCGAAACCGAACAGGGTGGACAACGCGTAGGCGCCGCTGACGCTGTTGGTGGCGAACCAGCCCACCCCTGCGGTGATGGACATCAGCACCGCAGGCACGGCGTTGCCGCGGAAGCCGAAAGCCAACCGGCCCAGCACCATCTGCGGCACCCCGTGCAGCGGCCCGCGGGCGGACAGGAAGTAGTGCGCGAGGGCGCCGAGGCCGGTGCCGAGGGCGAGGCCGGCGACGGCTTGCCAGAAGGTCATGCCGTAGGCGGCGACGGCCAGCACGCCGACGAACACCGTCGCGAACTCGAGATTCGGCGACGCCCAGGTCCAGAACAGCTGGCTGGGCCTGCCGTGCCGATCGGCCTCGGCGATGGCCTCGTTGCCGCCGGGTTCGACGGCCACCACCCGGTCACGGTAGGTGCCGTCGGACTGTTCGAGGATGTCGGCGGGTTCGGCGACTGTCATCGGTCAACGGTGAGGTCGGATGCGTTGAACCGCAACCGGAGTAAACGCAATCGAAACAAATGGGATCGGCGCGGGGGTCAGGAACCCCCGCAGCCACCGCCTCCGCCGCCGCAGCCACCGCCGCCGCACCCGGCACCGCCGTCGGGAGCGCCGCCCGCGCCGCCGTCGTCGGTCGGCGTCCCGCCGTCGTAGTTGACGTAGTACGCGCCGCCCGTTCCCCCCGCGGCCCAGGCCGAACCGGCACCGTAGCGGCGGGCCCACAGCTCGCGCCGGTCCTTGACCTTCTTCCGCGCGGCCGGCGCAGCGCGTTCGTTGACCAGCCCGGCGGCCCAGACGTCCTCAGCGCGGCCCGGTGCGGTCGACTGCCGCTGCCGTCGTTGCATCAGCAAATATGCGGCGGCGATCATCGCCACTCCCCCGACGGCGACCGCCGTCAAGATCACCCCCGTGCTCATGGCTGAAGATTACGCCGCGACAGCCCCCGCGCATACAGTGAAAACATGTTGCGGCGGCGGGTGGATTCGGTGTCCCGGGCGGACTCCGCGGTGACCCGGCTCGAGCTGCCCCCAGCGGTGTTCAAGACGTGTCCGTGGCAACCTCGCGAGCTGGTTGAGACCGGTTTGCGGCAGTGGTTGCGCTGTTGTGCCGCTGCGATGCGCGACGACCAGGTGATCGGCATGCCGTCGCGTGCCGTCGACGAGGCGTGGCACGGCCTGATCCTCTGCACGGCAAGATATTCGGCGTTTTGCGATGAAGCGTACGGCCGCTTCCTGCACCACCACCCCGAGGGCGGCGCGCCGCCGGGTGCGCGCCATGACCCGCTCGATCAGTTGCGGCGCACCGTCATCGCCTGGTCGATGGTCGCCCGACCCGGAGAGAGCTGCGTGCTGTGGGACATCGACCGCCGGGTCGGCGTTGCCGAACCGTGGGGCCTCGACCTCGGGCGGGTCGCCGAGATCGAGGCCGCCATGGCCGGGCGGCGCTGACGCTAGTCGAACTCCGGCGCCTCGGTGCGGGTGCGCTTGAGTTCCCAGAAGTGCGGATACGACGCGAAGATCACCGACGCGTCCCACAGCTTTCCGGCCTCCTCGCCACGCGGGATGCGGGAGAGCACCGGACCGAAGAAGGCGACGCCGTTGATGTGGATGGTCGGGGTGCCGACGTCCTCGCCGACGGCGTCCATCCCCTCGTGGTGGCTGGTGCGCAGCGCCTCGTCGTACTCCTCGCTGTTCGCCGCCTCGGCCAGCTCGGCCGGGAGACCCACCTGCTCGAGCGCCTTGGCGATCACGTCACCGAAGTCTTTATTGCCCTCGTTGTGGATCAGCGTGCCCATCGCGGTGTAGAGCGGGCGCAGGATCTCGCGGCCCTTGAGCTGCTCCGCGGCGATGGCCACGCGGACCGGCCCCCAGGCCTTCTTCATCATCTCGAGGTACTCCTCGGGCAGATCGCGTCCCTCGTTGAGCACCGCGAGGCTCATCACCCGGAATTCGACCTCGATATCACGCACCTTCTCGACCTCGAGGATCCAGCGCGAGGTGATCCAGCACCACGGGCACAGCGGGTCGAACCAGAATCCAGCGACATCTTTCCCGGCCATTGACAGTCCTCTCGGTTTCACGGGTGCACTCCGCTCAACACAACTGAGCTCGTCTCGCCGGTGTTCCCCTCGGCGGCGATCAGCATGCATCGCGGTTTCGCCGGCGACGCGACGCGCTTTGGTGGGTGAATCTTGACCGAAGCGTGTTGTTGCTGTGACTGAAGTGAACCAGTGTTGCTCGAGTACACGGAGCGGCCTCGACCGGACTCCCACCCCTGGACGAGGAGCAGCGATGCCGGCAGCAGTCAATCGACAATGGGCGCTCATCGGCGCCTCCGCGCTGGTCGCGGGAGCCACCCTGTTCGCACCGCCGGCCGCGGCCGACCCGGTCGACGACGCCTTCCTCACCGCGCTCAACCGGGCCGGGGTGGGCTATGGCAATCCCGCCGACACCGTCGAACTCGGCAAGCGGGTGTGCCCGATGCTGGTGGAACCCGGCAAGAACTTCGCGAAGGTGGTCTCCACCGTCCGCAACGACGGCGTCCCACCGGAGATGGCCGCGTTCTTCGCCGGCATCGCCATCCAGATGTACTGCCCGTCGATGATGTCCAAAGTGGGCACCGGCGACTTCCTCGGATGGCTGGGGAACCCGGGTCTGCGGTGAGGCCGCACCGCGACTGACCTCGCCCGGCCCTCTGCCCCGACCTTCCGGCGCCGCGCCCACTAGGGTTGGCGGTCGTGGCACTCCCGAATCTGACCCGCGATCAGGCCGCCGAGCGCGCCGCCCTCGTCACGGTGAACTCCTACCGCATCGACCTCGACCTCACCGACGGTGACGGCAAACCCGGCGAGGGCACGTTCCGCTCGGTGACCACCGTCGAGTTCGACGCCCTGGCCGGCGCCGACACCTATCTCGACCTGGCCGCCGACACAATCCGCGGCGCCACCCTCAACGGCCGGGACCTCGACGTCTCGGGCTACGACGAGGCCACCGGCATCGCGCTGACCGGGCTCGCCGAGCACAACGTCGTGGTGGTCGACGCCGACTGCCGCTACTCCAACACCGGTGAGGGTCTGCACCGTTTCGTCGACCCGGTGGACGGCGAGGTGTACCTGTACTCACAGTTCGAGACCGCGGACGCCAAGCGGATGTTCGCGTGCTTCGACCAGCCCGATCTCAAGGCCACCTTCGACGTCACCGTGACCGCGCCGGCGCACTGGGAGGTGGTGTCCAACGGCGCCCTGGAGGCCACCCGCGACGACGGCGCGTCCAAGACCCACAGCTATGTGACGACGCCGCGGATGAGCACCTACCTGGTGGCGTTGATCGCCGGGCCGTACGCCCGCTGGGACGACCTCTACCGCGACGAGCACGGCGAGATCCCGCTCGGCCTGTTCTGCCGGAGGTCGCTCGGCGAGTTCATGGACGCCGAGCGGCTGTTCACCCAGACAAAGCAGGGTTTCGGCTTCTATCACCGCAACTTCGGCGTGCCCTACGCCTTCGGCAAATACGACCAGCTGTTCGTGCCGGAATTCAACGCGGGCGCGATGGAGAACGCCGGCGCGGTCACGTTCCTCGAGGACTACGTGTTCCGCAGCAAGGTCACCCGCGCGTCCTACGAACGCCGCTGCGAGACGGTGCTGCACGAGATGGCGCACATGTGGTTCGGCGATCTGGTGACCATGCAGTGGTGGGACGACCTGTGGCTCAACGAGTCGTTCGCGACGTTCGCCTCGGTGCTGTGCCAGGCCGAGGCGACGGAGTTCACCGAGGCGTGGACCACGTTCGCCAACGTGGAGAAGTCGTGGGCGTACCGCCAGGACCAGTTGCCCTCGACACATCCGGTCGCCGCCGACATCCCCGACCTGCACGCGGTCGAGGTCAACTTCGACGGCATCACCTACGCCAAGGGCGCCAGCGTGCTCAAGCAGCTCGTCGCCTACGTCGGGCTGGAGTCGTTCCTCGCAGGCCTGCGCGACTACTTCCGCGATCACGCGTTCGGCAACGCCACGTTCGGCGATCTGCTGGGCGCGCTGGAGAAGTCGTCGGGCCGTGACCTGTCCGGCTGGGGCAGGCAGTGGCTGAAGACCACCGGGCTCAACACGCTGCGCGCCGACTTCGACCTCGACGCCGACGGACGCTTCACCCGCTTCGCCATCGACCAGAGCGGCGCCGCGCCCGGCGCCGGCGAGACCCGCGTGCACCGGCTCGCTGTCGGCGTGTACGACGACGACGAGGTCACCGGCAAGTTGGTGCGGGTGCACCGAGAGGAACTCGACATCGAGGGTTCGACCACCGATGTACCTGCACTGCAAGGTGTTTCGCGTGGCAAGCTGATCGTCGTCAACGACGACGACCTGACGTACTGCTCGCTGCGGCTCGACCCGGATTCGTTGCAGACGGTGCTCACCCGCATCGCGGACATCGGCGAACCGTTGCCGCGCACCCTGGCGTGGTCGGCCGCATGGGAGATGACCCGCGAGGCCGAACTCAAGGCGCGCGACTTCGTCGCCCTGGTGATGAGCGGACTGCACGCCGAGTCCGAGGTGGGCGTGGCCCAGCGTCTGGTGCTGCAGGCGCAGACGGCGCTGAACTCCTACGCCGATCCGGCGTGGGCGAGCGCCGACGGGTGGCCGGCTTTTGGCGACCGCCTGCTCGATCTGGCCCGTGAAGCGGCGCCGGGGTCGGATCACCAGCTGGCGTTCGTGAACGCCCTGTGCGCGTCGGTGCTGTCCCGCAACCATGTCGCCGTACTGGCGACGCTGCTGGACAACGAACCGGCCGCGGTCAACCTGTCCGGCCTGGTCATCGACACCGATCTGCGCTGGCGCATCGTCACCGCACTGGCCGCCAGCGGCGATCTGGACGCCGACGGTGTCGAGACGCCGTTCATCGACGCCGAGGCCCAGTCCGACCCGACCGCCGCGGGCAGGCGCAACGCCGCCGCGGCCGCCGCGGCCCGTCCGCAGACCGCCGTGAAGGACGGCGCGTGGCAGCAAGTGGTCGAGGACGACACGCTCGCCAACATCACCGCCCGCGCCATCATCGGCGGTTTCGTCCGGCCGGGCCAGCAGCAGCTGCTGGCGCCGTTCACCCAGCGCTACTTCGACGCGATCTCCGGAGTGTGGGAGCGGCGGTCCAGCGAGGTGGCCCAGACCGTGGTCGTCGGGCTGTACCCGGCATCGGACATCAGCCAGGAGGCGATCGACGCCGCCGACCGCTTCCTCGCCGGCGACGTCCCGCCCGCACTGCGCCGGCTGGTGGTCGAAGGCCGCGCCGGCGTGGAGCGCGCTCTGCGAGCCCGGGAGTTCGACGTCTCGTAACGGCGCAGGACCGTGTCCCGCGCTACATCCGTGAGTAGCGGGTGAGCGTGAGGCTGTACAGCCCGTACGCGCCGAAGCCGACGGCCGCGCCGATCAGCAGCATCGTGCCGCCCTGCGTCCCACCCAGCGCCTTGACCGCGGCATCGAGCCCGGCCGCCTTCGAGGGGTCGACGTCGACGGCGGCGACGACCAGCAGCACCCCCGCGATGGCGAGCACGGTTCCCTCGGCGACGTAGCCGAACAGGCCGAGGACGACGATCAGCGGGCTCACCGGACCCGTCAGGTCGGCGAGGAAACGCCGCGACGCGCCCTTGTAGGCGTAGTAGCCGCCGATGACGGCGACCACCACTCCCGCCACGATCAACACCGTCTGACCCGGCACGGTGTGCATCAACCGGGAACTGATGCCGGTGTTCTGGTCGCGGCTCGACTCGCGGTCGCCGGTGGCGAACCGGACAGCGGTGACCATGACGCCGCAATAGACGAGGAGCAGCCCGAAGGCCTTCAGCCGGTTCAGCTTTCCCGCGTCGTCACGATTCGGGTCATGGCTCTCGGCCGGGTGCAGACCGATCAGCGACTCGGCGAGCCGCCACAACATCAGTGGCACGAGCGCCACCACGATGACCCACAGCGCGATCTCGCCGCCGCGGGTCTCCGCGACCGTCGCCAGCGCACCCGAGGGGTCGGCGTCGCCGCGGTGGCCGAGGGCGATCCGCACGATGACGTAGGCGATCAGCAGATGCAGCAGCCCGCTGACCACGTACCCGGACCGCGCCGCGGTCTGCAGGCCGTCATGGCGGGTAGCCCTGTGGACCACCGAACCTCGCCGCATCGATCACCTCTCCGCGGCAGCCCCTGCACCCGCGGGCCAAGCGATACCCGTTGCGGGCAGCGCGAAAACAGCCGGCGAGCGCGGGAAGGTGCGGTTAGGTCAGCGGGGCGAGACGCCGGCGGTCAGCACCCGCACCGCGCTGATCAGGCCGTCGATCAGGTTGCCGTCCTTGAACGACGCCGCGGCGGCCGACACCCCCAACGGAGCGGCCTCCTCGATGCCGCGGCCCTTGACCCTCGAGCCGTACACCACCTCGATGGCATGCTGATCCGGCGAGACGGCCAGCAGCACGGCGTTGTCGGGCGTCGGCACCTTCGCCAGGAGTTCCCGCGCCGTCGCCGCGGTGTCCGCGCCGAGATCGCCGATGTAGACCGCGAAACGAGCCTTGGCCGCCCGCGAGCCGTACTTCAGCGCGTCGTCGAGCACCACCAGGTCCTTGGTCGGGAACGGGTAGTGCACCGACAGCTCGCCGGGTTCGGTCACCCCGGACAGCCGTCCGCTCGTGGTCAGCGCCCAGCCGTGGGGAAGGTCGAGTTCACCGCGCGTGACGGGCGCGATCTCACCACTTGCCACTTGCGCCGCCTCCTACCGTCAGGTGATCGCCGTGTCCACCGTGTCCGTGGTCGGCAGGTTCTTCGGCCGCCCAGAGGATCGGCGCATGCGTCCACGGCTCGGACATGTTGTAGCTCGCCGGATGAGGACCCTTGCCGCGCCAGATCAGCAGGGCCAGCACGGCGGTCAGTCCCAACGGCACCAGGACGAACAGAGAGTGCATCAGCGGTGTGCTCACGAGCAAACCGTATCCCACACCCGCTTCAGGCCGCGCCCTCACCCAGGTATCGCACCCAGGCGGGATCGAGCTCCTTCACCGACGACAGCAGACGCCAGTGCTGCCCCTTCGGCGGCAGCGGCGTCGACCGCAGGCTCCAGCCCAGTTCGGTGAGCAGATGGTCGGCCTTGCGGTGATTGCACTCCGAGCAGGCCGCCACGCAGTTCTCCCAGGAGTGGTCCCCGCCGCGGCTGCGCGGGATCACGTGGTCGACGGTGTCGGCCTTCGCGCCGCAGTAGGCGCAGCGGAACCGGTCACGGTGCATCAGCGCCGCCCGCGTCATCGGGATGCGGGCGCGATACGGCACCCGCACGAAGCTGCGCAACCGGATCACCGAGGGCACCACGATGGTGCGGGTGGCCGAGTGGATCACCGGCCCGTTGGGGTCGTCGTGCACCACGTCGGCCTTGCCGCACATCAGCATGATCACCGCCCGGCGCATGGGCAGGGCGGTCAACGGCTCGTAGGTCGAGTTCAGCAGCAGCACCCGGCGGCGACCCCATACCGAGGCTTCGCGGACGACCGGTGGGGAGGTCTCGACACTGTGCAGGGCGCGCGTCGGCGCAGTCGTGGTCGCGGACCCTGTGGGACCCGCCGCGGTTCCGGGACTCCGGTGACCGCGGCTTTTCTTGCGCTGCGCCATTCGTCCTCCGAGGAGACAGTCCACCATGGATCGACGCCGATCGCACGACAATTCTGCGAGTGTTCGCAGGTCAGTCCGGTGAATTCCGGGTGACATCACCGGCTGACCGGCCGTTACGGCCCAGGGGCCACAATGGATGCGTGACGCAACCACAACGCTCGTTCTACGACGAAGTCGGTGGCCACGAGACCTTCCACGCCCTGGTGCGGCGGTTCTACGAGCTGGTCCGCGACGACGAGATCCTGCGCCCGCTCTACCCGGAGGACGAGCTCGACGCCGCCGAGGTGCGGCTGCGAATGTTCCTCGAGCAGTACTGGGGCGGCCCCCGAACCTATTCCGACCAGCGCGGCCACCCGCGGCTGCGGATGCGGCACGCGCCGTTCCGGATCGGCTTCATCGAACGCGACGCCTGGTTGCGCTGCATGCACACCGCCGTCGCCGAGATCGACGCGAACACCCTCGACGACGCGCACCGCCGCGAGCTGCTGGCCTACCTGGAGATGGCGGCCCAGAGCATGGTCAACTCGTCGTTCTGAGCGGCTCCCGCGCGACGTCGGCACAATTGATGCAATGACTGAGAGTGCGACGAACGAGCAACAGCCCTGGTGGTCCCGAGCGGTGTTCTATCAGGTGTATCCGCGTTCGTTCGCCGACAGCGACGGCGACGGCGTCGGCGACCTGGACGGGGTGACCGCGCGACTCGACCATCTGCAGCGCCTCGGCGTCGACGCGATCTGGCTCAACCCGGTCACCGTCTCCCCCATGGCCGACCACGGCTACGACGTCGCCGACCCACGCGACGTCGACCCGCTGTTCGGCGGCATCGACGCACTCGACCGGCTGGTCGAGGCGGCCCACGACCTCGGCATCAAGATCACGATGGACCTGGTGCCCAACCACACCAGCTCCGCACATCCGTGGTTCCAGGCCGCGCTGGCGTCGAGCCCCGGCAGCGAGCAGCGGGCGCGCTACCTGTTCCGCGACGGCAGCGGCCAGGACGGCCTGCACCCTCCCAACAACTGGGTGTCGGTGTTCGGCGGTCCCGCCTGGACACGGGTGGTCGAGGCCGACGGCAATCCCGGCCAGTGGTATCTGCACCTGTTCGACTCCGAACAGCCGGACCTCAACTGGGACAACCCGGAAGTGTTCGACGACCTGGAGAAGACGCTGCGGTTCTGGCTCGAACGCGGCGTCGACGGCTTCCGCATCGACGTCGCGCACGGCATGTCGAAGCCGGCGGACCTGCCCGACATGACCAGCGCCGAGAACAAGCTGCTCTCCGACACCGAGCGCGACCCCCGCTTCAACCACGCCGGCGTGCACGACATCCACCGCGGGATCCGCGCGGTGCTCGACGACTACCGGGATGCCGTCGCCGTCGGCGAGGTCTGGGTGTACGACAACGCCGAGTTCGCGGCGTACCTGCGCCCCGACGAGCTGCACCTGGGCTTCAACTTCCGGCTGGTCCGCGCGGCGTTCGACGCCGGCGAGATCCACGACGCCATCGAGAACTCGCTGGCCGCGGTGGCACTCCAGAACGCGACGCCGACCTGGACGCTGTCGAACCACGATGTCGAGCGCGAGGTCACCCGCTACGGCGGGGGCCCGGTCGGGCTGGCGCGCGCGAAGGCCATGGCGCTGGTGATGCTGGCGCTGCCCGGGGCGGTGTTCGTCTACAACGGCGAGGAACTCGGCCTGCCCAACGTCGAGCTGCCCGACGAGGTGCTGCAGGATCCGGTGTGGCTGCGATCCGGCGGCACCGAACGCGGCCGCGACGGCTGCCGTGTGCCGATGCCGTGGTCGGGTGAGGCGCCGCCGTTCGGGTTCTCCGAGTCGGCAGACACCTGGCTGCCCATCCCGCCGGAATGGTCGGAGCTCACCGTGCAGAAGCAGTCCGCCGATGACGGCTCGACGCTGGCGTTCTTCACCACCGCCCTCCGGTTGCGGCGCGAGAGAACGGAATTCGACGGCTGGTCGGTCGAGTGGCTCGACTCGGCGCCCGACACCCTGGCGTTCCGGTTGCCCGGCGGCCTGAGCTGCGTCCTCAACGCAGGCACGGAGCCGGCCGAGCTGCCCGACGGCGAGTTGCTGTTCGCGAGCGCACCGCTCGTGGCCGGTGCGCTGCCGCCCGACGCCGCCGCCTGGCTGGTCTGACGCGCCGGCTCAGCGCAGTACCAGGGCGGGATCGCCGCGGCGGCGGTACACCGATCCGAAGCGGGCGTCGATGCGCAGCCACGTCGGCAGCACCCGGACCCGGACGATCTCGTCGGCGGCCACCGCCTCCCCCGACTGCGGCAGGAATCCCATCGCCGTCAACGCGAAGACGCACCGCATCGGGATGCCGACGCTGTCGTCTGCCGAACTGACCGCCACCACCTCCTGGTCGAGCAGCGACGCGGGCGGGCCGTGGGCGCTGCTGTGCTCCTTGGCCAGTTCGGCGCCGCGTGCCGCCAGGTCCAGCACCACCCGGGCGGGCACGTCGTCGAGATGGACGAAGCCGCTGTCGGGCGGCAGTCCGCCCCGCCACGCCGAATCCATCGGGAATCCCGTGTCGACGAACCCGTCGGCACCCGCCGCAGTCAAGCCGTGAGCGAGCGCGTCGGCGCCCGAACTGAGGTCCGCGGGCCGCGCCCGCCCGGCGACCACCCGGCTGGCCAGCACGTCGAAACCGGTTGCCACCCAGGCGACGATGTGGTCGGGTGAGCGCTCCCGCAGCCGGATGACGGCGGCTTCGTCGAGGCGCAGCGCACGGTCGACGAAGATGGCGAGGTCGTCGCGATGCCGGGCGTCGTCCAGCCAGATGCCGCGTTCGTGGGCGCTCATCGCAGATAGCGCTGTAGGTAATCCCTCTGCGCGGCGGTCAGGCGCTCGAGCCGTTGCTCCTGGATGTGCACGGCCGCGAGCTGGGTGTCGGCGATCACCGCCGGCTTGGAGTCCGGCGGGGCGCCGACCGACCGCACCTCGTAGCCGATGGTGAAGTCCACCGCGCGAACGCGTTTCGACCACATCGTCACCTGCAGCGGCGAATCCACCAGCCGCAGTTGACCCTTGTAGACGATGTTCACCTCGGCGATCAGCAGTCCGATGGTCGTGATGTTGTCGCCGAAAGGCTCGCGCAGGAACGGGATCCGCGCCTCCTCCAGGAGGGTGACCATGGTGGCGTGGTTGATGTGCTGGTACATGTCGATGTCCGACCAGCGCACATGCACCGGTGCGGTGAACCCTACGGCCGTCATCCGGCTCCTGTTCCGCTCGTGCGAGTCATGCTGCGGATCTGGCGGGCCGCCACCGAAAGCGTGGCCAGATCGCGCTCGTCGTCCTCGTAGATCTCGGTGAGGGTGCGCCGCGCCCGCGCGACCCGCGAACTGTTGGTCGCCTCCCACTCGGCGATCTTCTCCTCGCCGTTCTCCTCGACCTCGCCGACGGCCAGCACGTCGAAGCACAGCGCCCGAAGCGATCCGTAGATGTCGTCGCGGATCGCCAACCGCGCCAACGAATGCCAGCGGTCACCGCGCGGGAGCTGCGACACCGCGGTGAGCAGTGCATCGGTGTTGAGGTGGTCCATCAGGGCGAAATAGGTGTCGGCGACCTCAGCGGGTTCGCGGTCGACGATGTCGGCGATGTCGATGATGTCGAGCAGGCTGAACTGGTACAGCCCGCTGGCCACGATGTAGGCCAGGTCCTCCGAAGCGCCGTTGCGACAGAAGTCGGCGGCCTCCTTGTCGACGATGGCCTCGTCGTCGCCGCGCAGCCACTCGCGCATGCGAGGCGTGAGCGACTCCACCTTCTTGGCGAACCGGTTGATCTCCGCGCCGACGGCAAGCGGCTGCGGCCGGTAGTTGAGCAGCCACCGTCCGGCCCGGTCGACGAGCCGGCGGAGATCGAGCGTCATCCGGTCGGACACCGACACCGGCAGGTCGGTGGCGCGGATCTGCCGCCACACCTCGCCGATCCGGAAGATCTCGTTGGTGGCGACGAAGCTGCGCACCGCGTCGGTCGGCCCGACGCCGGCGTCCTCGGTGATCCGATAGGCGTAGGTGATGCCGCTGGTGTCGACCAGGTCGTTGACGAGCATCGTGGTGACGATCTCGCGGCGCAGCTCATGGTTGCGGATGTCGGCGCCGTAGCGCTCCCGAAGCGTCGACGGGAAGTACGTCGGCAGTCTCGACGCGAACACCTCCTGGTCGGGCAGATCGCCGACCAGCAGGTCGTCCTTGAGCCCAAGCTTGACGTGGGCCATCAGAGTGGCGAGCTCCGGCGAGGTCAGACCGATCCCGGCCTCCAGCCGCCTGCGGATCTCCTTCTCCGACGGCAGCGCCTCCAGTTCGCGGTTGAGCCCCTTGTCGGCGACGAAGTCCTTGATCATCCGGGCGTGCACGGGAAGCAGGCTGGCGGCGTTGGCGCGGCTGGTGCCCATCAGGTCGTTCTGATCCTCGTTGTCCGCCAGCACCAGCCGACCGACCTCGTCGGTCATCGACACCAGCAGATCGGTGCGGTCGGCGGGGTCGACCTTGCCCGCGGTGACCAGCGAGTCGATCAGGATCTTGATGTTGACCTCGTGGTCGGAACAGTCCACACCGGCGGAGTTGTCCAGCGCGTCGGTGTTGATCCGCCCGCCGGCGAGGTCGTACTCGATGCGACCCAGCGAGGTCACGCCGAGGTTGCCGCCTTCGCCGATCACCTTGGCGCGCACCTGGTTCCCGTTGACCCGCACCGGATCGTTGGCGCGGTCGCCGACGTTCGAGTCGGCCTCGGTCTCGGCCTTGACGTAAGTGCCGATGCCGCCGTTGAACAGCAGGTCGACCGGGGCCTTCAGGATCGCCTTGATCAACTCGGGCGGCGACATCTCCTCGGCATCACCCTCGATGCCGAGGGCGGCACGCACCTGCGGGCTGACCGGTATGGACTTCTGCTGGCGCTGGTAGACGCCGCCGCCCTCGCTGAGCAGCGAGGTGTCGTAGTCCTCCCACGACGAGCGCGGCTGGTCGAACAACCGCTTGCGCTCGTCCCAGGACGACGCCGCGTCGGGGTCGGGGTCGAGGAACACGTGCCGATGGTCGAAGGCGGCGAGCAGCCTGATGTGCTTCGACAGCAGCATGCCGTTGCCGAATACGTCCCCGCTCATGTCGCCGACACCGACGACGGTGAAGTCCTCGCTCTGGGTGTCGACTCCCATCTCGCGGAAGTGCCGT
Organism: [Mycobacterium] manitobense; assembly: GCF_025821665.1. Taxonomy (GTDB): domain Bacteria; phylum Actinomycetota; class Actinomycetes; order Mycobacteriales; family Mycobacteriaceae; genus Mycobacterium; species Mycobacterium arseniciresistens. The sequence continues at coordinate 111,639 of NZ_JACKSJ010000235.1, forward strand.
TTGACCGACTCCCATGCGCCCTTGGCAGTGATGCCCATCGCCTTGTGGTCATAGCCCACCGACCCACCGGAGGCGAAGGCATCCCCCAGCCAGAAGTCGTACGAGCCGGCCACCTCGTTGGCGATGTCGGAGAAGGTCGCGGTGCCCTTGTCGGCGGCCACCACAAGATAGGCGTCGTCGCCGTCGCGGCGGATCACCTCAGGCGGGGTGACCACGTCGCCACTGGCCTTGTCGACGTTGTCGGTGACGTCCAGCAGGCCGCTGATGAACAGCCGGTAGCACGCGATGCCCTCGGCGCGCTGCGCATCCCGGTCGGTGGCCGCGTCACCGGTCAGGTCGGGGGGCTGCTTGACGACGAAACCACCCTTGGCGCCGACCGGGACGATGACGGCGTTCTTGACCGCCTGCGCCTTGACCAGGCCGAGGATCTCGGTGCGGAAATCTTCGCGCCGGTCCGACCAGCGCAGCCCGCCGCGGGCGACGTGCCCGAACCGCAGGTGCACGCCCTCCACCCGAGGTGAGTAGACGAAGATCTCGAACCTCGGTCGCGGCAGCGGCAATTCGTCGATGAGGCGCGGGTTCAGCTTGAGCGCCAGCACGTTCTGCGCCCGCGCCGAGTCCGCCGCGGTGACGAAGTAGTTGGTGCGCAGGGTCGCTTCGATCATCGAGGCGAACGCCCGCAGCACGCGGTCGGTGTCGAGGCTGACCAGAGCGTCGATGTCGGCGGTGACGGCCGCCGCGGCCTTCTGTGCGTCGCGGCGCTTGTTCGAACCGCCGTCCTGTCCTGCGCCCGGGTTGAACAGCGCCTCGAACAACGTGACGAGTGAGCGCGCGGTGCCGGCGTTGTCGTTGATCACCGACTCGATGTGGGACTGGCTGTACGGAAAGCCGGCCTGCCGAAGGTATTTCGCGTAGGCCCGCAGGATGACCACCTGCTGCCAGGTCAGGCCGGCGCGCAGCACCAGTTCGTTGAAGCGGTCGATCTCCATGCGGCCGTGCCAGATCGCAGTGACGGCGTCGGCGAAACGGGCCTCCATCGCCTCCTGCTCGGCGCCCGCCGGCGCGTCGGGAATGCTGCGGTGCGGCGTCACCCGGAACTGGTAGATCCACACGGCGAGGCCGTCGGCCCGCTTCACCGTGAACGGCCGCTCCTCGAGCACCACCACACCCATCGACTGGAGCATCGGCAGCAGCTGGCTCAGCGACGCCGACCGGCCGCCCAGATACCAGGTCAACTGCCCCACCCGGTCCTCGCCGCCCTCGGCGAACACCAGCTTGACCGAATCGTCGGTGAGTTCCTCGATGATCGCGATGTCGTCGATCGCGTCCAGCGGGTCGACGGCCTGCTTGTAGTCCTCGGGGAATGCCACCGCGTAGTGCTCGGCGGTGCCCTGGGCGATCGATCCGCTGCGCACCGCGCCGGTCAGCCGGTCGGCCCAGGTACGGGCCGCCGCGGTCAGCAGGTCCTGGATCCGGCTCTCGTTCTCCGCCGAGGTGTCGACGCGGGCGGGTTGCTCCGAATGCGGCAGCCGGACGTTGAAGTGCACCACCGCCCAGGGCGACTCGCTCACCCTGGCGGTGTAGTCGATGCTCTCGCCGCCGAGTTCGCGAACGAGGATGTCCTGCATCTCGAGACGGACCGCCGTCGTGTAGCGGTCGCGCGGCAGATACACCAGACACGACACGAAGTGCGCGAGGTGATCGGCCCGCAGGAACAGCAGCGCACGGCGGCGCGAGCCCAGCTCCACCACCGCCATCGCCATGTCGAGCAGTTCCTGGGCGCTCAACGTGAGCAGCTCGGGGCGGGGCACGGTCTGGATGACGTCGAGCAGCAGCTGGCCGGGATGCCCGGGGTCGCGTTTGGCCAGCGCCAGCGCGTCGTTCACGCGTCGGCATGCCAACGGGATCTCGGTGACGTTGGCATTGAGCGCGGCCACCGTGAACAGGCCGACGAAGCGGTGCTCGACCGTGTCATCGCTGCCGGAGCCGTCGCGTTCGCGCACCACGACGATGTACGGGTACGCGCCGTATCGCAGGTAGCTCGGGATGGTGGCCTGCGCCAGCACCAACAGGTCGTCGTCGGCGGCGAGCTGCGGCAGCACATCGGTGCGGCGCCGCAACACCCCGAGTCTGCTGTCGGGGTCGACGGAGGCCCGGCCGTCGGTCACCGGGCAGCGCTGGCAACCCAGCAGCACGAAGTGGCCGTCGGCCAGCCAGCGCATCAGCGCGGCGACGTCCTTGCGTTCGGCACCGGGGAAACGACCGCCGGAATCGTCCTCCACCTCGTCGGCCAGGCCGTTGAGGGTGGCCACCATCGCGTCCGCGTCGAGGGCGACCTGCCGGGCGTCGGCCAGGATGTCCGGGAGCAGGCGCTTCGCCTCGGCGAGCGCATCGCGGTCGGTCTCACCGCTGAGCGCGATGTGCACCCACGCCTCGTCGGCTCCGGCGTCCGAGGCATCGTCGTTCGAGACGTCGTCGTCCGGGGCGTCGGCGGCCGCGATGGCCTGCAGGTCTCCGTCAGCGCTGCGTCGCACCCGGAAGACCGGGTTCATGATCGCGCGATAGGCCACGCCGAGACGGTGCAACAGCACGGTCACCGAATCCATCAGCAGCGGCGCGTTTTCGGTGACGATCTGCAGGGCCGGACCGACTCCGGCGTCGTCGGCGACGGGATGGGTGGCGACCAGCGTCTCGCCCGGCGAGCGACGCCGGCCGAGCCGGTAGTGCGAATTCACCAGTTCCGATGACACCGCCTGCTCCGCGGAGGCCGGTTCGTCGGCACCGGGCTCCGACGACTCGTCGTGGATCCCACGGAACGCGGCGACGAACGCGCCGGCCAACCGCTTCGCGGTGTCGGGATCGGGTGTCTCCGTTGCGGGCTGCGAGTCCTGCGCGGCGCCACGTCCCGTCATGCGGATCACTCCTGACTCACACGTGCGCACCGGCACTGGCACGCACGAGCGACCTTAGTCGCCCCCCGGTCGCCCGCGGTCCCGCACGGTGCGATCAGTCGCGTGTCAGCCGGCGATGGGTGACCCGGTGCGGCCGCGCCGCCTCCGCGCCCATCCGCTCGATCTTGTTCTCCTCGTAGCCGCCGAAGTTGCCCTCGAACCAGAACCACTTGGCCTCGTTGTCGTCGTCGCCCTCCCACGCCAGGATGTGCGTGCAGGTGCGGTCCAGGAACCAGCGGTCGTGGGAGATCACCACGGCGCAGCCCGGGAAGTTCTGCAGCGCGTTCTCCAGCGAGCTCAGGGTCTCGACGTCGAGGTCGTTGGTGGGCTCGTCGAGCAGGATCAGGTTGCCGCCGACCTTGAGGGTGAGCGCCAGATTCAGCCGGTTGCGTTCACCGCCGGACAGCACGCCGGCCGGCTTCTGCTGATCCGGGCCCTTGAACCCGAACGCGGACACGTAGGCCCGCGACGGAACCTCGTTCTGCCCGACCTCGATGTAATCGAGCCCGTCGGACACCACTTCCCAGACGTTCTTCTTCGGATCGATCTGCGAACGGTTCTGGTCGACATAGCTCAACTTGACCGTCTCACCGACCTTCACGGTGCCGCTGTCGGGCTGCTCCAGGCCGACGATCGTCTTGAACAGCGTGGTCTTGCCGACGCCGTTGGGCCCGATGACCCCGACGATGCCGTTGCGTGGCAGCGAGAAGGACAGGTCCTTGATCAGCGTGCGACCCTCGAAGCCCTTGTCGAGGTGGTCGACCTCGACGACCACGTTGCCCAGCCGGGGCGGGGTCGGGATCTGGATCTCCTCGAAGTCGAGCTTGCGCGTCTTCTCCGCCTCGGTGGCCATCTCCTCGTAACGCTGCAGGCGGGCCTTGTTCTTGGCCTGACGGGCCTTGGCACCTGAGCGCACCCAGGCGAGCTCCTCCTGCAGTCGCTTGTGCAGCTTGGCGTCCTTGCGCCCCGAAACGGCGATGCGTTCGGCCTTCTTCTCCAGGTATGTCGAGTAGTTGCCCTCGTACGGGTACGCGTGGCCGCGGTCGAGCTCGAGGATCCACTCGGCGACGTTGTCGAGGAAGTACCGGTCGTGGGTGACCGCCAGGATGGCGCCCTTGTAGTCGGCGAGGTGGTGTTCGAGCCACAGAACGCTCTCGGCGTCCAGGTGGTTGGTGGGTTCGTCGAGCAGCAGCAGGTCGGGCTTGGACAGCAGCAGCCGGCACAGGGCGACGCGCCGTCGCTCACCACCGGAGAGGTGCGTGACGGGCTCGTCGGGCGGCGGGCAGCGCAGTGCGTCCATCGCCTGCTCGAGCTGCGAGTCGATGTCCCACGCGTCGGCCGCGTCGAGCTCCTCCTGCAGCGTGCCCATCTCTTCCATGAGCTCGTCGGTGTAGTCGGTGGCCATCAGCTCGGCCACTTCGTTGTACCGGTTGAGCTTGCCCTTGATCGCGACGCCGGCCTCGACGTTCTCTCGGACCGTCTTGTCCTCGTCGAGCTGCGGCTCCTGCATCAGGATGCCGACCGTCGCGCCGGGCGCCAGGTAGGCGTCACCGTTGTTGGCCTGGTCAAGGCCCGCCATGATCCGCAAGACGCTCGACTTGCCGGCCCCGTTCGGGCCGACGACGCCGATCTTGGCTCCCGGGAGGAAGTTCAGGTTGACGTCGTCAAGGATCACCTTGTCGCCGTGCGCCTTGCGGACCTTCCGCATCGTGTAGATGAATTCGGCCATGCCGGGGTTGTGCCTTTCGGTTGGCGGGTGATGCTCGCGGACCATCCTAGGCGTGGCCGGATGGCGCTAAGCGGTCAGTGGCAGCGGCTCGGACTCGTCCGGCGAAGCGTCGGCGGCGTCGCTGTCGGCGTCATCGCCGTCGGCGCCGCGTGCCTGCTGGTCGTCGGTGGCACTGTCGGGGTGCCTGCGGCTCTCGATCCGCACGATGCACCGGGACAGATCGGGTCCCACCGAGGTGGCGCGCACCTCCGTCGAGGTCCGGCGCACGCCTTCCTTGTCCTCGTACTCGCTGGTGTACACCTGTCCAACAACGATGACGGCGTCTCCCTTCCCGAGGGCGGCTCCGACGCCGGTCACCAGCTTGCCCCAGCAGCTGACGCTGACGAACAGCGAGTTGCCCGGCTCCCACTCGCCCTCGGCCGTGCGCCGGCGCGAGTTGCTGGCCACCCGGAACCGCATGACCTCCTGGTCACCGGCGCGGTGCCGGACCGGGTTGTTGACGATGTTTCCCACGACGGTGATCGGTGTCTCGAACATTCGGTGTGCCCTTTCGCTTCTGGTGCGGCGGCTGTGCGTCGCCGCTGCACCCATTGACCGCGGCGGCACCGACGGAAGTCGAGGTCCGCGCCGCCGGAGGGCGGCACCTGGGGATGAAGCCGGGACTGTGGATCGATCAGGCGGACGGCTGGTCAGCGACCCTCGCGGCGGGCCAGTTCGGCCAGCATCGCGTTGTAGGCGGCCAGGTCGGCGTCGTCGTCGCGGTCGGCGGCGCGGTCGAGTCGCGTGGCGGTGCGCTGGTCGCTGCGCCGCCACTGGATCAGCAGGGCGATCATCACCAGCACCAGGGGTATCTCGCCGGCGGCCCACGCGACGCCGCCGCCCAACTTCTGGTCGCCGAGCAGATCGGTGTGCCAGCTCAGCTGCAGCGACCGGTAGAACGGCTCGGCCAGCACGCTCTGGGTGCCCATCAGCACGACCCCGAAGAAGGCGTGCAGCGGCAGGGACGCGAACACCATCGCCAGCTTGCCCAGTTGCGGGATGGGTCGCGGCGTCGGGTCGACGCCGATCACCACCCAGTAGAAGAGGTAGCCGGTCACCAGGAAGTGCACGTTCATCAGGACGTGGGCGGCGTGGCTGGTGACCGCGGAGTCGAAGATGCCGCCGAAGTAGAGGCCGTAGAAGCCGGCCACGAACAGCACCAGTGCCACGATCGGATTGGTCAGGAACCGCGACACCCTGGAATGCAGGGCGGCGAGCAGCCATTCGCGCGGACCGGGCGCGCCGCGGCCTGCGGTGGGCAGCGCCCGCAGCGCCAGCGTGGTGGGGCCGCCCAGCGCCAGCAGGATCGGCACCAGCATGGACAGCAGCATGTGCGCGACCATGTGCACGCTGAACATGGCGGGCATGTACCGCCCGATGCCCGACGACGTCGTGATCAGCAGGGCGGCGCAGCCGCACAGCCAGGCCGCGGTCCGGCCGGCCGGCCACGCGTCGCCACGCCTGCGCAGCCGTCGCACCCCGAGCAGGTAGACGGCGGCCAACACGATCGCCGCGGTGCCCAGGATCAGGTCGAAGCGCCAGTCGAAGAGGATGCGTGCCACGGTCGGCGGGCCGGCGAGGTCGTAACCGATCTCCACCTCCACCGGACTCGGCTGGGTGCGCAGCGACGGCGGCGGGGTCCGGCCCAGCCCGACGGCGATGCCGAACGTCACGCCGAACACCACCGCCTCGGTGAGTGCGAGCCGCAGCAGGGGTCCGCGGGCGGACGGATCGTCCCGCAGCGCCGCCACGCCGCGTGTTCGTTGCCGCCACCCCAGCGCGCCGAGCACCACCAGGGCGGTCACCTTGGCCAGCACCAGCGCGCCGTACTCGCTGCGCACCAGCTCTGGCGGCGGCACCCGCACCAGCGCGTTGACGATTCCGCTGACCGCCATGGCGACGAAGCACCACAGCGCGAGCGCCGAGAAGCGCCTGGCGGCCAGGTCCGCGTGGTCGCCGCCGCGCAGTGCGTGCGCCAGCAGCGCGAGCAGTCCCCCGGCCCACAGTGCGCCGGCGATCAGGTGGATGAGCAGGCTGTTGGTGGCCAGGTCGTGCGCACCGCCCGACGACGAGTGTCCGGTCAGCGCCAGCGGCACCAGGCTGAGCAGCGCGCCGGCCAGCAGCGCCGGGGTCCAAGACCAGCGCAGCACCGGCATGGCCGCCACGGTGACGACGGCGGCCAGCAGCGCCGTCCAGCGCCAGGCGCCCGCGACGTCGACGAGGTCCGCAGCCGCCCAGATCTCGGCCGGACCGAGATGGTCGCGCAGCGGCTGCCCCGACACGTCGGACACCGTGAGCGGAACGAGCAGCACCGCGCACAGCGCCCAGATCGCCGACGCGGCGGTGCCGAGCCGCAGTGCGCGGTAGCCCGCGGCGTCGAGCACACCACTGGCCTGCGGCGGTGTCAGGAAGGCCGCGAACAGGAACGCACCGACCGCCACCACCGCCGCGATCTCCCCGGCAGCCCGCACGAACGGCAGCCCGTAGGTGGTGACCGGCCCGGGATCGGGCAGCCCGGTGGCGCTGAGCGCGTCGGCCAGCGACAGCGCGCCGATGCCCGCGGCGGTCGCCCCGGCCAGCAGCCCGACGCCGACGAGCACCGGCCACACTGCGCTGGTGCGCACCCGGGCCGCCACGGTCGTCATGCGTCCAGGGTATGAGGTGCGGAGCCGGACCCCTCAGCCGTCCTGCCTGGAGCGGCGCTGCGCCTCGCGCTCGCCGAACTGGGAGCGTGCGAGCTGCTCGACGCTGTCCATGTCGTCGAGGATGCCGCACAGTTCGATGTGGAACGCCTCGCGGCGCCGATCGAGGTTCTCGGCGGGCGACAGCAGATCCTGGTCGGCGGCCACCTGGCGGGCGGTGGCGAACAGCAGCGCCGACACCGACTCGGTGCTACGCACCCTGTTCTGCGCGACGTACTGCTGTCCCAGGCCGAGCGCCAGCTTGGTGAGGTCCTTCTCCGCGATCTCTGCCGGGGCATCGCGCAGCACGTCCGCGGCTATCTCGTAAGCCTCGAAGAACGGCCGCAGCATGGCCGCGGCGATCAGCGGCCGCTTGGCCCGCAGCAGGCGGTCCACCTCCTCACCGCCGGCCGAGACGTGTTCCTCCCAGTCGGCGTGCCACGACATCTCCTCGGCGACGTGGTCGCGGAACGCCGCGGAGTCGGCGAAGTAGAAGTCGAACTTCAGCAGGTCGCGCAGCCGCATCGCCTGCGACCAGAACGCCGCCAGGTGGTCGCCGTCGCTCCGTTTGGCATAGGCCAGCGCGAGTTCGACGATCGAGGTCTCCAGGAAGGCGTGGATCAGGGTGTTGCGGTAGAAGGCGGCCTGGTGCTCGTGCTGCGGTGCGATCGACCAGACCGGTTCCCGCCCGCTGTCGACCCTGGTGACCGGGTGCCCGCTGGACAGTGCGTCGACGGCGGCGAGCACCCCCTCCGGCGTGCGCAGCCGCAGCGCGCTGTTGGTCATCGGAGTCTGCTTGCGGTGCAGGTAGTCCAGCGAATCCTGCAGCGTGTGGTGCAGTTGGTCGAGGGTCAGCGCGACGCCACGGGTGGCCAGCAGCAGCGCGGACACCAGTCCGGTCGCGTTGACGGGGGTGACCTGCAGGATGCGCCAGGCCACCTCGAACGCCATCTTCTGCAGCGCAAGGCGTTTGACGGCCTGGTCCTCGGCGGCCGGACCGTGCGCCGGGCCGAGGTACTGCTTCATCGACACCGCCTCGGGGAAGCGGACGTAGATCTTGCCGAAGTTCCGCTCGCCCTGGGCCTTGATGAAGTTGTACAGCCAGCTCACACCCTCGGCGGCCTTCTCCCCACCGCGGGCGTACTCGGCGTATTCGGCAGTCTCGTGCAGCTGATCGAAACTGATCGAGACCGGTTGCAGCAGAAGGTCGTCGGTACGTCCCGCGAGATATGCGTCGGCGACGTAGGACAGCAGACCCAGCTTGGGCGGCAGCATCTTGCCCGTCCGGGACCGGGTGCCCTCGATCGACCAGCTCAGGTTGAACCGCTTCTCGACGACGTAGCCGATGTATTCCTTGAGCACGTACTTGTACAGCGCGTTGTCGCCGATGTTGCGCCGGATGAAGATCACCCCGGAGCGGCGGAGCAGCGACCCCAGCGGCGGGAAGTCCATGTTGATGCCGCCGAACGTGCTCACCGGCGGAAGCCGGTTCTCGTACAGCGCGACCGTGAGCACCGGGTTGTCGAGATTGGACCGGTGCGACCACAGCATCACCGCCGGATGGTTCTCCAGGTTGCGCCGCATCGTCTCGACCTGTTCGCGGTCGTAGTCGATGCGCGGATCGAAACCGCGGCTGAAGATGGCGCGGCTCAGCGCGGGGATCAGGTCGATGGACACCCTGCTCCACCCGGTGGCCATCTCGTCGAGCATCGCGCCGGCCTTCTCGAGGTCGGCGCCGTCGATCTGCTCGAGTCCGGCCCGGAACCGGGCCGATGCCAGCATCTCCGGCTTGACCAGTCGCGGCGACTTGTACTCGGGCCCCAGGAGGCGGTACTCGACCCGTTCGATGGCCAGCGCCGCCCGGCGGAGCACGAAATGCGCGAAGTCCCTTGGGTTCTCCGCGACCGTCGTGTCACTCCACTGCTGCCGGAGCTCGGAGACCTTGGCGGGCTCGCCGGCCACCACCCGGGCCCGCGACGCATCCTTGCGAAGGATGCGCCGCTGCAGCATCTCCGGCGGGCGGTAGGTGTCGCGTCCGGAGATCAGCGAGACCACCTTCGAGCGGGTCGGCAGGCCGCCGGGCACCCAGAACACCCGCACCGGCACGACGGTGCGGTCCTGGTCGGCCTCGAGTTCGGAGACCAACCGGGCCAGCACGGCGGGCGGCGGGTCCTCGACGACGGGTAGCTGTAACACCTCGACGCGCACCTCGGGATGGTCACGGCGCTGGGCCTGCAGCCAGTCCTCGAGCAGCTGGACCTCCGCCGGAGAGGAGGCCGCAGCCAGTACCAGCGCGTCGTCGGTGGTGGTGAAGCTGTCGAAGTAGTCGGCTGGGCGTTTCACGGGCGGCCTTTCGCACCGGGTTTCTTCGCGCCCGGATTCTTCTGTGCGGCAGCCTTCTTCGCCGGCGTTTTCGCCGCCTTCTTCGCCGGCGTTTTCGCCGCCTTCTTCGCAGCCGTGGTCTTCTTCGCAGGCGCCGCCTTCTTCGCGGCCGTGGCTTTCTTCGCAGGCGCTGCCTTCTTCGCCGGCGCGGCCTTTTTCTCGGGCTTCTCCGGGGACTGCCCAGCCGGCCGCTTGTACAGCGCAGGGGTCGGCAACTCCTGGTGCGGCCAGGCTTTCAGCGTGTCGAGGTAGATCTTGCGAATCTCGTCGATGCGCTCGGGCAGGTCCTCGACCGTCCAGCCGTCGGTCGAGATCGGCGGGTACACCGCGATGTCCACGGTGCCTGGGTTGAACGTGCTGGAGTCGCGCGCGGCGACCACCTCGGCGTTGCGGATGACGATCGGCACGATCGGGATGCCCGCGGACATCGCGATCCGGAACGGCCCCTTCTTGAATTCGCCGACCTCGGTGGTGTCGAGGCGCGTGCCCTCGGGGGCGATGAGGATCGAGAGTCCCTTGCGGGCGAGCCCTTCGATCTTCGCCAGCGCCTCGACGGCCTTCTTGGGGTCGTCGCGGTCGATGAACGCCGCGTCCATCACCTTGCCGATGGTGCCGATGATCGGGTCGTTCTCGAGCTCCTTCTTGCCCACCGAGGTGAAGTCGGTCTCGACGAGCCTGCCGGCGATCAGCGGGTCGGCCTGGTTGCGGTGGTTGAAGATGAACACCGCCGGCCGCTGGACGGTCAGGTTCTCGCGCCCGAGGATGTTGAGGTTGATGCCGGCGGTCGTCAGCACCAGCCGGCTCCACGCCGACGTGAAGAAGTTCACCCCGCTGCGCCGGTTGCGGTTGAGCAGTCCCCATCCGACGGCGCCCGCGGCGACCGGCACCAGCGAAGCGATGCCCGCGACCGTGCGCAACTGCGAGACCGGGCTGCTGCCGGAGCGACTGGTGAACCGCAGCACCGGCCACCCCCGCTTGGCGGCCACGGCCGCCAGCTTGCCGGCGGGATTGGTCGGCCTCGGATTGCCGACCAGGTACATCAGTGCCACGTCCTCGTCGCCGTCGGCGTAGAAGTAGCTCTTGGCGAGGTCGACGCCGTTGCGGGCGGCGAAGGCCTGAACGGCCCTGGCCTTTCCGGGACCCCAGATGATCGGCCGCGTCACCTCGCCGGTGATGCAGTCGTTCTCGTCGGTCTCGAACTTGTTGCTGAGCACGTTCTCGATGCCGAGGTACTCGGCGACCGGCTCCACCTGGACCGTCAGCGCGGACGAGCTGAGCACCACGGTGTGCCCGCGTGCCATGTGCGCCCGTACGAGGTCGCGCATCTCGGGGTAGATGCGGTCGCGGACGTGCTTGTCGAACAGTCGCTCGGCCAGTTCGTCGACGTCGGAGAGCGAACTGCCACGCAGCATTCGCGCACCCTTGCCGATGAGGTCCTCGAACTCCGAGCGGCCCAGCTGGTGGTTGAGACCGGCCTGCACCATGCCCATGAACTCGCCCACGCCCATCTGCCGGCGACGCAACCGTTCGCGGGTCATGATGACGCCGGTGAATCCGGCCACCAGGGTGCCGTCGAGGTCGAAGAAGGCGCCGATCTCCGGGCCGCCGGGGCCGCCCATGATCTCGGCCACCGATCCCGGCAGCCGGATGGTCCGCGGGTCGGATTGCTGATCGTCCGCCGTCACTGCTGTGCGCTCCCATTCGACGATGCCTTCGACCGGTCGGCGACCGATGCTGGTGACGCCCGGCCCGGGCCGCCCAGTGCGAGCACCTCGTCGAAACCGTCGATGAGGCAGCGGGCGAACAGGTCCGGGTCTCTGATCGACGCCCGGTCGTATCGGGCGGTGACGGTGCAGTACCCCGACCGGGACACCAACACCACCATCATCGCCACTCCGGGCAACGGCCCGATTCCGTACTGGCGCAGTATCTTCGCACCGGCGATGTAGGTGTCCCCCGCGTAGACCGGCACGTTGCTCGCCTGCACGTCGGAGTTCACCACCGACCCGGCCATGGCTTCGAGCACCGAGTCGGGCATCAGGCTCGCCACCGGGGCGACGGCGCCCACCATGTCGAGCGCACGCTCTTCACGCTTGCGGGTCATCTGCGCCCGGACTCTGCCGATGCGCGCCACCGGGTCGGTGACCCCGATCGGCGCAGCCAGGTTGACCCCGACGAAGCGGTTGCCGCCGGCCGGGTCGGCATCCGACCGCAGGCTGACGGGGACCGCCATCGGCAGCGTCGCGACCGGCACCCCGAACGCCTCGTGATAGAGGCGAAGCGCGCCGCACACACCGGCCAGGTAGGCGTCGTTGATGGAACCGCCCGCCGCCTTCGCCGCCTTGTGCAGGTCGCTGAGCACCATGTCGATCGCCTCGCTGCGCGTCGACAGGCTGCGCCGCCGCAGCAGCGGTGAGGGCTGCGCGACCGAGCCCACCACCCGCGCGCCGGAGCGGGCGTAGTCGACCACCCCGCCGACCGTCGACACCGGGTCGCGAACCACCTTGCCGACGGCGCCGAGGGCGCCACCGAGCACCCCGCGGACACCGCCGAGGATCGACAGCGGTAACCGGTTGACGCCTTCGCGCATCAAGTCGTTGGGCGACAGGTCCTGCGGGATGGGAAGCGGCGGCGCCTGCTGCGGCGGCGGATCGCGTTCGAGGTCGTAGACGCTGGCGAACATCTCGACTCCGCCGACACCGTCGGTCACCGCGTGACTGAAGTGCAGCATCGTCGCGGCGCGACCGCCCTCCAATCCCTCGATGAGGGTGGCCGTCCACAGCGGCCGGGAGATGTCCAACGGTGACTGCAGGGCGATCTCGGCGAGGTCGATCAGCTGGCGCATCGTGCCCGGGTCGGGGATCCGCACCCGGCGCACGTGGAAGTCGAGATTGAAGTCCGGGTCGACGACCCAGCGTGGAGCCGCCGTCGGCAGGGTCGGGGTGACGACCTTCTGGCGCAGCCTCAACACCTTGCGGGAGGCGTATTCGAAGCGGGTGCGGAACCGGTCCCAGTCCGGTGTGACGTCGAGGATCTCGACGGTCAGGATCCCCGAGCGGGTGCGGGGATTGGCCTCGCCGCGGTGCAGGATCTGGTCGAACGGGCTCAGTTCCTCGGGCAGTCCCGCCGTGTCCAATTCCGGCACGTCGCTCGTCGCCACGCTGTCCCCCCTCATCACCTGTGACCGCTGCCAACACGCTAGTCCGCGGGTACTCCCGGCGCTGCGGCTTTCATGGCGGTGGCGAGGCGCCTCGCGCGAACCCTTCACCCCACCGGGCCGGGGTGCCTGTGGCGTTAAAGTAGCTCCGCTGCCCCCGTAGCTCAGCGGATAGAGCAGCCGCCTTCTAAGCGGTTGGTCGCAGGTTCGATCCCTGCCGGGGGCGCTTCCCATGCGCCGGCCGACCGACGGAAATCGCATTCTCTTTTCTGCGTAGCCGTTCTCTCCGAATGCACATCCCTTCCCGCCGGGCGAGAGTACGTTTCCCGACATGCACACCGTCCGCAGTTTCTGCCGGGTCTGCACATCCGTCTGCGGCATCCTCGTCGACGTCGACGGCGACGAGGTGCTGCGCGTCCGCGGCGACAAGGAGCATCCGTTCTCCAAGGGCTACACCTGCGCCAAGGGACGCGCACTGCCGTTGCTGCACCACCATCCCGACCGCCTCGAACGGCCCCGCATGCGGATCGACGGACGCCAGCAGGACGTCAGCTGGGACGCCTGTCTGGATGACCTGGCCACCCGCCTGCGCGCGATCATCGACGAGCACGGCCCCGGCTCGGTCGGCATCTACTTCAGCACCATGGAGAGCGCCGGTTTCCGGATGGCCGAAGCGTTGCACGCGGCGATCGGCACCCCGGCCAAGTTCAGCCCCCTGACCATCGACGGCACCGCCAAACCGCTGGTGTCGGATCTGGTCGGCGGATTCATGGGGCTGTCCGGCCGGACGGATCTCGACACCACCGACTTCCTGCTGCTCGTCGGCGCCAACCCGGTGGTCTCCCACGGCCACGCCATCTCGATGCCCAACCCGACGGGCACCGTGCGCGACATCGCCGCACGCGGACAGGTGTGGGTGATCGACCCGCGGCGCACCGAGACCGCCCGTCTGGCGACCGGCCACCTGGCGCCGCGCCCCAGCACCGACCACGCGGTACTGGCCCACCTTGTGCGTGAGGTCCTGCGCGACGGCGTGAAACCCGATGTCCCCGTTCAGGGCATCGACGAGCTCGCCGCGGCGGTGGCACCGTTCACCCTGGCCCACACGGCGAAGTACGCCGACGTCACCGAAGCCGACCTCATGCGGCTCGCGACGGCGGTCCGCGGCGCCAGGTGCGTCGCCATCGAGACCGGAACCGGTGTGACCATGACCGCCGAGCGCGCCAACGTCACCCAGTGGCTGGCGTGGGTGCTGATGATCCTCACCGGCGCGATGAACCGGCCGGGCGGCACCTGGTTCCACCCCGGGTTCGCCTATCAACTCGAGGCTTTCGGTGATCTGCTGCCGATCACCCCGATCGAGGGATCATTCGGCCCGGGTCCGCGCAGCCGGCCGGAGGCGCAGGCGTTCATCAACGAATGGCCCTGCGCGGTCCTTCCCGACGAGATCGAGGCGGGCAACATCCGCGCGCTGATCAACGTCGGCGGCAGTCTGGTCACCAGCTTCCCCGAGACGGGGAAGCTCATCCCCGCGTTGCAGAAGCTCGAGGTCTTCGCCACCACGGAGATCATCGACAACGAGACGACGCGGCTGGCGACGCACGTCCTGCCGACCAAGGACCCGCTCGAACGTCCCGACATCACCCTGCACGACATCTTGAGCTCGCGGGTGTCGGTCCAGCACACCCATGCCGTTGTGGAGCCGGTCGGCGAGCGGCGATCGATGTGGTGGGTGTTCGCCGATCTGGCGCGGCGCCTCGGCTACGACGTCGGCACGCTCGCCAATCCGGACACCAGCACCGACGACGACGTCCTCGCCGTTCTGCTGGCCGGCGGCCGGACGCCCTTCGACGAGGTGGTCGCGACCGGCTGGGCGGAGGCGCCCCGCGAGCTGCCCGCTGAGTGGGTGGACCGGCACATCGACCGGATGGGCGGCTGGCGACTGGCTCCGCCGATCCTCGTCGCCCAGCTGGCGGGCCTCGAGCCGCCGCCCGATTTGATGATGGTCCCGCGTCGGCAGCGCAAGAAGCTCAACGGCCAACTCGACATCCTCGGCGAGCCGGCGGAGATCATCGTCCATCCCGACGACGGCGCCTCCGCGGGCGTGGTGAGCGGTGAATGCGTCACAGTGCGCAGCGCGAACGGCGAGGTCACCGGCATCGCGAAGCTCGACGACTCGGTCCGGACGGGCGTGGTCTCGATTCCACACGGTCACCACGACTGCAACGTCAACCGGCTGACCAGTAAGGACGACATCGACGTGGTCACCGGGATGGTGCGTTATTCGGGGATCGCCGTCAGCCTGCATCCCGCCTGACCAGCAAAGCGCCCCAGGGACGTAGCCCGGTCGCAGCCACCTTCCCGGTGTAATCTGCACCCACCGTTCAGCGTGCGGATACAGGGCTCATCAGGCACGTCACCAGGCGATCGACCGGGTGCGAAGTGTGAGCCACATCACACTCACATGATCTCGTGAGCTACCGCACAGTAGCCGGGCACGTCTGTTTTCCGGACGACAAGTTAAATAGGCTAATCTCTGTCGCGACGACTGTTTGTCTGGCGTCATTCATCGGGTCGAAATGTAAGGGGTCACCATGTCTCGGACGGACAACGTCACCTATGACGGTCCCGGACAGGTGAGCCAGCCGCCGGTCGGGCAACAGCCCGCGACCGCGCCGGCGCCGCCGTCACACCAGAAGCCGACCAAGCGGCGCCCGACGGCCGTCGACATCGTCAAGAAGATCTGGATCCCGCTGCTCATCATGATCGTCGTGGTGGTGGCCGGATTCACCGTGCACCGCATCCGGGGATTCTTCGGCGCCGAGGGCGTGACCGTGACACCCAAGGTGTTCGCCGACGACCCCGAACCCTTCGACCCGAAGGTCGTCCGGTACGAGATCTCCGGCAACGGCAGCTACGCCGACATCAACTACCTGGACCTGGACGCCAAGCACCAGCGGGTGGACGGGGCAGCGCTGCCCTGGAGCCTGACCCTGGAGACGACCGCTCCGTCGGCGGCTCCCAACATCGTCGCCCAGGGCGACGGCGACTTCATCTCCTGCCGAGTCATCGTCGATGACGTCGTGAAAGACGAGAGGACTTCCAGCGGCGTGAACGCCCAGACCTTCTGCTACGTGAAATCGGCATGAGCGCACCCACCTACGACGCGCCCACCGACGCTTTCCCGCCCGCCCGACGCCCTTCGAAGCCGTTCATCCCGCGGATGATCCGCGCCTTCGCGGTGCCCATCATCCTCGGCTGGATCGCCGTGATCGCCGTCGTCAACGTCGTCGTCCCACAGCTCGAAGAGGTCGGGCAGCTGCGCGCGGTGTCGATGAGCCCGGACGACGCCCCGTCGATGATCTCGATGCAGCAGGTGGGCAAGGTCTTCGAGGAAGGCGACTCCGACAGCCAGGTGATGATCGTCCTGGAGGGCGAGAATCCACTCGGCGACGACGCACACGCCTACTACGACCAGCTCATCGACAAGCTCGAAGCCGATCCCGCCCACGTCCAGTCCGTGCAGGACTTCTGGAGCGACCCGCTCACCGCCACCGGCGCGCAGAGCAGCGACGGCAAGGCCGCCTACGTCCAGCTGAAGCTGGCGGGCAACCAGGGCGAGTCACTGGCCAACGAGTCGGTGGACGCGGTCCAGGCGATCATCAACAGCATTCCGCCGCCGGACGGGGTGAAGGCCTACCTGACCGGCCCGGCCGCACTCGCGGCCGACCAGCACATCGCCAGCGACCGCAGCATGCAGCTGATCGAGGCCGTGACGTTCACGGTCATCATCATCATGCTGCTGCTGGTCTACCGCTCGATCATGACGCTGATCCTCGTGCTGGTGATGGTCGTGCTCTCGCTCGCGGCGTCCCGCGGCGTGGTGGCCTTCCTCGGCTACTACGAGATCATCGGGCTCTCCACGTTCGCGACGAACCTCCTTGTCACACTCGCGATCGCCGCCTCCACCGACTACGCCATCTTCCTGATAGGCCGATATCAGGAAGCGCGAAGTGTCGGCGAGGACAAGGTGACCGCGTACTACACGATGTTCAAGGGCACGGCGCACGTGGTGCTCGGCTCCGGTCTGACGATCGCCGGCGCCACCTTCTGCCTGAGCTTCACCCGGCTGCCCTACTTCCAGACCCTGGGCGTCCCGCTGGCGATCGGCATGGTCGTCGCGGTGCTGGCCTCGCTCACGCTGGGTTCGGCGATCGTCGTGGTGGCCAGCAAGTTCGGGGCGCTGGAGCCGAAACGCGCACTGCGGACCCGCGGTTGGCGCAAGGTCGGGGCGGCAGTGGTGCGGTGGCCGGGTCCCATTCTGATCGGCACCGTCGCACTCGCGTTGATCGGCCTGCTCACGCTTCCCGGGTACCGCACCAACTACAACGACCGGCACTACCTGCCCGCCGACCTGCCGGCCAACGAGGGATACGCGGCCGCCGACCGGCACTTCGACCAGGCCCGGATGAATCCCGAGCTGATGATGATCTCCAGCGACCACGACCTGCGTAACTCGGCGGACTTCCTGGTGATCGACAAGATCTCGAAGGCCATCTTCCGGGTGCCCGGCGTGGCGCGGGTGCAGGCGATCACCAGGCCGGACGGCAAGCCGATCGAGCACACGTCGATCCCGTTCCAGATCAGCATGCAGGGCACCACCCAGCAGATGAACCAGAAGTATCTGCAGGACCGGATGGCCGACATGCTCAAGCAGGCCGACGAGATGCAATCCACCATCGACACGATGACGCGGATGCAGAACCTCACCGCGCAGATGGCCGACACCACGCACAGCATGGTCACCAAGATGAAGGGCATGGTCGTCGACATCGAGGAATTGCGCGATCACATCGCCGATTTCGACGACTTCTTCCGGCCTATCCGCAACTACTTCTACTGGGAACCCAAGTGCTTCAACATCCCGGTGTGCTGGGCGCTGCGCTCGGTCTTCGACACCCTTGACGGCATCAATGTGATGACCGACGACATCAAGGCGCTCATGCCGGACATGGAGCGGCTGGATTCCCTTATGCCGCAGCTGGTCACGATGATGCCCGAGATGATCGAGACCATGAAGACGATGAAGACCATGATGCTGACCATGTATGCCTCCCAGAAGGGCATGCAGGATCAGATGGCCGCGATGCAGGACGAGTCCAACTCGATGGGCGAGGCCTTCGACGCGTCGATGAACGACGACTCGTTCTACCTGCCGCCGGAGATCTTCGACAACGAGGACTTCAAGCGCGGCATGGAGCAGTTCATCTCGCCGGACGGTAAGTCGGTGCGCTTCATCATCTCCCACGAGGGCGATCCGATGTCCCCGGAGGGCATCAAGCGCATCGACGCCATCAAGCTGGCAGCCAAGGAAGCCGTCAAGGGCACTCCTCTGGAGGGCTCGACGATCTACCTCGGCGGCACCGCGGCGACGTTCAAGGACATGCAGGACGGCAACAACTTCGACCTGCTGATCGCCGGGATCGCCGCGCTGGCGCTGATCTTCATCATCATGTTGATCATCACCCGCAGCGTGGTGGCCTCAGCGGTGATCGTGGGCACGGTGGTGTTGTCGCTCGGCGCCTCGTTCGGCCTGTCGGTGCTCATCTGGCAGCACCTGCTCGGCATCGAACTGCACTGGATGGTGATGGCGATGGCGGTGATCATCCTGCTCGCCGTCGGCGCCGACTACAACCTGCTCCTGGTGTCGCGGTTCAAGGAGGAGATCCACGCCGGATTGCACACCGGCATCATCAGATCGATGGGCGGCACCGGCTCGGTGGTGACCTCGGCCGGCCTGGTGTTCGCGTTCACGATGATATCGATGGCGGTCAGCGAGCTGACGGTGATCGGTCAGGTGGGCACGACGATCGGACTGGGTCTGCTGTTCGACACGCTGATCGTGCGCTCGCTCATGATGCCCTCGATTGCCGCCCTGCTCGGGCCGTGGTTCTGGTGGCCGCAACGGGTTCGGCAGCGGCCGGTCCCGGCGGCGTGGCCGCAGTCGCCGCAGAACTTCACGTCCGTCTGAGCGACACCCGAAAACGAGATCCGCCCGGTCGATCCGACCGGGCGGTTCTCGTTGTGGGCGGTCATGATTGCGCCGGACCCGGCGGCACTGAGCGCAAAAAGAATCCGCCCGGCCATACGGCCGGGCGGATCTCTTGGTGGCTCGGGGTACTACCAGACCCAGACGGACATGTCGTTCGGCGGGTAGTTCATGCAGATGTCCGTGGTGTGCGCGGCGACGCCCTTGTTGTTGAAGAAGACCTTCGCCCAGTTCGGCCAGTTCCAGTGCAGCTGCTCGTAGAACGCGTTGGTCACGGTGTCCTCGGCGTACTGGCGACGGCCCTTGTAATCCATCGAGAAGAACCAGTGGATGCGGTCCTGGACCGCGCGGTGCACCTCGGGCGACTTGTTGTTGTAGTCGATCATATACCGCTCGTAGTACACCGGTTCGACGTCGCGGGCGGCGGCCAGGATCTGCTCGGCCGTGCACGGCGTCCGCAGGATCCGGTTCGGGATCGGATAGTCGTCGGTGGCGTCCGCGGAGGCGACGCCCGGCGCGACCGCCATCAGGCCGGCGGCGGCGACCGCCACCATCCCGGAGTGGACCATGGAGCGAATGCTCTTACGCATGTCTGTCTTACCTTCCTGACGTCAGCGCTCGGCCGGCAGCGGGGGGCCTGCCGGCACCGGTGCCGGTGCGGGGGCCGCCGGGTTGGCGACCCGTTGCAGGGCCACCATCTGGTTCGGGCAGTACACGGGGATGGCCTCACCGAGGAACTGCCACGACTGCTCGGTGGTGCTGCCCCTCTGCAACTGGTCGAAGACGAACTTCGCCGACTGCACGGCGTCCTTGTCGACGCCGCGGTTCAGCCGCTTGCAGGCGATCTTCGCGATCCAGGCGTTGTAGTCCTTCTGACCGTAAATGCCGTAGGCCTGAAGGCGCTTGGCGAATGCGGTGTCCGGTTCGGGCTGCGCCATCGCGGGCGCAGCCAGGCCGACGGCGATCGCCGCACCCGCGACCGCGGTGGTCAGTCCCTTGGTGAGTCCCGCTAACTTCATGGGTGGATACTACATTGCTCCGGCCGGTCGACGCAGCCACTCGACAGTGGCAAAAAAGCGGGTGCGAATAGGCTCACAGCCGTGTCCAACCCGGTCCTGGTCGACGTCGCCGACCACATCGCCCTGATCACCGTCAACGATCCCGATCGCCGCAACGCGGTGACCTTCGAGATGTCCGCCGGCCTGCGCCGGGCCGTCGACGCCGCCGAGGCGGACGACGACGTCCACGCCGTGATCGTCACCGGCGCGGGCAAGGCGTTCTGCGCGGGCGCCGACCTGACCGCGCTGGGCGAGGCCACCGAGGACGGGCTGCGCCGCATCTACGACGGCTTCCTCGCGATCGCCGACTGCTCACTGCCCACCATCGCCGCCGTCAACGGCGCGGCCGTCGGCGCCGGGCTCAATCTGGCGCTGGCCGCCGACGTCCGCATCGCCGGGCCGGCGGCGCTGTTCGATCCGCGGTTCCAGAAACTCGGCATCCATCCCGGCGGCGGCGCGACGTGGATGCTCAACCGTGCCGTCGGGCCGCAGGCAGCACGGGCGGCCCTGCTGTTCGGCATGCGCTTCGACGCCGAGTCCGCGGTCCGGCACGGGCTGGCGCTCGAGGTGGCCGACGATGCGGTCGCGGCGGGGCGCGCCCTCGCCGCGGGCCCGGCTTCGGCGCCCCGCGACGTCGTCATCGCCACGAAGGCGTCGATGCGGGCGACCGCCAACCCCGGCACGGTCGACAGCGACCAGCACCGGGTGGCCGTCGACGTGGAAATCGGCCCGCAGGCCACGTCCATCGAGTCACCCGAGTTCGCCGCCCGGCTGGCCGCGGCCAAGCGCCGGTAACGCCGATCCCGGGACTACAGGTCCGCGAGCGCCAGGTCCGGTGACTCGACGAGCTCGCGCAGCTCGCACAGGAATGCCGCCACCTGGGCACCGTCGGCGACACGATGGTCGAACGCGCACGTGAGCGTCATCGTCGGGCGGGCCACCACCTCGCCGTCGCGCACGACGGCGCGCGGCTTGAGCGAGCCGATCCCGAGGATCGCCGCCTCCGGGTGGTTGATCACGGGCACGCCCTCGTCGAGGCCGAGCGCACCGAAGTTCGAGACCGTGAACGTCGAGCCCTGCAGTTCGCCCGGTGTGAGCGTGCCCGCCCGCGCGCCGGACACCAGCCGCGCGACCTCGGCCGCGAGTTCGCGGGTGGTCCTGGCGTGCGCGTCGGTCACCACGGGCACCAGCAGCCCGCGCGGCGCCGCGACGCCCACTCCGAGGTGCACGGCGGAATGCCGGTGGATGCGGGGCCCGTCGACGGTGTCCATCCAGGTGGCGTTGAGCAGCGGGTGATGGCGCAGCGCGACGATCAACAGGCGCAGCGTCAGCACGAACGGCGTGACCGACTCCACACCCAGCCGGTCCCTCAGCGCGAGCAGCCGGGTGCCGTCGACCTGTACCGAGGCGTTGGCGTCGGGGATCTCGCGGCGGGACACCGCCATCCGGCGCGCCATCTCCAGCCGCACCCCGCGCACCGGGTCGTCGTTCGCCTCGGCCGCCTCACCGGGTGGCGCGACCGGCGCCTCGACCGCCGCGAGGACGTCAGCGCGGGTGACGATTCCGTCGGGTCCCGAGGGTTCGACGGCGGTGAGATCGACGTCCAGGTCGGCCGCCAGCCTGCGCACCGGCGGTTTCGCACGGGCCCGCCGCCTGCTGCCGTCCATCGAGTCGTCGGCGCCGTAGCCCACCAGCACAGCCGTGCGGGCCGGTGCCGCGGCGGTCTCGATCCGCACCAGCGGCGCGCCCACGTCGAGGGTGTCCCCGGCGGCACCGCCGAGGGCGACGATGCGGCCCGCGTACGGGCTGGGGATCTCGACCTCGGCCTTGTTGGTCTCGACCGTGCACAGCGTCTGGTTGAGTTCGACGTCGTCGCCGACCGCGACGTGCCACGCGGTGACGGTGGCGTCGGCGAGCCCCTCCCCCAGGTCGGGAACCGCGAAGTCGCGGACGGTGGTGGTCATGGCCGCGTCATCGCCTTTTCGACGCAGTCGAGCAACCGGTCCGGCCCGGGCAGCCACAGCTTCTCCAGCCGGGCGGGTGGATACGGGGTGTCGAAGCCGGTGGCCCGCAACACCGGCGCCTCCAGGTCGTAGAACAGGTCCTCCTGGATGCGCGCCGCCAGTTCGGCGCCGAATCCCAGTGTGCGCGGGCCCTCGTGCATGACCACGGCGCGACCGGTCCGGCGCACCGACTCCGCAACGGTGTCGAAGTCGAGCGGGTTCAGCGACCGCAGGTCGACGACCTCGAGGTCCCAGCCGTAGCGGTCGGCGGCGAGTTCGGCGGCGCGGGTCGCCGTCGCCACCAGCGATCCGTACGTCACCACCGTCACATCGGCGCCGGGCCTGCGGATCACGGCCTTCCCGATCGGCGGTCCGGGCACCGTGGTGTCCACGGGACCGCGTTCCCAGTAGCGGCGTTTGGGCTCGAGGTAGATCACCGGATCCGGGCAGGCGATGGCATGGCGCAGCAGCCAGTAGGCGTCCGACGGCGTGGCGGGCACCACCACCTTCAGCCCGGCGGTGTGCAGCCAGTAGCTCTCGGTGGACTCCGAATGGTGTTCCACCGCACCGATTCCGCCGAAGGACGGAATTCGCACGGTGACCGGCATGTCCACCTCGCCGTGCGTGCGCATGCGGTACTTGGCCAGATGGCTGACGATCTGGTCGAACGCAGGCGCCGCGAAACCGTCGAACTGGATCTCAGGCACGGGCACGAACCCGCGAATGGCCAGCCCGACGGCAATGCCGATGATCGCCGACTCGGCCAGCGGGGTGTCGAAACACCGTTGCTCACCGAAGGTCTCGGCCAGCCCCTCGGTCACCCGGAACACGCCGCCGAGGGTGGCGACGTCCTCGCCGAACACCAGCACCCGGTCGTCGGCGGCCAGCGCGTCGTGCAGCGCGCGGTTCACCGCCCGCGCCATGGTCGACTCGGTGTCGGTGCACACGGTGCTCAGCATCGGCCGGGGGACGTCGTCACCGCCGTTGGCCGCGGGCCGTTCGATGGTCTGGGTCATCTCATCCCTCCTTCGCGAGTTCGGCGGTCAGCTCGTCGCGCTGGCGCATCAGGTCGGGCGTGATGTCGTGGTAGACGGCGTCGAACACCTCGGCGACGTCCATGTCCGGCGTGTCGAGCACCGACTGCCGGAGTTCGGCCCGCAGGCGCTGCGACCGGTGCGCCACCCGCTCGTCGAGGCGGTCGGACCACACCCCGGTCGCCTGCAGGTAGCGCCGGTAGCGGTCGACGGGGTCGCGCGCCCGCCAGGCGTCGACCTCGCCGTCGGTGCGGTAGCGCCGCGGGTCGTCGGAGGTGGTGTGCGGGCCCATCCGGTAGGTGAGCGCCTCGACGAACGTCGGCCCGCCGCCCTCGCGGGCCCGCCGCGCGGCCTCGGCCGTCACCGCGAAACAGGCCAGCACGTCGTTGCCGTCCACCCGCACCGCGGGCATGCCGTAGCCCTCGGCGCGGTGCGCGAGCGACGGGGCGGCGTGCTGTCGTCGCTCCGGCACCGAGATGGCCCACTGGTTGTTCTGGACGAAGAACACGACGGGCGCGCCGAACACCGCGGCGAGGTTGAGCGCCTCGTGCGCATCACCGGTGGAGGTGGCGCCGTCGCCGAGGAACGCGACGGTCACGGAGTCCTCGCCGAGCCGCTGCGCGGCCATCGCCGCCCCGACCGCGTGCAGACCCTGGGTGCCGATGGGGATGGCGATCGGCGCACAGCACCTCCTGGTGAAGCCGAGGCCGCCGTGCCAGCGGCCGCGCCACACGGCTGCGACGTCGCCCGGGGGGATGCCGCGGACGAGGAAGACACCGAGTTCGCGGTACTGGGGGAAGAGCCAGTCGGTCTTGCGCAGACACGCGGCGGCGCCGACCTGGGCGGCCTCCTGGCCGCGGCAGGACGCGAAGAGTGCGAGCTCGCCCTGGCGCTGCAGGTTGACGAGTTCGGTGTCGACCTCGCGGGTGACGACCATCGACTCGTAGAGCCAGGCCAGGGTCTCGGGCGGGAGGTCTCTTCGGTACCGGGCCTCGTCGGTGGGCGCGCCGTCGGGCGCCACCAGTCGAATCGGTTCGACGAACCCGGCCATACCGCCTCCTGGGGTCACTGGCGGCGGGTCGCGCCGTCAGGCGACTGAGGTGCTCGGTACGAGGCGGTCAGAGCAGGGCCTCGGGTGTGAGGCCTGTCGGCCGGCGGCCAGGGTATGGCGCCGGCGCGACGATGCGCACTGCTCGCTCCGTATCGGGGCACCTTCCAGTATGCCCCTGAAGCGGGTGTCCGCAGGCCGACCCGCCGCCGCGGCGCCGGGACTCAGCTGCGGGGTGCCAGCGCGACGATGCGCTCGGCCCGCCGCAACACCGGCGAATCCACCATCTGCCCCTCGAACTGGAAGACCCCGCGTTCGCTGCGCGCGGTGTCCAGGACCCGCCGCGCCCAGTCCACCTGCTCCTCGGTGGGCGCGTAGGCCGCCCGGATGACCGCGACCTGGCTGGGGTGGATGGCGACCTTGGCGTCGAACCCGACCGCGACGGCGTCGTCGCTCTCGGCCCGCAGCCCGTCGAGGTCCTTGATGTCGAGGTACACCGAGTCCAGCGCGATCCGGCCCCACGCCTTGGCGGCGAGCAGGCTCTGCGACCGCACGTGCCGGGCCACGTCGCGGTAGCTGCCGTCGGGCCAGCGGTTGGACGTGCCGCCGGTGACGGCGAACAGGTCCTCGGCGCCCCACATGACGGCGTAGGCGTTGTCGACGCGCGCGGTCTCCGTGACGGCCAGGGCGCCCAGCGGGGTCTCGACGAGCACGATGACGTCGAACGGCGCGAGTGAGCGCACCTGCTCGGCGGACTCGGTCTTCGCGAGCATGATGGTGGTGTAGCCGGTCTGCGCCAGGGTCGTCATGTCGAGCGCGTGGTCCGGCGTGGTCACCGGGTTGACCCGCACCACAGTCCGGTCCGGGTCGAGGCGGGTGTCGAGCAGCGCCTTGCGCGCCGCCTCCCGGTCCTTCGCCGCGACGCCGTCCTCCAGATCGAGGATCACCACATCGGCTGCGGCGGCGGCCTTCTCGAAGCGCTCGGGCCGGTCGGCCGGGCAGAACAGCCAGCCGGGGCCGTTGGTTCCCAGCGCCATCAGGCGTCCGCCTCGGGACGCTTGCGCACCATGGTCTTCCGCGACGCGGTCGCCACCACGTCGCCGTGCTGGTTACGGGCGACGTGGGAGAAGGTGACGATGCCCTCCCCCGGGCGGCTCTTCGACTCGCGCTTGTCGGTCACCTCGGTCTCGGCGTAGAGCGTGTCACCGTGGAACAGCGGTTTCGGGAACGCCACCTCGCCGAAGCCGAGGTTGCCGACGATGGTGCCCTGCGTCAGCTGGGCCACCGAGAGCCCGACGAGCGTGGAGAGGGTGAACATCGAGTTCACCAGTCGCTGGTTGAACGGCGGCAGCGCATCGGAGAACGCGGCATCCAGGTGCAGCGCCTGGGTGTTCATCGTCAGCGTGGTGAACAGCACGTTGTCGGCCTCGGTGATGGTGCGGCCGGGACGGTGCTGGTAGAGCACGCCGGTCTCGAACTCCTCGAACCACAGCCCCCGCTGGACGACGACCCGCTTCGCCTCGCTCACAGGCCCGCCTCCCGCGCGATCAGCATCAGCTGTACTTCGGTTGTGCCCTCGCCGATCTCGAGGATCTTGCTGTCGCGGTAGTGCCGCGCCACCGGGTACTCGTTCATGTAGCCGTACCCGCCGAACACCTGGGTGGCGTCGCGGGCGTTGTCCATCGCCGCCTCGCTGGCGACCAGTTTGGCCACGGCGGCCGCCTTCTTGAACGGCTTGCCCGACAACATGAGTGCCGCCGCGTCGTAGTAGGCGGCGCGGGCGGCGTGGGCGCGGGCCTCCATCCGTGCGATCTTGAACGAGATGGCTTGGTACGTGCCGATCGCCGCACCGAACGCCTGGCGCTCCTTGGCGTACTTGACGCATTCGTCGACGCAACCCTGGGCGGCGCCGACCGACAGCGCCGCGATCGCGATCCGGCCCTCGTCGAGGATGCGCAGGAAGTTGGCGTATCCGCGGCCCTGCTCGCCCAACAGGTTCTCCTGCGGGACGCGGACGTCGTCGAAGCTCAGCGGATGGGTGTCCGAGGCGTTCCAGCCGACCTTGTTGTACGCCGGTTCGGCGGTGAAGCCCTGGGTGGGCACCGGCACCAGGATCGCCGAGATCTCCTTCTTGCCGTCGCGTTCACCGGTCACGGCGGTGACGGTCACCAGCTTGGTGATGTCGGTGCCGGAGTTGGTGATGAACTGCTTGGAGCCGTTGATCACCCAGTGCCCGTCGTCGAGCTTGGCGGTGGTCCTGGTGGCGCCCGCATCGGTGCCGCCGCCGGCCTCGGTCAGCCCGAAGGCGCCGAGCGCCTTGCCGCCGGCCAGCAGCGGCAGCCACTCCTGCTTCTGCTCCTCGGAGCCGAACCGGTACACCGGCATCGCGCCGAGCGACACCCCGGCCTCGAGGGTGATCGCCACGCTCTGGTCGATCTTGCCGAGCTCCTCCAGCGCGAGGCAGAGCGCGAAGTAGTCGCCGCCCATGCCGCCGTACTCCTCGGGGAACGGCAGGCCGAACAGGCCCATGTCGGCCATCCCGGCGACGACCTCGTACGGGAACGAGTGCTCCTCGTCGTGTTTGGCGGCGACCGGCGCGACCACACCCTGGGCGAAGTCGCGGACCGTCTTGGCCAGTTGCTCGTAGTGGTCCGGCAGTGTGCCGGTCGACAGAAAGTCACCCATGATCAGCTCTCCTCCGCGGTGATGCGGGCCAGCAGCTGGCCCACCTTGACCTGGTCGCCCACGGCGACAAGCAGTTCGACCGCGCCGTCGACCGGGGACGTCAGCGCGTGTTCCATCTTCATCGCCTCGACGGTGACCACCACGGCGCCCGCCGCGACGGTCGCGCCGTCGGAAACCCCTACCGCCACAACCGATCCCGGCATCGGGCTGGTCAATTCGGCGTCGCCGCTGTGGGCCTCGTCGGGCCGCACCGGCTCCTCGGGCACCTCGTCGACAACGGCGATACGCCCTGCGCCGGCCAACCAGATGCGGCCGTCGGCGGCAGCCACCACGTACTCGGCGCGCAGCCCGTCGACGGTGACGACGAGCCGGTCACCGTCGAGCGCGGCGGACAGCGATCGCGCCGGCCCGTCCTCGATCGCGACCACCGCGCTGTCAGGGATGCCGGTGATGTGGACGTGATCGGTGCGGTGGCCGGCGTGCAGGCGCACGGTCGTCGGCGCCGCCTCCCCCAGCCGCCACCCGGTGGGGACCGCCCACAGGTCGCCGCCGCCTGCCGGCCACCCGCGCAGCCACACGACGGCGGCGGACGCGATCAGCTGGTCGTCGCCGATCGGGACCGGCACGAAATCCGGTGTCCGGCGGTCGAGCAGCCCGGTGTCGAGGCGGCCGGCCGCCACGTCGGGATCGGCCAGCAGGAAGCGCAGGAAGTCGATGTTCGTCGTAACGCCGAGGACGGCGGTGCCCGCGAGCGCGCGGTCGAGGGTGCGCAGGGCCGCGGCCCGGTCGTCGCCGTATCCGATGACCTTGGCCAGCATCGGGTCGTAGTCGCTGCCGATCACCGAGCCGGCGCGGATGCCGGAATCCACCCGGATGCCGGGGCCGCGGGGTTCGGCCACGTCCAGCACGGTTCCGCCGGTGGGCAGGAAACCGTTGACGGGATCCTCCGCGTACACGCGTGCCTCGATTGCGTGGCCGCGCAGCACGATGTCGGACTGCGCGAGCGTGAGCGGGTGCCCGGCGGCGACCCGTAGCTGCTGCTCGACCAGGTCGACGCCGGTGACGAGTTCGGTGACCGGATGTTCCACCTGCAGACGGGTGTTCATCTCCATGAAGAAGAACTCGTCGGGCCGGTCGGCCGACACGATGAACTCCACGGTGCCCGCGCCGGCGTAGTCGACGCTGCGCGCGGTGTCGCAGGCGGCGGCGCCGATCCGGTCCCGGGTGGCGGCGTCGAGCAGCGGTGACGGCGCCTCCTCGATCACCTTCTGGTGGCGGCGCTGCAGGCTGCATTCGCGTTCCCCGAGGTGCACCACGGCGCCTTGCCCGTCGGCCAGCACCTGCACCTCGATGTGGCGCGGGTTGAGCACGAACCGCTCCAGGAACAGGGTGTCGTCGCCGAACGCAGCGGCGGCCTCCCGCCGGGCCGAGGTGAGCGCGGCGGGAAGGCCGGCGGCCTCGCGCACCACCCGCATGCCCTTGCCGCCACCACCGGCCGACGGCTTCACCAGCACCGGGTAGCCGATGTCGACCGCGCCGGCGATCAGGTCGTCGTCGGTCAGCCCCGGGCGCGACACCCCGGGCACCACCGGGACACCGAACGCCGACACCGCGGCCTTGGCGGCGATCTTGTCGCCCATGGTGCGGATCGCATTCGCGGGCGGACCGACGAATGCGATGCCCGCCTCGTGCAGCGCCGTTGCGAATTCCGCATTCTCCGAGAGGAATCCGTACCCGGGATGTATGGCCTGGGCACCGGTGCGCCGCGCCGCGTCGATGACCGCGGCGATGTCGAGGTAGCTCTGCCGCGCGGGCGCGGGTCCGATGTGGACGGCGACGTCCGCCGCGGCGACGTGGCGTGCGCCGGCGTCGGCCGTGCTGTAGACCGCGACCGACCGGATGCCGAGCGCGCGCAGCGTCCCGATGACGCGCACGGCGATCTCGCCGCGGTTCGCGACCAGAACGGTGTCGAAGAGAGTGGTCATATCGCCCGTCACATCCGGAACACGCCGTAGGAGACCGGCTCGAGCGGGGCCTGCCCCACCACCGAGAGAGCCAGCCCGAGCACGGTTCTGGTGTCGACGGGGTCGATGACCCCGTCGTCCCACAGCCGCGCCGTCGAGTAATAGGGATTGCCCTGGTGTTCGTACTGGTCGCGGATCGGGGCCTTGAACGCCTCCTGCTCCTCGGCAGGCCACGGATCCCCCGCCGCCTCGCGGGCGTCCGCACGCACCGTCGCGAGCACCGACGCCGCCTGCTCGCCGCCCATCACCGAGATCCGGGCGTTGGGCCACATCCAGAGGAACCGCGGCGAGTACGCCCTGCCGCACATCGAGTAGTTGCCCGCGCCGTACGAGCCGCCGATCACCACCGTCAGCTTGGGCACCCGCGCACAGGCGACCGCCGTCACCATCTTGGCGCCGTGCTTGGCGATGCCGCCTGCCTCGTAGTCGCGGCCGACCATGAACCCGGCGATGTTCTGCAGGAACAGCAGCGGCGTGCTGCGCTTGTCGCACAGTTCGATGAAATGCGCGCCCTTGAGCGCGGATTCGCCGAACAGCACCCCGTTGTTGGCGACGATGCCGACCGGATGGCCGTGGATGCGGGCGAAGCCTGTCACCAGCGTCGTGCCGTATTCGGCCTTGAACTCCGAGAATTCGCCGCCGTCGACGATCCGGGTGATCACCTCGTGCACGTCGTAGGGCACCCGGGCGTCGACGGGAACCACGTCGTAGAGCTCGGTCTGGTCGGCCACCGCGTCGACCGTCGGCGCGACGTCCCAGGGCGGCGTGCTGCGCGGACCCAGCGTCGCGACGATGCGCCGCACGATGCGCAGGGCGTCGCGGTCGTCGTGGGCGAGATGGTCGGTGACCCCGGAGGTCTTGGAGTGCAGGTCGCCGCCGCCGAGGTCCTCGGCCGTCACCACCTCCCCGGTCGCCGCCTTCACCAGCGGCGGACCGCCGAGGAAGATGGTGCCCTGATTGCGCACGATGACGGCTTCGTCGCTCATCGCGGGCACGTACGCCCCGCCCGCGGTGCAGGATCCGAGCACCGCAGCGATCTGCGCGATGCCGCGCGCGGACAGGGTGGCCTGGTTGTAGAAGATGCGGCCGAAGTGGTCGCGGTCCGGGAACACCTCGTCCTGCCGCGGCAGGAAGGCGCCGCCGGAGTCGACGAGGTAGATGCACGGCAGCTGGTTCTGGCCGGCGATCTCCTGCGCGCGCAGGTGCTTCTTGACCGTCACCGGGTAGTAGGTACCGCCCTTGACCGTCGCGTCGTTGGCCACGATCATGCACTCGCGCCCGGAGATCCGGCCGATGCCGGCGATCATCCCGGCGCCGGGACACTCGTCGTCATACATGCCGTCGGCGGCAAGCGGCGCCACTTCCAGGAACGGGCTGCCCGGGTCGAGCAGGCCGTCCACCCGGTCGCGCGGCAACAGCTTGCCCCGCCCGACGTGGCGCTCCCGTGCCTTGGCGGGACCGCCGAGGGCGGCGGTGGCCAACTTGTCGCGCAACTGCGCCACCAGGGCGAGGTGATCCTCGCGGTGTGATGACCGCGGCGTCATCGCAGCACCCGTTCTTTTGAGTTAATGAGGAATAACTCATGGTATGTTAGTGGCGATTAACCGAGATGTCCACCGCCGAAATCGAGGAGCCACAGTGTGACCTCTCCGGCGCCGCAGGACGGCACCCGCCGCAGCCGGGCGAAATCCGACCGCCGCAGTCAGCTCATCGCCGCGGCGGAGCGACTGGTGGCCGAAAAGGGCTATCTCGCCGTGCGGTTGGAGGACATCGGCGCGGCGGTGGGAGTGAGCGGACCCGCCATCTACCGGCACTTCCCCAACAAGGAGGCGATGCTGGTCGAACTGCTGGTCGGCATCAGCACCCGGTTGCTCGCCGGGGCTTCGGAGGTGGTCGCCGGCACCGACGACGCGGCAAGCGCGCTCGAGGGGCTCATCGACTTCCATCTGGACTTCGCACTCGGCGAGTCCGACCTGATCCGGATCCAGGACCGCGACCTCGGCCATCTCCCCGATCCCGCCAAGCGGCAGGTGCGTAGAGCGCAGCGGCAGTACGTGGAGATCTGGGTGTCGGTGCTGCGCCGGTTGGACGACACCGTGGGTGAGGCCGACGCCCGGCTGATGGCGCACGCCGCGTTCGGGCTGCTCAACTCGACGCCGCACAGCGTGAAACCCTCGACGACGAGAGCGGCCGAGGCCAGCTCGCGTTCCGTCCTGAAGAAGATGACGGTCGCTGCGCTGACCTCGGCCGGTCGCTGAGGTAACTGAGAGCTAATACCAGACTTTTCGGCCACCCACCGCGCGTCCGGTCGAGCCCAGGATCCACAGGACGACACCGATGACGATCAGGACGACGCCGATGTACATCACTATCGGGATGCTGATGAAGTATCCCAGCAAGGCCAGGATGATTCCGAGGATGATCATGCCAACACTCCAATCTTGTATTCGATTGTCTGCCCGGAGGGTTCGGGCAGGTCACTTGCGCTTGGCTCCGGAACATTGACGTTGCAGTCAGCCTTCGGATTGACGCCGAAGTAGTTGAGCGGTCCCGCCACCACCGTGAGGGCGATGTTGGCTGCGGTTGCGCAGTTCGCGTCGCCGGTCTTGAAATAATCGCGCTGATAGGCAGCGAAGACGCCGATCAGCAACCAGATGAGCACAATCAAGCCGAGTAGGCCCCTCATGCCGTGCCTCCATCCCTTTTGCGCCCTAGTGGCGCAGCACGAGTTTTACCCAACCGACAAATTCTCCAAACCTCGCCTCAGCGACCAGGGCTCATCCGATGGCGGTGGCGGCGAACGCCTTCATCAGCCACTGACGCATCGCGTTGACCAGCACCGCACGGTTTTCCCGCTTGACGATCTCGTGGCCGTCGTCGTCGAACGTCAGGAGCTCGGTTGTGCGGTCCAGCGATCGCAACGCCTCGAACATTTGCTGCGATTCGCTCGGGGGCACGTTGGTGTCGTTCGCACCGTGCACCAGCAGTAGCGGAGCGGTCAATGCGTGCACCCGCAGCAGCGGCGACAACCGCTCCAGCAGCTCCCGGTCGCCGATCGGATGGCCGTATTTCGGATACGCCGCGGCGGCGATCCACGGCTCCGTGGTGCGGTACCAGGTGTTGAGGTCGCTCATCCCACAGATGCTGATGCCCGCCGCGAACAGTTCGGGGTGGAATGCCAGGGCGGCCTGGGTCAGGTATCCGCCGTAGGACCAGCCGCAGCAGGCGATCCGGTCGGCCGACACCGCCTCGCGGTCGATGAGGAAGTGCACACAGTCCGCGACGTCGTCGATGGCCGCGAACCGCAGCTCCTTGTCGTCGGCGTGCATGAACGCCCGGCCGCCGCCACCGGAACCGCGGACGTTCGGGGTGAACACGGTGATGCCCGCCTCCAGCAGCGGCGGATAGAACTCGTTGTAGCCCGGCCGCGACTGCCCCTCGGGCCCGCCGTGCAGGAAGATCATCGCGCCGATCGGTTCCACCGGGGCGGGCGGCCGGTAGAGCCAGCCGCTGAACTCCAGCCCGTCGCGTGCGGTGACGAATTCCAGTGTCGGGTCCGCGGTCAGCGGCCCGAGGCTGGGCTCGCGGTGTACGCGTTCCCATTCGCGGGTGCGCGGGTCGACCAGTTCGATGGTCGGCGGCAGCGACGGACTCTCCACCGTCATCGCCACCATCGACCCGCCTGCGCTGATGGTGAGCTCGGTGGCCACCAGGCCGGGCAGCGGGATCGGCGGACTCAGCGTGTTGTCCGCGTACTCCAGGATCTGTAACTCGCTGCAGCCGTGCTTGTTCCACAGCAGCGCCACGGTCGACAGGTCGTCGCTGACGACGAACTCGTCGAGATCGAACCCCGGCTTCTCGGCGAGCACGTGGTACGACACGCCGTCTGCGGTGCTGGTGACCTCGATGAGCCGGGCGTGCGATGCCCCGTTGTCACTGCGGATCAGCGCCCGCACGAAGCCCTCGGTGCTGTTGAGGCCATAGGTCTTCGCCGGGTGGTACAGCTCGAAGGACTCGCCCGTCGTTCCGGCGCGCAGCCGCCGCGGGGTGTGGTCGTCGAGGATGAAGCCGAGGTCGGTGGTCGAGCCGGGATCGTAGGGCAGCAGGGCGAACTCGGTGAGTCCGCGCAGCAGGATCAGGTCCCGGTACCCGCGCGGTCCGACGCGCACCAGCGCAGCGCCGGCCCAGGCGTCGACCAGCCGGCCTGCGGTGCGCCGGTCGAGCACCACCGTGCTGCCGTCGGCCGGGTCGATCAGGCACGAACTGCCCACTCCGTCCTCGCCGGTGAGGATCGCCGCGACCTGCGTGCCGTCCCAGCCGATCAGCTCGGCGCTGCCCTCGGGATGTCCGTGGGGCCAGCTGTCGATCCGGCGGGCGTCGCGGTCATCGGGATCGTTTGTCACCACCCAGATCTGGAATCGGTCGCTGCCGTCCGGTGCGACCTGGCAGGCCAGCCAGTGACCGTCCGCGGAGTGCATCACCCGGGTGACCGGGCCCTCGACCGGCAGTTCGACGTCACGCGAGGAACTCGCGCGCCAGCCTCGCAGGAACCGCTGCACCGCCCGTGGAAAGCCACCGTCGTCGACGAGGTGGGCGAATGCCGTCGCATCCGGCGACAGTGACGCGCCGTAGTTCGCCCGCACCTGCCGTCTCACGCCTTGATTGTCCATCGTGTCCGGCGGCGGGGTCGGCCTCCCCCCGGAACCGAGCCGCCGCGACGGCGGCTTACGCGGGTACCCTGCGACCATGAGGTGGGCATGACCGGATCGCGTCGCGACGGCGAGGAGCCGGGCTATCACGACCCCGCGTACGCCAACCAGCCGCCGTACGGCAATTACCCGCCACCCACCGGGCCCGCCCCCACCCAGCGGTTGCCGCAGTATTCGCAGTACGGCTACGACCCCGCCGATCCGTACGCCGCCGGCCAGTACGCCCCCCACGAACCGGCCGAACCCCCGCCCGGCGAGCCGAAGTCGCCCCAGTGGCTCTGGTGGGTGGCCGCGGCCGCGGTGCTGGTGGTCGTCGGACTGGTGATCGCACTGGTCATCTCGAACAGCTCCCGCCAGCAGACGGTGGTCGCACCGGCACCGGCGATGCCCGAGCCCACCGCCAGCACCACCCCGCGCACGACCACCACCACCTCGCCGAGCCCAAGGCCGGTGCTCCCGCTGCCCACCACCTCTGCGCCGACACCGACGACGACGGTGTCCGGGCAGACAGAGACCGTCACCTACGACGTCTCCGGCGACGGCCGGGCGATCAGCATCACCTACACCGACAGCGGCGGGCTCCCGCAGACCGAGTTCAACGTGATGCTGCCGTGGAGCAAGCAGGTGGACCTGCCCGCGCCCGCGCAGAATGCCGCGCGGATCAGCATCATCAACCTCGGCAACCAGGTGTCCTGCACCGTCTCGATCAACGGCGTGACGACCGAGCAGCACACCGGAGCCGGGCTCACGATCTGCGCGGGACTGGGCTAGCGCGGACGCTTCGGCACGCGCACGAACAGCATCGCGATCAGGCCGAGCGCCAGCACCGCGGCCAGCCCGCCCATCCCGGCGCGATCGGTGCCGAACAGCGCGATCGCCGAGGCGAAGAACCACGGCGCCAGCGGCGACGCGGCCCGCCCCGTGGTGGTGTACAGCCCGAACGCCACGCCTTCCTTGCCCTCCTCGGTGATGCGCAGCATCTGGGTGCGCGCCGATGACTGGGTCGGTCCGACGAACAGGCACAGCAGCAGCCCGCAGATCCAGAACGCTGTGGTGCCGTCGAGGGTGATCAGCACGATCGAGACCACCACCATCGACGCCAGCGACCCGACGATGACGGGTTTGGAGCCCACCCGGTCGTCGAGCAGTCCGCCGAGCACCGCGCCCAATGCGGCCACCACGCACGCGCAGACGCCGAACAGCAGCAGGTCGGCCTGGGACACGCCGTAGACCGCCCCGCCCAGCACGGCGCCGAACTGGAAGACCCCGGTGAGGCCGTCCCGGAAGATCGCGCTGGCGACCAGGTAGTAGACGATGTTGTGGTCGCGCCGCCACTGGTCCTTGAGCTCCGCCCACAGCTTCCGGTAGGCGCCGAGGAAGCCGACCCGCGGCAGCACGTCGACCGGGGCCTCGACGCCGCGCTTGAGCAGCAGCGGGATGGCGAACAGCACGAACCAGGCGGCGGTGAGCAGCATGGCCGCGCGCACCGGCCAGCCGTCCGCGGCGGTGATGCCGAAGAATCCGCGGGTCGGGCCGTCGCCCTGCACCAACCCGAGATAGACGATGAGCAACAGCCCGACACTGCCGAAATATCCTGCCGCAGCGCCGAAGCCGGAGATACGACCGGAACTCTCCGGCGTGGACAGGTTCCGCAGCATCGCGTTGTACGGCACCGTCGCCAGATCGCTGCACGCCGCCGTGAACGCCAGCAGAATCAGGCCCGGCCACAGGTAGCGGGGGTCGTCGCGGATCAGGCTCATCGAGGCGGTCGAGGTCACCGCGACGCCGGTCAGCACGATCAGCATCGGGCGCCTGCGGTGCGCGGCGTCGACCCAGATGCCCGTCGCCGGTGCGAGCAGCGCGACGATCAGACCGGACACGGTCAGCGCGTTACCGAGCCAGCCCGCCGGCGTCGTCGGCCCGGCCAGGCCCTCGCCGACCTGTCCGGTGAGGTACACCGAGAACACGAAGGTGATGACGATGGCGTTCATCCCGGTGGCGCCGCAGTCCCACAGCGCCCACGCGACGACCCCCGACCGCGGCGGGGTCCGCTCGGGCGATGCGGGCGGACGCGACGACACGCTCATCGCCGCCCACCCTAGTGGCAGCCGCCGTCCACGGCCCCCGGTGCAGGCCGGGAGGGCGCGGTGCGGCCCGCGATATAGTCCCGCCCATGCCGATTCCCGCTCCCCGCCCCGAATCCCGCGCGGTCGTCACCGGCGCCTCTCAGAACATCGGCGAAGCCCTGGCCATCGAACTGGCCGCCCGCGGACACCACCTGATCATCACCGCCCGCCGCGGCGAGGTGCTCGCCGCGCTGGCCGACCGGTTGACCAAGCAGTACGGCGTGACCGTCGAGGTACGGGCCGTCGACCTGGCCGATCCGAGCGCGCGCACCGAGCTGTGCGACGAACTCGCCGGACGTGACATCTCGATCCTGTGCGCCAACGCGGGCACCGCGACCTTCGGTCCGCTGTCGCGGCTCGATCCGGCCGACGAGAAGGCGCAGGTGCAGCTGAACGTCCTCGGCGTGCACGACCTGGTGCTCGCCGTGGTGCCCGGCATGGTGGCGCGGCGGGCAGGCGGCATCCTGATCTCGGGCTCGGCCGCAGGCAACTCACCGATCCCCAACAACGCCACCTATGCGGCGAGCAAGGCGTTCGTCAACACCTTCAGCGAGTCGCTGCGCGGTGAACTCAAGCACGACGGTGTGCACGTCACGGTGCTGGCGCCCGGCCCGGTGCGCGAGACGCTGCCGGACACCGACGAGCAGTCGCTGGTCGAGAAGCTCATCCCGGACTTCCTGTGGATCTCCACCGAGTACACCGCCAAGCTGTCGCTGGACGGCCTGGAGCGCAACAAGATGCGGGTGGTCCCCGGCGTCACGTCCAAGGCGATGTCGGTGGCCAGCGGATACGCGCCGCGGTCGATCGTGACGCCGATCGTCGGCGCCGTGTACAAGAAACTCGGCGGCGACTAGTCATTTCGGCGCGCTCACGATCGCTGGGCGAACGTTTTCGCGCCGAGATCGCTCAGCGGCGGCGACGGCGGCGGCCGGTGCCGAAGATGCTGCGGGTGATCTCGCGGCCGATCACCGTGCCCGCCGAACGCATCGCGCTCTTGAACGCGGGACTGTCGGTCATCTTCTCGAAGAAGCCGGGTTCCTCCGGGGCGGCGGGTGCGGGCATCGGCGGCACGTCGACCTGCGTCGGCACCGGCGGCAGGTCCGCGGGCGGGGCCACCTCGGGCGGCGGGGCCAGCTTGGCGGCGAGCCGCTCGTAGGCCGAGTCGCGGTCGATGGTCGGGCCGTACTCCGCCTGCAGCGGACTGGCCTTCGCGGCGGCGGTGATCGCCTCGGTGCCGATGGTGTCCATCAGCGATCGCGGCGCCCGCATGCGCGTCCACGCGACCGGCGTCGGCACGCCCCGCTCGGAGAGCACGGTGACGACCGCCTCGCCGATGCCCAGCGACGTCAGCGCTGACTTCAGTTCGTAGACATCGGTTTTCGGGTAGGTACGGACGGTCTTGTTCAACGCCTTCTCGTCGTCGGGCGTGAAAGCGCGCAGCGCGTGCTGGATGCGGGCGCCGAGCTGGGACAGCACCTCGTTGGGGACGTCGGTGGGCAGCTGGGTGCAGAAGAACACCCCGACACCCTTGGACCGGATCAGCTTCACCGTCTGCTCGACCTGGGCCAGGAACGCCTTCGACGCGTCGTCGAACAACAGGTGCGCCTCGTCGAAGAAGAACACCAGCTTCGGCTTGTCGATGTCACCGACCTCGGGCAGCGAGGTGAACAGATCCGCCAGCACCCACATCAGGAACGTGGAGAACATCACCGGGCGGGCGGCCTGAGCGCCCAGCTCGAGCAGTGTGACGATGCCGCGTCCCGACGCGTCGACACGCAGCAGGTCCGCAGGCTCCAGCTCCGGCTCGCCGAAGAAGGTGTCGGCGCCCTCGGCCTCCAGGTTGACCAGCGCGCGCAGGATCACCCCGGCGGTGGTGGTCGACACCGCGCCGAGCGCCTTGAGCTGCGGCTTGCCCTCGTCGCTGGTGAGGAACTGGATCACCGAGCGCAGGTCCTTCAGGTCCAGCAGTGCCAGGCCCTGCTGGTCGGCCCAGTGGAAGATCAGACCCAGCGTCGATTCCTGAGTCTGGTTGAGCCCGAGCACCTTCGACAGCAGGATTGGCCCGAAGCTCGAGATGGTGGCCCGCACCGGCACACCGACGCCCGACGTGCCGAGGGACAGGAACTCCACCGGGTAGGCGGTCGGCGTCCACTCATCGCCGGTGTCGTGGGCCCGCTCGGCGGTCTTCTCGCCGGCCTCCCCCGGCCGGGACATCCCGGACAGGTCGCCCTTGACGTCGGCCATCAGCACCGGCACCCCGGCGGCGGAGAGTTGTTCGGCGAGCACCTGCAGCGACTTGGTCTTGCCGGTGCCGGTGGCGCCCGCCACCAGACCGTGCCGGTTCACCGTGGCGAGCGGAATGCGCACCTTCGCCGTGGCGTCGGCGGCGCCGTCGATGACCACGGTGCCCAGCTCCAGCGCCTGACCCTCGACGGCGTAACCGGCGGCGATCTGCTGGGCTGGGGTGGCGCCCGACTCGGTCGACATGGGCCACACAGTACTTGCCAAGATCACGGTCCCGACGGGTACGGCCGCCGGTCCAGCGGGGGTGCGAATACTGTGGAGCGCTGTGCGCGAAGAACTGGTGTGGATCGACTGCGAGATGACCGGACTGAACCTGAGGTCCGACCGGCTCATCGAGATCGCGGTGCTGGTCACCGATGCCGACCTGAACATCCTCGGCGACGGCCTCGACGTGGTCATCCATGCGCCCGACGAGGCGCTCGACTCGATGGTCGACGTCGTCGCCCAGATGCACAAGCGGTCGGGTCTCACCGAGGAGGTGCGGGCCGCCACCGTCGACCTGGCCACCGCGGAGCGCCTCGTGCTCGACTACATCCGCGGACACGTCAAGCAGGCCAAGACCGCACCGCTGTGCGGCAACTCCATCGCCACCGACCGCGGCTTCATCGCCCGCGACATGCCCGAACTCGACGAGTACCTGCACTACCGGATGATCGACGTCAGCTCGATCAAGGAGCTGTGCCGGCGGTGGTACCCGCGGATCTACTTCGGCCAGCCGGAGAAGGGCCTGGCGCACCGGGCGCTCGCCGACATCCACGAGTCGATCCGCGAGCTGCGCTACTACCGCCGCACCGCGTTCGTCACGCCGCCGGGCCCGTCGACCAGCGACATCGCCGCCATCGCCGCCGAGCTGGGCCCCCCGGGCACCGACGCGAGCGATAACGATTCGGCCGACGAGGCATCGAGCGGCTAGTATCGACGACGCCGCGAATGCCCCCGGGTTCCCGATGGGCACTGCGGCGATGGTGGCTGTAGTTCAGTTGGTAGAGCACCAGGTTGTGATCCTGGATGTCGCGGGTTCGAGTCCCGTCAGCCACCCCGAAGAGACACCGCCCCACCTGCCTGTGGCAGGTGGGGCGGTGTGCTTTGTCCGGGTGTCCCGCTTCAGTTGAAGCCCCACTCGGTGGTCATGTTGTCGTCGGTGATCGTCGGCGCACCCTCGGTGCGAGCCAGGATGCCCTCGCGGGTCTCCATGTTCTCGCCGGGTTTCTTGGCAGGGCCGTAGCCGGCCGAGAGCGAGTCGGTCAGGGCCAGGACTTCATCGAGGCGCGCCTGGTGCTTCGTGTCGGCGAGGTCGAAGACGGGCCTGCCTTCGATGCGGTACTCGCGCAGAACGCGCTCCCAGCGGCGGCGGTCGACCGCGATCGGCGATTCGCTGACGGCCATGAAATTGATGAAGCGCAGTGCGTTCGGGTATTCGAGCGCACCGGTGCGCTGCGCTTCGGCCGACCCGGTCGTGTTGTAGAAAGACACCCCGCCGGGCTTGAGGTGGCCGCGGACCAGGTCGAGATACTCCTTCGACAGCAGGTCGGTGGCGTGTGCGCGCCAGTTGAAGCTGGTGTTCTGCACGATGAAGTCGAACTTGCGGTCGGGATTGCGGGCCAGCCAGCGCCTGCCGTCGTCGATGACGACGTTCATCTTCGGGTTGTCCAGAACGCCGGCCTCGCCGGGGTAGTTCTTCATGACGTTCAGGTAAGCCGGATTGATCTCCACCACGGTCAGGTTCTCGACCTGTGGATTGTTCGCGATCACCTGCGCCCAGGAACCGGACGACAGCCCGATCATCAACACGTCGCGCGGCGCTTCGTGCAGCAGGCTCAGGGCGTAGGCGCGGACGATCAGGTTGCGGTCGTCCACCAGGTCGGTGGAGAAGTTGCCGTCGTAGACACCGCCGCCCTGGATCTCGCCGTCCTGCGTGACACTGACCACGCCGCTCTTGTTCTCGGCCAGGTGCGCGAAGCGCTGTCCCGCATAGTCGTCCTTGAAGTAGAGCCGCTCATAGACACCGTCGAAGAGCCATGGCTGCACGAAGACGATCACCACCGCCGTCAGCGCGATGGCCGCAGCGCGCGTGGTCAGCACCTTCTTCTGGCGCGTACGGCCTCTGGCGGCCAGCAGGAGCACGAGCGAGAGCGCGATGCCGAGCAGCGCCAGGAAAAGCGAGATGCCGCCGAGGGTCCAGTGATCCATCAGCACGAAGCCGGTGATCAGGCTGCCCAGCGCCGAACCTGCGATGTTGGCGAGGTAGAGGTAGCTCAGTCCCTCCCCCGCGCGGGCGTCCGGCGCGATGGCGATATGGCAGATCAGCGGGAAGATCGCGCCAAGCAGGCCCGCGGCGACGGCCACCAGCGGCAACGAGGCGCCCCAGTGCAGCACGCTGGTGATCAGCGCCGCCGCCGGCACCAGCAGATAGCTGGCGAGATTGGCGAACAGCACGAAGCCGGACAGCGAAGCCACCTGCTCGCCGGCAGCCGGCTCACGGCAGAAGCGCCGGCTGGCCAGGGCGCCGAGCGCGATGCCGAGCAGGTAGCAGCCGAGCAGCAACGCGAAGGCCTGCGCGACGCCGCCGGATGCGAACGAGTAGACGCGGTACCAGAGGATCTCGTAGCTCAGTGCGATGTAGCCGCAGAGCGCCGACAGCAGCAGCGCGAACCAGAAACCGCGAGTGTTGAACTGCGTCAGCCGCCCGCCGGGCGCGACGCCGGCCCTTGGCGACCTCACCTGGGCGATCAGGGCGCCGACACCGACGGCCAGATTGAGGCCGCAGGCGAGCGTGACGGCGCCCTGCTGTCCCAGCAGACGCATCAGGAACGCCGCGACGATGAAGCAGGCGAAGGCGCTGCCGAGGGTGTTGACGAAGTACAGCAGCCCGACACTGCGCCCCACGTTTCCCGAGTGCTTCACCAGGTGCGCCGTCAGCAGAGGCAGCGTGG
This sequence comes from [Mycobacterium] manitobense, assembly GCF_025821665.1. GTDB lineage: Bacteria > Actinomycetota > Actinomycetes > Mycobacteriales > Mycobacteriaceae > Mycobacterium > Mycobacterium arseniciresistens. Next base: position 152,551 of record NZ_JACKSJ010000235.1, read on the forward strand.
CGCCCATCAACAGCGTGGGGATAAGCACGAGCAGGAACGTGAACAGCGCGGTCAGCGGCGCGCTCATCTGAAGGGTCAACTCGCCCACGGCGTGGAACAGGCCCAGCGAGAAGAAGCCGAAGACGCCGATGCCGATCTCGACGGCCCCGAACACGCCGAGCAGCGGGAGGCCCAGCCGCGACAGCCGCCCGCCCGCGAAGCTCCCGAGGCCCAGCCCGAGCATGAACGCCGTCACCACCACCGTGACGCTCTCGACGTTGATGCCGTAGATCGTGAACAGCGAGCGCTGCCAGACGAGCTGGTAGATCAGCGCCGGGACGCCCGAACAGAAGAAGATGGCGCAGATCACCGCCAGGTTCGCCCGCGGGGCGGCTACCGAAGGGTCCACCGGCGGGGCGGCCACCGACTGTTCAGCCATGCCAGGCCCGGCGCGCGGTCAACGCTGCACAGCTCGTCGCGGTCCCGCTGTAATCGGACACTCCCAGCTTCTCGGGCCCGCGGCGCGGGCCTCGTCGTCGGTCCACGGATCAGATGGCGGCGTTGCCGTCCTTCCACTGGCTCCACGGAATGTTCCAGTCGCCGAGTCCGTCCGTGCCGGGCAGGACGGAGCCGACGGTGTTCACCACCTCGACGATGTCACCGCGCTTGGTGTTGTCGTAGAACCACCGGGCGTTCGACGTGCTGACGTTGATGCAGCCGTGGCTGACATTGCTGTAGCCCTGGCTGCCCACCGACCACGGCGCCCCGTGCACGTAGATGCCGCTGTAGGACATCTGAGTGGCCCAGTCGACCTCGGTGCGGTACCCGTTCGGCGAGTTGACCGCCACACCGTAGGTCGACGAGTCCATCACCAGGTGGGAGTACCGGTCCCCGATGATGTACGTGCCGTTGTTCGTCGGGGTGCTGTTCTTGCCCATCGAGATCGGCATCGTCTTGACCACTTCGCCGTTGCGGCGGACGGTCAGTGTCTTGTTGTTGTCGTCGGCGGTCGCGATGACCTCGTCGCCGATGGTGAATCGGGTCTTGACGTTCTCCTGGCCGAACAGTCCGTCACCGAGGTCGACACCGTAGGTGTTCACGGCGACGTCGACGGTGGTGCCGGGCTTCCAGTACTGCGCTGGGCGCCAACGGACTTCGCGGTTGCTGAGCCAGTAGAACGCGCCCTCCACCGGCGGCGTGGTCTTGACGGTGATCGCACGCTGGGCCGCGAGCCGGTTCGGGATGCTCTCGTCGAAGCGCACCGCGATCGGCTGGCCGACGCCGACGACCTCGCCGTCGTTGGGCAGCACGTACGGCATGGTGAGATTCTCGGGCGAGTGCGTCTCGAAGCTCATCTCCCTGCTGGTGGCCCCGCCGAGGCCCAGCGACTCCGCGCTGAGCGAGTAGCGCTTGTTGTAGCCCAGCGGCTCGGTGGTCGCCCACGACAGCCCGTCGGGGCTGAGCTGACCGGCGACCGGTTCACCGTCCTCGTTGGTCATGTTGACCGCGCCGAGCACACCGCCCTCGGCGCTGACGGTGACCGGAGTGTCGACGGCCACGCCCACCGCGCCGTCGGTGACCGACGCCGTCAGCTTCGGCATCAGCAGGTCGCCGAACGGGGTGCCCTTCTCGGAGATCACCTGGGGCTGCTGTGGCGCCGACTCCCCGCCGCAGCCGCTCAGGCCCAGTGCGAGCACGGGGATCAGGGCGATGGCCAGCCACCAAACCCGGTTCTTACGCGGACCGGTTACGGCTCGGACCTGCCTCATTCTCTCCTCCACCTCACGACCTACGGTCGGTAACGACGACTTATTGGCAATAGTCTAAGGGCAAAGTCGGTCAACGGCTCATTCGCGCTGAGCCGTCCCTCAGGTCCCGAACTGATTTCGTACCCCGCCACCCGAACTGTTACTCTCGCTGTCGCGCGCCGTTAGCTCAGTTGGTAGAGCAGCTGACTCTTAATCAGCGGGTCCGGGGTTCGAAACCCTGACGGCGCACTCGTTTTCCTCAGGTGCGGTGCGGGCGTTCGAGCCCGCACTGCCCCCTTCTCCCGGGTCTGCCCACTGCGGGCCGTGTCACAGGCACCTCTGGCCGCCGCGCACGATGCCGCCGATCACCGTTCCGCGCAGGTCACACTCGCCCACTTTGCGGTTGACGTTTGCGACAATTTGTCAACCGCCGCCGCGCCCGACGGCCCCTAATGTGCTGCAGTTCACTGAGCGGGCGCACACCGGCGGTATGTCCACTACCGGTAAACAGTTGCGGGTCACGTCAGGCAAGTCACATTTTCGCAGTCAAACGACCCTCACCACCGGACCTGCTGCTACCATCGAGTTAGCTGACTACTCCACGACACGGTTCGGTCAGCGGTCACCGACGAGATCGAAGGCTTAGCTGATGTCCACTGCAGGCGCACCCCGGGCGGCGAGCACACCTGCCTCGACGCCGGACGACGAGGTAGCTGCCCCGCTGTACGTGCACAGCTGCAGCAGGCTCGGCCGTCGCGCCAATCCGCCACGGTTGACGATCGCCGACTGGCTGTTGTCCGGCCGGCGCCGCTGATCAGCGCGTCAGCGCCGCGACCTGCGCACGATCACCAGCACGACCACCACACCAACGCCCGCGAGTGACGCCGCCACCGCGGGCGTCTTCACGAAACGGATCAGACCGGCCTTGACGTCGTTGGCGACGCGCTGTGGGTTCGCGCGCTCGGCGAGCGAGTCCACCGTGGCGGCCAGTTGATCGCGGGCCTGGTCGATGTCCTGCTTGATGGTGTCGGGATCTCGGTCCGCCACGTCTGCCTCCACCTCGGTCGCTGCTCTGCCGCACTACCCTAGATCAGCCGGTGTCCATCGGTGGGCACCGGCCGACAGAAGGGTTACCCAGACGCATGCCACAGACTCCTCGTCTCGAGGTCGGCGACACGGCGCCGTCGTTCAGCCTGCCCGACGCCGACGGCAACACCGTCGCGCTGTCGGACTACAAGGGCCGCAAGGTCATCGTGTACTTCTACCCGGCCGCCTCGACGCCTGGTTGCACCAAGCAGGCGTGCGACTTCCGCGACAGCCTCGGTGAGCTCAACGGCGCCGGCCTCGACGTGGTGGGCATCTCCCCCGACAAGCCGGCCAAGCTGGCGAAGTTCCGGGACCAGGAGGGCCTGACGTTCCCGTTGCTGTCCGATCCCGACAAGGCGGTGCTCACCGCGTGGGGGGCGTTCGGGGAGAAGACGATGTACGGCAAGACCGTTCAGGGCGTCATCCGCTCGACCTTCGTCGTCGACGAGGACGGCAGGATCGCCGAGGCGCAGTACAACGTCCGGGCCACCGGGCACGTCGCCAAGCTGCGGCGCGACCTGTCGGTCTAGCTGCCGGTCGCGTCGCTTCCGCCCAGTTTCGCCAGCAGCAGCGCCTCGGCGGTGGCCGCCCGTTCGAACACCCCGAGGTGCAGGCTCTCGTTGACGCTGTGCGCCTGCGTCCCCGGGTCCTCGACGCCGGTGACCAGGATCGCCGCCGACGGGAACGCCGCGGCGAACTCGGCGATGAACGGGATCGAGCCGCCCATCCCCATGTCCACCGGTTCACTGCCCCACGCCTCACGGAACGCGGCGCGCGCGGCCTCGTAGACCGGGCCTGCGGCGTCGATGGCGTAGGGCTGACCGACGTCGCCGGGCGTGACGGTGACGTGCGCGCCCCACGGGACGTGCGCTTCGAGATGGCGGGTCAGCGCGTCGAGGTGGGCACGGGCGTCGCCGCCTGGGGCGACGCGCATGCTGACCTTGGCGCGCGCCCGCGGGATCAGCGTGTTGGAGGCCTTGTCGATCGGCGTCGTGTCGATGCCGATCACCGTGATCGCGGGCTTGGCCCACAGCCGCTGCACCACAGAGCCCGAACCGATCTCGGCGACGCCGTCGAGCAGACCCGTCTCGGCGCGCACCCAGTCGGGGCCGCGGTCCACGTCGGCGGCGCTGCCGACGTGCAGGCCTCCGACCGCTACGTTGCCCTCATCGTCGTGCAGGCCTGCCAGCAGGCGCACCAGCACCGACAACGCGTCCGGCACGACGCCGCCCCACAGGCCCGAGTGCAGGCCGTGGTCCAGGGTGGCGACCTCGACCACGCAGTCGGCCAGCCCGCGCAGCGACACCGTCAGCGCCGGTACCTCGGTGCTCCAGTTGTCCGAGTCGGCGATCACGATGACGTCGGCGGCGAGCAGATCTTTGTGCGCCTCGAGCAGGGCTCCTAGGGATGGCGACCCGGACTCCTCCTCGCCCTCCACGAACACCGTCACCCCGACGGGAGGGGCGCCGCCGTGCGCCCGGAATGCGGCCAGATGCGTCGCGATACCCGCCTTGTCGTCGGCGGTGCCGCGGCCGTACAGCCGCCCGTCGCGTTCGGTGGGATCGAACGGCGTTGTGCGCCACTGCGAGTGATCGCCCTCGGGTTGCACGTCGTGATGGGCGTAGAGCAACACCGTCGGCGCACCGGGAGGCGCCGGATGGCGGGCGATGACGGCCGGGGCGCCGCCCTCGCTGACGATGCGGACGTCATCGAATCCGGCCTCCGACAACAGCTTCGACACCGCTTCCGCGCTGCGCTGGACCTCGGGGCGGCGCGCCGGATCGGCCCACACCGACTCGATGCGGACCAGTTCCTCGAGGTCGGCGCGCACCGACGGCAGCACGTCGCGGACGCGCTCGACGACATCACTCATGGCGACGAGGGTAGTGGCACGCTCGCGGGGAAGGACTAGTCGGCGGATTCCAGGATCGCCACTGCCGCGGCCGTGTCGGCCTCGTGGGTCAGCGACACGTGGATCGTCACGTCCTGCAGATGCTTGGCGATGTCACCCGACAGCCGCACCTTCGGCCGGCCCCACATGTCGGTGACGACCTCGATGTCGCGGTGGATCCCCTCCGGCAGCGCGGGCCGCTTGGAGAACCGCGATCCCGACCACGCCTTGATCACGGCCTCCTTGGCCGCCCACCGGGCCGCCAGGTGCCGGGCCGCCGACGAACTCTTGTCCGCGGCGTCCCGGCGCTCCCCCGGCGTGAACGTCTCGGAGAACACCGTGCCCGGGCGGTCGACCTGTTCGGCGAACTCCGGGATGGAGACCAGGTCGATGCCCACACCCACTATCGCCACGCAGCGACCCTAGCCCACGCCTGTGTGCTCATCGGTGCTGGTTGCTCTTCGCGCAAGCGCTCATCGGCCGTACACGTCGCCGTCACCGAGCCTCGACGCCGCGTCGAGCAGCATCGCCGCCTCCTGCCGCTTCTCCGACCCGTCGTGGCCGAAGCGCCGGTCCGCGGGCCGCTCGTACATCGGGCGACCGCCGGCGATCGCCGACGCCAGCCGGCGACGGCCGGCGAGCGTGCGCTGGTCCGCGCGGCGGCTGTAGTCCTCGCGCTGCTCGGGATCGAGCGTGGCGAGGAACGCCTGCGGGTGCACCAGCGCGATGAGCCCGGACACGTGCCCGAAGCCCAGGCTGGTCACCAGGCCGGCCTTCAGCGGGAACTTCTCCCCCAGCCGCAGCGTCTCGCGCGGCCAGACGAAGTGCCCGGAGGTGGCCATCTCGTCGTCGACGCAGTCCAGGCTGCGGTTCGGCGGGATGACGCCGTCGCGCAGCACCTGGCACAGGCCCATCATCTGGAACACCGCGGCACCGCCCTTGGCGTGGCCGGTGAGCGTCTTCTGGCTGACGATGAACAGCGGCGCCCCCGCCGACCGGCCCATCGAGTCCGCGAGCCGCTCGTGCAGCTCGGTCTCGTTGGGATCGTTGGCCAGCGTCGAGGTGTCGTGCTTGTAGATCACCGCGATGTCGTCGGCGCCGACGCCCAGCTTGGCCAGCGAGCGGGCCAGCACCGAGTCCCTGCCGCCGCGACCGGCGCCGAGCGCGCCGAGTCCCGGTGCCGGGATGGAGGTGTGCACACCGTCGGCGAAGCTCTGCGCGTAGCCGACGACCGCCAGCACCGGCAGACCCATCTTCACCGCAAGGTCACCGCGGGCCAGCAGGATCGTGCCGCCGCCCTGGGCCTCGACGAAGCCGAGCCTGCGCCGGTCGTTGGCACGGGAGAACTTCGAATCGCTGATCCCCTTGGCGCGCATCATCTGGGTGTCGGCGGTGGCTGCCATGTCACCGAAGCCGATGATCGCCTCGAGCGTCAGGTCGTCGAAGCCGCCGGCGACCACGAGTTCGGCCTTGCCGAGCCGGATCTTGTCGACGCCTTCCTCGACCGACACCGCCGCGGTGGCGCACGCGCCGACCGGGTGGATCATCGCGCCGTAGGAGCCGATGTAGGACTGCACGACGTGCGCGGCCACGACGTTCGGCAGCACCTCCTGCAGGATGTCGTTCGGCTTGTTCCGGCCCAGCAGGTTGCCGTGATACATGGTCTGCATCGACGTCATGCCGCCCATGCCGGTGCCCTGCGTGCTGGCCACCAGGCTCGGGTGCACCCAGCGCATCAACTCGGTCGGGCTGAAGCCCGCCGACAGGAACGCATCGACCGTGGCGACGATGTTCCACAGCGCCACCCGGTCGATCGAGTTGGCCATGTCGGGCGTGATGCCCCACACCGTGGGATCGAAGCCGGTGGGGATCTGCGCGCCGACTGTGCGCGACAGCTTGGTCTTGCGCGGCACCCGGATCTCGGTGCCCGCCTTGCGGATCACCTGCCAGTCGGCCGAGTCCGGGACTGGGCGCACCACGGTGTGCTCGGGATCGAACTCGACGAACGCGCGGGCCTCGTCCTCGGAGGACACGACGAACGAGAAGTCCTTGTCCAGGAACACGCTCACCAGCAGCGGCGAGGCGTGATCGGGGTCGATCGCGCCGTCGTCGACGAATTCGCGGATGCCGCAACGCTCCACGACGGTGTCGTGATAGCGCTCGACGAGCTCCTCCTCGGGAACCAGGTCACCGGAGGCGGCGTCGTACCAGCCCGGCTTCGGGTCGTCCTCCCAGGTGATCAGGCCGGTCGTCCACGCCAGCTCGAGAACGCCTGCGGCCGACAGTTCGTTGTCGACCTCCATCTCGAAGCGGGTCCGCGACGAACCGTAGGGCCCGAGTTCGGCGCCGCCGACGATCACCACGAGGTCCGCGGGGTCGACGTCGAGGTCGGCCCACTCCGGTGCGGGCGCCGGGCCGTCCAGCCGCGGCGGCGCGGGCAGCGCGGCGATGGTGCCCGGTGTTGGCCCGTCCTCCGGCAGCGTCTCGGTGGTCATCTCCTCGCGCGCCTTGGCCGCCAGCGCCGCCATGTCGAGCTCGACGTCGCCGAGGCCGCCGGTGAGGTCGACCTCGAGCGGCTCGCGGGCCGCGGACACCTTCGCGTCGATGTCGCACAGCGCCAACAGCATCGAGGCCATCTCGGCGGTGGTGTAGGTGGTGACGCCGGCTTCCTCGACGGCACCCACGATGGCGTCGTTGTGACCCATCAGGCCGGTGCCCTTGGTCCAGCCGATCAGCGCGTGCGCCAGCGAAACCCGCTGCGCCCAGGATGATTCGGCCTTCCAGCGGGTGACCAGCGCATCGAGTGCGGACTTGGCCTCGCCGTAGGCGCCGTCACCGCCGAACATGCCGCGGTTCGGTGAGCCGGGCAGCACCACGTGCAGCCGCGACGCGATGTCGCGCTCGGCGCCGATGCCCGACAGGCCGGCGATGAGCCGCTGCACGGCCCACAGCAGCACCTTCATCTCCATCTCGGAGCGCGAACCGGCCTCCGACATGTCGCCGGCCACCTTCGGCGCGGCGAACGGGAACAGCAGCGTCGGCGTCTGGGCGTCCTTGAGGTGGATCGACTGCGGCCCGAGGCTCTCGGTCTGCTCCGAGCCGACCCACGACACCAGTGCGTCGATGTCGTTGTAGGAGGCCATGTTCGCCGGCACCACCCACAGCGTCGCGCCGAAGCGCGCACTGTCGCGGTAGAGCGACTTGTAGAACTCCAGCCGGGCGTCGTCGAGGCGCGAGGTGGTGGCGATCACCGTCGCCCCGCCCTCGAGCAGCTGCGCGGCCACCGATGCGGCGATCGAGCCCTTCGAGGCGCCCGTCACCACCGCGACCTCGTCGCTGTAGCGGCCGCGGCCCGGGTTCTCCGCCCCGGCGGCGATCCGGCCGAACAGCGATGCATGCACGTTGCGGCCCGCCGCCAGTGCCTTGCCCTGCCACCAGTTCGCCTGGGTGGCCACCACGTGGCCGGCGCCCTCGAACCGTTCGGCCAGTCGCGGCCACTCGGCGTCGACGTCGTTCTCCTCGGCCAGCCAGATCTTCACCAGATCCTCACGGGCGCTCGCCCAGCGGTCGTCGAAGACGACCGCCTTGCGACCGTCGAAGACGGGTGCGACCAGCCGCGGCCAGTCGGAGCCGAGTTCGGTGGTGACCAGGTCGATGAGCTCCGCGTCGCTCGCGGACTCGGGCGCGGTGACCGGCTTGTCGAGGCCGAGCTGGTCGAGGACCAGGCGGGCGGCCGAAGCCAGCACGCCGTCGCGACCGGTGACCTGTTCGGCGAACTCACCGAGCGCGGCGGAATCGACCACACCGCCCGCGGCGCCGCCGGCCGACGGGAGCGTCACGGAGACACCCTTGCGTGCGGCCACCGCCGTCACGGCGCCGTCGACGACCTTGTCCACCGACGCGGCGTCGGCGAGCGCACCCTCGTGCAGTCCGCCCAGACCGCCGCCGCGCACGCTGCTGCCCTCACGGGTGCCCAGCGCCACCTCGACGGTCACGTGCTTGACCCAGCCGTCGCCGAGCTCCCAGGTCTTCTTCACCCGCTCGGCGATGTAGGCCGGGCGCTTGCCGGACGGGCCGAGCACGGTGCGCAACTGGTCGTTGATCGCATCCGAGAGCACCGGGCCGAACGGCTTGTAGGTGCGGGCCAGCTTGGTGACCTGTCCCTTCAGCGCGGCGAGGTCGGCCTCGGCCGCACCGTCGATCGCGCCGAGGTTCAGCTCCGAGCCGAGGTCGACCAGCAGCTGGTTGCGCCGCGACGACGCACCGTCTGTGATCGACTCGATGGAGTCCAGCCCCTCGATCTGATCGAGGCGCATCTTGGCCGAGAGGGCGATCAGCGCCACCGTCGCGTCCGCGGCGTCGAAGCTCAGGTCGTCGGGACGCGGGCCACCCGACGGCGCCGCCGGAGCGGCCTGCGCGGGCGCGGCTGCCGCCGGAGCCTCGCCGGCGGGTGCGGCCGGGGCGTCGTCGACCTCGGGCTCGGGCTCGGGATCGGTGTCGTTGGCGAACAGCACCGCGGCGTCGCGCTCTGAGTTGAGCACCTCCACCGTGCTGTGCGAGTACTCGGGCAGCTTCAGCGTGTTGGTCGCCAGGCCCGCCACGGTCGGCGCGGACTTCACGCCGAGCTCGACGAACCGCTCGACGCCGAGGCCGCCCGCGGCCTCCTCGATGAACAGCAGGTCCTGGGTCTCGATCCACCGCACCGGGCTGGCGAACTGCCAGGCCAGCAGCTCGATCACGACCTTGCGGCACAGCTCGCGCGGCTTCTCGTTACGCCAGGTGTCGTAGTCGGCGAGGATCTCGTCGAGCGGCTCGGCGGGCACCAGATCGCGGATCTCCTGGATGAAGTCGCGATCCAGCGTGAACGGCCTGGGCACCAGGTTGGGGATGTACTTGCCGATCAGCAGGTCGGGATCGGCGTCGCGCGGCATGACGCGCTCCAGCGAGCGGCGGAAATCGGCCACGCCGACCCGCAGCACCGACGAGTGGAACGGCACGTCGATACCCGGCACGAGGATGAAGGACCGCTTGCCGCCGCTGATCTCGCGGCGCCGTTCGACCTCTTCCTCGAGCACCTCGAGGCCGCGCACGGTGCCGGCGATGGCGTACTGCGATCCACGCAGGTTGTAGTTCACGATCTGCAGGAATTCGCCGGTGCGCGCGGCGATCTCGTCGACGAACGCCGTGACGTCGGCGTCGGGCAGGTCGATCTGCGACGGCCGGATCGCGGCCAGCCGGTAGTTGGACCGGCCCTGCTCGTCGCGCGGCACGATGTCGTGCATCTTGCTGCCGCGGTGGAACACCACCTCGAGCAGCGCCTCCAGTTCGTAGACACCGGAGACGCACGCCAGCGCGGTGTACTCGCCGACGGAGTGCCCGCAGGCGATGGCGCCCTCGACGAACGCGCCCTGCTCACGCATCTCGGCCACCTGGGCGGCCGCCACCGTCGCCATCGCGACCTGGGTGAACTGCGTCAGGTAGAGCACGCCCTCGGGATGCTGGTAGTGCACTCCGGAGGCGATGAGGCTGGTCGGGTTGTCGCGCACCACGTGCAGCACCGAGAAGCCGAGGGTCTCGCGGGTGAACTTGTCCGCGGAGTCCCACACCTTGCGGGCCGCCTTGGACCGGGCACGGACCTCCATGCCCATGCCCTTGTGCTGGATGCCCTGGCCGGGGAAGGCGTAGACGGTCTTCGGCGCGGCCAGCCGCGCGGTCGCCGACATCACCAGGTTGTTGTCGACCTTGGCGGTGACCTCGAGAACCTCTGCGCCGACGTCGATTCCGACGCGGTCGACGCGGAACTCGATCTCGTCGCCGGGCAACACCATGCCGAGGAACCGGGCGGTCCAGCCGATGAGGCGGGCCGGCGGGACGGCCTTGCCGTCGGTCGCGGTGACGACGTGCTGGGCGGCCGCCGACAGCCACATCCCGTGCACGATGGGCGATTCCAGCCCAGCGAGCAGCGCGGCGGCGCGGTCGGTGTGAATCGGGTTGTGGTCGCCGGAGACGACCGCGAACGGCCGCATGTCGACCGGGGCGCCGACGCTGACGTCGCGACGGCGGCGACGCGGCGTGTCGGTGGCGTTGCCGGAGACGGCTCCGCCCGCCCGGACCGGGTCGGTCAGTTCGGCCGCACCGGTGCGGCCGCGGATGGCGAACCGCTCCTCGAGCGTGGCCACCACGGTGCCGTCGGCGGTGGTCACCGTGACGGCGACCGGGACGACGCGGCCCACCTCGGTGTCGGTGGCCACCGAAGCTGTTGCGGTGACGGTCAATTCGGCCACCTCGGTGGGCAGCGGCGCCTCCAGGCGGGCGGCGTGGTCGAGGTGCACCAGGCTCAGCAGGCCCTCGACGACCGGGAATCCGGAGTCGGTGGCCGCGGAACCGACGGCGGCGAACACGGCGGGCCAGCAGCGGCCGACGAGGGCGTCGGGCACCACCGTCAGAGTGGGCGCCAGCGGGGCGCCGAAGGTGGCGGTCACACCGGTGTGGTCGGCCACCTGCTCGGGATCCCAGCCCACGGTGACCGTCGCCGAGCCACCGGAGACCGGCGGCAGGGCATCGGGGCCGTCGACGCCCGCGGCGATGGCGAGCACCGCACGCATGGCGGTGGCGGCGTCCTCGGTGGACACCAGCGGCGCTCCGCCGCTGCGGACGACATCGGTGAGGGTGAAGCGGATCTCGATCCAGGTGCCCGAGAGCGGCACGCTGAGGACGACGTGCTGGTCGTCGGCGACGGTGATGCGCGCACCGGTGGACGCGTGGGTCGCGACCGTCTGGCCTTCACGCACCTGCCAGTCCCGCGGCTCGGCGATGCGGTGCACCGGGTTGGTCGCGGTGCGGCCGGCCCACAGCACGTCGGGCGCGTCGAGCAGCGCGGCGAGCGGACCGGTGACGTCGGCACGGCCCTGACGGCGGGACAGCACCGGCGCCGGGTCGCCGTTGCGGGCGAGCGCCTGGTCCACAGCGGCCTGCTCGAAGCGGTCGAGCAGCTCGCCGACGGGCTCGTCGACCCGGGTGATTCCGGCGACGGCGGCGGTGCCGGGGATGATGCACACCTGGTCGGCGGAGTAGCGGGCGTCGTGGGCCTGCCACAGCGAGTCGCTGCGCCACCAGCGGCGGACGTCCTTGTCGATCACCGGCACGAAATTAACCGGCTTGCCGAGCGTCTTGCAGAGCTGGACGAAGAACGGCACGTCGGCCGGGTGCAGCTGCACCGTCGCGGCGTCCGGGTAACGCTTCACGAGTGCGGCGATCGCCGCCTCGGGCTCCTCGAGCAGCCGGCCTTCGGGGAACAGCGTGGGGATCTCGCCGGAGTCGACGGCGTGCAGCCGGGCCTCGGCGCGCTGCAGCATCTGCTCGAAGCGGTCCCGCCAGGTGATGTCCAGCCACGGCGAGCCCGGGGTCCTCGAGTCGGCGTTGCTGCTGCCGTCCCCGATGGCGAGCTCGACGTAGCGCTGAAGCCACTGCAGGTAGGTCATCTCGCCGACGTCGCCGAAGTAGGGCTTCGCCGTCACGGCCATCGCCGCGATGATCTCGTCGCGCCGGTCGGCGACGGCGTCGGCGTCGCCGGCCACCTCGTCGAGCAGGCGTCCGCAGCGTGAGGCGGCGTTGTCGATCTCGTGGATGTCGGCGCCGAGCTGGCTGCGGCCGGAGGCCATGCCGCCCTGCGCCTTTCCGGCGCCCACCCATGTCTCGGTGCCACGGGTCTCGACGAGCATCTGCTTGACCTGTGGGCTGGTGGTGGCCTCGAGGGTGGCCATCGCCGCGGTGCCGACGAGGATGCCGTCGACGGGCATGGCCGGGAAGCCGAAGGACTCCGACCAGCGCCCGGACAGGTATTCGGCGGCCTGCTCGGGCGTGCCGATGCCACCGCCGACGCAGATGGTGATGTTGGATCGCGACCGCAGCTCCGAGTAGGTCGCCAGCAGCAAGTCGTCGAGGTCTTCCCAGGAGTGGTGGCCGCCGGCGCGGCCGCCCTCGATGTGCACGATCACCGGCTTGGTGGGCACCTCGGCGGCGATGCGGATGACCGAGCGGATCTGCTCGACGGTGCCGGGCTTGAACACGACGTGGCCGATGCCGATGGAGTTGAGCTCGTCGATCAGGTCGACGGCCTCCTCGAGCTCCGGGATGCCCGCGGTGACGACGAGGCCGTCGATCGGCGCACCCGCCTGGCGCGCCTTCTGCACCAGGCGCTTGCCACCGACCTGCAGCTTCCACAGGTACGGGTCGAGGAACAGCGAGTTGAACTGCACGGAGCGGCCCGGTTCGAGCAGCCCGGTGAGTTCGGCGATGCGGTCGTTGAAGATCGGCTCGGTGACCTGGCCACCGCCGGCCAGCTCAGCCCAGTGGCCGGCATTGGCTGCGGCGGCGACGATCTTGGCATCGACGGTGGTGGGCGTCATCCCCGCGAGCAGGATCGGCGAGCGGCCGGTCAGCCGGGTGAACTTCGTCGACAGCTTGACCGACCCGTCCGGCAGCCGCACGGTCGTCGGCGCGTAGCTCGACCACGGCCGGGCCACCTCGGGCACCGCGCCGACGGTGAACAGGTTGCGCTGCCCGCCGCGGGTGGCGGCGGGGACGATGCCGATGCCCAGTCCGCGGATCACCGGGGCGGTCAGCCGGGTCAGGATGTCGCCGGGTCCGAGGTCGAGGATCCAGCGGGCGCCTGCCTCGTGCAGGTCGGTGATCTCGTCGACCCAGTCGACCTGGGTGACGAGGATCGCCTCGGTCATGGCGCGGGCGAGGTCGACGTCGATCCCGACCGCCTCGGCCCACCGGCCGACGATGTCGACGCCGTCCGACAGGCGCGGCGTGTGGAAGCCGACCTCGACCTGCACGGGGTCGAAGGAAGGTGCGAACACGGCGCCGCCGCGGACCTTGTTCTTGCGGTCGGCCTCTTCCTTCTCCGAGATCTGGGCGCAGTACAGCTCGAAGCGGGAGAGCTGCTCGGGGGTGCCGGTGATGACGACCGAGCGCCTGCCGTTGCGGATGGACAGCACCGGCGGCAGCACGGTGCGCACGTCCTGGGCGAATTCCTCGATGAGTTCGTAGATGCGCTCGGGATCGGCGTTGGTGACCGACACCATGGGCGGCCGGTCGCCGAGGACGGTGATGCCACGCCGGCGGGCGACGAGCGTGCCGGCCGCACCGATCAGCTGAGCCAGCGCGAGCAGCTCGACATCCTTCGCGCCACGGGCGGCGAGCGCCTCCACGGCGAGCACGCCCTGCGAGTGCCCTGCGACGGCGACAGGCGGGGTGGCGTACAGATCCATGCCCTGACGGGCCAGCGCCCGCACCGCGGCGATCTGGGTGAGCAGCACGCCGGGCACGGAGACCGCGGCCGACGTCAGCTGCTTGGCGGTGGGCAGTGGCTCCTCGGAGGCCAGCGCGCGGACCCAGGCCAGCGGCTCGAAGCCGATCGGCCGGACGACGACGAGTTCCTTGGCGACGGGTTCGAGCAGCAGTTCGGCCTCGCCGGCGAGTGTCGCGAGTTCGCCCTCGATGCCTGCTGAGGACACCAGCTCCTCGAGCGTGTCGAGCCATGCGCTGCCCTGGCCGCCGAAGGCGACCGCGTAGGGTTCGCCGGCGTTGAGGCGGTCGACGAGCGCGTGCGCGGATCTGGTGGCCTCGACATCGCCGCTGCGGTCGGTGGACATCCGGTCGTGCTCGTGAATCGTCACTCTTGCTATCTCCCTCGGCGCTGCCTGCGCGCTTGTCGTCTCGCTCGTCGAACTGGCGGTCGTGACCGACTGTGGTCGGCTCGCCGGCTGCGCTCCCCTGCGTCGGGCCGGCGGAAGATTCTGCGTCGAATCCGGGCTGGCGGCCGTCCGTGTCCGGGCGGTCCAACCCCACTAAGAGTGGCATAAGAAGAAGGGGTGCTTTCGGCCCGCAATTGGTTACTGGCGAGTTCTACGCCCGGGTAACCCACCGCCAGATAACGCGACGCCCTTCGCCGTGCGACAGCAAGCGGGACAAACGTCCTGCATGCAGGTGGTTACGGTCGAGTAGCTACAACTGCGCTGTTCAAAGCAGCATTGTTATGCAATCGTTATCTAAGAATTTCGGGCCGCCGGAGCGGCCGATCGAGTGTCGGATGGGTCGACACTCGGCGCGGAAGTGTCCACCCGCGCCTCGCGATGGCGCACAGGAGTTTGCTAGAAATATTACTAGTCAGTAAGGTTCCGGCCCCACTGACCGAATTGCGGCTCGAGAACGTGGTTGAGGTCGACGCCGATGCCGCCAACCTGACGCGTGTCGATCTCCACCCGGTGCAGAGGTGTCGCCGGGTGTGCGACCCGCCTGGGCGAACCCCAGTTGTGCTGCCAGCAGCAGGCGCCGGGGCCGTCCTGCAGTGCCCACCCGATGGTCTTCGAGTTCATGTAGACGCCGACACGCTGACGGCCGAGCACCGCCTCCCAGCCCCGCAGGAACGGCGCGACCTGCTGTTTGTACTCCAGCAACCACGCGCGCCGGGCCTGCGGTCGGCCACGTACCGGATAGCTCCGAGCGCCCCGGAAGCGCGGAGGTCGGCCGCGCGGATCACTCCTGCCGCGTCGTCGAGCAGGATTGCTGATCGGAGTGGCACAACCTGCGGAATCCCCTGCTCGATCCCACGGCGAGTGGCCTGCGGTACGGCGCGCCGGTTTCCTACCATGAACCATGCCCGTTGGTCGGGTCGGCGAGGATCCGACGTGAACCCCGCCGCTTCCGGTGCCTTCGCCAGGGCCTTTCTCACGGTGCCCGTATCGACGCTGCTTCGCGCCGGCTTCGCGCTGACGGCGTGCGCGGCGCTGCTGGTCGCCTGCTCGGGATCGTCACCGGACGCCACCGACGGCCCGCGCGCGCCTGATCTGGAACCGTTGTCCGCCGTCGGCGACGGCGAGGGCGAACTCGACCTCATCGCCTGGGCCGGCTACGCCGAGGACGGCAGCAGCGACAGCGCGGTCGACTGGGTGACGCCGTTCGAGCAGCAGACCGGCTGCCGCACCACCGTCACGATCGGTCACACCTCCGACGAGATGGTCGACCTGATGCGAACCGGCCGCTACGACGGAGTCTCGGCCTCCGGCGACGCCACGCTGCGGCTGATCCACGCCGGGGACGTGGCGCCGGTGAACACCGCGCTGGTACCCCACTACGAGACCATCTCGCCGTTCCTCAAGGATCAACCGTGGAATTCGGTGGACGGCCGGATGTACGGCATCCCGCACGGGTGGGGCGCGAACCTGCTGATGTACAACATCGGCGTCGTGCGCGATGCGCCGAACTCCTGGGCGGCGGTGTTCGACGACGCGGCGGAGTACCGCGGCCGGGTGACCGCGTACGACTCCCCCATCTACATCGCCGACGCGGCGCTCTATCTCGCCAAGTCGCGGCCGGAACTCGGCATCGTCGATCCGTATTCGCTGACCGTCCCGCAACTCGACGCCGCTGCCGAGCTGCTCGAGGCGCAACGCGAGAACGTCGGGCTGTACTGGTCGGACTACACCACCGAGGTGCAGGCGTTCGAGTCGGGCGCCGCCGTGATCGGCACCACCTGGCAGGTGATCGCCAACACCATCGGCGCCAACAACCGGGTCCAGGTCAACACGGTGCTGCCCAAGGAGGGCTCGACCGGCTGGTCGGACACCTGGATGATCTCGTCGAAGGCCGCTCACCCCCACTGCATGTACAAGTGGATGGACTGGATCGCCTCACCCGAGGTCAACGCCCAGGCCGCCGAGCACTTCGGGGAGGCACCCGCGCAGTCCCTGGCCTGTGAGTACACCACCGCATACGACTTCTGCGATCTCTATCACGCCACCGATGAGCAGTTCGCCGCAAAGATCCACTACTGGACCACGCCGCAGAAGGAATGTGTGGACGGCAGTGGCGACGACTGCACCACCTACGACCAGTGGGTGGAGCGGTGGCAGCGCATCAGACGCTGAACAGGCACGCCTTGCTCAGCCGTGCGGCGGCCACTGCCCGTCGAGGAGGGCGCCCGGCGCTGTGGACACCATCTGACGGTGCAGCACCGCGTCGAGGTGGCCGACCACGAGCCTGGTGGCCAGCTCCCGGTAGTCCCGGACGATCTGCCTGTACTCCGGAAGCTGGCCGGGGCCGGGCAGGTGCGCCGGTCCGAAGCGCGCCGTCAGGCATTCCTCCAGCGCGGTGACGACGGCGGCGGCCAGCACGTCGATGTCCTGTCGGGTCGATTCGACGATCCGCAGCAGCGCGCGGATGTAGAGCATCTGGTCCGCCGCGCGGGCGACGATCTCGCTGAGCACGGGGTCGGTGAGCGCGACGGCGCCGTCGACCCGCCGGGCCATGCCCAGCTCGAGCAGCCGTTGCGCCTCGTCGGACCCCACACCGATGTCGAGCGGCGCGTCCTTCCGCGGGGCGGACGGGACCGGGGCGGCGGCGGACGCGTCGGTTCGCGGCGCAGGCACCGCACGCTGCAATCCGAGGATGTCGGCGAGATCGGCGCCGTCGCGCATGCCGGCGAAGAACTCGGCGATGTGGGCTGAGTTGAAGCCCCGACGCAGGAGCTGGTTGATGGTGTCCAGCTGCGCGAGGTGGGAGTCGTCGTACAACGCCGAACGGCCCGACCGGCGAGGCGGGTCGAGCAGCCCGCGCTCCCGGTAGGCACGGATGTTGCGGGCACTCACCCCCGACTGTTCGGCGAGTTCCTCGAGCCGGTATTCGCTCAACGCGTCGCACCTTCGTGCCGGCCATGCGGCAGGTGGTAGCCGGCATCGCGGTTCGTCATGCCGACACTGTACCCGTGACACCGGTACTGAGCGAACCCACGTGCGGTAAATTGAACCCTCGATCTTGAAGCCGGTTTCTGTCGTTAATCTGCACATTTGTCAAAATCGCTGCCGATTACTACGCATCGACGTGCAGTTTCAGCCAACTCTCTAGGCCGACGAGCGATTCACCGTGAGTGACGTCACCGGACCGGGATTGGATTCCCCGGCCGCCGGTGGCCACCATGGAAGGCGGATATCGAGAATCGGCTCGACCGAGAGCCACGACGAAGGGTTTGGTGTGCGCCCCTGGATCGTGTGGGCCACCGGACTCCTGGCCTACATCGTCGCGGTGCTGGACCGCACCACTCTCGGCGTCTCCGGACTCGACGCCGCCGACCGGTTCACCGTGAGCCCGGGCGTGCTGTCCACGTTCGTCGTGCTGCAGGTGGTCGTCTACGCAGGCGCCCAGGTGCCCGCCGGCGTGCTGCTGGACCGGTACGGCTCCAAGGTGCTGATCCTCTGCGGCGCGGCGCTGATGGCGTCCGGTCAACTGGTGCTGGCATTCTGCGAGTCCCTGCCGTCGGCGATCGCCGCCAGGGCGGTTCTCGGCCTCGGGGACGCGCTGACGTTCATCTCGGTGCTGCGCCTGGTGCCGCACTGGTTCGCACCCCGGCAGGTCCCCCTGGTCACCCAGCTCACCGGCATCTGCGGCCAGCTCGGGCAGGTGCTCTCGGCGGTGCCGTTCCTGGCCGTGCTCACCGGCGCGGGCTGGACGACGGCCTACACCTCGGTCGCCGCACTCGGTGTGCTGTCGATGGTGCTCACGCTGCTCGTCGTCAAGGACACTCCGTCGGGACGCGCCGGGCCGGCGAAGACCGCCACCCTGAGCGAGCTGGTGGGCAGCGTCAAGACGGTGTGGCTGAGGCCGGGCACCCGGCTCGGCTTCTTCACCCACATGGGCACACAGTTCTCGGTGACGGTCTTCGCGCTGATGTGGGGGGTGCCGTACCTGACGGTGGCGCAGGGCCTGTCGGCCGGCATGGCAGGGACGCTGCTGAGCCTGTCGGTGGTCGCGGCGATCTCTGCGGGCGTGGTCATCGGCATCTTCACCGGCCGCCACCCGCATCGCCGGTCCCGCCTGGTGCTCGCCATCATCGGCAGCAACGCGCTGGCCTGGACGGTGGTGCTCGCGTTGCCCGGCCCGGCTCCGTTGTGGCTGCTGATACTGCTGGTCGTGGTCATCTCGGTCGGCGGACCGGGCTCGATGGTCGGCTTCGACTTCGCGCGGACCTTCAATCCGAGCGCCACGCTGGGCACCGCACAGGGCATGGTCAACATGGGCGGGTTCATCGCGTCGCTGCTCGTGATGCAGGCGATGGGGATCATTCTCGACGCCACCGGCGGCTACTCGTTCGATTCGTTCCGGTGGGCGTGGACGGCGCAGTACGTGATCTGGGCGCTGGCCACCACCGGCATCCTCATCACGCGCAGCAAGACCCGGCGCAGGATGCGCCTGGAACAGGAGCGGATGCTGCTCGAGAGTTTCGAGGCGGATCCCGCTCCGGACCGGTGATCAGCGGTTGCGCGCGGACTCCCGCCGGTTGGCCTTCTTGATCGCCGACACCAGTTCGTCCTTGCTCATCGTCGAGCGTCCGGAGATGTCGAGGCGTCGCGCGATCTCGACGAGATGCTTCTTCGACGCGTTGGCGTCGACGCCTTCCGCAGTCTCACCCTTGGCGTTCGGCCCGCCGCTGCGGGCGCGCTGATCCGACGGCCCCTTGGCCGCCTTGGCCTCCCAGTGGTCGCCGACCTTCTCGTAACTGTGCTTCAGTGCGCTGTAGGCCACCCGGTGGGCGCGCTCGCCCTCGCCGTACTCCTCGGCAGCCGAGTCGTGCGCCTTCGCAAAGGTGCGCTGCGCCTTGGCTTCCGACTTCTTCAGCGTGCTGGGCAGTTCACTCTTCTTGGCCTGTCCGCCCTTACCCGTCTTCGGCATGGTGACTCCTTTCGCCGTGTCCGGGTGGACTAGCCCGTCGGCGACGGGGCCAAACCGGTTGTCATGCCTCGCCGGCCGTCCTTGCCGCCACAGGCATGCGCCGGTGCCCGGTGACCTCGTAGCCGACCACCACGACCACAGGCGCCAGCGTCACCGCCAGCAGGCACACCGCCATCGGCACGTCGGTCATCGCCAGCCACACCGCCACAGCCAGCACCGCGAGTGCGCCCGCGGCGAGGGCGCCGTGGAACAGGTCCCACGTTCGTGCCACCAGCCCATAGATGGCGTACAGGCCGACCAGGTAGATGGCGACGGGCACCGCGACGGTGGCCACCGTCGGCGCGGCGCCGAGTTCCGAGTGATGCTCGATGTAGTACGCGGCGGCGTGCAGGCCCGCGCCGGTGGCGACGATGGCGCCGAACACCGGGATGTGCAGGTAACCGAACCAGAACGACGTGCCGCGGTCGGCGTGCAGCAGATCGGCGTGCGGCACCAGGAAGTACACCCACCACATGCCGAAGGTCAGCCCGGTGCCGGCGACCGCGACGAGCACCGCGTCGGTGGACCAGCCCTGGATCTCGACGGCCGCCGAGATCGACGCGACGGTGCCCACCACCCCCTCGCCGAGCGCGATGATCGCCAGCAGGCCGTAGCGCTCGACGATGTGGTGGACGTGCCACGGGGTTCCGCCCATCCGCCGCTCGGCGATGAACGGGCCGGACAGCTCCACGGCGATCAGCACCACGGTGCACAGGAAGAACACCGCAACCGAGGTCTGTACGAAGATCTGTGCGGCCCAACCGATCTGGGCCACAGTCACGGCCGCCGCGTACGTCAGGCAGGCCTGACGCCGCGCGGGATCCGCCGACGCCGCGCGCAACCACTGCCCCACCAGCGCGATCCGCATCACGATGTATCCGGCGACCAGGACCGCGTTGTCCACGTGACCGCCGTGCTCGATCGAGGCGAACATCTGCGGAAGGCCGAGGGCCAGGATGATGACGCCGACCATCTGCAGCATCGTCATCAGCCGGTAGATCCAGTCATCGGTGTCGAACGCCGAAGCGAACCAGCTGAAGTTGATCCAGGCCCAGCAGATCGCGAACGTCGCGAACGCGAAGCCGGTCAGGCCCGCGGCGACGTGGTCCTCGGCAAGCAGGTGGGCGAACTGGGACGCGGCGATCCCGAAGGCCACCACGAACGTGAGGTCGAACAGCAACTCCAGCGGGGTGGCCGCCCGGTTCTCCTGATGCGGGTCACGACCCACCATTCGGCGCAGCCGGTGCGCCGGTGTCGCAGTCCCGGCCACTGGCTCGGCGTTGCTCACGTGCTTGTCCTTTCTGTCGGCCGCGCCGCACACGCAGGTAGTCCACTACGCATGCCGCCGCCGGCCCGCCTTCATACGCTGATCTCGACAGCAACGACCCGGGAGCCGGCGAATGATGAGTGCACTTGTCGTGATGTGCGTATCGGTCGCCACTGCACTGGCCGCACTGGGACTCTACGATTTGCAGATGCGGTTGGAGCGCTGGGACCACGACCGGCACGCGGAGGACTGACGGCGCGAACCGCCTCATGCGGCAGTCGCAGGATCACTCCACGGCGAACGTCACACCGGGTCGAAGGACGAGATCAGCCACTTCCCGTCGATCTTGGTCAGGCCGACCTTCACGCTGCTGGCGGCGTACGCGCCGTCCGGGTTCTCCTTGCTCACCGTCGTCTGGTTGACGAAGATCAGCGCCACCGCCTTCTCGGGATGCATCTCCGCGAGCGCGCTCTGCGCCACCGACGCGCTGGTCTTGACTTGCTTCTGTTTCGCGGCAGGGGTGACGATCGTCTGCGTGAACTGGGTGTAGTAGTCCAGGAACTCACCGGTGAGGTGCGTCTTGGCGGCCGCGAAGTCCTGTTCGAGCGTCTCCGGCGAATAGGACAGCAGGGCGACCGTTCCGGAGGTCGCGGCATCCAGCGCGACCTGGGCGGCGGCGGCATCCGTCTGCTGCTGCGGGCGGTACTGGAAGACGTACAGCCACGTCGCGAGCACAGCCGACAGGATCAGTGCGGCCGCGACACCGATCACGCCGATCCGCGCCCGCATTCCGCGCCTGGCCTTTCCGCCGCCGCGGCCCGACAGCTCGAGGTGCTCCTCGAGCCGGTCGGCTTCGGTGGCGCCGCTCTCGGGCTCCGTCGCCGTCGTCTCCTCGTCGGCGATCACGGCGCCTTCGGAGTGGGTGTGTTCCCGGCTGTGTGGATCCTCGACCACGGGGGCCTCGTCGGTGTCGGTCTGGTCTTTGGTCACGGTACGAACTCGACTCTCGACATCTTCACCTGGTCGCCGTCGCGCTCCAGGTCGACCGACAACCGCCATCCACGTGGGTCCTTGTTGGCACCGGCCGCATTGGTGACGCGCGACGTCGCCGACACGATCACATTCGCAGTGTCGTCGGTCATGGTCCTGACGGCCGCGGAGTTCACCGTGACCTCCGTGATCACCTTGGAGTCCTGCGCCACCTGGGCGAAGGTCTCCGCCTGCTGCTGGAAGTCCTCGCGGAACTTGCCGGTGGAGTTGTCGATGATGCGCTGCACACCCTCTTCGGCCTTGTTGAAGTCCAGGGACATCAGGGTGATGACGGCCTGGCGGCCCGCGGCGGTGTACTCGGCGGCGAGCTGCGCGTCGCGCTCGGCCTGCCGGTGCTCGCGGATCATGTAGCCGCTGGCCGCCAGCAGCGCAAACGTGCAGAGCACGGCGAGGAACAGCGCGACGCCCTTCCAGGTCGGCAGCGGCACTCCCACGTGGAGCCGCCGGCGCGAATGCGTCTCGGCAGCCTCCTCCGCGGGAGCGTCGATGTCGACCGGCTCGTCCTCCGCGGCGGCGTCGTCGTCGGCCGCGGCGGCGTCGTTCGCCGCAGCGGTCCCGGCGGCGGGCGTCTCGCCCGCGTCGGGGACGGAGACGATCTCGTCGTCGTCGTCGTCGTCGGCTGCGGCGGGTTCGTCGACGGGCTCGACGGCGGATGCCTCGGCTTCCTGAGCCTGCCGGCGCAGCCGCAGCGCGCGCGCCCGTGCGCGGGCGGCGGCCACTGCCGCTTCCGCCTCGGCCGCTTCGGCCTCGGCTTCCTCGGCGAGGATCTGCGCGAGCGCCGGATCGGGCCGGTCCTGCGCGTCCGCGGGCGATGCCTTGTCCGTCGGCGGCCCGCTGACCGGAGCCGAGCCGGCGTCGGTGACCGACGCCTTACGCCTGAACGAAGGCACAGCGACCTCCTCGTCTTGTCTGTCTGACCGGTCCCACCTGACGCAGCCGGATGAGAATGGCGTTTCCATTCTCGTTTGTCGACGCCACCCTACTCATCGCCGCTCGGCGCCGACGCCGGCCTGCGTTCCCGGTTCGTCACCGACGTTCGCCGGAGAGCGCAGCTGGTCTTTCATGACCTTGCCCGTCGCGTTCAGCGGCAGTCGGTCCAGGAACTCCACCGAGCGCGGCACCTTGAAGCCCGCCATCCGCTCCCGGCTCCACGCGATCAGTTCCTCGGCCGTCGGCGCCGGTGTCCGGTCGGAGCGGACGACGAAGGCCTTGCCGACCTGACCCATCCGCTCGTCGGGCACACCGATGACGGCGACCTGGGCGACCGCCGGGTGCTCGAGAAGGAAGCCCTCGATCTCGGCCGGGTAGGCGTTGAAGCCGCCGACGATGAACATGTCCTTCTTGCGTCCGACGATGCGCAGACGGCCGGCATCGTCGAGCGTGCCGAGGTCGCCGGTGTGCAACCAGCCGCCGGCGTCGATCGCCTCCGCCGTGGCGGCCGGGTCGTCGAGATAGCCCTGCATCACGCTGTAGCCGCGCACCAGGACCTCGCCGTCGTCGGCGATCGCGACCTCGATGCCGTCGCAGGCGACGCCGACCGTGGTGGCGATGTCGGTGAACGAGTCGCCGGGCCGCGACAGTGTGGCGGTGCCGCATTCGGTCAGGCCGTAGCCGGTGTTCACCGACGCGAACGGCAGCTCGTCGTGGATGCGGCGGATCAGCTCCACTGGAATGTCCGACGCACCAGTCACCCCCGCGCGCAACGACGCGAGCTTCGACTTGTCCTGCACGGCGAGCAACGAGTGGTACAGCGTCGGCGGCCCCGGCAGCATGGTCACCCGTTCGCGCTCGATGAGATCGACCACGACGTCGACGTCGAACACCGGGACCGGCAGGATCGTGGCGCCGCGGATCAAGGAGGCGATGCACCCGGCCTTGTAGCCGAAGGTGTGGAAGAACGGATTGATGGCCAGGTAGCGGTCACCCTGGCGCAGATCGTTGAGGTCACACCACTCCTCGTACATCCGGAGCGTCTGCAGGTGGTTCATCATCACGCCCTTGGGGCGGCCGGTGGTCCCGGAGGTGTAGATGATGTCGGCGATGTCGGTGCCGCTGATGGCCCGTTCGAACGGCTCGCCGCTGTCGAGGAAGCCGGACTTCAGATCGATCACCGGGACACCGGCGGGAGCGCTGTACTCGGTGCCGAGGAAACCCTGTTGCACCAGGACGGCTTTGGCGCCGCTGCGGCCGATGACGTCGGCCGCCTCGTCGGTCTTGAAGCGGGTGTTGACCGGGACCAGCACGCCGCCGGCGGTCACCAGTCCGAACGCGGCGACGATCCACTCCGCCGAGTTCGGCGCCCACACCGCCACCCGGTCGCCCTTGGCCACGCCGAGATCACGGAAGGCGCCCGCGGCGCGGCGCACCCGTTCGACGAGCTCGACGTACGAGAGGCGCAGCGGACCGTCGACGACCGCTTCTGCGTCGCCGAATCGGTCCGCCGCGCTGGCGACCATCTCGGGGATGGTCTGCCAAGTGGGAACGTAGGTCACGTAGTGACGAGACGACCCAGGTTGCCGCCCATGATCTTCGCCTGGTCCTCCATCGAGAGGTGCTCGAGCGCGGTGACGTAGTGGGTCGGCTCGGCCAGTCCCTCGGGGTGCGGCCAGTCCGATCCGTAGAGCACCTGGTCCACGCCGATCAGGTTGATCAGGTCGTCGATGCCCTCTTCGTAGAACGGGCTGACGAAGATCCGGTTCTTGATCTCCTCCATCGGGTTGCCCGGGAAGGCCTCCGGGGCCTTCTTGTAGACCTCGGACATGGAGTCCAGCAGCGGGAACATCCACTTCGAACCGGCCTCGACGATGCCCACCTTGAGCGTCGGGAACCGGAACAGCGCGCCGTGGATGACCCAGGAGGCCACCGCGTCCTGGATCGGGCGCCACTCGTTGAGGATGTTCATCGCGTTGGTCTGGAACGGCAGCATCTCCTGGGCGACGCCGTCCCACTCGGAGGTGTAGCGCGAGTAGCCGCTGTCCGAGGAGTGCATGCCGACGAAGATGTCGTACTCCACGCACTTCTGCCAGAAGGGGTCGAACTCGGGCAGCGCGAAGGACCGGGGGCCGCGGAAGCCGGGCACCGGCGCCGGCCGGACCAGGATGGCGCGGGCGCCGCGCTTGACCGCCCACTCCAGCTCCTCGATGGCCTTCTCGACGATCGGCAGCGTGATCACCGGCGTGACGAAGATGCGGTTCTGGTAGTTGAAGCCCCACACCTCGTGCAGCCACTCGTTCAGCGAGTGGATGATCACGTGGATGGCCATCGGGTCGTCGCGCAGCCGCTCCTCGATGAGGCTGGCCAGCGTCGGGAACATCAGGCTCCGGTCGATGCCGAGCTCGTTCATCAACTCCAGGCGCGGACCGGGCTCGAAGAACGCCGGGATCGACCGCATCGGCTCACCGAACAGCTCCCGCTTGCTCTTGCCGTCGGGGTTGCCGAACTTGAAGTACTCCTCCCAGGCGCCGGGCTTGGCGACGTGCGAGAACGTCGGGTTCGGGATGTAGTTGGAGATCTGACCCTTGATCGCGATCTTGGTGCGCCCGTTGACCTCGACGTACTGGACGACGTCCTTGTACTCCTTGGGGAGGTACTTGGTCATCGCCTCCGGCGGCTCGTAGAGGTGGTTGTCCGCGTCGAACAGCGGAAAGGGGATGTCGACCCGATGCGAGAGTTGTCCCATGAAATGCTCCTTTGCTTATTGCGAGAATCGTATTCTCATTCCCCTGCCACTGCAACGCCCTGCCCGACACGGCCGTGGATCTGCGCCCGGATGAGGACTTTCTGCACCTTGCCGCTGGCCGTGCGTGGATAGTCCTGACCCTCGGGGACCTCGTGCAGTTCCTCCGGACACTTCTGCCGCGCCACGCCGGCCCGCCCGAAGTGGGCGCGGACCTCGTCGATGCCGGGCATCGTGTGGCCGGGCTTGATCCGCAGCACCGCGGCGACGTGCTCGCCGAGCCGATCGTCGGGCGCGGACACCACCACCGCCTCGGCCACCGCGGGCATCGCCAGCAGCACCTCCTCGACCTCGAGGGCGCTGATGTTCTCCCCGCCGCGGATGATCACGTCGGCCTTGCGGTCGGTGATGGTCAGGTAGCCGTCCTCGTCGAGAACGCCGACGTCGCCGGTGTGGTACCAGCCGTCGGCGTCGAAGGCCTTCGCCGTCAGTTCGTCGTCGGTGTAGCCGAGGCACAGATCGGGCCCCCGAGAGAGGATTTCGCCCTCGTCGGTCAGCTTGATCTCCACCCCCGGTCGCACGTCGCCGTCGGTGTAGAGCCGCTTGGCCTCCGGTGCGGTGCGCCGCGATCCGGTGATCGACGGGTGTTCCGTGCTGCCGTAGGAGCGGAAGACGAACAGTCCCATGTCGGCCAGCCGCCGGGTCACCGCGGCGGGCACCGTCGAGCCGCCGAGGCCCACGGTGCTGAAGTTCGCCATGTGGGCGGGGGTGCACTTCGGGTGGTCGAGCAGGCTGGTGACGAAGTAGGGCGGGCCGCCGCCGATCGACAGTCCCTCGGTCTCGATGAGGTCGAGCACCTTGCCGGGGTCCCAGACGTCGCACAGGTCGATCGGCGCACCCTCGAGTACCGGGATCAGGAAGGCGCCGACCATGCCGATGAAGTGGCCAACGGGTGTCGCCGTCAGCTGCCTGCCGCGGTCGGGCGGATAGTTCGCCAGCAGCTGGCGGGTCTCGAAGCCGAGAGTCTGATGGCTGTGCACCACGCCCTTGGGATCTCGGGTGGTGCCGGAGGTGAACGCGATCAGCGCGGGACTCGCCGGGTCGGTCGGCACGGTGCCGACCAGCGGCTCGTCGTCGAAGAGGGCGTCGAAGCCGTCGGTGCCGACCAGCCCGACGATCGGGATGTCGGCGCACAGGTCCGGCTGGAACTGCATGCGGCCGAACTCCTCGGCCGTGATGAAGACCTTGGGTCGCGCCGTACCCAGGATGTGCGTGAGCTCCTTGCGGCCGTAGAAGTGCACGATCGGCACCACGACCGCGCCGAGGAACGCCGAGGCCCAGAAGGCCACGGCGGCCTCCATCCAGTTCGGCAGCTGCAGGGCGATCACGTCGCCCGGACCGACGCCGCGCCGCCGCAGTCCCGCCGCCAGTTGCCGCGCCCGCAGTTCGACGTCGGCGAAGGTGCCGGCATAGGGCCGGACCGACGAGTGCACCCAGAAGCCGGTGTCCGGGCTCGCGGTCAGACCGTGGGCGAGCATCTCACCGAGCGTCTCGCGGGTCCACCACCCTTCCGCCTCGTAGCGTTCGGTCAGCTCAACAGGGATGTTTCGCACGCTTGCCCAGCACCTCCAGCTCGATGGCGATGCTATTCTCCGCTGGCGAGAATGCCAATACCGTGCTGGGAGAACGTCTGATGATCGACCTCGAGGTGACCGATGGACTTGCGGTGATCACCATCGACCGCCCGCACGCCCGCAATGCCATCTCCCTGGAGACGATGGGCCAGCTCGAGAAGGCGCTCGACACCCTGGAAACGACCGTCGAGGCGCGTGCGCTCGCAATCACCGGCGCCGGCGACCGCGCGTTCGTCTCCGGTGGCGACCTCAAGGAACTCAGTGCCCTGCGCACCGAAATCGACGCCTCGGCGATGGCTTGGCGGATGCGGGCGATCTGCGACCGGATCGCCGCCTTCCCCGGCCCGGTGATCGCGGCGCTCAACGGCCATGCCCTCGGCGGCGGCGCCGAGGTGGCGGTCGCCGCGGACATCCGGCTGGCGGCCGACGACATCAAGATCGGCTTCAACCAGGTGACGCTGGCGATCATGCCGGCCTGGGGCGGCGCCGAGCGGCTCGCCGCCCTGGTCGGCAGGGGTCGTGCGCTGATGTTGGCGGGCGCGGGCACCGTGCTCGAGGCCGCCGAGGCCGAACGGATCGGCCTGGTGGACCGGGTGCTGCCGCGCGCCTCCTTCGACGCCGACTGGCGCGCCGTCGCCCAGGCGCTGGCCACCGCGCCGGCCGCCGAGGTGAAACGGGTGGTCAACGGTGTCACCACCACCGAGGCCGTCGCCGCCTTCGCCCGGCTGTGGGTCTCCGACGCGCACTGGCAGGCCGCGGACAAGGTGATGAAGCGCGCGCGGTAGACGCGCTCGCCGGAACATGTTCTCCCTAGACGAGAACGCCATTTCCAATTAATGTCAGCCACATGCACAGCGTCGCATAGGCGCTGGGCGACCCCGTGGACACAGGAGGACGTCATGGCGAAGGCGCTCGCGCCCGAGATCTCGACCTGGCCGGACAGTGAACCCCAGCTGATCGGCAGCACCTGCGGCGCATGTGGCGCCACCGCCTTCCCGGTGCAGGCGCGCTGCCCGAAGTGCAGCAGCGCCGAGATGTCGGACGCGCTGCTGCCGCGGCAGGGCACGCTCGTCGCCTGGACCACCCAGGGCTTCCCGCCCGGCGCCCCCTACAAGGGACCGACCGGTAAGGACTTCGTGCCGTTCGGCGTGGGCCTCGTCCAACTCGACGACGTCATCCGGGTGGAGGGCCGGCTCACCGAGAGCGATCCGGCCAAGCTGCAGTTCGGGATGGCCGTCGAGCTGACGATGATCCCGTTCACCAAGGACGAGGACGGCGAGGAGATCATCACCTTCGCCTTCCAGCCGGTCTGACCCCGCGTACGAGAGGAACAGTCGAGACATGAACGACGTGGCGATCATCGGCGTGGGTCTGCACCCCTTCGGCCGCTTCGACAAGACCGCGATGGAGATGGGCGCCGAGGCGATCCAGAGCGCCCTGACCGACGCGAAGCTGGACTGGAAGGACATCCAGTTCGGCTTCGGCGGCAGCTACGAGGTCTCCAATCCCGACGCGGTCACCCGCCTGGTGGGTCTGACCGGCATCACGTTCACCAACGTGTTCAACGCCTGCGCCACCGCCGCCAGCGCGATTCAGCAGACCGCCGACACCATCCGGCTGGGCAAGTACGACATCGGTATCGCGATCGGGTTGGACAAGCACCCACGCGGCGCGTTCACCGACGATCCGGCCAAACTCGCGCTGCCGCAGTGGTATGCGGAGAACGGGCAGTTCGTCACCACCAAGTTCTTCGGCATCAAAGCCAATCACTACCTGCACAAGCACGGAATCTCCGAGGAGACGCTGGCCCGCGTGGCCAACAAGAACTTCCGCAACGGCGCACTGAATCCGAATGCGTTCCGGCGCAAGGAGATCTCGATCGACGAGATCATGGCCTCGCCGGTGCTGAACTATCCGCTGCGCCAGTTCATGTTCTGCGCCCCCGACGAGGGTGCGGCAGCGGTCATCATGTGCCGCGGCGACATCGCGCACCGCTACACCGACAAGCCGGTGTACGTGAAGGCCACGGAGATCCGCACCAGGACATTCGGCGCCTACGAGGTGCACGCCACGTCCGCTCCGCTCGACGAGGACGTCTCCCCCACGGTGTACGCCGCCCGCGCGGCCTATGAGGAGGCCGGCATCGGCCCCGAGGACGTCGACGTGGCGCAGCTGCAGGACACCGACGCCGGCGCGGAGGTGATCCACATGGCCGAGACGGGGCTGTGCGCCGACGGTGAGCAGGAGAAGCTGCTGGCCGACGGCGCCACCGAGATCGGCGGGTCGATACCGGTCAACACCGACGGCGGTCTCATCGCCAACGGAGAGCCGATCGGCGCGTCGGGGCTGCGCCAGGTGCACGAGCTGGTGCGTCAGCTGCGCGGCGAGGCAGGCGACCGCCAGGTGCCCGGCGAGCCGAGGGTCGGGCTGGCGCAGGTGTACGGGGCGCCGGGAACCGCGTCGGCGACCATCCTGTCGACCTGAACCGGGCGTTGCCCGGTGGATAGCCGGTCGGCTACCCTGGCTGACTAGCCGACCGGCTAGGGGCCGCGAATGCGCTCCGCCCACCGCCGCAACGCATCGAGGTTCGATGACGCTCACTGATGACGACAGCTCGCCGCGATCCGCCGACGTCACCACCCAATCGGTCAGTCTGTGGGCCGCGCTGGCGGCCGCGGTGGTGTTGCTGGTCGCGTTCGTCGCCTTCCCGGGCTTCTTCCCGCCGATGTCGCCGACACTGCCTGCCGAAGAGGTCGCGGCGTTCTACCGGGACAACGCCGCGATGATCCGGTTCAGCATGATCACGTTCAACCTGTGCGCGATCATGCTGCTGCCGTTGTTCCTGGTGATCGTCGTCCAGATGAAGCGGATGGCAGGCCAGAGCCATGTGCTCGCCTACTGCTACCTGACCGCAGTCGTCAGCGGCGCAACGATTTTCGCGCTCGCCGACATCTTCTACCTGGTGGCCGCGTTCCGTCCGGACCGCGGGCCCGAGCTGGTGCAGCTGCTCAACGACATGGCCTGGATCATCTTCATCGCACCGGTCGGCATGCTGGTGGCCCAGAACCTGCTGCTGGCGCTGGCCGTGTACTTCGACAGCGGTCCGCGGCCGGTGTTCCCGCGCTGGGTCGGGCACTACTCGCTGGCGACGGGGCTGGCGATGGCGCCCGCCGCAGCCGCGGCGGTGGTCACCACCGGACCGCTGGCCTGGGACGGCGTGGTGTCGTTCTGGCTGCGCAACGGCGCGTTCGCCGCCTTCGTGGTGGTGATGTTCTTCGTGCTGCGCACCGTCCTGCGCAGGCAGGCCGCCGAGGAGCGCGACGCGGCGGTGCCCGCCCGATGAGCACGGTCACCTCCCCCGCCGAGCGGCCTCCGGAGCAGCCCGGCGCGGCCGCTCGGGTACCACCATCGGCGGGCAAGCGCGACATCTGGATCGTGTTCTGGATCGTGCCCGCGTTCTACACCGCGTTCGGCGTCATCTTCTTCGCGCTGGCGCGCACCATGCCCCCGCCGCGGCCCGACGTCACCACCGCGCAGAAGGCCGAGTTCTTCGCCGCGCACCAGCTGACCATCCAGATCGGTTTCGGCCTGCTCATCCTCATCGTCGGCGGCGCGGGGGTGGCCAACGGGATCGTCGTCTATCACATGAAGCGGATGACGGCCGGCTCGGTCTGCGCGTATCTCTACATGGGCGGCATGGCCGTCGGCGCGTTGCCCGGCTGCCTGCTGGTGGCGTTCTGCTTCCTGACCGCGGCGCTGCGGCCCGACCGCGACCCCGAACTGCTGGCGTTGCTCTACGACCTCGGCTGCCTGTCCTACGTCGGATCGCTCGGCTGCTTCGCCGCGGCCTACTTCGGCTTCGCGATCGCCATCCTCTACGACCGCAACGGCGTCTTCCCCAAGTGGCTGGCCTACGTCACCGTCTGGCAGATCGTCACCGAGATCATGGCGGCGCCGCTCTTCGTGGTGGGCGCGGGGCCGTTCTCCTGGAACGGGTCGATGGCCTTCTGGTCCGGGACGCTGATCTTCGGCTTCTGGCTGTCCTGCGTCATCTTCTTCCTCCGCAAGGCCACCGAGGAGCAGCCCGCCGACGAACTGCCGCTGGGCTGAGGCCGGCCATGACAGACACCCGGCACGGCGCCGTGACCGCACCCGCCACCGATACGAGACCGCACCTGCCCGGCGACGGCGCGATGTGGGTGATGGTGCTGGGCGACCTCATCATCTTCGGCGCCTACTTCGTGATCTTCATGGTGCACCGGGCGATGGCGCCGCAGGAGTACCTGCACGCCCAGCAGGACCTCACCCTCAACGTGGGTGTGCTGAACACGCTTGTGCTCCTGACGAGTTCGTGGTTCATCGCCCGCGGCGTGGTGGCGGCGCGGTCGGGCGACCCGTTCGCCGCCCTGCGGTGGACGTACGGCGGCGCGGCCTGCGGCGTGTTGTTCATCGGCGTCAAGGCCTATGAGTGGTCGGTCAAGATCGCTGCGGGCCACACGTTGGGCAGCGGCGAATTCTGGTCGTTCTACTACATGCTCACCGGCATCCACCTGTTCCACGTCGCCCTGGGCCTGCTGATCATCGGCATCGTCGTCCGCGAGCTGCGCGACCCGCACCGCCGCCGGATGTCGATGGTCGAGTCCGGCGCCGTCTACTGGCACATGGTCGACCTGCTGTGGATCGTCATCTTCGCCCTGCTCTACGTGATGAGGTGAGCCCGTGACCATCGACGTTTCCCCGGCCACCGCTTCGAGGGCGTCGGCTGACCGGGCGGTGACGGTCGCCTGGATCGTGCTGTCGGCGATCACCGTCGCGTCCTGGTGGCTCGCACCCGCCCACGGCGACCACGACGCGGTGGCCAGCATCCCCATCACGCTGGCGGTGATCGCGCTGGGATTCATCAAGGGCCGGTTGATCATCCGATACTTCATGGAGGTCAGGACGGGGCCGCGGTGGCTGCGCTGGGCCACCGACGCGTGGCTGGTGGTGCTGTGGGCCGCGGTGCTGGCGATCTATCTGTACTGAGCGGCTCGGGCAAACGGTGCTATCTCTGGAAGTCCTGTTCTAATATTCGATAATGCTGTTTCCGATCCGGCCCGCCGTGGCGGCCGCCGCGGCGTTCGCCGCCATGATGTCGACGGTCGGTTCGGCGAACGCCCAGCCGGCACCGCTGCCGCCCCCCGTGATGCATCACGTCAAGTACACCGTCTTCACCGAGGTGCCGGTGCCCGAGGCGCAGATCTACTACCGCAACGTCGATCCGCCGAACTGGGCGGAGTACAGCCACAATTCGTACAAGTTCAGTCCCAAGACCTGGGCGGCCCTTGGGCCTGACCAGATGTGGACGCTGGACGTCATGCTCGCCGACCCTGATCAGTGGGCCATGGTCACGGCCACCTCGTTCTACACCCCCGAGCCTGCCAACTTCCACTGCGTCCTCGCCGTCGACGGGGTCGTGGTGAAGACAGATGCCGGCCCCAAGGGCGCGCTCTGCTCAATCCGCCCCTGGTGACTCGAGGGGCATCGGCTCCCCCTCGATCGCACGGATCTGGTCTTCGAGGAACGACACGATCTCCGAGTGGCCCAGTGACATCCCCAGGCTGCGCTCGAACACCAGGACCTGTGAGGCGCCGGTGGCGAAGAACGTCCACACCACGGCGGGCACCGTCGAGGTGTCGACGCCGTAGTTCTGCAGCACCACCTTCATGGCCTTGGTCTGCTCCTCACGGGCCCGCTGCGCGTACAGCGCGATCTCGGCATGCAATGCCTTGCGGTGATTCGCCAGTCCCATGAATTCGAGCGTCAGCCGGGTCGCCGACGGATCTGTCATGAAGCGCCACAGCGCCCACAGCGGCTGCGCTGACGTCAGCGCCCGCGCCTGCGCCTCCAGACCCTGCTCGGCACGACGCCGGAACAGCGCCAGGAACAGCTCGTCCATGGTGCGGAAGTAGTAGTGCACCAGCTGCGGCTTGAGGTCGGCCTTCTCGGCGACGCGCCGCGACGTCACCGCCGCGTAGCCCTCGTCGATCATCAACTGCTCGGCGGCCTCGAGCAGCACGACCCGATTCCTGGCGTCGGGCGCCCCGATCCGGCGCGGAGAAGCCACGTCGCAACACCTTCCGTCGGAATGACTGGTGGACACCGGGATAGTAGCCGCCGTCGGGCGCTGTGACCTTGACCACGACCCTACGGCATGCTAAGCAGATGCTCAGCACTTTCAGCCCAGAGCGCCGACTCCCTGTCGCGCCAACGCAGTGTTCAGTTTCTCGAAGGGACGCCCCCAGATGACCGACTTCGACACCATCGACTACTTCACCGATCCGTCGCTGGTGCCCGATCCGCACCCGTACTACGACCACATGCGCAGCAAGTGCCCTGTCCAGCCCGAGCCGCACTACGGCGTGCTGGCCATCACCGGCTACGAGGCGGCCAACTCGGTCCTCAAGGACAGCGACACCTTCTCCTCCTGCATCGCGCTCGGCGGGCCGTTCCCGCCCCTGCCGTTCACCCCGGAGGGCGACGACCTGACCGCGCAGATCGCCGCCAACCGGTCGCAGCTGCCCATGTTCGAGCACATGGTCACCATGGACCCGCCCGAACACACCGACGCCCGGTCGCTGCTGAACCGGCTGCTGACCCCCAAGCGCCTCAAGGAGAACGAGGACTTCATGTGGCGCCTCGCCGACGAGGTGCTCGACGACTTCATCGAGGCAGGCTCGTGCGAGTTCCTGTCCTCGTACGCCAAACCGTTCTCACTGCTGGTGATCGCCGACCTCCTTGGTGTCCCCGAGGAGGACCACGAGGAGTTCCGCAACGTGCTGGGCGCCCCGCGGCCGGAGACCCAGGTCGGTCGGCTGGATGGCGCCAACGTCGGCCTGAACCCGCTCGAGTGGCTCGACGACAAGTTCATCTCCTACCTCGCCGACCGCAGGAAGAATCCGCGCAACGACGTCCTGACCGGGCTGGCGACGTCGAAGTACCCGGACGGGTCCACGCCGGAGCTCATCGAGGTGGCCCGTTCGGCGACGTTCCTGTTCGCCGCCGGACAGGAGACCACCACCAAGCTGCTGTCCGCCTCGATGCGGGTGCTCGGCGACCATCCCGAGATCCAGCAGGCGTTGCGCGAGGACCGCAGCCGCATCCCGACATTCGTCGAGGAGTCGCTGCGGATGGACGCCCCGGTGAAGAGTCAGTTCCGGCTCGCCAAGAGGCCGGCCAAGGTCGGCGACACCGAGGTGAAGACCGGCACCATCGTGATGGTCTGTCCGGGCGCCGTCAATCGCGATCCGAACCGCTTCGACGATCCGCACGAGTTCCACCTCGACCGCAAGAACGTCCGCGAGCACATCGCCTTCGGGCGCGGCGTGCACTCCTGCCCGGGCGGGCCGCTGGCCCGTGTCGAGGGCCGGGTTTCCATCGAGCGGATCCTCGACCGGATGGCCGACATCACCATCGACGAGGAGAAGCACGGGCCGGCCGATGCCCGCCGTTACGAGTACGAGCCCACGTTCATCCTCCGTGGCCTGACGGAGATCAACATCAAGTACACGCCGGTGTCGTGATCGATGGCGCCGCTGCCCCTTTCAGGGGGCGGCGGCGCTATTCGGTTCCGCGCAGCGGCAGGTCGCCGCGCTCCCAGTAGGCGCGGTTGTTCATCGCGACACAGGTGAGGAACAGACCGTCCGGAGCCTGGGCGACCTCGCCGACGAACTCCGGGCACAGGTCGTACAAATTCTTCACCCCGTGCATCTCGGGTGACCGGAACCAGCGGGGTTCGTACCGCCGGGCTGAGCCGCAGAACACCAGGCGGCCCCATGACGTCACGCCGAACGCGTAGTAGGTGCTGTTGTTGCAGTAGGAGCCGAGCACGATGTTGGGTGCGATACCGGGTGTGCAGTTGGGGTTGTTGCACGGCGCCCCGGCCGGCGGTACCGGCGGGGGGATCTGCGGCTGTGCCGCTGCCTGCGGCGCCATCAGGGTCGCCGCCGCCACCACCGGAGTCGCCCACGCAGCAAGTACCGCGACGATCGATCGCATCAGATCATCTTCACACAGGGAGTAACCAAATTCTCGCTTTCGGAGAGCCCAGCTCCAGCGACGAATTATGCTGGTGGCCATGCGCGTAGACCGAGTGCTCGGCACCATGGCGATGTCCGTGGCCACCCTGTGCGGCGGCCTGGCCGTTGCGCCCACGGCGGATGCCAAGACCTACGGTCTCAACGGCACCTACCGGGTGTTCTCCGATGGTGAATGGGCCAGGCGCGACGAAGTCCTGTTCGACGTGCCGAGTGAGACCCAGACCTGGACCGTGAACACCAGCTGCGTCAGTCCGATCGAATGCACGGGCACGGTGACCAGCAGCATCGGCTGGACCGGATCGGCCCGCCTGGACGACTTCTGGTTCATCGAGCACGACATCCCGAAGTGGGCGCCGTGCCCCGACGGCACGTTCGCGCGTGCCCGGCAGACGTTCATCATCATGGGCTGGGACCCGATCAACGAGGAACGCATCTACTCTGCCGACTTCCTGATGGGCCGCAATCTCACCAAGTCACCGAGCGGATCATGTGGCCGCAACGCGGTTCTCGACTTCGAGTTGCCCGTGCGGGTCGAGCGCATCAGCAGCTGAACGCGGGCGCGCCGCCGTGGCCCGCCTTCGCCGCAGAACCGCCGCGACGTGCGGCGGCTCCACGGGCGACATCAGCTCGGCAGCATGTCCTTCCACGACTTGTCCGCTCCGACGAGGTTGGTCTGCGTCCGCATCTGCCCGTCGGCGGTGAGGTAGCCGCCGGTGCGCGGGTCGTAGCGCTGGAACGCCACCGCAGGGCCCTCACCGTCGAACGCACTCGGGGTCGCCGGGACGGCGCCGTCCGCGGGCGGTAGCGCCGGGGGCAGCGGTGCGGCCGGTGGCGGAGCGATCGGGGTTCCGTTGAGCGAGTTGCCTGCCGGCGGCGGTGGTGGCACCGGGGCCTGTGGCAGCGCGGGCTGTGCGGGCCCCACGGGTGCGGACACCGCATCCGGTGGCGACGCGCCCGGCGGCGGCTGCGGGGTGAACGCGCCGGGAGGCGTGCCCGAAGGCACCGCACCCGGCGGCAATGGGGTCCCCTGCACCGGAGCGTAGATCCGCTCGTTGAAGTCCACGATGTCGTGGGGCGGCAGGCCGTTCTTGATCAGGTTCGGATCGAACGCGTACGGCCCGGTGTAGTGCTGACGGATCACCTGCGGGATGAATCCCCGCGGATCGTTGCACAATTCGACGGTCGGGGCGCGCTTGCCGGGATGGGCCTGGCACGGATAGTTGCGCGCACCGCGGACGTTGATCGGGGAGTCCTGCGGCAGCTTGCAGTACAGGCCGTCGGGCGTGTCGATCGACGTCTCGTCCTCCGGGGAACGCCACTGCGACGGCGGCAGGAAGCCGACCGTGCAGGGCGGCGGGTCGCTGATCGTCAGCGCGAAGTCGGCGAACGGCAGGCCGGTCGGGTTCTTGTTGGGCAGGCCGAATGACTGCTGCGCCGCGATGATTCCCGGGAACATCACGATCAACTGTTCGAGCGACTTGTTGTAGGTGACCAGCACCTGTCCCACCGTGGTGAGGTTGGCCAGCAGGATCGGCAGGGTCGGCTTCACCTGCTCGAGCAGTGCGCTGACCTCTTGGGCGAAGCCAGGACCGCGCTCCAGCGTGGTGCGGATCTCCGGGTCGTTCTGCTCGAGTTGAGCGGTGACGCCGGCCAGGCTGCGGGCCCATGTCCGGATGGAATCCGTGGTCTCCGCCTGGGATTCGAGCAGCGGCCCGGCATCGTCGACTAGGGTGCGCGTCTCGCCGGAGACACCCCGGACATCCGTCGACAACTTGGCCGCCGAGTCGAGCAGGGACTGGAAGTCCGGACCCGCACCGCTGAAGGCCTTGAATGCCTCGTCGAGCAGATCGGAGATACGGTCTCCCGGAATGGATTCGACCAGCGAGCTGAGCTGGTCGAGCACCGGCCCGACCGGTTGCGGAATCGCGGCGTTGCGCACCGAGATTCGCGATCCGTCGGTCAGGTAAGGGCCGGAGTCAGTCCGGGGCCGTAGATCGACGTACTGCTCGCCGACGGCCGAGACGCTGCGCACCTCGGCCTCGAGATCGGCGGGGATCTTCGGCGATGTCTCCAACGAGAGAATCGCCTCGGCGCCGTTTTCGGTCAGATTCACCGAGGTCACCTTGCCCACCTGAACACCGCGGTAGGTCACGTTGCTGAACTGGTAGAGGCCGCCGCCGGCCGGCAGCTCGAGGGTGACGGCCAGGCGGCCGATTCCGAGCAGGGTCGGCACCTGCATGTAGGCGAACACCATCACCCCCACCCCCACCACCGAGGCGATGGTGAAGATGATCAGCTGCGTCCGTACGAACCGGGTGAGCATCAGCCACCTTCCGAGATCGGCGGGACGGCTTCGGCAGGCGCCGGCGCCGGCGCCGCTGGAGGCGGTGGTGCGGCGCCGAACGGCCCCGCGAAGATCTGACCCGGCGGAATGGTCTGCGCCGACGGTGCCCAGGGATTCGCCGGCGGTGGCGGCGTGACAGGGAGCAGCGGTTCGGCGACGGTGGGCATCGGCGCCACCTCGGCCACCTCACCCACCTCGCCCGCGGGTGCGGCCGGTGCATCCGGCGAATCACGCTGCGGCGGAGCCACACCGATGCTCATCGGATCGTAGGAGTAGTTCAGGTAGTACGGGTCGCCCGGGGCCGGGATGAGCTTGGCCTCCTGGTCTTCCCAGCGGGTGCCCAGCAGCAGCGACCGCTTGAACTTCGGATAGGTCAGGTCGAAGGTGGCGTACAGGTTGATGTAGTCGCCCTTGGTGATCCGGTCGGCGAAAGTCGGTCCGTACGGGAACGCGGTCGCCCACAGCAGCGCGAGGTTCAGGTCCGGCCCGATGTCGGCGATCCTGGTCAGCGCCGGCTCGAGGTTCTTCAGGTTCGTGACCAGATCGTCGCCGGCGTTGTTCACCAGGGTGGTCGCGGTGTCGCTGAAGGTGCCCAACTTCTCGAGCGCGGTGGTGAGCGTCGGCCGCTCCTTGATCAGCACGTCGAGGGCGGGCGGGATGTCCTTCAGGGCGCGATCGATGACGTCGCGCTGTCCGGCAAACCGGCTGGCCAGCCGGTTCAGTTGCTGTATCGATGCGATGATGTTGTCCCGCTGCGCGTCGAGCGTGCCGACGAAGTCGTCGAGGCGGGTGAGCAGTTCGCGGATCTCCGGCTCGCGCCCGGACAGCGCGCGGCTGGCGTTGTGGATCACGTCGCCGATCTGGCCCAGTCCGCCTCCGTTGACGACCGCGGCCAGCGACGACAGCGTGCGCTCGGTGGACGGGTAGGTCGACGAGTCGGTGAGCGGGATGGTGGTGCCGGGCTGCAGCCGTCCCTGCGGGCTCTCTCCCAGCGGGGTGTTGAGGGCGAGGTGCATGGATCCCAGCAAGCTGGTCTGCCCCACGGTGGCCACCACGTTGGCGGGCACCACCACGTCGGGCTTCACCGAGATCTCCACGTCGGCATGCCAGTTCTTGACCGTCATCTTCCCGACGCTGCCCACCACGACGTCGTCGATCAGCACCGGCGAGTTCGACTCCAGGGTGCCCACATTGGGCACCTCCACCTGATAGCTGACGGCGTCTGGCCCGCGACCGTCCGCTCCGGGCAACGGCAGTGAGTTGACGCCCTGGAACGAGCAGGCTGACAGCGTCAGCACCGCGCACGACGCGATCGCGGCTCGCCGCATCGGGACATGGCGGGTCATGATGGCGGGTTTCCTTCCGCGGGCAGCAGTGGCGTGTTCGGCGCCGGCGCCGGAGCGGCGTCGTCGACCGTCGAGCCCGGCGGGGCTGCAGGCAGCAGCATCGCGTCGACCGACGGTGACTGCACCGGAATGTTGGAGATGATCGTCGGCGGCGCAGGTATCGGTGCACCCGGGTACAGCGCTGGTGACGGGATGGCCGGTGCGTCGCGGTCGGGCTGATAGATCCCCGGCGGTCCCGGCGGTGCGCCCCAGCCCGGGGGCGGCGGGATGTCGCCTGCGCCGGTGTAGGCGGAGACGGTCGGTCGCGGCTCGGGTGGATCGCCGGGCCCGGCGCCGCCGGGCGCCAGCTTCGGATCGGTGTAGATCATCCGCTTCGGATCGATCGCCGGCCTGAGGTAGGCGTTGATCGGTAGCGGGATGTT
This sequence comes from [Mycobacterium] manitobense, assembly GCF_025821665.1. GTDB lineage: Bacteria > Actinomycetota > Actinomycetes > Mycobacteriales > Mycobacteriaceae > Mycobacterium > Mycobacterium arseniciresistens. The sequence goes on from NZ_JACKSJ010000235.1 coordinate 191,844, forward strand.
GTTGAAGTTCAGCAACCGCGCGGCAGGCCCGAGGTACTGCGCGCAGAGTTTGGCGGTCTCCGGCGCACTGACGTTGGCGACGGCGCCGATCATGCCGCAGATGATCTGCGTCGGGTTGGAGAAGTTGTTGAAGGCGAAGGCGCCCGTGACCGCACCGCTGTTCGGGAAGTAGATGTTCTCGAAGTTCGCGATCGCGTTAGGAGTGATGTGCAGGACGTTCTCCAGCGCCAACCGGTTGTCCACCAGCACCTGGGTCACATTCGCCAGCCGCTGCACCTGCTCGGAGGTCTGGTTCCGGCTGCCTGCCACGAAGCGCTGCACCTCACCGATGGCGACCGACAGGTCCGACAGCGCCGCATCGAGATCGGACCTGTTGTCGTCCAGGACACTGGTCAGACTCGCCAGCCGGTTCTGGAACTGGACGATCTGCTGCTTGCTGTCCCGCATCGCGGTGACGAAGATCTGCAGGTTCTTGATGATGTCGACGATGTTGCCGCTGCCTTCGGCGAAGATCCTTGCCGCGCCAGACAACTGGGACAGGGTGGTGCGCAGTTTCTCGCCGTTGCCGTCGAGCGCGCTGGCCGCGCTGTCGATGAACCGCGACACCGAGGTGCCGTCCACGCCCTTGTCCGGCCCCAGCTCGGTGGCCAGCCGCATCAGCTGGTCCTTCACCTCGTCCCACTCCACCGGGATCGCGGTCTGGCTCTGCGGGATCACGCCGCCGTCCGGCATCGTGGGCCCGTCGCCCTTCCGGTAGGCAGGGGTGAGTTGCACATACCGCGCGGCAACCAGGTTCTGGGCGACGATCACCGCTTTCGCGCCCTCCGGTATCGGGACGCCGCGGTCGATGCTCATGCTGATCTTGGTCTGCGTGCCCTCCGGGGTGATCGCCTCGATCTTGCCGACCTTGACCCCGGCCACGCGCACCTCGTCCCCGGCGTAGATGGCGGTGGCCGTCGAGAAGTACGCGTTGATGTTTGTGGGGCCGAAGAATGCCTTCTTGACGAGATAGCCTCCGCCGGCCACCAGGACGACGGCCAGCAGGATCGCGGTCCAGGCCGCGAGGCGCTTACGGGTTGCCATCATCGGGGAGGTCTCCTGGCTGGGGAATGCCGTTGACGGGGAACGGGAGCTCGGCGCGCGGTCCCACGGCGTCCGGTGGCTGCCCGGCGTTCACACCGCGGCGGAACCCGAATGCGTAGTCGAGGAACGGCTGCAGCAGCTGGCCGAAGATGAGGTTCGGTACGAACGCGTTGTAGTACGCGCCGTTGGAGACGATCTCGCCCTGGGTCAGGTAGTACTTAGCGGCGCCGGGCAGCATCTTGGCCAGGCTGTCGCGGTTGCGCTCCAGCATCGCGGTGACAGTGTTCAACTGCTCGAGCGTCGGGCGCAGTTCGTTCTCGTTGTCGGCGACCACTCCGGTCAGCTGCCGGGACACCGCGGAGATGCTCGCCAGCAGGCTGGTGATGGCATAGCGCCGTTCGTCGAGCACCGCCAGCAGGTCGTTGGCGTTGAGGATGAGCGCGTTCACCTGGCTGCTGCGCTCGGAGAAGATCTGCGTCACATCGCCTGCGGTGCGCAGCAGTTCGGCCAGGCTCTCGTTGCGGTTGTTGAGCGACTCCGACACCCGAGAGAGTCCGTCGAAGGTCGGGCCGAGCTGGGGGGACACCTGATCGAGCGTCTGCGCGAGGGTGTCGAGCGACTGGTTGAGGGCCTGGGTGTTGGTGTCCCGGGTGTTGGCGGTCAGCTCGCTGACGGCGTCGGTCAACGAATACGGCGAGGTGGTCCGGCTGGTCGGGATGACCTGGTCGCGCGACAGCGTGCCGCTGCCCTCGGACTCCAGCGTCAGCACGCGCTCACCGAGCAGGGTGCCGGTACGGATGTGGGCGGTGGTGTCCGAACCCAGTGCGTACTTGCTGTTGATCGTGAAATTGACGAGCGCGTCGCCGTTGTCGAGTTCGATCGACGACACCGACCCGACCTTGATGCCCGACACGGTCACGTCGTTGCCGCTCACCAGCCCACCGGCCTCGGTGAAGAGCGCCTGGTAGCGCAGCGCGGTTCCCCACGAGATCAGCCGTTCGGGCTGCAGCCCGACGACGATGACGAGGACGATGACGGCCACGCCGATGAACCCTGCCCGGACGAGCTGCGGGCCGCGATATTTGAGCATTACTCGTCCACGCACCTTCCGGTCTCTTGTTTGATCCAGGGGAACACCACCGTGCGGCCCTCCAGATCACTCGCGCGGAAGGTGACACCGCAGATGTAGTACGGGAAGAAGGCCCCGTACGACCCGACGCGTGCGAGCTTGCGATAGATCTCGGGGAGCCGCTGGATCGTGGCCTCGAGCCGTTCCAGGTCGGTGTTGAGCACGGGAGCCAGCCGGTGCAACTGGTCGACGGTGCCTGCCAGCGGGGACCTGGCGCGACCGAGCAGGTCGGCCAGCGAGGTCGTCCCGTTGTCCAGCGACTCGATGGCCGTGCCGATCGGGTCGCGGTCCTGGGCGAGTCCGGAGATCAGCTGCTCGAGTTTGTCGATCGCCCCGGAGAATTCGTCGCCGTCCTTGGACAGCGTGTCCAGCACCGTGCGCAGTTCGGTGATCAGCTGCTCGATCACCTCGTTGTTGTCGGCCAGCGAGTTGGTGAACGACGAGGTCTTGCTGAACAGCGATTCCAACGTGCCGCCCTGGCCCTGCAGGATCTGCACCAGAGATCCGGTGAGCGCGTTGACATCCTGTGGGTTCAGCCCCTGGATGACCGGCTTCAGCCCGCCCAGCAGCAGATCCAGATCGAGCGCGGGCGCAGTGCGGTCCTCGGGGATCTGCGACCCAACCGGCAGGATCTTCGTCGAATCCGGCGTGTCGAGCAGTTCGACGTAGCGGTCTCCCACCAAGTTGAGATACCGGATCGCGACCTTCGTGCCGGTGGTCAGCTGGGTGCTGCGGTCGGCCTCGAAGGTCACCAGCACCTTGCGATCGGGCTGTAGTTCGACGCCGTTGACCGTGCCGACGCGGATACCCGCGATCCTGACCGTGTCGCCCGTCTTCAGCCGGGAGGCGTCGGTGAAGACGGCCGAATACTCGCTGCTCGCACCGGTTCTGGTATCGCTGAAGACGAGGAACACGAAGGCGGTCAGCAGCACCGAGATGATCGCGAAGATCATCAGCTTGACGAACGTCGACACCGAATTCGTCATCCCGGCATCCCGATCTGTGCGCTGTTGCGAGGCGGGCCGTCGAGTGGTCCGTAGAGCCAGTTCTTGAGTCCCTCAGAGTTCAGCAGGATGCCGGCGTTGCCGTACTTGGCGGGGTTGGCGCCGACATCGCCGACGATGAAAGGCGGCCGGAACTCGGCCGGCTGCTCGGGCAGTCCGAGTTCCTCGCAGAAGTCGGCGCCGCCACTGGAGGCCGCGACCTTCGGCAGGTCACCGGGGTACCGGTAGCGCTCGACGCCGAGGGTCAGGCCGGCGTTGACGAAAATGCCCGAGTACTGCGGCGCGGATTTCGCGAAGGGAATGAGGCCACCGACGCCGCACCAGATCGACTCGCGGTATTCGTTGAGCAGCTCGGACGTCGGTACCAGTTCATGGAGAACATCTGCCAGCGCCTGCTGGTTGCCCCCGACCACTTCGTTGCCGATGTCCGCCAGACCGATGCTGCTGACCAGGAAGGCGTCGAGGTTCTGCTGCTGGTCGACGATGGAATTGCTCACCGACGTGGTGCTCTGAATGGTCGACAGCAGATCCGGTGTCGCATCGGCGTATGCGGTCAGCGTCGGCACCAAGGCCTCGACGTCGCGCGACAGGTTCGGCAGACTCGGCTCGAGTTCCGCGAGCAGCGCGTTGAAGTCGACGAGGGTCTTACCGAACTGCTCGCCGCGTCCGTTGAACGCCGACGAGATCGCGCCAAGCGTCTCGTTCAGCTTCGCCGGGTCGATCTTGTCCAGCACGTTCACCAGCTGCTGGAACACCGTGTTCACCTCGACGGTGACGTGCCGGTTCTCGATGACCTGACCGGCCGCCAGCCGCGTCGGCTCCGGATCGGGCGGCGGCACCATCTCCACGAACTTGGCGCCGAACACGGTGGTGGAGGCGATGTCGACGAGAACGTTCGACGGGATCAGCTTCAGTTGGTCCGGATTCATCGCCAGGTGCAGCACGGCCTTTCCGTCGGCGCGTTCCTCGATCGAGGACACCTGGCCGACCTGGACGCCGCGCATCTTCACCCGGGCCTCGGGATTCATCACCAGGCCCGCGCGGTCGGCGATCACCGTCACCGGCACGGTGCTGGTGAAACTGCCACGAAAAAGGCCGATCGCCAGAGCGATGATGAGTCCGAACACCAGGAGGGTGCCCAGTCCGGCCAGGGCGGCGTAGTTCCGGCCGCCGGTGTTGCTCTGCGCCATGATCCCCCTAACCCGACAGGTTGAAGTTGCCGTTGGAACCGTAGACCGACAGCGACACCAGCAGGGTCACCGACACCACGACGATGAGCGAGGTGCGCACGGCATTGCCCACGGCGTTACCCACCCCCGACGGCCCCCCCGACGCGAAATAGCCGAAGTAAGTGTGCACCAGCAGGATCGAGATCGCCATCAAAATGGCCTGAAGGAACGACCACAACAGGTCGATCGGGTTGAGGAACGTGTCGAAGTAGTGGGAGTACAGCCCGCCCGACTGCCCCAGCAGCATCACCGTGGTGAACTGGCTGGCCACGAAGGACAGGATGACCGCGATCGCGTACAGCGGTGTCACCGCGACCATCCCGGCCACGATCCGGGTGCTCACCAGGTACTCGACCGGACGGATGCCCATCGACTCGAGCGCGTCGATCTCCTCGTTGATGCGCATGGCGCCGAGCTGCGCGGTGACCCCGGCTCCGAAGGTGGCGGCCAATCCGATTCCGGCCACCACCGGTGCGGCGATGCGCACGTTGATGAACGCCGCCAGGAAGCCCGTCAACGCCTCGATGCCGATGTTGCCCAGCGAGCTGTAGCCCTGGATCGCCAGCACGCCGCCGGTGGCCAGGGTCAGGAATCCGACGATCACGACGGTGCCGCCGATCATCGCCAAGGTGCCCGCGCCCATGGAGATCTCGGCGATCAGCCGGATGATCTCCTTGCGGAAGTGCACCGTCGCGTGCGGGGTGCCCGCCAGCGCGCGGCCGTAGAACATGGTGTGGTCGCCGATGCGGCTCAGCGTTCCCACGGGCCGGCTGAACTGCCGGGCGATGCGCGGGTACGTGGCCCGCAGCGTGGTCAGTGTTCCCATGTCTAGCCTGTCGTCATCTGGATGCCGATGGCGGTGACCACCACATTGATCACGAACAGCGCCATGAACGCGTACACCACCGTCTCGTTGACCGCGTTACCGACCGCCTTGGCGCCGCCACCGGTGATCGTGAGGCCGCGGTAGCAGGCGACCATGCCGGCGATCAGCCCGAACAGCGCGGCCTTCACGCACGAGATGATCACCTCGGGGACACCGGTCAGCAGCGTGATCCCGGCGGCGAAGGCGCCGGGATTGACGTCCTGGACGAAAACCGAGAAAACGTAGCCGCCGAGGATGCCGATGATCACCACCAGGCTGTTGAGCAGCAGCGCGACCAGACCCGAGGCCAGCATGCGCGGCGTCACCAGTCGCTGAACCGGGTTGATGCCCAGCACTTCCATCGCCTCGATCTCCTCGCGGATGGTGCGCGAGCCCAGATCCGCGCACATCGCCGTCGCGCCGGCACCGGCCACGATCAGCACCGTCACCAGCGGGCCCAACTGCGTCACCGCGCCGAACGCCGCGCCCGCCCCCGACAGGTCCGCCGCACCCAGCTCGCGCAACAGGATGTTCAGCGTGAAGGACACCAGGGTGGTGAACGGGATCGCCACCAGCAGCGTGGGCGCCAGCGACACCCGGGCCACGAACCAGGACTGCTCCAGGAACTCGCGCCACTGGAACGGCCGGCGGAAGATGAACCGGATCGCATCGGCGAACATCGCGAACAGGCCGCCGACCGCCTGCATCGGCGCCGACGCCCGCCCCAGGTTCACCCCTGTCGTCCACCGTTCAGCCATCGGATCCGGGTCCTTCCAGAATGGTGACCGCCGATACCGCCGTCGGGCCACCGATATTGTGCGCCAACCCTATCCGTGCACCGTCCACCTGATTGACCGCCTCCCCGCGCAACTGACCGAATATCTCGACACACTGCGCGACACCGGTGGCTCCCGGCGGATGTCCCTTCGCCTTCAGCCCACCGCTCGGATTGACCGGCAGTGCTCCCCCGACGGTCGTCGTCTCGGTTTCGACGAGCTTGTGGGCCTCGAAGCGATCGGCGAACCCGAGGTCCTCGTAGCTGATCAGTTCGATGCCGGTGAAGTAGTCGTGCACCTCGGCGACGTCCACGTCGGCCGGTGTCAGTCCCGCCATTCCGAACGCCCGCTTGGCCGCCCGCACGGTCGCGGGGAATGTCGTCATGTCCGGCTTGTGCGGGTACATCACCGAATCGAGCCCCAGGCCGACTCCGCGGATCCACACCGGCCGGTCGGTGAACCGGTCCACCACGTCCTCGGCCGCCAGTACCAGTGCGGCGGCCCCGTCGCTCTGCGGTGCGCAGTCGTAGACGCCGAACGGATCCACCACCATCGGCGCGGACATCGCCTGCTCGACGGTGATCTCGAAGCGCAACCGGGCCTTGGGATTGTCGACGGCGTGCCGGTGGTTCTTGACGGCGATCATCGCGAGGTGCTCGCGCGTCGCAGGCGACTCGTGCAGGTAGCGCCGGACGTGCAGGGCGAAGCCGGCGGGCGCGACCAGACCCAGCGGGTGGTCCCACGCCATGTCGCGGGTCATCGCCTCCCAGCCCCACAGCATGTCCTTGGTCGCCACCTCCCGCAGCTTGTCCGCACCCATCACCAGTGCCACGTCGGCCGCACCCGATGCGACACCGTACAGGGCGTTGCGAACGGCGTCATTGCCCGTGGCACAGGAGTTCTCGACATGTGTGACGGGCAGCTCGTGCAGATCGAGGGTGTCGGCGAGGATGCCGGCCGGGAACCCGTCCGTCGTTCCCATCGCGCCGAACCAGGCGGCGTCGAGGTCGGCATTGGACATGCCCTTGTCGACGCTGGCGGCACAGTCGGCGAAGGCCATCGCCAGGAGATCCTTGATGCCGAAGGCGAAATGCTCGGCGAACGGCGTCATTCCGGCGCCGACGACGGCGACCTTCCTCATGCCGCTCCCGCGGAGCGGTCGCACAGCGACTCGCGCGACGATGCGGCGTCGGGTTCGAAGGCATACCCGTAGTCGGGCACACCGGAGCGCACGGCGATCCGGCGCAGCGCCAGCCGGCCACGGTCACCGATGTCCACCGAACCCGGGGCCGCACCGGTCACCTTGACCAACGCCCGGACCGTCACCCCGTCGAGCTCGACGATCACCAGGGAGTACGGCGACCGCAGGCCGGGCACCGGGATCCGCACGGTGGCTTCGGTGTAGACGGTTCCCGTCTTCGGCAGCGGAACCAGCTCGTAGTCGGTGCGCAGCGAGCAATCCTCGCCGACCCGGTACCGCGGCGGGAAGTCGAGCTGATCGCTGCCGGCGTATCTGCCTGCTTCCCAACGAACTTTGGCTTCGAAGGCGCGTTCGTAGGCGGCCAGCGAGATCGGCAGATCCGCGCCGGGGGTGACGGCGCCGTCCGGCAACGGACGTGCCGCCGGTTCTCGTCGATTCACCTGAGCCTCGCCGCCTGCGACCGTGATCCCGGAAAGACTTGCCTGCTCGACCGCAACCAAGGGGCCAATGGTATCGGACTCGGTAAGGCTTGCGAGCGCGAATAATCCCGCACTTGCTCCATAAGTCGGCATATGTGGCGGCGTGCCCGCACACAGCTCCGTCACCTTGTCGTACTCCACGCCGGCGACCGCGACGGGCGTGTCCAACCACGCTGCCGACAGCGATGCCAGCAAGCCCCGCTCGTGCAGCAGCCGCGGATCTCCGTAGTCATGCACCACCCCGACCGCGTTGCGGGTGCGAACGGGGAGGCTGCGGGCCACCCGGGCAGCGGTGCGCACCTTCCTGCCGTGGTCGGCGGTCAGGATCGCCGCGGCGCCCGCGGGATCCAGGTCGACGCCGATGATCAGCGAGCGGGGCCGTGCCGAGCTCACCGCGTCGAGCGTGGCGGGGGCCCCGCCCAACCGCTCGTCGACCTCGAGCTCCGGGTCCAGTCCGAGGCCGGCCAGCAGCACCGCGGCGTTGCTGCTCTCCACCGGCGGCAGGTCACGGCTGACCAGCACCACCCGCTCGACCGCTCCACCGGCGTCCAGCGCCGCGCGGCCGGCTTCGACCGCCATCGTGATCGCATCCTCGTCGTCGCCCGCCACCCGGTGCCGGGGTGTTCCCCAGCACGGGAGGTAGGTCCCGATGGAAGCGATGTGTGGCATGGGCTGTTGAGCGACCTTTCTAGGTGACGGCGCCGGCAGTCTTGAGCTCGATGATGCGGTCCCAATCCAGGCCGAGCTCGGCCAGTATGTCGTCGGTCTGCTCGGCGAACCCCGGCGCCGGGCCGGTCCGCGGTGCGGCGACGTCGAACTGCACCGGGTTGGCGACCAGTTCGAGCTCGCCGGCCTGCACCATGTATTCGTTGGCCCTGACCTGCGCATCCTGGGCGGCCTGCAGTGTGTCCTGCACGGGCGCCCACGGCCCGGCGAGCGTGGAGAACCGCTCGCTCCACTCGACCAGGGGCCGCTTCTTCATTGCCTCGGTGAGGATCTCGTTGGCCGCTGCGGTGTTCTCGGCGATCGACTCCGCCGTGGCGAACCGCGGGTCGTCGGCGAGCTCCGTGAGGTCCATGTGCCGGCACACGTCGGCCCAGAACTTCGTGGGCTGCATCATCACGAACGAGATGTAGCGGTCGTCGGCGGTGGGGTACAGCCCGACGAGCGGGTTGATGGGCGAACCGTGCACGCCGGGCGGGAAGGCCTCCATGCGTTCGCCGAGATGGTTGGTCAGTGCCACGGTGTGCCCCATCGACCACAGCCCACTGCCCAGCAGCGAGACGTCCACGACCGAGGGTTCGCCGGTGCGCTCGCGCTTCAGCAGCGCTGCGGCGATACCGCCTGCGAGATTGGTGCCGGAGATGGTGTCGCCGTAGGCGGGCCCGGGCGGTCCGATCATGCCGGGCATGTCGGGAGGGGTGATGGTGCGCGCCGTGCCTGCACGGCACCAGAAGGCCGTCATGTCATAGCCCCCCTTCACCGCTTCCTCGCCGCGCGGCCCCAACGCGCTGCCTCTTGCATAGATGATGTCGGGGTTGACGGCACGGATGTCGTCGATATCGATACCGAATTTCTTACGGTGCCCCGGCAGGAAGCTGGTGAGGAACACATCGGCCCGGCGGGCCAGCTCGAGCAACACGTCCCTGCCCTCGGGCACCGACATGTCCAGTCCGATGCTGCGCTTACCCCGGTTGGCGTGCTCGATGTTCGGATTCGGGTCGCCCTCGACCCGCAGCAACCCGGTCTGCCTCAGGCCGCGCTGCGGGTCCCCCGTCACCGCATGCTCGACCTTGATCACGTCGGCGCCCCATTCGCCGAGCACCGCACCCGCCGACGGCACGAAGCCGTACATCGCGACCTCGAGCACCCGGATGCCCTCGAGTGGCCCGCCGGACACATTTCCCGGGTCGCGTCGCTCCTGCCCACCGGAACTCACGAGACGACCCGCGCGAAGGTCTTGGTCTCGAGGAACTCCTCTAGCCCCGCGGTGCCCATCTCGCGGCCGATGCCGGATTGCTTGAACCCGCCGAAGGGCGTGTCGGGGTTGAAGTAGTTGCCGCCGTTGATCGAGAAGGTGCCGGTGCGGATACGCCGGGCGAGCGCCAGCGCGCGCTCCTCGCTGCCGAACACGGCGCCCGACAACCCGTAGATGGAGTTGTTGGCGATCCGCACCGCGTCGTCGTCGTCGGAATAGGTGATCACCACGAGCACCGGTCCGAACACCTCTTCCTGGGCGATCTCGCTGTCCGGGTGCACGTCGGCGAGCAGCGTCGGCGTGTAGAAGTAGCCGGGGTCGACCTTCTCGCCGCCGGTGACCAGGGTGGCGCCGGCCTGAACGGCGCGCTGCACCATGCCGTCGACCTTGTCGCGCTGCTTCTCGCTGATCAGAGGACCCATGTAAACGGACGGGTCGACTGGATTCCCGAAGCGCACGTGCCCGAAGTTGTTCTTGATCAGCTCGACGATCTCGTCCTTGTGGGCCTCCGGCACGAGCAGTCGCGACGTGAGCGCGCAGCCCTGGCCGGCGTGCGTCACCATGCTGAACGCGGAGAACAGAGCGGCCATGCTGAAGTCGGCGTCGTCGAGCACGATCGCGGCCGACTTCCCGCCGAGTTCGAGGAACACCTTCTTGAGCGTCTCGCTGGCGGCGGCCATGATCCGGCGGCCGGTCGGCGTCGATCCGGTGAAGGTGACCATGTCCACGTCCGGGCTGGTCGTCAGCACCGCGCCCACCTCGGGATCGGCGCCGGAGAGCACGTTGACGACGCCGGCCGGGATGTCGGTGTGCTCGGCGATCAGCTCACCGAGGGCGAGGGTGATCAGCGGGGTGTCCGGCGCCGACTTCAGCACCACGGTGCAGCCGGCGGCCAGCGCGGGCGCCAGCTTCGCCAGCGCCAGCTGGTTGGGGTAGTTGTAGGCGATGATCGCGGCGACGACGCCCGCTGCTTCCTTCTCGACCCACCGGTGGTGCTGCATACCGCGGCTCTCGATGTTGCCGAGGTCCTCGGTCATCGGATAGCTCTTCAGCAGATCCGCGTAGTAGCGCACGATCCCGATCGGCTGGTCCAGCTGCGCGCCCTGGCACAGCGACTCGGTGGCGCCCACCTCCGCGATGGTCAGGGCGGCGAGTTCGTCGCGGTGCTCGACCAGCGTGCTCTGCAGCTGTTCGAGGCAGCGCACCCGCAGCTCGACGTCGGTCGCCCAGCCGGACTCGTCGAACGCCCGCCGGGCCGCGTCGACCGCGGCGCGGGCATCGGCCACCGTGGCGTCCGGCGCGTGACCGAGCACCTCGCCGGTGGCCGGATTGAGAGAGGGAAACGTCCGCTCGGTCTCGACCAGGCGCCCGTCGATCAGCAGTCTCCGGTCGGCCTTGTGTTCGGACGTCCCGGCACCGTGCAGGGCGATGAAGTCGGCCCCCGGGACGTCATCCGAGATGGTCGGCGTTTCCTGCATCATCCTCCTAGCGGCATATGTGATGGAAATTTCATTCTCATCGAGGGCGAATCATACATTCACCCAGTGAGAACTCAAGGTTGGGTAGACCGGCTAGTCATAGGCTTACGGTGCCGGGTGAGCAGCATAGGATGCCTTGACCGCGGCGTTTCGAATCTTGCAGAATCGCCACTCCCGAGAGTACGGTTCTCATAATCGGAAGGAAGATTCTTGACGTCTGCGACGACCGTGATCGACCCGGCCGCCTCCTCGAGCGCCGCCGGGCACACCTGCGCTGAGGCCACCGCCGCGAGGTTCCCCGCGTGAAGAATGCCGTGGTCACCGGAGGCGGCTCCGGTATCGGCGCCGCCATCGTCGCCCGCCTGCGCGCCGACGGCCATCACGTCGCGATCCTCGATCTGAACCCCGGCGACGACGAATTCGCCTTCGCCGCCGACGTCACCGACCGCGGTCAGGTCGACGACGCCCTGACCGCGGTGCGCGCCAAGCTCGGCCCGATCTCGATCCTGGTCAACGGCGCCGGCCTGGACAGCTTCAAGAAGTTCCACGACGTCACCTTCGAGCGCTGGCAGCGCGTCATCGACGTCAACCTCAACGGCGTCTTCCACTGCGTCCAGGCCGTGCTGCCCGACATGATCGAGGCCGGCTGGGGTCGCATCGTCAACATCTCGTCCTCGAGCACCCATTCGGGCGCCCCGTACATGGCGCCCTACGTGGCGGCCAAATCGGCGGTCAACGGGCTGACGAAGACGCTGGCGCTCGAGTACGGCCCGGCCGGGATCACGGTCAACGCCGTGCCGCCGGGTTTCATCGACACCCCGATGATGCGGGCGGCGGCCGAGAAGGGGTTCCTCGGCGACCTCGACCAGACCATCGCGGCCACGCCGGTGCGGCGGATGGGCCGGCCCGAGGACATCGCCGCGGCGTGCGCCTTCCTCATCTCCGAGGAGGCCGGTTACATCACCGGCCAGATCCTGGGCGTCAACGGCGGCCGGAACACCTGAACCGCCCCGGCCGGACATCGACCGAGAAACGAAAGGACACCACTGTGGGACGCGTTGAGGGCAAGGTCGCTTTCATCACCGGTGCAGCGCGCGGTCAGGGCCGCAGCCACGCCATCCGGCTGGCCGAGGAAGGCGCCGACATCATCGCCGTCGACATCTGCGCCGACATCGACACCGTCGGATACCCCCTGGCCAGACCGGAGGACCTCGAGGAGACCGCGCAGTACGTCGAGAAGGCGGGCCGCAAGGCGATCATCGCCCAGGCCGACGTGCGTGACGCGGCCGCGCTCAAGGCGGCGCTGGACAACGGGGTCGCCGAACTGGGCCACCTCGACATCGTCGTCGCCCAGGCCGGCATCGCCGCGATGAAGGGCGCCCCGGCGATGCAGGCGTGGACCGACGGCATCAACACCAACTTCGTCGGCACCATCAACGCCATCCAGGTGGCGCTCCCACACCTGAAGGAGGGCGCCTCGATCATCGCGACGGCGTCGGCCGCCGCGCTGATGGACGCCTCGAAGAAGGACCGTCCCGGAGCCGATCCCGGCGGGATGGGCTACATGACCTCCAAGCGCCTCATCTCCCAGTACGTGCACGACCTGGCGACCGAGCTGGCGGTCCGCAGCATCCGTGCCAACGTGATCCACCCGACCAACTGCAACACCGACATGCTGCAGAGCGAGCCGATGTACCGCTCGTTCCGGCCAGACCTCGAGAAGCCGACCCGCGCGGACGCCGAACTGGCGTTCGGCGTCCAGCAGGCCATGCCGGTGCCCTACATCGAGCCCGAGGACATCACCAACGCTGTGCTGTGGCTAGCCTCCGACGAGTCGCGATTCGTCACCGGCATGCAGCTGCGCGTCGACGCGGGCGGTTACCTCAAGTGGTACGACTACCACGTCTGATTCCGTTGCGCCGCAACATGGTTAGCCGACTGGAGGAAAGCAGTGAAGGTCTCAGTTGACGGCACGCGCTGCCAGGGCCACACGTTGTGCTCGATGATCGCTCCCGACTCCTTCGAACTCGACGACGTCGACGGCCACGCGTCGCCGGTGAGCGAGGACGTTCCCGGGGATCAGGAGGAGCAGGTGGCAGAGGCCGCGCACTCCTGCCCCGAACAGGCGATCGTCATCGAATGACTCCCACTACCCGGCAGGTCCCGCTCCAGGCAGAGGAGACGACCACGTGAGCATCGACGACGGTGTCACGACCGACGGCGACCGCAAGAAGAACACGTACCACTTCGACCGGCACACGCCGGAGTACCGCCTGCAGTTCCAGAAGATCACCGAGGAGATGCAGGCCAAGTGTCCGATGGCGTGGACCGACACCTACGACGGGCACTGGGTGGCCGCCGACAGCAGGCACGTTTTCGAACTGGCCCGCTGTCCCGTGGTCTCCAATCACCACGACATCACCGGTGAGACCCCGTTCAAGGGCATCACGATCCCGAAGGCCAGTCGCGCCACCGTCGTTCGCGGCGGCATCCTCGAGATGGACGAGCCGGAGCACAGCTCCTACCGCGGTGCGCTGAACCCGTACCTGTCCCCTGCCGCGATCAAGCGCTGGGAACCATTCGTCGACGAGATCACTCGCGCCGCGCTCGACGAGCACATCGCGTCGGGCCGCATCGACTTCGTCGAGCACCTCGCCAACGTGGTGCCCGCGGTGTTCACGCTCGCGATGATGGGCATCGAGCTGAAGAAGTGGAACGTCTACAGCGAGCCCACCCATGCGTCGGTGTACACCCCCGAGCACTCCCCCGAGCGCGAAAAGATCAACGAGCAGCACCGGGAGATGGGCATCGACCTCATCACCAACATGATGGAGATCCGCGATAACCCGCGGCCGGGCCTGGTGAACGCTCTGGTGCAGTTGCGCATCGACGGCGAACCGGCACCGGACATGGAGATCCTCGGGAATCTCGGACTCATCATCGGTGGCGGGTTCGACACCACCACCGCGCTCACCGCGCACGCCCTGGAATGGCTCGGTGAGCATCCCGACGAACGCGAGCGGCTGTCCCGCGAACGCACGAAGCTGCTGCATCCCGCCACCGAGGAGTTCCTCCGGTTCTTCACACCCGCGCCCGGCGACGGGCGCACCTTCGCCGACGACGTGGAGGTCGAGGGCCAGCAGTTCAAGAAGTACGAGCGACTCTGGCTGTCCTGGGCGATGGCCAACCGCGACCCGTCGGTGTTCGACAAGCCGAACGAGATCATGCTCGACCGGAAGGGCAACCGGCACTTCAGCTTCGGTATCGGCGTACACCGCTGTGTCGGCTCGAACGTCGCACGCACGGTGTTCAAGTCGATGCTGACCGCGGTGCTCGACCGGATGCCCGACTACGTGTGCGACCCCGAGGGCGCCGTGCACTACGACACCATCGGCGTCATCCAGGGCATGCGCAACCTGCCGGCGACCTTCACCCCCTCCGACCCGCTGGGCCCCGGTCTGGACGAGACGATCGACAAGTTGCAGCGGATCTGCAACGAGCAGGAACTCGCCCGGCCCATCACCGAGCGCAAGGAACCGGCGGTAATCGACTGATCTCTACACCGAGGTCAAGGCGAAATGGTTCTATGGGCCGGGGGAAGAACGGGAGGGAAGAAGCAGTGAAGCTCGTCAGTGCCCGCATCTCAACCGCCGCTGCGGCGTTCGCCGTCGCCGTGTTCACCGTGACCGCGATGGTGACGGCCCCGCCCGCGTCCGCGATGCGCCTGGGCAACTACGACCTGCTCACGAACCGCTACGACCGGGCATCGTGGATGTGGTACCTCTCCTTCTGCGTTCCGGAGAAGAGCGCCGACTGCGCCAAGGTCAGCGCGCGGCCGCGGTTGAAGTTCTACGAGTACTACGAGAACAAGGCCTATCTCAAGGACGGTCGCTGGACATTGGTCGTCGACGTACCGGACGGTCTCCGGTGCCCTGGATACAATCTCCCGACCCGCGAGACCTACGTCTGGGACGACGCCACTCTCGCCGGCACGATCGACTCCCGGTACGACGTCGGCTGCTTCAACGGCCCGCCCGGCACCCAGTTCTGGACGTTCGCGCTGCGTCGCCTGTAGTTGCACCGCGCCTGCCAGGGGGCGGTCACGCGCTGTAACGACCAGAACCCTTGGAACGACATGCTGTTAGCCTGTAAAAGAAAGCGGGCAACAACCTGTCGGAACGGGGTAGAAGCAGATTATGAAGCGTGCAAGAGTGCTGGCGGCAATCGGTGGTGGACTGGCGGTCTCCGCCCTGAGCCTCTCGGCCGGAGTGGCGTCCGCGCAGCCGAATCTGGATGCGGTCGTCAACACGACGTGTAGCTACGACCAGGTGATCGCGGCGCTGAACGATCAGCGGCCCGATCTCGCCGCCGAGGTGAATTCGTCGCCGGGGTTCCAGGGGCAGCTGCGCAGCTTCCTGGCGTCGGGGCCGGCCCAGCGGCAGCAGACCGTGAACTTCCTGAAGGGCAGCTCGATGGCACAGGCCTACCTGGGCCCCATCGTGCAGATCTCAGGATCCTGCAGCAACTACTGATGTGACGGCGTCGGGGCCGGTCGCCATGAGCGACCGGCCCCGACGTCGTTCTCAGCCGCGGGGCAGTCCGAGTACCTGCGTGGCGATGATGTTGCGCTGGATCTCCGACGTGCCGCCCGCGATCGTCCCCGAGAAGCTGCGGGAGAACCGCTCGAACCAGCTCGCGAAGTAGTGGTCGAGGTTCATGTGCTCGTAGCGGCCGGTGGTCGACGGATGCACCAGACCGTCGGCGCCCGCTGCGGTCAGCGCCGCGTCGGCCGCCCGCATCTCGGCCTCCGACCCGAACAGCTTGAGCACCGACACCGATGCGGTGTCCGACTCCCCGCGGGCGGCACGCGCCAGACCCGCCGAGCCCATTGCCCGCAGCGCCTGGTAGTCCATGATCACCGAGGCATACTGGTCGCGCTCGATCTCGGTGTGCGGTTCGAAATCGGCGATCATGTTGTCGATGCGGTCGGCGAAGCCCAGCCACATCATGGTGCGCTCGTGGCCGAGTGATCCGTTGATGACCTTCCAGCCGCCGTTGAGCGGTCCGACAAGGTTCTCGGCCGGCACCCGCACGTCGGTGAAGAAGACCTCGTTGAAATCCTTGTTCTCCTCGCCGCACAGGTCGGCGAACGGCCGGCAGACGACACCGGGCAGGTCGGTCGGGATGATCAGCGCGCTGATGCCCTTGTGCTTGGGGGCGTCGGGGTCGGTGCGCACGAAGGTCAGCAGGAAGTCGGCGTCGTGGGCGCCGGACGTCCACACCTTTTGGCCGTTGACCACGAAGTGGTCGCCGTCGCGTACGGCCCGGGTGCGCAGCGATGCCAGGTCCGACCCGGCGCTGGGCTCGCTCATGCCCAGCGACGCCGTGATCTCACCTTTGAGCACCGGCACCGCCCAGCGGTGTTTCTGCTCCTCGGAGCCGAACGAGATCAACGACGCCGCAACGATGTTCACGCCCTGCGGATTGAAGCTGTGGTAGATGCGGCGCCGGCAGAGCTCGTCGAGATGGACGAAGGTCTGCAGCACCGACGCATTGCGGCCGCCGAACTCCGGCGGCTGGGCGGGCAGCAGCCATCCGTTGTCGAACAGCAACCGCTGCCAGTCACGGGCCCACTGCGGCATGTGCGACACCGAGCGCGGCCGCTCGAGCGTGTCGGCCTCGTCGGGCAGGTGCTCGTCGAGGAAGGCGGAGAACTCGGCCCGGAACTCCTCGACATCGGAATCGAAGGTCAGCTGCATCTAGAAACCCCTGTACTCCTCGGCGATCCGGGCCCGGTGCTCGGCGGCGCCGCCGAGCAGGAGCTCGCCGGCCTTCGCCCGCTTCAGCGCGAACTGCAGGTCGTTCTCCCAGGTGAAGCCCATGGCGCCGAACAGTTGCAGGCCGTGCCGGAACACGATGGACTGACACTCACCCGCTGAGGCCTTGGCCATCGCCGCCGCCATCCGGCGGCGCGGGTCGTCGGCCGCGATGGTCAGCGCGGCGAAATACGACAGGGCCCGGGCCCGTTCGATGGCGACGTGCATGTCGACCGCCTTGTGCTGAACGGCCTGGAACGAACCGATGGGCACCCCGAACTGGTGACGCTGCTTGGCGTGGTCGAGCGCCAGGTCCAGGATCCGCTGGCAGGCGCCGACCATCGTGATCGCCATGCCGGTCAGCGCGAGGTGGTGCGCCTTCTCCGCGTCGACGTGCACCCGGGCGGTGTCCGAGACCCGCACTCCGGGAAACGACACCTCGGCCACGTGCAGCACCGGATCGAACACCGGGCTGCGGCGCGACGACACCTCCGCGGCCTCGACGAGGAAGACCCCGGCCTCGGTGACCACGGCCAGCCGGTCCGCCCGGTCACCGTCGACGACGTTGCGGGCGATGCCGTCGAGCACCCAGCCCTCGGCGTCGCGGTGGGCGCTCACGCCGGAGTACACCGCCGCGCCCGCCTGCTGCGGGTCGTACCGGTCGGCCGCCAGCGGCGCGTACTGCGTCAGCGTCGCGAGGAAGGGTGTCGGGTCGGTGGCCCGGCCGAGCTCCTCGCAGACGATGGCGAGCTCGACGGTGTTCTCCTGGTCCGTCAGCTCGGTCCAGCCGGCGTCGACGTACAGCTTCCACAGCGGGGTCGGGTCACCCTCGGGTGAGTCAGGGTCTTCGGCCACGCTGCGGACCAGCGAGGGTGGGCACTGTTTGGTCACCGCGTCGCGCACGGTCTCCTGCCACAGCCGCTGATCGGCATCGAACTCGAGTAGCATCCGGCGCCTCCTGGTGCGATGTCACGACTCTAGGAGAATAGCATTCTCGCAACGTGTTGCACCGTTCTCCCGTAACGGTCATGAGGTTACCTAAGCAGTCTGCTGGGCGACTGACCAGCATGCACGCTCACCTGCACAGATGCGGGTATTCGGCAAGAGAACAGAATTCTTGCCTTTGAAGAACTACCATTTACACTGGGGGCAGGTCCGGCTCCGCCGCGCGTCGTCTTCGACGGTGCGCAGCCCGCGCGAACCGGACGAACACGGAGGTCAGCCTTGGTCATGGAGCACCCCGACGGGACGCTTACACCCGTCATCGATGCGAGCGTGCACATCTTCTGCAAGTCGAACAAGGACCTGCGGCAGAACTTCCTGCGGGAGCCGTTCCGCAGCCGGGGTTTTCCCGACTACGAGATGGACTGGTACGGGGCGCCCGGTGGCGAATACGCCAAGGGCACCACAGGTCCCGACAAGCAGTACCCCGGCTCCGACCCGGACGTCGTCGCGCGCCACCTGTTCGACGAGCGCGGCGTGGACGTGGCGATCCTGCACCCGATGGGCCGCGGCATCATGCCGGACAGGCACCTCGGGTCCGCGCTCGCCGCCGGGCACAACGAGATGATGGTGACGCGCTGGCTGGACGACAGCGCACACGGCGAGCGATTCCGGGGCACCATCCGCGTCAATCCCGACGACATCACCGGTGCGCTGCGCGAGATCGCCAAGTACAAGGACCACCCACGGGTGGTGCAGATCGGCGTGCCGCTGCAGTCGCGCGAGTTGTACGGCAAGCCGCAGTTCTGGCCGCTGTGGGAGGCGGCCGTCGACGCTGGACTGCCGGTGGCCGTGCACTTCGAGGTCGGCTCGGGAGTGATGCTGCCGCCCACCCCGAACGGCATCACCCGCACCTACGAGCAGTTCGTCGGCTTCACCGCGATGAACTTCCTCTACCACCTGATGAACATGATCGCCGAGGGGGTGTTCGAGCGCATGCCCGCGCTGAAGTTCGTCTGGGCGGACGGCGCCGCGGACATGCTGACGCCGTTCATGTGGCGGATGGACTGCTTCGGCAGGCCCCATCTCGAGCAGACGCCGTGGGCGCCGAGGATGCCGAGCGACTACCTGCCCGGCCACACCTACTTCATCCAGGGCGCGCTCGACGGCCCGGGCGACGTCGGCTTCGCCGGTGAGTGGGCCGGCTTCACGGGCAAGGACGACATGGTGATGTACGGGTCGAGCTACCCGCACTGGCAGCTCAACGATCTGTCGGTGCCCTGCTCCTACAGCGCCGAGCAGCGCGACAAGTTGTGCTGGCGCAACGCCGCGGAGCTGTACGGCATCGAAATTCCTGTCATCGCATCCGCAAGTGCTGCACAGTAGAGGTAGAAGAGGAGCGATCATGACAACGATCCCGTCCGTCACAGCCAATCCGAGGATTCCCGCTGCCGAACGCATCGCGGTCCGGTGTGTCGACTCCGACGTCCACCCCGCACCCCGTACCGGCGAGCTGGGTCAGTACATCCCCGAGCCGTGGCGCAGCCGGTACTTCGGCAGCCACAAGGTCGGCGACCAGATCTACTACGACGCCCCCGACTATGCGCACTCCTACGCGATGCGCGTCGACGCCTTCCCCGCCGATGGTGAATTTCCCTGCAGCGATCCGGATCTCGCGTTCAAGCAGCTGATCATGGAGGCGGGCGCGGACATCGCGATCCTGGAGCCCGCCGCCTATCCGGCGCGGATCCCCGAGGCGAACCACGCGATGAACTGCGCGCTCAACGACTGGCAGGACAAGCACTGGCTCGACAGCCACAACAACTGGCACGAACGCTGGCGCGGGTCGATCTGCCTGGCCATCGAGGAGCCCGAGCGCAGCGTCGAGGAGATCGAGCGCTGGGCCGGCCATCCCTTCATGGCGCAGATCCTGATCAAGGCCGAGCCGCGTCCGTCATGGGGCAACCCGAAGTACGACCCGATCTGGGCCGCGGCCACCAAACACGACATCACTGTGAGCTGCCACCTGTCGCGCAGCCACTACGACGAGCTGCCCATGCCGCCGGTCGGACTTCCCAGCTACAACCACGACTTCATGGTCACCTACTCGCTGCTTGCGGCGAACCAGGTGATGAGCCTGATCTTCGACGGCACCTTCGACCGGCACCCCAACCTGCGGATCGTCTTCGTCGAGCACGCGTTCACCTGGATCCTGCCGCTGATGTGGCGGATGGATGCGATCTACGAGGCCCGCAAGTCCTGGATGGACATCAAGCGCAAGCCGAGCGAGTACGTCAAGGACCACATCAAGTTCACCACCCAGCCGCTGGACTATCCCGAGGACAAGACCGAACTGACCCGGGCCTTCGAGTGGATGGAATGCGAGAAGATCCTGCTGTTCTCCAGTGACTACCCGCACTGGACGTTCGACGATCCGCGCTGGCTGGTCAAGCACCTGCCCGAGCACGCCCGCGAGGCCATCATGTTCCGCAACGGCATCGCGACATACCACCTCCCCGAGACCGTTCCGGCGCTCGAGGGCCAGGTCCGGGTCTTCTGACCTATGACCGAGCAGAGTGAGGCGCCCCGGCCGCCGGCGGGGCGCGAACCCCGGCTCGCGCAGGGGCGTGAACACGTCGTCGCCACCGTCGAAGAGATCCCGCCGGGTACACACAAGCTGGTGCCCATCGGCAGGCACGGTGTCGGCGTGTACAACGTCAACGGCTCCTTCTACGCCATCGCGAACTACTGTCCGCACGAGGGCGGTCCACTGTGTTCGGGACGTGCGCGCGGCCTCAACGTCGCCGACGACAGCGTCCCCGGTGACGCGGTGATGGTTCGCGACAAGGAGTACATCTTCTGTCCCTGGCACCAATGGGGTTTCGAGCTCGCCACCGGTACCACCGCGGTCAAGCCGGAGTGGAGCATCCGCACCTACCCGGTCCGGGTCGTCGGCAACGACGTGCTCGTCCAGGCCTGAAGCGGACCTCGCGCCCAGAAATCGGAGACAAGTTGCCCAACAAGAAGATCGAGATCAACGGCGGTAACGTCGTGTACGAAATCCTGGGCAAGGAGGGCGAATTCATCGTCCTCACCCCTGGCGGCAGGTTCAGCAAGGACATTCCCGGGCTCAAGCCGCTGGCCAAGAAGCTCGTCGAGGGCGGCTACCGGGTGCTGCTGTGGGACAGGCCGAACTGCGGCAAATCCGATGTGCAGTTCTACGGCCAGAGCGAATCGCACATGCGGGCCGACACCCTGCGAGCGCTGATCACCGAGCTGGAGATCGGGCCGTGCATCATCGCCGGCGGGTCCGGCGGCGCACGCGACTCGATGCTGACCACGATGCTCTACCCCGAGCTGGTGAAGAAGCTGGTGGTGTGGAACATCGTCGGCGGTGTCTACGGCTCCTTCGTGCTCGGGTCCTACTACATCGTGCCGAGCATCCTGGCCGTGCGCGGCAGCGGAATGGCCGGCGTCGCCGAGGTGTCGGAGTGGCGGGAACGCATCGCGGAGAACCCCGACAACCGCGACCGCCTGCTCGCACTCGATCCCGACCAGTTCCTGAAACTGATGCTGCGCTGGCTCAATGCCTTCGTGCCCAAGCCCGGCCAGACGATCCCCGGCGTCGAGGACGAGATGTTCGACAACATCACGGTGCCGACGCTGATCATCCGCGGCGGCGAGAACGACCTCGACCACCCCAAGCGGACGTCACTTGAGGTGAGCTGCCTGATCAAGGGGGCGACCCTGATCGATCCGCCGTGGCCGGAGGACGCCTGGGAGCGTGCGAGCGAGAAGCGGGCACAGGGGAAGGTGAAGCGCTTCAACATGTTCGACACGTGGGTGCAGGCGGCCCCGGCGATCCTGGACTTCCTGCGGACGCCGGCCGGCCGGAGATGACCGCAGCTCAGCGCGTGACGATGCGCACCTCGCAGTTGAGCGAGGCCTCGAGCGCCGTGTGGATCCGGCTCTCCGGCACCCGCTCGAGGTCACCCTTGGCGAGCGTCACCTGCACCACGTCCCAGCCCTCGTCCCCCGGCGTGCGCTCGATCGCCCCTGTCAATCCGAAACCGGCGAGCACGCCGACGGCGTCGTCGTCGGTGCCCCGGCTGATGAACGTCACCACCCCGGGTGCCGGTTCCGTGCCGAACGCCTTGGCGCACAGGGCCACCGCCGTGTGCATCACCTCCTCGGCCGCAGTGGCGAGCATCAGCACCTCGACCTCTCGGCGGGCGGGCGGCAGCGCCGCGAGGTCGTCGGCCAGCACCTCGGCGCCCGCGTCGGACGCCAGCCTGCGCAGCGTCGTCACCCCGTCTCGCAGTTGTTCGGCACCGAGCTCACCGGACGGGTCGACACCGACACGCACCACCGCGGTTCTCATGTCCGCCAGCCTATCCGCGGGCAGTGACGGGAGGCAGTCATGAACACCACCGCCGCGACACCCGAACTCACCGTCGCAGCCTGGCCCGGCACCGCCGCCCGGCTGCTGCGCGACGACCTCGGCTCCGGCACCGAGGATCTCGCGGCCTACACGGCACAGGGCGGATACCAGCCACTTCCCGACCCCGACGGCCTGCTCGACGCGATCGACCTGTCCGGCCTCCTGGGCCGCGGCGGCGCCGCCTTCCCGCTCGCAGTCAAGCTCCGCACCGTGCGCGACAACGGCCGCCGCGCCGGCGGCGCGGTCATCATCGCCAACGGCGAAGAGGGCGAGCCCGCATCGGTCAAGGACCGCTGGCTGCTGCGGCACCGGCCCCACCTGGTGCTCGACGGCCTGCGGTTGGCCGCCCGGATCGTCGGCGCCGACCGGGCATACCTGTACGTCTCGGACAGCCGCGCCGCCGAGGTCGCCGCGGGCGCGCTGGCCGAACTCGCCGAACGCACCGACGGCCCGCCGGTCTCGGTCGTGACCGTGACTGCGGGCTATGTGGCCGGCGAGGAGACCGCGGCGGTCCGCTTCGTCAACGGCGGTCCCGCCAAACCGAGTGACAAGCCGCCACGGCCGTTCGAACACGGCGTCGCCGGGCTGCCGACTGTCGTGAGCAACGTCGAGACCCTGGCCAACCTGCCCTTCCTGCTGCGGCACGGGTCCGAGGCGTTCCGGGCCGCCGGGACGTCCACCTCGCCCGGCACCTTCCTGGCGACGGTCACCGGCGGTGGCAGGCCGGCGGCGTTGTACGAATTGCCGCACGGCACAGCGTTCTCCGAGCTGCTCGACGTGTACGGCGTGCCGGCGGACGAGGTGCGTGGCGTGCTGATGGGCGGCTACTTCACCGGGCTGATGAATCGTGACGTGCTCGACACCACGCTCGACCACGAGACGATGCAGCGGGTCGGCAGTGGTCTGGGCTGCGGCGCGGTGTCGTTGATCACCGACGAGTGCCCGATCGCGGTCGCGGCCTCGGTGATGGCGTACTTCGACCGGGAGAACGCCGGTCAGTGCGGCTCATGCTTCAACGGGACCGCGGCGATGTCCGCCGTGACGAGTGCGCTGCGCGACGGCGCGGCGACCACCGAGGACCTGGCGCGGCTGGAGCGCTGGTCGGTGGTGCTGCGCGGACGCGGCGCCTGCGCGACCCTGGACGCTGCGACGAACGTGGCGGCCACGCTGTTGCGCAGCTTCCCGCAGGAGGTCGCCCGTCACCTCGAGAGTTCATGCAGCTCATGCGGTTCCGCGTTGTACAACGCGATGCGGCCCTACGAGGTGGAGGCGGTGATGACACCGTGAGAGTGCGTCTCGACCGGACGATGTGCGACGGGTTCGGTGTCTGCGCGAAACACGCCCCGGAGTACTTCTCGCTCGACGACTGGGGCTATGCGTCACTGGTCGGCAACGGCACGGTGCCCGAGGCCGATCAGCCCGCCGTGCGGCGGGCACTGCTGGACTGCCCGGTGCACGCGATCATCGAGATGGTCACCGATGAGCGCTCGCCGCTGCCTCCGGCGGGCGACGGGCTGCCGCGCGTCGAGGAGTCCGACCCCGACCATGCCGACGTGGCGCGCGAAGCACAGATGATGCCGGGGATGTGAGATGACCGATATCCCGGGACGGCCGGTGCCGCAGCTGACGGCGCAGAACGAGTTCTTCTGGACCGCGGGCGCCGACGGCGTGCTGCGTCTGCAGCAGTGTCAGGACTGCGAGTCCTACATCCATCCGCCGCAACCGATCTGCCGCTACTGCCGCAGCCGCAAGCTCGAGCCGAGCGAGGTGTCGGGCAAGGGCACCATCGCCGGCTTCACCGTCAACCACCGGTTCGGCTTCCCCGACCTGCCGCCGCCCTACGTCGTCGCGGAGGTCGCGATCCTGGAGGATCCGCGGGTCCGGCTGACCACCAACATCGTCGACGCCGATCCCGACTTGGTCGCGATCGGCCAACCGGTCGAGGTGGCGTTCCAGCAGGTGGCCGACGTATGGCTGCCGGTCTTCACGCCTGCGAGCGACGCCGGACAGCAGCCGGTGCTGCCGACGGACGAGATCGCGCCTGCGGATTTCGGCAAGCACGTCCGGCCGATGTTGCGCAGCGACAAGTTCGAGGAGCACTCGGCGATCACGGGTGTCGGGGCCTCCCGGCTGGGCCGCAGGCTGATGGTGCCACCGCTGTCACTGACGATCGACGCGTGTGAGGCCGCCGTCGCCGACGCCGGCCTGACCTTCGACGACATCGACGGGCTGTCGACCTATCCCGGTCTGGACATCGCGGGGATGGGCGAGGGTGGTGTCAACGCGCTGGAGGGCGCCCTTGGCCTGCGACCCACCTGGATCAACGGCGGGATGGACACGTTCGGCCCCGGTGGCTCGGTGATCGCAGCGATGATGGCCGTCGCCACCGGCCTTGCGCGCCACGTGCTGTGCTTCCGCACGCTGTGGGAGGCGACGTTCGGGCAGCTGATGAAAGAGGGCAAGATGTCCCCGCCCGGGGGCGCCCGCACCACCAGTTGGCAGATGCCCTTCGGTGCGACGTCAGCGGCACACACGCTGGCGCAGAACGCACATCGTCACTTCGACCGCTTCGGCACCACCCGTGAGACGCTCGGCTGGATCGCCCTGAATCAGCGGGCGAACGCCGGTCTGAACCCGACCGCGATCTACCGCGATCCGATGACCATGGACGACTACTTGTCGGCGCGGATGATCACCACACCGTTCGGGCTCTACGACTGCGACGTGCCGTGTGACGGCGCGGTCGCCGTCGTGGTCTCGGCGGTCGACGCGGCCCGCGACCTGGCGAAGCCGCCGGTGTACATCGAGGCGGTGGGCACGCAGATCGTCGAACGCACCGACTGGGACCAGACCACACTGACCCACGAGCCGCAGGTGCTCGGCCAGGCCGCTCACTTGTGGACCCGGACATCGTTGCGGCCCAGCGACGTCGACGTCGCCGAACTGTACGACGGGTTCAGCTTCAACTGCCTGTCGTGGCTGGAGGCGCTCGGCTTCTGCGGGATCGGCGAGGCGAAGGACTTCCTCGACGGCGGCCACAACATCGCCCGCGACGGCGTGATCCCGCTGAACACCCACGGCGGGCAGCTCTCCCACGGGCGCACCCACGGCATGGGCCTGATCCACGAGGCCGTCACCCAGCTGCGTGGGGAGGCCGGCGAGCGGCAGGTGTCCGGCGCCCGGGTGGCCGTCACCAGCAGCGGTGGCCTCACGCCCAGCGGGGTGCTGCTGCTGCGGGCCGAGGCATGATCACCACGCCGCGGCCGCGGGTGGTGATGGTCGATAGCCTGGGCGACCTCGTCCCGATGTCAGCGCTGGTCGCCGAACCGGAGCACGAACCCCGGGCCGTGCTCGTCGCGCTGCACGGCGGTGCGAGCACCGCGGCGTACTTCGACTGCCCCGGTCATCCCCGGTTGTCACTCCTGCGCCTCGGCGCCGCACTGGGTTTCACCATGGTGGCGCTCGACCGCCCGGGCTACGGCAGTTCGGCGGCCTACCCCGACGCGATCGCCAGGCCCGAACACCGGGTGGCATTGGCATACGGCGCTGTCGACAAGGTGCTCGGCGCCCGCCCCCGGGGAGCGGGACTGTTCGTGCTCGCCCACTCCAACGGCTGCGAACTCGCCCTACGGATGGCCGCGAGTGACGATCCGCGCCGCGCCGAACTGCTCGGTCTGGCGCTCGCGGGCACCGGATTGCATTATCACGACGCGGCTTTGGACATCCTGCGGAATGCGTCGGCGACCCACCGGCCGCCGGGACTGCGGGCACTGCTGTGGGAGCCCGCCGACCTGTACCCCGCCGACGTGCTCAGCGGAATCACCAACTCGTCGACCGGCGCGCCCTACGAGGCGGGCATGGTGCGGGACTGGCCGCACCGGGACTTCCCTGCGCTGGCCGCCCAGGTGCGGGTACCGGTGCAGTTCGGCCACGCCGACCACGAACGGGTCTGGCGGTCCGACCCCGATGCGCTTGCCGAGATCGGCGCGGCGTTCACCGCTGCCCCGCGGTTCGTCACCGAGGAAGTCGTCGGCGCGGGCCACAACCTGAGCCTCGGCCTTCGCGCCGCGGCCTATCACCTCAAAGTGCTGTCGTTCGTCGAAGAGTGCGTCGTCAATGTCGAGGTCGCCCGCGAAAGCCGGTCGGCAGGAATCGAAGTGGAGGCCGGCTGATGCGGGTTGGATTCATCGGGCTGGGAAGCCAGGGCGCGCCGATGGCACGGCGGATCGTCGAAGGGGGACACGAACTCACGCTGTGGGCCCGCAGGCCCGCGTCGGTGGAGCCGTTCGCGGACACCGCTGCCAAGATCGCGGACACCCCGGCCGAACTGGCCTCGGCCAGCGACCTGGTCTGCCTGTGCGTGGTCGGCGACGACGACGTCCGTCAGGTGCTCTCGGGTGAGACCGGGGTGCTTGCCGGACTGGCGCCGGGCGCCGTCATCGCCGTCCACAGCACCGTGCACCCCGACACCTGCACAGAGATCGCCGAACTCGCCGGGCGCCACGACGTCTCGGTGCTGGACGCACCGGTCAGCGGGGGCGGCCCTGCCGCCGCCGACGGCACACTGCTGGTGATGGTGGGTGGCGCCGAGGCCGACGTCGAGAAGGCCCGGCCGGTGTTCGCGACGTACGCCGATCCCGTCGTGCACCTCGGCCCGCTCGGCAGCGGTCAGGTTGCCAAGATCCTCAACAATTTGCTGTTCAGCGCCAACCTGGGCAGCGCCCTGAGCGCGCTGGAGCTCGGCGACTCACTGGGCGTGGCCCGCGACAAGCTGTGCGAGGTGCTGGTTCGCGGCTCGGCGACCAGCAAGGCGGTCAGCAGCATCTCGATGTTCGGCGGCACGGTGGAGGGACTGGCGCCCATCGCGGGAGCGCTGCTGCAGAAGGACGTCCGCCACGCGGCAAGCCTCGCCGCCGCCGCCAAGGCGGCCGAGGGATCGGTGTTCACCGCGGCCGACACCGCCCTGCAACACATGGATCACCCGCGATGACCGACGTCGGTTTCGTCGGCGCCGGCCGGATGGGCGCACCGATGGTGGCGCGTCTGGTGGCCGCGGGCCACACCGTGCGCGCGGTCGGCCGGACGGCCGAGAAGCGTTCTGCGGTAGAGGCGTTGGGCGCCGCGCCGGTCGACGATCCGGCCGGCGCGGCCGACGGCGCCGACGTCGTCATCGTCTGCGTGTTCACCGATGACCAGGTCAGGCAGCTGTGCCTGGACGGCGACCTGGTGAAGGGCATGCAGCCGGGCGCCACGCTGGTCGTGCACACCACCGGCAGCCCGCGCACGGCGCAGGCGATCGCGGAGCGGTTCTCCCATGTCGAGGTCGTCGACGCACCGGTCAGCGGCGGCCCGCACGACATCGCCGCGGGCTCGGTGACGCTGTTCGTCGGTGGGCCCGACGACGCGGTGACCCGACTGACACCGTTGCTGTCCGCCTACGGCGACCCGATCCTGCATGCGGGAGGTACAGGCGCCGGGCAGCTGGTCAAGCTGGTCAACAACACCCTGTTCGCCGCGCAGATCGGGCTCGTCAGCGAAGGCGCCAGACTGGGCGCCCGGCTGGGCGTCGGCGAGGGTCCGCTGTTGGCCGCGCTGACCCACGGCAGTTCTCAGAGCCGGGTGCTGAGCATGATCGCCGCCGCCGGTTCCACCGGGGCGTTCGCCTCCGCCGTCGGGGAGTTCGTCGGCAAGGACATCGCCGTCGTCCGCGACACCGTCGCCGAGCTCGGTGGCGACCTGGGGTTGCTGGACGCACTGGTAGAGGCGGGAACTCGTGCATGAGGCCGCCGGTTCGGGCGATTCGCCGGAAATAGGCGCATACTTCGATGATAATTTTGAGACTTACAGTCTCTCAGATTTCCGTAACGGTTCGGCCCTGATCTCGCCGCCGAGGAGGATTCCATGACCAAGCCCAAATTGGTGTTCAGCCCGTACTCGCAGGAGTACTTCGACGACCCCTACGAGATCTACCGGCGGATGCGCGACGAGACCCCGATCTACTACGACGAGGAAGACGACTTCTACGCGCTGACCCGGCACGCCGACGTGGCGGCGGCGCTCAAGGACCACGAGTCGTTCTCCTCCACCCGCGGGTGTCACCTGTCCATGATCAAGTCCGGCCAGGGTTTCCAGAAGTCGATCATCTTCATGGACCCTCCGGAACACCGCTTCATGCGCAGCCTGCTCAACAAGGCGTTCACCCCCCGGGCCATCCAGTCACAGCGTGAGACCGTCGTCGATCTCGTGCAGCACTACCTGTCCCAGGTGGATCCCGACGGCTTCGATGTGGTGCAGGACTTCTCCGGCCCGTTCCCGGTCGAGGTGATCACCCGGATGGCCGGCGTTCCCGAGGAGTTCCGCCAGCAGGTGCGGCACTGGATCGACAAGGGTCTGGAAGTCAAGCCAGGACAGCTCTATCTGTCCGACGAGAACATGCAGGCCAATATCGATGCAGGGGTCTACTACTACGGCCTGGTGCAGGAGCGGCGGCAGAACCCGCAGGCCGACATGATCAGCCGCCTGATCGCCGCGGAGATCCCCGGCGAGAACGGCGAGATGCGCAGGCTCGACGACGTCGAGATCACCGGCTTCGTCGCGCTGCTGGGCGGCGCGGGCGCCGAGACAGTCACCAAGCTGGTCGGCAGTGCCGTGGTCGAGTTCGCGCGCCATCCCGAACAGTGGCAGATGCTGCTCGACGACCGCAGCCTGGTGCCCGCCGCCGTCGAGGAGTTGCTGCGCTACGTGGGCCCGGTGCAGTACAACGTGCGCTACACCCTCAAGGAGACCGAGGTGCCCAGCGGCACGATCCCCGCGCACAAGCCGGTGTTCCTGATGAAGGCCGCCGCCAACCGCGACCCGCGGGCGTTCGACGACGGCGAGACGTTCGACATCACCCGCGACCGCGCGCAGGCGCAGAACCTCGGCCTCGGCTACGGCATCCACAGCTGCCTGGGCGCTGCGCTGGCCCGCCTCGAAACGGTCATCGCGCTGGAGCACCTGCTCGACTTCATGCCCCGCTTCGAGGTCGACTTCGACGGTCTGCAGCGCGTCACGATGCAGAACGTCGCCGGCTATCACCACGTGCCTGTGCGGGTGATGCGGTGACCAAGCGAGAAGCGGAGCGGGATCGCGCATGACCCAGCGAGAAGCGGAGCGGGATCGCGCATGACCCAGAAGATCGAGGTCGACTTCGGCCTCTGCGAGAGCAACGGGGTGTGCATGGGCATCATCCCGGAGGTGTTCGACCTCGACGACGACGACTACCTGCACGTCCTGCAGGACGAGGTCACACCCGAGAACGAAGAGCAGATCAAAGAGGCCGTGCGGCAGTGCCCGCGACAGGCCATCGCCATCCGCGACGAGTGACCGACTCACCGGCACCCGCCGCGGCGAAATGAGAGAGTGAATGACCACATCGAAGCTCGTGTTCGACCCCTTCTCCGAGGAGTACTTCAACAGTCCCTGGGAGATATACCGGCGCATGCGTGAGGAGGCGCCGGTCTACTACAACGAGGAACAGGACTTCTACGCGTTGTCCCGGCACGCGGACGTGGCGGCGGCGTTCAAGGACTGGGAGACGTTCTCCTCGGCGTACGGCCTCGACCTGGCGATGGTGAAGTCCGGCGAACCGCTTCCGATGAAGATGATCATCCTGATGGACCCGCCCGAGCACCGTCAGATGCGCAGCCTGGTCAACAAGGTGTTCACCCCGCGCGCGATCGCGAACCTGAAGCCGATGGTCATCGAGACCATCGACCAGTGCTTCCGCGCCGCCGACCCCGGGCACTTCGACGTCGTGCAGGAGTTCTCGGCGTTCTTCCCGGTGGAGGTCATCACCCGGATGCTCGGCGTCCCCGAGGAGCGCCGCCAGCAGGTGCGCCAGTGGGTGGACACGTCCCTGCACAGGGAGCCCGGCCAGGTCGAGATGTCCCAGGAGGGCATGCAGGCCATCGCGGAGGCGATGGGCCTGTACTACGAGTTGATCCAGCAGCGGCGCGCCGAACCGCAGGACGACATGTTCACCCGCCTGGTGCAGGCCGAGATCCAGCGCGAAGACGGCCAGATGGAGAGCCTCGACGACTTCGAGATCGCCGGCTTCGCCACACTTCTGGGCGGCGCGGGCGCTGAGACGGTCACCAAGCTGATCGGCAACGCCGCGGTGACGTTCGCCCAGAATCCCGACCAGTGGCAGAAGCTGCTCGACGACCGCAGCAAGATCCCGGCCGCAGTCGAGGAACTACTGCGCTACGAGGCGCCCGCCCAGTACAACGTGCGCCGCTCGATGAAAGAGGTGACGCTGCACGGGGTCACGATCCCCGAGGGCAAGCCGGTGTTCCTGCTCGGCGGGTCGGCCAACCGCGACCCCGAGGCCTTCACCGATGCCGACACGTTCGACATCGACCGCGACCGGACCGAGGCGCAGAACCTGGGCTTCGGGTACGGGGTGCACAGCTGCCTCGGCGCGGCGCTCGCCCGGATGGAGAGCGCGATCGCCCTCGAGCGGCTGCTGGACTTCATGCCCCGCTACGAGGTGATCTGGGACGACTGCAGGCGGGTGGCGATGCAGAACGTCGCCGGCTGGTCGCACGTCCCGGTGCGCGTCCTGCGCTGACCGACCCGGGGCGCGGCCGCACGCCACCCGGCTGCGCATCTCCGGTCAGTCGCGTTTCGCCTCGTAGCGCAGCAGGACCGTGCCGCCCGGGAAGGTGCGGTTCTCCACCAGCCGCAGCGAGATCCATGACGGCAGTGCCGGGAAGAACGGTGTGCCGCCGCCCACGGCGGTGGGCGCCACGACGATCCGGTACTCGTCCACCAGCCCGGCCGCCACGATCGGTGCGGCCAGCGTCGCGCCGGCCACCTCCAATTGGCCGTCGGTCTCGGCCTTCAGCTTCGTCACCACCTCGACCGGGTCGCCGCGTTCCAGGCGGGAGTTCCAGTCGACGGACTGCAGGGTGCGCGAGAACACGACCTTGGGCATGTCGCGCCAGATCTGTGCGAAGTCGACGATCATCGGGGTGGCGTCCGGAGCCTCGTCGGCGGTCGGCCAGTACGCGGACATCAGGTCGTAGAGCCGCCGCCCGTAGAACGCGCACGCAGTCTCCCGCTCGAAGTCGTTCCAGTACTGGTGCAGTTCTTCACTCGGATCCGACCAGTCGATGCTGCCCTGCGCATCGGCGATGTACCCGTCGACCGACACGGTGAAGCCATAGATGAGTTTGCCCATGCAGATCAGACTGCATCACAGGGCAGAACTCATCGCGCGACGACTCAGAAGCCGGAGAAGATCGCGCCGTTGCAGTCGGCGGCGGCCTGACGCAACTTGAGCGCCTCTTGGTATTCGTCGGAGTAGTACCACTCCTTCGCGGCGTCCACCGATTCGAACTCCAGGAGCACCGTCTGCGTGCCGTGCCACTGCCCCTCGATGGCTTCCACCGCAGGACCGAACGCCAGCACCTTCGCGTTGGCCATCGTCTGGCTGGCGAGCTTGCCGTATTCGGCCATGCCTGCCGCGTCCTTGACGTCTTCGGTGATGATCACATAGCCCTTGGGCATGCCGGAGTCCTTGTCTCTTCGTGGGTTTCGGTCAGTCGATCAGGTGGATAGCGCGCTCCGGGCAGTTGTCGATCGCCTCCTGCGCCGCCTTCTCCAGCCCGGCCGGCACATCGGGGGGATCCGCCGCGGCCCATCCGTCGTCGGTCAGTTCGAACACCTCGGGGCACAGCGTCAGGCACATCCCGTGCCCGGCGCAGCGATCCTCGTCGACGGCGACACGCATCAGAGGTCGAACTCGAGGTGCAGTTCGGTCAGGCCGCGGAGAATGTAGGTCGGGATGTAGGAGTAGCGCCGCTGCCCCGCCGGACCGTGTTTCTCCTCGGAGATCCGGATGTCGGTGGTGCGGTCGAGCAGCCGTTCGAGTCCCACCCTGGTCTCCGCGCGCGCCAGCGGGGCGCCCGGGCAGCTGTGGATGCCGCGGCCGAACGCCAGGTGCTGGCGGGCGTTCTTGCGCTCGGGATCGAAGCTGTCGGGATCCTCGAAGCGGCGCGGATCGCGGTTGGCCGCACCGTTGATCACCATCACGGTGCTCCCGGCGCCGAGCGCCTCCTCGCCCACCGTGGTCGGCACCCGCGACATCCGGAAGTCGCCCTTGACGGGGCTTTCGATACGCAGGCACTCCTCGATGAAATTGCCGAGCAGGCTGCGGTCCTCGCGCAGCCTGCGCTGGACGTCGGGCTGGTCGCCGATCACCTTCAGCGCGGTGCTCAGCAGCCGCACCGTGGTCTCCTGGCCGGCAGAGAAGACGTTCGTCGCCACGCGCACGACGTCGGCGACCTCGGGCATGGTGCCGTCCGGGAACGCCGCCGTCGCCAGCCCCGTCAGCACATCGTCGCGCGGTTCGCGGCGACGGTCCTCGACGTAGGAGGCGAACACCTCGTAGAGGTACTCCAGCGGCGTCTTGGTCAGTGTCTTGTCCGCGTTGCCCAGGCCGCTTCCGTGGGTGCCCCTGGCGAGCCGCTCGATCAGCTCGGCGCGGTCCTCCTCCGGCACACCGAGTAGGTCGGCAATCACGCGCAGCGTGAACGGCCCGGCGAAGCCCTTGATGAACTCACCTTCCCCGGGCGCGAGGAAGTCATCGAGGATGTCGTCGGCGAGCTGCCACATCGCGTCCTCGTTCTCCTTGAGACGCTTCGGCGTGATGAGCCGCATCAGGAGCGCGCGGTGATTCGTGTGGGTCGGCGGGTCCAGCGTGGGCAACTGGTCGCTGAACGGGATCTCGTCGCGGTGCTTGACGATGAGGTCTGACAGGTCGGTGTTCTCCAGGCCCTCCAGCGGCACCGGGAAGCCGGGGAACGGTCCGGTGACCGAGATGCAGGAGGAGAAGCTCTCCGCGTCGTTGTAGACGTCGACCGCTTCCTGCCACCCGGTGACCATCGTGACGCCGTACTTGTCCTCGCGGCTGACCGGGCACTTGCTGCGCAGCGCGTCGTAGAACGGGTACGGATCGTCCAGCACACGGGCGTCCCGGAAGAAGTCGACCGCCGTGAGGTCCTCCGCCATGTGTGACTCCGTTCGGATCGAGCGAGAATGTGATTCTCATCTTTGCGTATCAGGTTTTCACACCGGTTGCGCGCCGTCAACGAGTGGAGCGCTCGGCCCCGTCCCGGCGCCCCGGCTCGTCGTCCTCGTCCTGGATCTCGAAGGTGTTGACCGCCGTCGCCAGCAGGTCGTAGCAGCCGACGGTGAAAACGAGGTCCATCCGCTGACGGTCGTCGAACACCCGCCCCAGCGCATGCCACGTGGCGTCGGTGACGGCATCGCGGTCGTGCAGTTCGTCGGCCGCGTTGACCACCAACCGATCGGTCTCGTCCGCGGGCGCGCCGGCGTGCACGCCCTCGATCTCGGCGTCGGTCAGGCCGGCGCGGTGGGCGATCGGGACGTGGTGGTGCCACAGGTATTCGCACCCGCGGCGCTGCGCCGCACGAAGCACCGCGATCTCGCGCACCCGGTCCGGCAACGTGGAATCGCGCAGCACATGGGCGTTGAACGTCAGGTAGGCGTGGGTGAGACCGGGATGGTGCAGCAGCGTCGACAGCACGTTGCCCGCGTCGCGGGGATTGCGACGCTCGGCGGGCAGCAGCGACCGCAGCGCTTCACGGCTGTCATCGGTCCATTCGCCGTCGGGCAGCGGCGCCAGGCGGGTCACTGGATCGGTTCGTCGCCGAGCACCGTGGTGCGCAGCATCTCCCGCGGCGAATCGGGGTCGTACGGCGCCGCCCGGTGCAGGACGCCGTTGTTGTCCCAGATGACGGTGTCGCCGACCGACCAGCGGTGGCTGTACACCAGGCCGGGCTGGGTGGCCCGGTCGAGCAGCTCGGCGAGCAGGGCCCGGCCCTCGTCGAGGTCCATGCCGACGACGTGGTCCGCCGAGGCGCCGAGCACCAGTGACCGCCGGCCGCTGCGGTGCGTCCACACCAGGGGGTGCTCATGGGTGGGACGACTCCGCCACTTCGCCACCTGCTCCGGTGAGGGATCGGGCGTGATCCTGCGCTGCGAGGCCTCCAGCGAGTGCACCACCCGCAGTGCCCCGAAGCGGTCCTTCTCCTCGTCGCTGAACGCCTCGTAAGCGGCGTAGGAATTCGCGAACTCCGTCTCGCCGCCGCGCGATGCCACCTGCTTGGCCGACAGCACGGTCGCCTTCTGCGGACATTCGTCGTTCAGCGGCGTGCAGCCGTCGATGTGCCAGTCGAACGTGGCGCGAAGGTAGGCGGCCGACGAGTTCTTCGACTTGTCCAGCGTCACCGGGTAGATGCCTGGCACCGGGTGGTGCCCGTCGGAGGAGTGGTCGATCTCGCCGAGCCGGCGGCAGAACTCGACCTGCACCTCGGGCTGCAGGCCCAGACCGGGGAACACCAGCACGCCGTTGTCCTCCAGCGCGTCGAGCACCGCCTCGCCCAGCGAGTCGTCTCCGGCCAGCCGGTCCGGGTCGACGCCGGTCACCTCGGCGCCGACCGAATCGGTCAGCTTGTTGATCGTCAGAAGGGTCATGCGTGTCCTGTCTGTCAGGGCACCGGCGCGCTGACGCGGTCGATCACGGCGTCGGCGGAGTCGGCGGGTTTCTGGGTACCGAAGACCTCGACGGCCATCGAGACCATGACCATCGAGTAGATGAGGTGGAGCAGGTTCAGCACGTCGTCGGGGACGTCGTCGAGCGGGAACTTGTCGCAGAAGTCGATCGCCTCCTCGAACCGCGGGGAGAACGCGTCGTAGAACCTGCGGATCTCCGGCATCGGGGTGTTGAGCCGGGCCTCCCAGCGCTGCGGTTCGGTGGCCAGGCACCACTTCTCGGCGAATGGTTCGAATTCGGCGAACGCACTGGGCAGTCGCGATTCGGCCATGCTCACACCCCCACCGGTGAACGCTCGGTCTTGTAGTCCTCGACCCAGTCCACGGCGACCTTGTGCAGGTGACGGACGAGGATCTCCTGGTCGTTGAGCGGGTAGTCGTCGACTATTGGTGTTTCCAGGCCGTACTCCAGCGCCGCCTGCGTACCGCCGAGCATGCCGGCGTCCTGCAGCGCGAACTCCTTGAGCACCACCGAGGCGACCTCGTGCTCGATGCGCTCGCGCACGGTGCGCGCCGGGTGAAAGGCGTTGTAGGCCTCGAACTTGTGCGTGTTGTGCGACGTCGGCCAGTAGCGGTACAGCAGGTACCAGCCGTGGTAGATCAGGATCTCCAGGTTGGGGAAGACCTGGAAGTTGGTGATGCCCCACGGTTCGATGCCGCCGGGGTTGAGGCCCGCCGAGAAGTGCGTCTCCGGTGTGCGCCACGGGCCCACCAGTCCGCTGCGGGTGGCCCGCTCCACCGGATACATGTATTCGGGGGCGAGCAGCCAGCGACGGGTGCCCGCCGTGGACACCAGCCGGTGCGGCCCGTCGATCTGGAAGTGCCCGCATTCGAAGGTCTGGTTGGGTTGGCGCACCTCCGTGGGCACCTGCTGCGAATGCAGCGACGGCACGTGGTAGTACTCCTGGAACGCGTCGGCGAATATCTTCCAGTTGCTGTTGTTGTGGGCGACGAAATCGTAACGCTCGGTCATCAATTCGAACGGGTAGTCGTCCAGGGCGGTGATCATCGGCCCGAGGAACTCGCGCAGGCTCTGGCGCGGTTCGGGGTCGAGATTGATGAACACGAAGCCGTTCCACACATCGCAGTGCACCGGCGCCAGACCGTACTTGGTGGTGTCGAGGTCGAAGAACTCGCCGGGCTGCTGCACGAACTTCAGCTCTCCGTCGAGCCCGTAGCGCCAGCCGTGGTACTTGCAGGTGAACTGCCGGCAGGCACCCTTGACCTCCTCGTTCGGGAAGTCGTTCCACACCAGCTTGTTCCCGCGATGGCGGCAGATGTTGTAGAACGCCCGGATCTGCTCGTCTCGGCCCTTGACCACGATCACCGACGTGTTCGCCGCGTGGATCTCCTTGGTGAGGTAGCTGCCCACGCGCGGCAGTTCCTCGACGCGCGCGACGTTGAGCCACGCGCGCTTGAAGATCGCCTCGCGCTCGAGTTCGTAGAACTCCGGCGAGGTGGAATCGCGGAACGACACCGGCCCGGTGCCCAGTTCCGGATAGTGCTCGGTCCAGCTGCCCTCCGCCGGCTTAGGCCACTTCGCCATGCGAACCTCCCTGTCGTGGTTGCGTTTCCGTGTCTACCGCCCGGTCGCCGGTCGCCCGGTCCATCACATCACCGATCCGCCGTTGACACCGAGCGTTTGGCCGGTGATGAAGCCGGCCTCCTCGGAGCACAGGAAGCCGACCGCGGCGGCGATGTCGTCACCGGTGCCAAGATGACCGACCGGGATGCTCGCGGCCATCTGCTCGTTGGGCGGCAAGAGGCCGGCGGCCTGGGACTTGTGCTGCATCGGTGTCTCGATGCCGGACGGCGGGACGTTGTTGACGGTGATGCCCAGTGCACCGAATTCGCGTGCCAGCGACCGGGTCAGGGAAAGCAGGGCGCCCTTGGACGAGGCGTAGTGCGCCATCCCCGG
This sequence comes from [Mycobacterium] manitobense, assembly GCF_025821665.1. Classification (GTDB taxonomy): domain Bacteria; phylum Actinomycetota; class Actinomycetes; order Mycobacteriales; family Mycobacteriaceae; genus Mycobacterium; species Mycobacterium arseniciresistens. The sequence continues at coordinate 228,804 of NZ_JACKSJ010000235.1, forward strand.
CGATCCGCGCTGCGCACTCGACGAGGAAATCATCACGATGCGGCCCCACCCCGCCTCGAGCATGTCCGGTATGGCCACCTGACAGCAGTGGAACGTCCCGGTGAGGTTGACGTCGATGAGCCGCTGCCACGCTTCGACGGTCATCTCGACGAACGGCGCCCAGTCCACCAGGCCCGCGCTGGTGACCAGGATGTGCACCGGCCCCAGCTCACTGCGGACCTTGGCGAACGCCTCCTCGACCGCGGCTCGGTCCGAGACGTCCGCGGCCACGCCGAGCGTGGTCACCCCCTCGGCGCGTAGTTCTTCGGCGACCCGTTGCGCCGCGTCGCCGTCGAGGTCGAGCACCGCGACCCGGTGGCCGCGCCGTCCGAGTTCGTGACACGTCGACTCCCCCATGCCCGACGCACCGCCGGTCACCACCGCCACCCGTGCCATGTGTTACCTCGTTCCTACTCGTAGACCACGTGGACTGTGCGGCTGGTGGGCAGCGACTGGCAGGTCAGCACCCAGCCCTCGGCCACCTCGTCGTCGTCGAGCGCGTCGTTGTTGAGCATCCGCGCGCTCCCGTCGACGATTCGCGCCATGCAGGTTCCGCACGAGCCCGTCTCGCAGGACGCCGGCGCGCGCAGTCCCGCCGTCCGCGCCGTCTGCAGCAGGGTGTTGCCCGCCCGGTACTCCGCCGTGGTGGTCTGCCGGTCCAGTTCGATGACGACCTGTTCGGTGCCCTGCGACGATTCCGCCGCCCCGGCCGCCTCGGCCTCGTCCACCGCCACCGTGAAGCGCTCGAGGTGCACCCGGTCGCGCGGCGCACCGGCGGTGAGCACCGTGGCCTCCACGGTGTCCATGAACGGCCCCGGCCCGCAGATGTAGTGGTCGGCGCCGTCGGTGAGGCCGTCGAGAAAGTCCTCGATCGCGGATTTCGTGACGACACCGCGGTCGTCGTCGAAGTGGTGCGTCACCGACAACCGGTCGGGATGGCCCTCGGCCAGACGGGTCAGCGCGTCGGCGAAGATGACGCCGTCGCGGCTGCGGTTGGCGTAGAACAGCCGGACCGGCCGCGACGTCGTCGCCAGTGCCGTGCGGATCAGCGACATGATCGGGGTGATCCCGCTACCGCCCGCGAAGGCGGCGATCGCATCGCCGTTCTCGCGCAACAGGAACCGGCCCTCGGGCGGCGCGGCGTGGATCTCGGCGCCCTCGGCCGCGGTGTCGTTGAGCCAGTTGGACACCAGCCCGCCCGGGTCGCGCTTGACGGTGATCTGCAGATCGTCCTCGACCGGCGCGGATGACATCGAGTAGCAGCGGCGCAGTTCGCGGCCGTCGACGGTGACCCGCAGCGTCAGGAACTGACCGGCCTGGTACCGGAAGCGCGAGGTGCAGTGCTCCGGCACGTCCAGCACAAGTGACACGGCGTCAGAGGTCTCGCGCACGATCCGCTTGATGCGAAGTGCGGCAAAGCCGTCCGAATCGGTGTGCTCGCTCATCGCGGCCAATGATATCAAGTACTTGTCATTAATCTCAAGTACCTGATACATCGCCGCTACTCGTCCACGTGATCGATGCGCATCTCGCGGCCCGTGCCCTGTTCGACGACACGGCTCAGCAGCTGGCGCAACGTCTCCTGCTCGGCCTTGGTCAGCACGCCGAACACCCGGTCGTGCGCGGCGATGGCGTCGTTCACGACGGCCGCGGCGACCATGCGGCCCTGGTCGGTGAGGAATGCCTGCAGGATCCGGCCGTGCTGTGGGTCCTGTTTGCGTTGCACCAGCCCCCGCTTCTCGAGCGCGGTCAGGGCCAGCTGCACGCCCTGGGGGCTGATGAGCAGCCGCCGGGCCAGCTCGGCGCCGGACAGGCCGGGTTCGTCGGACAGCTGGCGCAGCACGCCGATCTGGGCGGTGCTCACCCCGTGCTCGCTCACCGCGTCGTTCACCGACGTCAGCGAGAAGTACCAGGCCTGCTTGAGCAGCCACAGGATGTTGTCGGTCTGCTCCATACCGGGCCTCTCCGATCGCTGTGCGGTGCGCTCGACGTTAGCTCTGCGAACCACCGCCGCGCTTGTGGACCCGGCCGTCCTTCATCACGAAGCGCACGTCGAGCGTGGTGGAGATGTCCGCGGACGGGTCACCGGGCACGGCGATGAGATCGGCGAGGTAGCCCGGGGCGATGCGGCCGAGTTCGTCGTCGGCGTCGATGAGCTCGGCGCTGGTGATCGTCGCCGCCCGCAGGGCCTGCATGGGTGTCATCCCGCGCGCCACCAGAGCGCGCAGTTCCTTGGCGTTCTGGCCGTGCGGGACGGCGGGCGCGTCGGTGCCGCAAGCGATGCGCACCCCTGCCGCGATCGCCTTCGGGAGCATGGCCTGTGCGCGCGGGAACACCTCCTCGGCCTTGCGGCGTAGCTCCGGGGCGATGCGGTCGATGGCCATCGCCTCGGTCAGGTAGGTGGTCGACACCAGGAAGGTGCCGTGGTCGACCATCATCTGGATGGTCTCGTCGGAGGCCAGGAAGCCGTGTTCGATGCAGTCGATACCGGCTCGGATGCACGCGCGGACGGCACTGTCCCCCACCGCATGCGCCGCCACGCGTACCCCCGCGCGATGCGCCTCGTCGGCGATCGCGGCGAACTCGTCGTCGGAGTACTGTTGCGCCCCCGGAGCGGTGCTGTGCGACATCACGCCACCGGACGCCGAGACCTTGATCAGCTTGGCGCCGTGCCGGATCTGGTATCGCACACACGCGCGCACCTCGTCGACCCCGTTGGCGATGCCCTCGGCCACCGAGAGCGGCATGATCCCGGGCGCGAGGCGCTGGAACACGGTGGGGTCGAGGTGCCCGCCGTAGGGCGTCACGGCATGCCCGGCGGGATAGATGCGGGGGCCGGCGTGCCAGCCCTGCTCGATCGCGCGCTGCAGTGCCACGTCGAGCAGGTAGCCGCCGGTCTTCACCATCAGGCCGAGATTGCGGACCGTGGTGAAGCCGGCGTCCAGCGTGGTCCGGGCATTCACCGCGCCGCGCAGCGTGCGGTAGGCGGGGTCGTCCTGCACCCCGTGCATCGGGCTGGGCAGGCCTTCGGGGCCGCCGGGGCCGCCGATCAGCAGGTTGAGCTCCATGTCCATCAGACCGGGGAGCAGCGTGACGTCCCCGAGGTCGATGTCCTCGGCCGCGTCCTGGGGAACCCGCTCGGGATTCACGGCCTGGATGCGGTTCCCGTCGACGACGACGACGGCCGGTGAACGCACCTCGCCGGCCGCGACGTCGGCCCAGCGCGCCGCCCTCAGGACGATCGGGTCTGCGCCGGATGGCCCGTCGGTCACGGCACCGGTTCGGAGACGCAGTCCAGGCTGGTGGCCCCCGTGTCGGGGACCTTGGGCTGCTTCCAGCACTCGACCGGGAACGACACCTGAATCATCGAGTACAGCAGGTGCATCAGGTTGAGCACGTCCTCGGGCAGGTCGTCGAGGCTGAACTTGTCGCAGTAGGCGATCGCCTCCTCCGCACGCGCGGTGACCGCGTCGTAGAACGCCTGCATGTCACGCATCGAACTGCTCAACCGCTTGGCGTAGCGCTCCGCCTCGGTGCCCAGGCACCAGTCGGAAAACGGCTCCAGGTCCGCGAATTCGGGGGGCAGCTTGCTCGTCACGGTCGTCTCTGTGGTCGTCACGGTCACACCTCCGCGGTCTTGCGCTGGTAGTCCTCGACCCAGGCGGCCGTCTCGGTGTGCAGGTGGCGGATCAGCACCTCCTGGTCACAGAGCAGGAAGTCGTCAAGGACCCGGGACTCGACCATCGTCTGGGTGGCCTCCAGGGTGTTGGCGTCCTGCAGTCCGTACTCCTTGAACGACACGGCGGCCAGCTCCTGGGCGATGCGTTCGCGCGGAGTGCGTGGCTGCGGGAAGTACACCGTGCCCTCGAAGATGTGGGTGTTGTGCGACGTCGGCCAGTAGTGGTACGTCAGATACCAGCCCTGCCCCCAGAACAGGATGACGAAATTGGGGAAGAGCTGGAACGAGTCCAGGCCCCACGGATCGCACTTCGCCGGGTTGAGGCCCGGCGGCATCTCCCCCAGATCTTGGCCGTCCCATGGCCCGAAAAGCCCGCTCTGGCAGATGTCCTCGATCGGCTTGCGCATCTCGTCGGCCATCTCCCAGGCCCGCACACCGGACGTGCTCACGAGCCGGTGCGGACCTTCGATCCGGTAGTGCGGCGCCTCGAATCCCGCCTCGGCCGCAGCCTTCGAGTAGGCGGTGGGCGACTGGTTCGCGTGCAGGACGGGTGCGTGATAGAACTCCTGGAACGCGTCCATGTAGAGCTTCCAGTTGGCCTTGACCTCTGAGCGGTACTGGAAGCGGGAGGTCATCTTGTCGAACGGATAGCCACCGAGATTGGTGATCATCGGTCCGAGGAAGTCCCGCAGCGGCTGCTCCGGCTCCTTCGCGAAGTTGACGAAGATGAAGCCTTCCCAGACGTCGCAGTGCACCGGCACCAGCCCGTAGCGACTCTTGTCCAGGTCGAAGAACTCGCCCTCCTGCTGCACGAAGGTCAGATTGCCCTCGAGGTCGTAGCGCCAGGCGTGGTACTTGCAGGTGAACTGGCGGCAGACCCCGCTGGTCTCCTCGAGCGGCATGTCGTTCCACACCAGCTTGTTGCCCCGGTGTCGGCAGATGTTGTGGTACGCCTTCACCTCGCCGGTGCTGATCCGCACGACGATGATCGACGTGTTGACGACCTTGAGCTCCTTGGTGAAGTAGCTGCCCTTGCGCGGCACCTGCTCCACCCGGCCGACGTTGAGCCAGGCGCGCTTGAACACCGCCTTGCGCTCGATCTCGTAGAACTGCGGATCGATCGAATCCTCGTAGGACACCGGCCCGGTGCCCAGCTGCGGGTAGTGCTCTGTCCAGCTGCCTTCAGGCGGCTTCGGAAACCGGGCCATATCGTCTCCTCCTCGGTGTCGATCCGCCCCAGGCCGCCCGCCTTCGAGGCGCCGACTTGATTGTGTAGGCAATCCGCCACGCACAGCGGCATTTTGGGCGATTTCCAGGAACCGACAGTGCTGACGGTATATGCTCGGCCGGGCAATCGCAAGTAGTTGATATTGCCGATCACCGAATGGAGGCACGGGGCGTGCGGTACGACGAACTGTTCATCGGCGGGACCTGGCGCACGCCCAGCACCGACGGGCGGATCGAGGTCGTCTCACCGCACACCGAGCAGGTGGTCGCGAGCGTGGCGGCCGCGGCGCCGGCGGACGTGGACCTGGCGGTCAGCGCGGCACGCGAGGCGTTCGACAACGGACCGTGGCCCGGCACCGAACCCGCCGAGCGCATCGAGGCGGTGCGCCGCCTCGCCAAGACCTACGAGCAGCGCCGCACCGAGATGGCCGAACTGATCACCACCGAGATCGGCGCACCGATCAGCTTCTCCCAGCGGGCGCAGGTCGCGCTGCCGTGGTCGATGATCGACGCGTTCGCCGATCTCGCCGAGACATATCCGTGGCGCGAGGACAGGCCGGGCCGCTACGGCTCCGACATCCACATCCGGCGTGAGCCGGTGGGCGTCGTCGCCGCGATCGTGCCGTGGAACATGCCCCAGTTCCTCATCGTCACCAAGCTGATCCCGGCCCTGCTCGCGGGGTGCACCGTCGTGGTCAAACCCGCGCCGGAGTCACCGCTCAACGCCCTGCTGCTCGCCGAGATCATCGCCGAGTCCGACCTGCCGCCCGGCGTGGTCGGCATCCTGCCCGGCGACGGGACCGTGGGCGAACACCTGGTGCGCCACCGCGGAGTGGACAAGGTGTCGTTCACCGGGTCGACGCCGGCGGGCCGGGCCGTCGCCGCCGCGTGCGCCGGGGACCTGCGGCGGGTCAGCCTCGAACTGGGCGGCAAGTCCGCGGCGATCGTGCTCGACGACGCCGACCCCGGCGCGGTCGCGGCGGGCGTGCGCTCGGCCAGCCTGTCCAACGGCGGCCAGATCTGCAACGCGCTCACCCGGGTCCTGGTGCCCGCCGCGCGCGCTGCCGAGTACACCGACGCACTCGCCGCCGAGATGAGCGCACTGGTGGTCGGCGATCCCTCCGACAGCGCGACGCAGGTGGGACCGCTTGTGGCGCAACGTCAGCAGGAACGGGTGCGCGGATACATCGAGGCCGGATCGCGGGACGGCGCCCGCCTCGTGGTCGGCGGCGCCGAGATGCCCGAAGGCCTGGACCGCGGCTGGTACGTCCGGCCGACGCTGTTCGCCGACGCCGACAACTCCATGCGGATCGCCCGCGAGGAGATCTTCGGCCCGGTGCTGACGGTGTTGCCCTACTCCGACGTCGAGCAGGCCGTGGCGATCGCCAACGATTCGGACTACGGCCTGGCCGGCTCGGTGTGGACCGATGACAGCGACGCCGGCCTCGACGTCGCCGCACGGATCCGCACCGGCACGTTCGGCGTCAACCAGGGTTACCCGATGGACCCGTTCGCCCCGTTCGGTGGCGTGAAGGCCAGCGGCTACGGCCGCGAACTCGGCCGCGAGGGAATCGACGGCTACACCGACACGAAGTCCATTGCCGTGGCAGCGGCGACCAAGGAGGCATGAGTTGTCCACCGACGCGATCACCGGCCACGAACCGAATTTCGCCCAGCCGTGGGCACCGCACCGGCTGAGAATCTATTCCGGCACGGCGATCTTCACCACGGTGATGTTCGTCGGGATGACGATCGGCGTCGGCGTCGGGCTCATCCCGCCGAGTTTCGCGGTGGACGTGATCGCCAACCTGCTGTTCGGCATCCCGGTGATCCTGCTGCCGTTCGTCCTGCTGTGGGATGCGCCGGGCGAACGGCGGACCCGCCTCGACAAGGCGGCCGAACTGACGTTGTTCTACCTGCCCTACACCGCGTGCAGCCAGATCGGCTACGAGCTGATGTTTCTCATCGGCCATCCGCTCGGCCTCTGGACGCCCACCGACGACCCCGGGTGGAAGTGGTTGTGGTGGCAGTACGCGCTGGCCGACACCAGGTATGTCAGCGGCAACACGTGGATCTTCGCCCTCGAGGTGGTCGGGGTGCTCACCGGCACCATGGTCTTCGTGATGTGGACCCGGCTCGTCCGGACCACCCTGTCCGACGAATCGCGGATCCGCTGCCTGTGGTTCGCCTTCGTGGGCTGCGCGATCCTGATGAGCAGCACCGCCGTGTACTTCCTGGCGGAGGTGGGAGCCGGCTTCGAGAACATCGGTCAGGGCGCGTACGGCCTCTGGTTCAAGTTCATCGCCGAGAACGTGCCGTTCATCGTGCTTCCTCCGCTGGTGCTCTACTCGATCCACCTGCAGATCGACTACCTGACGCGCCGGGCCGGCACCCGCACCCGCACCCGCACCCGCACCCGCGCCGGCTGAGCCTGCGGCTCAGAGGGTCTCGCGACCGTTCAGTTCGATGAGCGCATGGAGCTGCTCGAGGTAGTGCTCGAGCGAGCGGTGGACGAAGCGCGCGGAGAGGGTCGTCGTGCCGCACGCGGCCAGATCGTGCAGCGCCTGCCGCGTCGCCTCCGGGTCCCCCACCGGGTCGAGTGCACGTTCGGCCGGCATCACCACTTCGAAATCGGGCGGCAACTCGACGCCTCCCAGCCACTCGGCGGCCTGGGCGGCGGAGACGTAGTAGGGACACCACCCGTCGGCGAGGGTGACGGCCCGCCGCAGAGAGCGCCTGGTGCGGCCGCCCACCCAGATCGGCACGTGCGGCTGAAGCGCGCAGGGATCGACGGTCAGCCCGCCGAACGAGTAGAACTCGCCGTCATAGGCCGGTTCGTTACTCGGCAGCGCCGCCCGCAGCGCCCGCAGGGCATCGTCGGCCCGGGCACCGCGATCGTCGAACGGTGCGCCGAGCAGATCGAACTCCTCCCGCAGCGAGCCCACGCCGACGCCGAGTATCAGTCTTCCGCCGCTGACGTGATCCAATGTGCCGTAACGCTTCACGATGGCCAGCGGATGGTGGTAACCCAGCACGAGGGTCATGGTGGCGAACCGGATTTGATGCGTCCGGGCCGCCACGTAACCGAACGTGGCGAGCGGATCCCAGTAGCGGGCGCCGCGGCGACCGGTCTCGGCGGCGGGAAGTCCGATGTGCTCGCTGCACGTCATGTGGTGGTAGCCCAGCCGGTCCGCGGCCTCGGCGACACGGCCGATCGCCTCGATCCCGGCATCCTTCTCCCACCCCAGCGGAGCGCCCGCGACGTTGGTGACCACCGGCGTGGCGATGCCGAGCTTCACCGCAGCGGCTCCTCCCCCGCCAGGATCGTGCGGTGCATGAGCCGGCCACTGTCAGCGGCGTACGGCAGCGCCCGGTGCATGGTGCCGGTGTTGTCCCAGATCAGCAGGTCCCCCACCCGCCACTCGTGCCGGTACACGTACTGCGGCTGCGTCGCCCAATCACGAAGCCGGGCAAGCAGTGCGCGACTCTGCTCCACCGGCATGCCCTGGACGTAATCGGCCGTGGCACCCAACAGCAGCGACCTGCGGCCGGACCGGTGTGTCCACACGACAGGGCATTCCTTGGTCGCGGACTTCTGCCAGAAGGCGATCTCGTCGTAGCTCATCTCGGGTGTCACGTAGTACTGCGACCGTTCCGCGCTGTGCACCACCCGCAGGCCGGCGATCCGGTCCTTGTCCGGCTGCGGCAGGTCGTCGTAGGCGGCGTAGGTGTTGCAGAACTCGGTCTGTCCGCCGGTGTCCGAGAGCCTCACCCCCCGCAGCAGCGTCGCCAGGTTCGGGTAGGGCTGCAGCGAGCCGTCGAAGTGCCAGAACAACGAACCCTTCAGGTACTTCGCGCGCTGATTCACCGTGTCGTCCAGCGAGATCTTGTAGATCCCGTCCTGCCCCTCTCCTGCCACCACGGTGCCGAGCGTCCTGGCGATGGCCACCTGCTGCTCGTCGGTGATCTGCAGGCCCCGGAAGAAGACCACTCCGCGCTGCTCGAGCGTGGCGCGGATCTGCGCTGCCACCCGCCCGCTGAGCAATGTCTCGACGTCGGTGGTGATCTCACTGCCGATCCGCGGGGTGAGGTGGCGGATCTGCAACTGATCGGCGGCGGTGCTCATGTCACTCAACTCGACCTGGTCAGGATCGTGGTGGCCGAGTGCTTCACCCGCGGCTGGTTCCACAGCTCGACCGCCAGGGAGACGGTGATCAACGAGTACAGCAGGTTCCGCAGATTCGCGACGTCGTCCGGGAGCGGCTCGGCGTAGTCGAACTTGTCGACGTAGGCCACCGCATCCTCGGCGACCGGGAAGACCTGGTCGTAGAAGGCCCGTATCTCGGTCATCGAGGTGTTCACGCGCTTGACGTAACGCGCGTGGCCGTCCTCGATGGCCCAGTCCGCAACCAGGTGCTCGAGGTGGGAGAACCCCTCGGGCAGTGCGGTGGTCGCCGGGCGCGCATTCGTCGTGCCCGTGCTCACCGGCTGTTCCCCTTCGCGCTCTCGCCCGACTCGACGTAGTCGCCGACCATCTTGTGCAGGTGTCGCAGCAGGATCTCCTCGTCGTTCATGGTGAAATGCGTCAGCGCGCCGCTGTTCAGCATCGCCTGCAGTCCTTCCGACGGGCTGGCGTCCTCCAGGATGATGTCGTTGAGGTAGGTCACCGTGAGTTCCTGACCCAGCCGCTCCTTGTGCGTTCTCGGTGGCTGGTAGTACATCTCGGTCTCGAAGATGTGCGAGTGCGGCCCGGTCGGCCAGTGGGTGTGCACGGTGAAACCAGATGCCCCGAAGATCAGCACGAAATTCGGGAAGAACTGGAACGAGTCGAAACCGTATTTCTCCGAACGCGTCGGGTTCATCCCGGGCGGCAGGGGTCCGCGCTCGGCGCGCTTGGTCCAGGGGCCTGCCGCGCTGGCCTCCATCACACATTCGATCGGCTTCGAGTAGGGCGTCCGCCGGGAAGGCTCCCCGGAGAACGAATACATCCGGTGCGGATCGGCCAGGCGGTAGGCCAGGGCGTCGGTGAACGGATTCGGCTTGTTCAGCGCTTCCCTGGCTTCTGCGGTGACGCTGCCGAAGGACGAGGCGTGCAGGTACGGGCCGTGGTAGCTCTCAGCGAAGCCGTCGACGAATATCTTCCAGTTGCACTGCAGTTCGGCCTTGAACCGGTAGACCTGGTGCGGCCCTTCGAACGGGTACCCCTCGATGCCGTGCGCGAGCTCGCCGAGGAACGAGCGAAGCGGCTCGGTGTTGTGCGGGTCGAGGTTGACGAAGACGAAGCCTTCCCACACCTCGCACTGGATGGCGGGTACGCGGCAGCTGTCGGCGTCGAAGTCCAGCAACAGGTCCTGGCGGGTGGCCGAGTGCAAGGACCCGTCGAGGTGGTACCGCCAGCCGTGAAAACGGCAGTACAGCAGCGGCGCCCGTCCGCTCACCTCCTGGAACGGATCGTCCTCCCACAGCATCTTGTTGCCGCGGTGCGGGCAGATGTTGTGCATGGCGCGGATCACGCCGTCCTTGCCTCGCACGACGATGATCGAGGTGTTGAGGAAGGTGAGTTCGCGGGTGAAGTAGCAGCCCGAGCGCGGCACCTGCTCGACGCGCCCCATGTACAGCCAGGTCTTCTTGAAGACGTGTTCGCGTTCCCTCTCGTAGAACTCCTCGGACACGCAGTCCTCGAGGGACACCGGTCCGCGGCCGAGGTCGGGATACGCGTCCGTCCAGTGACCGCTTTCGGGTTTGCTCACCAGGGCTTCGGAGCTCACGTGATCCTCCTGCACTGAACGCGTCGCCGGGCGCGCGACGTTGTGCCGAAGCTACCTCCGGGCATATCGGCGAAACAGGTGCGAAACCGCAACATGCTGTTGCATATTTGGGACGACACTCCGCCGTCAGGAGCCCGGATGGAACAGCACCTGTCCTTCGACCTCGGCGCACTGCTGGTGTTCGGGAAAGTGGTGGAAGCCCGCAGCCTTTCGAAAGCCGCGACATTGCTCGGCATGCCGAAGTCCACGGTGAGCCGCAAGCTGGCGAAGCTGGAGGCCGATCTCGGGATCAAGCTGTTGCGCAAGAACACGCATCAGCTCACCGTCACCGACCTCGGTGAACAGATCTACGGTCACGCGGTCAGCATCCTGACCGAGGCCAACGGTGTCCGCGCACTGGTCGAGGGCAGCAGGCACGAGCCGCAGGGCGAGCTGCGGGTCGCCATTCCGGTGTTCGTCGGCATCGATTACGCCTCCCGCGTCGGCGCCACCTTCCTGCGGCGCTACCCGCACACCCGGCTGGACATCCGGCTCGTGGACAACATGGTCGACCCCGTCAAGGACGGGTTCGACGTCGTGTTCGGCACCGGGCCTCTTCAGGATTCGACGTTGATCGCCCGGAAGGTGTTCGACCTCGACCTGTTCCTCTGCGCCTCGGCGCGCTTCGTGGCGCAACTGGCCGCACCGCTCACCATGCCGGCGCACCTGGACGGCCTGCCGTTCATCGACTTCGGGTTCTGCGGCTCGCGCAAGCTGACGATCAGCAGGGACGACATGCGATGCGAGGTATCGCCGCAGGTGCGGGCGCGGGCCAACAACTTCCAGGTGTGCAAGCAGTACATCCTGGAGGGGCTCGGCGTCGGCGCCATGCCCGCCCAGATCATCTGCACCACCGAACTGCGCGAGGGCACCATCGTGCCCGTCCTGCCCGAGTGGCGGCCCGACCCGCTGGCCGTGCACATGATCTACCCGTTCGAGCTGTCGTTCTCGACGTTGATCAGCGCCTTCTACGACACGGCCCGCGAGATCATCGTCGAGAACACCGCCCGCGCCTGACGGGGCAGGTCGTCAGGGCAGCTTGATCGCCGACATGTACATCTCCACGATCGGCCGGTAGAGGTCGACGTCGTCGAGTTGACTCCCCAGCACCACCGAGTCGCTGGTCGCGACGAGCACCTGCGCGAAGGTCGACGGTGAAATGAGCAGCGTGCCGCCGAGCCGGTCGATGCCCTCGACGATGAACCTTGCGAGCGCCTCGACGACCTCTGACCGCTTCTCCGCGACCCGGTCCCGCGCTTCCGGGTTGCGCGTCAGATAGAGCGTGAACTCGTGTCCGAGCGCGGCGTGTTCGGCGCCGCGGTCGAGACTCAGCTGGCGCCACCGCCGCGCGATCTCGTCGAGTTCGCGCTCGCCGATCTGTCCGGCGGTCGACATCACCTCGGCGAAGTTGTCGAAGTAGCGACGCCAGTACCGGTCGCTGACCGCCAGGAACAAATCCTCCTTGGTGGCGAAGTGCTTGTAGATCGCACCCTTGGTGTAACCGGCCGCGTGCGCGATGTCATCGAGAGTCGCGGGGGTGAAACCCTTTTCGGCGAAGACGTCTTCGGCCGCGTCGAGCAGCAGGGAACGCGTGTGCTCGAGGCGTCTCTCGCGCGTCCAACGCTCCACCATGGTCGAATTCTGCCACAGGATCTGAGAAACCCATTGGACAACCAGATACCAGTTGGTATATTTCCGGGCGTGTGCGCATCGGACGCACGTTTCAGGAGGCGCTGGTGAGCGATTCGTCGAACAGGAAATCCGTTGTCACTCAATCGTTGAGCGGCGCCCTCGGCTCAGGAACGGAGACCCCGCGCTCGTCGAACGCCATCAAGATCTGGGCGACGGTCGGCACCCTGTTCTTGGCGTACACGATCTATGTGTTCGTCCGGTGGGTCAGCGGACCCTTCTTCGAGCCGGTGGCCGGAGGTCCGAGCGAGCCGCCGATGTACATGCAGATCCCGCTGATCGCCAACGCCGTCGTGCTCTGGATCGGCCTGCCGGCCGCGCTCTGGTTCTTTCTCATCCGGCCCTGGGTGCGGGAGAGGCGGGTCACGCTCGACGGCATGCTGCTGGTGTCGATGGGCCTGATGATGTTTCAGGATCCGATGCTCAACTACTACAGCACCTGGTGTACGTACAACGCCTGGCTGTGGAACCGGGGCTCCTGGGCACCGCACATTCCGGGCTGGGTGGCGCACGAGGAACCGGGCCACACCGTGCCCGAACCGCTGCTGACCAACATTCCCGGCTACATGTACGGCGTGCTGCTGATCACCATCGTCGGATGTTGGGTCATGCGCAGGATCAAGAACCGTTGGCCGGAGATCAGCAATCTGAGGCTGGTGCTGGTCACCTATGCGATCGCCTTCGTCTTCGACTTCGTCATGGAGGCCTTGGTCATGCTGCCGATCGGCTTCTACTCCTATCCCGGTGCCATCCAGTCACTGTCGTTCAACGCCGGTACGTACTACCAATGGCCGATCTACGAGGGCTTGATGTGGGGTGGCGTCCAGGCGGCGCTGTGCTGCCTGCGCTTCTTCACCGATGACCGGGGACGCACGTTGGTGGAGCGCGGTCTGGACAGCATCCGAGGCGGAGCCGTCAAGCAACAGTTCGTGCGCTTCCTGGCGATCTTCGGCGGTGTCAGCGCATGCTTCTTCCTCTTCTACAACGTCCCGGCGACCTGGCTGGGCATGCATGGCGACCCGTGGCCCGAAGACGTGCAGAAGCGCTCGTACTTCAACCCCGGCATCTGCGGCGAGGGAACAGATCGACCCTGCCCGAATCCCGGTCTGCCGGTGCCCACCAAGTACTCCGGCTACATCAACCATGACGGACAGCTGGTACTCCCCGAGGGCGTCGAGGTGCCACCCGTGGTTCCCATCCAATCGGGCAGGTGACCCGTCAGGGCATCTTGACGGCGGAGACGTACATCTCGACGATCGGCTGGTAGAGATCGATGTCGTCGAGGTGGCTGCCCAACTCGACCGCGTCGGTGGTGGCGATGATGATGTGGGCGAACGTGGTCGCCGGGATCAGCAGGGTCGCACCGAGATGCTCGATACCCTCCACGATGTAGCGGGCGAGCTGGTCGACGACCTCGGATCGCTTGGCGGCCACGCGTTCCCGCGCCTCGGGGTTGCGCAGCAGGTACAGGTTGAACTCGACGCCCAGTGCCGCATGCTCGGCGCCGCGGTCGCGGCTCAACTGGCGCCACCGCTCGCCGATGTCTTCTAGCTCGCGTGCCCCGATGTGGTCCGACGACGACATGATCTCGGCGAAGTTGTCGAAGTACCGCCGCCAGTACCGGTCGCTGGCGGCCAGGAACAGCTCTTCCTTGGTGGCGAAGTACTTGTAGATCGCGCCCTTCGAGTAGCCGGCCGCCTTGGCGATGTCGTCGAGAGTCGCAGGGATGAAACCTCGTTCGGCGAACACCTGCTCCGCGGCATCCAACAGCAGCGAGCGCGTGCGCTCGAGGCGTCGCTCGCGCGTCATCGGCTCGACCATGCGGAAATTCTCCCACAGATTATTTTCGAATCCCTGGTCATTCAGATACTCATTGGTATATTTTCGACGCATCGGCCACTTCGGGAGGGAGCTGTGAGGTCCATGGGATCGACAAGTGCGGAGGAGACGGTGTCGTGAGCGATCTGTCCAGCAAGCGGAAACCCGTTCTCACCGAATCGCTCAGCGACGCGGCACTCGGCGCGCAGCCGCAGAAGAGGATCACGCCGGTGCGGGTGTGGGCCGCCGTCGGCGGTGTGATCCTCGCCTTCCAGCTGTATGTGTGGATCCGCTGGATCAGCGGACCCAATTTCGAGCGGGTTCCCGCGGGCCCGACCGATCCGCCGACGTTCATGAAGGCGATCCTCTTCACGTGGACCGCCGTCATCGTGGTCGGCCTGCCGGTCGCCATCTGGTGGTTCCTGATCCGGCCGTGGCGCCGGGAGCGGCGAATCACTCTCGACGGCATGCTGTTCGTCTCCTGCGGCCTGCTGTGGTTCCAGGATCCGCTGCTGAACTACTTCAGCACGTGGAGCACGTACAACACCTGGATGTGGAACATGGGCTCGTGGGTCCAGGACGTTCCGGGTTGGGTGTCCTACGGGGAACCCGGCGCGATGATGGCCGAACCCGTCCTGATGAACGCCCCGGGCTACTTCTTCGTCCTGCTGTGCACGATGCTGGGCTGCGCGGTGATGCGCCTGGCCAAGAAGCGTTTTCCCAATATCAACACCTTCGGCCTGATCGGCGTGGTGATCGCCTGGACCTTCTTCTTCGACTTCGTCATCGAGGGCCTGTTCCTCATGCCGATGGGGCTGTTCACGTACCCGGGCGCCATCCAGGCGCTGTCGGTCAACGCCGGCACGTACTACCAGTGGCCGCTGTACGAGGGGCTCATGTGGGGCGGTGTCCAGGCCGGCCTGTGCTGCATGCGCTACTTCACCGACGACCGTGGCCGGACCTTCGTCGAGCGCGGGCTCGACCAGGTCCGAGGCGGTTTCGTCAAACAGCAGTTCACCCGCTTCCTGGCGATCTTCGCCGCATGCAGCGCCTTCTTCTTCGTCTTCTACAACATCCCGGCGCAGTTCTTCGCCATGCACCAGGACCCGTGGCCGGAGGACATCTTGAAGCGCTCGTACTTCCTGATGGGGATCTGCGGTGAGGACACCGACCGGCCGTGCCCCGACCCCGCGCTACCGATGCCCCTGACGAACTCGGGCTACATCAACCACGACGGTGAGCTCGTCCTCCCCGACGGCGTCAAGCTTCCCGTGAACGTTCCGATCGAGCGAGGAGAATAGATGCGCACCAGTAAATCCGCGGTGGTCACACCCGTGCCGGACGCACCGTTCTACCGTGCGGTCGGCGACGAGGTGGAGGTCTTCCGCGCGGCCGCCCGCCGGGGGCTGCCGGTACTGCTGAAAGGCCCGACCGGTTGCGGGAAGACACGTTTCGTCGAGGCGATGGCCCACCAGCTGGGCCGGGATCTGATCACCGTCGCCGGCCACGAGGACATGACGTCGGCGGACCTGGTAGGCCGGTTCCTGCTGAAGGGCGGGGAGACGGTCTGGGTGGACGGGCCGTTGACCCGGGCGGTGCGCGAGGGTGCCATCTTCTACCTCGACGAGGTGGTCGAGGCCCGCCAGGACACCACCGTGGTCATCCATCCGCTCGCCGATCACCGCCGGGAGCTGCCCGTCGACCGCCTCGGCACCACACTGCGGGCGGCGCCCGGATTCCAGCTGGTGATCTCCTACAACCCCGGCTACCAGAGCGTGCTGAAGAACCTCAAGGAGTCCACCCGTCAGCGCTTCATCGCCATCGAGCTGGGCTACCCGTCCGCCGAGGTGGAGACCGAGGTGGTGGCCTACGAAGCCGGCATCGACATCGAGACCGCACGCGCTCTGGTGAAGCTCGCGTACGCCATCCGGAACCTCGACGGCTCACCGTTGCGCGAGGTGTCCTCCACTCGCATGTTGATCCTCGCCGGCGGCCTCGCGGCCGAAGGTCTGAGCCTGCGCAGCGCCGTCCACGCCGCCGTCGTCCAGGTGCTCTCCGATGACCACGACGTCATCCGCGCGCTCGACGAACTCGTCAACACGGTCCTGCCACAGACGTGACCGACGCTGCCGCCGAGGGTTTTTCGGTCATCTCCCTGCCCCACGGGCAGGAGGTGTCCCCGGCGCCGGCGCCGGAGAACCCGGACCGATTCCGGTTCCTCGCCACCTACATCGCCTGCAGGTCCGTCGACGTCACCGAGGCTCCCGCCGGCCAGCCCGCACACACCGACGGCCGGTTCATCTTCGTCTCGGCCGGTGGATCGGTCGAGGAGCAGCGCCGGGAAATGCTGGTGCAGGCGGCGCTTCTCGGCGCGGGCAGCCTCGATCCGCGGTTGGTGAAGGGATTGCGGGCACGCGCGACGTTGGCCCGCCGGTATCTGGCTCTCGAAGGTCGACGCGTCCTCGCCGACCTCGCCCGCCAGATTCCCCTCGATGCCGCGCTGCTCCCGGACGCACACGCCGCCACGGCGAGCGCCGACGAGTCACTCGAGGTGGCCAGGAGCCGGGCGAAGGTCGCCGATCCACCGGAGTGGTTCGGCGCCATCAAGCCCTCCCGGCTGCTCGCGGCGCCCGCCGGACCCGGTGGCCAGGCCACCAACAAAGACCTCAAATTGAAGTTCGATCCCATCGACATGCCCGAATCCGAAGAGGGCGAAGAAGACGAGGACGGCGGCAAGGCAGGGGACAGCAAGATCCTCAAGCTCTTCGAGAGCCCGATCTTCAACAACCAGTCCATGTCGGACTACATGCGCAAGATGTTCGGCGGATCACGCTCCCCCGGAGAGGGCGCCGCGGGCGCGGAGATGACGGTGCGCTCCACCCGTCGGGTGCAGGAGATCGGGGCGAACGCCCGTCCCCTGCCCACCCGAATCCAGTTCACCGACGACGGCAAACCCGGTGCCGCGGTGGGCGTCGGCGGCGCCCTGTATCCGGAGTGGGACGTCTTCAACGACCGGTACAAGCCCGACTGGTGCCGGGTTATCGACTTCCCACTGAACGTCACCGCCGACGTCTCCGATGCCGGTGTCGCGCACGACGACGTGCTGCGGCGCCGCCTGGCCCGCGTCGGGCTCGGCCCGAAGGTCCTGCGCGGCCGCGCCGACGGTGACGACCTCGACATCGAGGCGCTCATCGACCTGTTCGTCGACCTGCAGTCGGGCTTCTCCGGAGCCGAACACGTCTATCTGGAGCGCCGCAAACTCGCCCGCAATCTCGGTGTGCTCATCCTCATCGACGCCTCGGGGTCCGCCGTCGACGCCGATTCGGACGGCCTCGCCGTGCACGACCACCAGCGGCGGGCGGCCGCCACGCTGGCCGTGACACTCGAGGAACTCGGTGACCGCGTCGCCGTCTACGCGTTCCGATCCCAGGGCCGCCACGCCGTGCACCTGCCGGCCATCAAGACGTTCGACCAGAATTTCGGCGCGATCGGACGGGCCCGGCTCAACCAGCTCGAGCCGGCGAGCTACACCCGTCTCGGCGCCGGGATCCGCGGCGCGGGCGAGGTGCTGAAGAACGAGGCGGGCACGCCGAACCGGCTGCTGCTGGTCCTCTCGGACGGCTTCCCCTACGACGACGGATACGAAGGTCGTTACGCGGAAGCCGACGCGAGCAAGGCCCTCGAGGAGCTACGCGCCGAAGGCGTTGCCTGCCTGTGCCTTTCCATCGGAGCGTCCACGGGCACCGATGTGCTCGAGCGTGTCTTCGGCTCGGCCAGCTACGCCAGCGCGCCGGTCCTGGCCGAACTGAGCCCGCAGATGGACGAGCTGTTCATGTCCGCACTCGCAGAGCTCGCGGCGCCGAAACCGGCGAGGGTGTGACAACGGGCGGCCTGCCGGTCACCTGTCGAGCGAGTCCCAGAACCGGGTGAGTGCCGCGGCGCCTGCGGCGGGATCCTGAACCATCCACCAGTGTCCCAGCCCGTCGAGCACCTCGGTGCGGGCGCCGGCCCGGTCGGCCGCCCGGCGCCGCATCTCCTCGGTGCCGACGAAGGGGTCCTCGGTGGCCAGCAGCGACAGTCCCGGCCGGGCCGCGGCCTTCTCCAGTGTCTTTCCGGCGTCCGCCAGCGCCGGCTGGCGTGCGGACCGGTAGACCTCCAGGATGGCCCGACCCATCTCCGGGCCCTGCGCCGCGGCGAACGACGTCGCCACGTCGAGCGGAATGCCGAACGCGACCAGCTGTTGTGCCCGGTCCTCCACCGAACCGTCCTGCATCATCGCGACCAACTGCTCGCCATCCCCCGGCGTCTGGAACCCTTGGGCCATGTCGTGCCACACGTAGTCGGGATCGAACAGCCCGACGACGTCACTCGCCCAGCTGCGCACGAGCTCGGGCCGGTGCATCACCGCGTTCACGACGTGACCCCCACCCCAGTCGTGCCCGACGAGGTCGACGGGCGCATCGATCCGCTCCAGCTCGTCGATGAGCCAATCGCGGTAGGCGAGGTAGGTCGCCGGGAAATCGCTCGGGAGGGGAGCACCGAACCCCGGCGGCGACAACCGCACCACATCCGCGCGCCCGAGCGCGGCGACGAGCGGACCCCAGACGGCGTCGGTCTCCGGATTGCCGTGTACCAGAACCACAGTCACGTCACGATCCTCCCATGGCGCATGCGTGCCGACACAGCCCTTCGGCGATCCCGGGATCCCGGCTCCCTGCCGTGAAAGACAGCTGCCCCACCGCAAGGTATCAAGTACTTAACATTTTCGTCGTGGTGCGCTAAGACTGAAGGGATGCTCGACTCAGAGAAGATCCTCGTCACCGGCGCCACCGGCAAGATCGCGTTCCCGATCGCCCGCGCCCTGGCGGGACGCAACGAGGTGTGGGGCGCTGCCCGGCTGCGGGACCCGGCGGACCGCGAGAAGCTGTCCGCCGCAGGCATCACTCCCCTGGCGCTCGACATGAGCGCCGGCGATTTCTCCGGGTTGCCCGACGATTTCACCTACGTCTTCCACGCCGCCGTCGACAGCGGCGCCGACGACTGGGTCCGCTGCGTCACCACGAACGCCCAGCACTCCGGCGACCTGCTGCACCACTGCCGGGGCGTCAAGGGTTTCGTGTTCTGCTCGACCGGTTCCATCTACGGTTACCAGGGCCGGCGGCCGTTGCGGGAGGACGACCCACCGGGTGTTCCGCTGCGCGCGAACTACAGCTTTTCCAAGGTCGCCGCCGAATCGGTCTGCACCTGGATCGCGCAGCGGTTCGACATCCCGCTCACGATCATCCGCATCTGCTCGACGTACGGGCCCGAGGGCGGGGCCCCCGCCGACCGGCTGGAGATGATGCTGGCCGGCAAGTCGATTCGGTTGCATCCCGACCGGCCGAACAACTACAACCCCATCTACGAGGACGATTACGTCGAGTTCGGCATCCGCGCGATGGAGGTCGCCGACACCCCGCCGGTGGTGGTGAACTGGGCGGGCAGTGAGACCGTCAGCGTCGAGGATTACTGCGCCTACCTCGGATCGCTGGTCGGCGTCGAACCGGTCTTCGACTACCGGGCCGACGCGCACACCCCGCTGTGGCCCGATGTGACGCGCATGCACCAGATCCTCGGCCGGACGAAAGTGCCGTGGCGCGAGGGCTTCCGGCGGATGGTCGCGGCGCGTCACCCCGAGATCCCAATCGCCGAGGCCCATGCCCCGACCTCTGGAGGAGCCCAGTGACACTGCCGGGAACACCGTCGGACCAGCTGGACGGCGTACTCGCCGCCGGCCGGGGCGAGATCAGCACCCTGTTCGTCTCGATGGCGCGCCGCCATCCGGACGGCCACGACGCCGAGTACCTGCGCTGGCACACCCTCGACCACCGGCCCGAGCAGCACCGGTTGCCGGGCGTGCGGGCGTCGGTGCGGTTGGTCTCGACACCGCAGTGCCGCGCGGCGCGGCCGGCAGGCGACGATCGCTTCGAGGCGATCGACCACGTGATGACCTATTTTTTCACCGACCGCACCGGCCTCACTGCGTTCAACGAACTGTCCACAGCGCTCGGCGACGGCGGTCGCAAACTGGCTCTGCTGCCACCGGTTCAGCGCGGCGTCTACACCGTGACCGACAAGTCGGCGGCCGCCCGGATCAAGGTGGGCGCAGATGTGCTGCCGTGGTGGCCCTTTCGCGGTGTGGTGCTGATCCTGGAGGTCGGGGACCGGGCGCCGACCGCACTCACCGATGTCGACGGCGTGGCGGGAACCTGGTCCGCCACCTCACACCGGGTGGACGCGAGTCTCGCGAGTGCGGACGACGGGCAGGTGCTCACCTACTGCTTCACCGACGACGACCCGGTGGTCGTCGCGGGACGGTTGTCGCCCGTGCTGGAACGCCGCTGGGCTGCCGGTGATGCCGACCCGCTGCTGGCCGCACCCTTTCACACCGTCGTGCCGCACGAATGGGACCGTCATGTGCCGTAGCGAGATCCGGTGAGAATCGGTCTGATGGTCGGTTCCGACCGGGAACGGCCGCGCGCGGACCGGCTCGACGGTCTGCTAGCCGACGGAACAGCCGCGGAGAGCGCCGGTTTCGCGTCGTTCTGGTTCCCCCAGGTGCCCGGCTATCTCGATGCGATGACAGCGGTCGCGCTGCTCGGCCGGGTCACTGAACGCATCGAACTCGGCACGGCCGTCGTTCCCATCCAGACCCGGCACCCGCTGATCATGGCGCAGCAGGCCGCGACGACCCAGGTGGCGTGCGGCGGGCGGTTCACACTCGGCATCGGGCCGTCGCATCACTGGATCATCGACGGGCAGCTCGGGCTGTCCTACGACCGGCCGGCCCGGCAGGTGGCCGAGTACCTCGACGTGCTCGGTGCCGCGTTGTCGGGCCCCGGTGCGGTCGACGTGGAGAACGACGGCTATCGCGTGCACGGAACCATCGACGTCACCGACACTTTCACCACCCCGATGCTGATCGCCGCGCTGGGACCGGTGATGCTGCGCCTGGCCGGTGAGCGGGCCGGCGGCACCATCCTGTGGATGGCCGACGAGCGCACGATCGACAGCCACATCGCCCCCCGGATCACCGCCGCGGCCGACGGCGCGGGCCGCCCGGCGCCCCGGATCGTCGCGGGCGTTCCGGTGGCGTTGTGTGCTGCCGGCGAGGTGGACGATGCCCGCGCGTACGCCAGCGAGGTGCTCGGGCATGCCGACTTCTCCCCCAACTACGTCCGCCTGCTCGAGCACGGTGACGCGCAGGATGTCGGCGACACCATGGCGGCCGGTGACGAGTCGGCGGTGGCTGCCCGGTTGCGCCGCTACCGCGACGCCGGTGTCACCGACCTCGCCGCCCGGGTGGTCCCCCTCGGCGCCGATGCCGCGGCACGGCGGGAATCCCGCCGCCGCACCGAGCAATTCGTGGCCTCGCTCGCGGCCGACCTCTGACGACCCCTTCGCCGCGAGTGTGCGCGACCGTCAGTTCAGCCTGCGCACGGGATCGGTGCCGTCCCAGTCGGCGGTGGCGGCGCGCAGCATCGCGTCCAGGCCGACGATCGCGTCGCTGCGCTCGGTGATCTCGTAGATCGCCGCCGGACCCGCCTGCGGTTCCACGTAGGCGAACCGGACGCCGACGTCCTGCCCGCCGGACCACACCACCGGCCATCCCCGGTCAGCGGCGGCCTTCAGTGCCGCGTCGAAGTCGTCCACCCACCAGGCCAATTGATGGAACCCGTGGCGGCCGGAGGCCAGGAACTCCGAGTAGACCGATGGCGCGTCGTCCTCCTGCTGGATCACCTCGATCTGCATGTCGCCGATGTTCGTCATCCCGATCGACAGCGTCACCTCACACGGCTCGCCGCGATACAGCCCCGCCTGCGGCAGCCCGCGCAGCACGAACCACGGCCCCACCCCGGCTGCCAGCCAGCCGTCCAGGGCGCGGTCGAAGTCGTCCACCACATAGCCGAACTGGCGGACCGGACCGGCGAACGGCGACTCGGGCACGCGTCGACGGTACGGCTCAAGTTAGTCATCGGTCAACTCTTGTGCAACGCGGAAATGCTGCTAGATTCGGCATTCATGGCGGTAGCGGACGGTCGGACGTCAGTTGACCGTGGTCAGCGCCGCACGTCGCTGCAACAGGCGCGGTCGCGGGAGACCAAGCGCATGCTGGTGCAGGCGGCGATGGCGTTGTGGCGCACCAACGGGTACGGCGCAACCACCGTTGCCGACATCTGCAAGGCGGCCGGAGTCTCCAAGGCGCTGTTCTACTTCTACTTCCCGCGCAAGGAGGACGTGCTGTTCGAAGTCGGCGTGATGTCGACGCAATCGGCCAGGCGAACCGTGCTCACGATGATCGACAAGCCATTCGAGCTGTCCGCGGCGATCGCCGCCGCGCTCACCGATCTGGAGAGGTCGATGGCGCGCAACCCTCCCGAACTCGTCATCGCCGCCATCCTCGAGGGCTATCGCCACGAGCACCGGATCCTCGCGGGCGAGGAACCGGTCGCCGACGAGGCGGGGATGTTCACCGAACTGTTCGAGACGGCGCAACGCAACGGCACGTTGGCGGACCACGTCGACGTCACGCACCTGGCCTACCTGGCCCACACCCTCGTCAGCGAGGGCGCCCGGCACTGGGCGGCGGGCGCCTTCGGCGGCCGCTCGTTCGCCGAGGTCGTCGGCGCGGACATCACGGCACTGATCGCCGGCCACAACCGGGCCGAAACCCGATAACGAAGGAGACCACGATGGCGTGGGATTTCGAGACCGACCCCGAGTACCAGAAGGTGCTGGACTGGGCCGACGAGTTCGTCCGCGAGGAGGTCGAACCGCTCGACCTCGCCTTCCCGCACCAGCAGTACATGCCGCTGGACGCCAACCGGCGCAAGGTCATCGGCCCGCTCAAGGAGGAGGTGCGCCGCCGCGGGCTGTGGGCCACGCACCTGGGCGCCGACCTCGGCGGTCAGGGCTACGGACAGCTGAAGCTGGCGCTGCTCAACGAGATCCTCGGCCGCTCGCAGTGGGCTCCCATCGTGTTCGGCTGCCAGGCGCCCGACACCGGCAACGCCGAGATCATCGCGCACTACGGCACCGACGCCCAGAAGGAGCGCTACCTGCGCCCGCTGCTCGAGGGCGAACTGTTCTCCTGCTACTCGATGACCGAGCCGCACGCCGGCGCCGACCCGACGCTGTTCCGCACGCGTGCGGTGCGCGACGGGGACGACTGGGTGATCAACGGCCAGAAATTCTTCTCGTCGAACGCCGCCACCGCGTCCTTCCTGATCGTAATGGTGGTGACCAATCCGGATGTCAGCGCATACCAGGGCATGTCGATGTTCCTGGTGCCCACCGACACGCCCGGCGTCGACATCGTGCGCAACGTCGGCCTCTACGGCGAGCGTGAGAACGAGGGCAGCCACGCCCTGATCCACTACAACAACGTCCGGGTGCCCGCCGAGGCGCTGCTCGGCGGCGAGGGCCAAGCGTTCGTCATCGCGCAGACCCGGCTCGGCGGCGGTCGCATCCACCACGCCATGCGCACGATCGGCCTGGCCCGCAAGGCGATCGACATGATGTGCGAGCGGGCGCTCAGCCGAGAGACCCAGGGCAGCCGGCTCTCCGACAAGCAGTTCGTGCAGGGCTACATCGCCGACTCGTACGCGCAGCTGCTGCAGTTCCGGCTGATGGTGCTCTACACGGCCTGGGAGATCGACAAGTACAACGACTACAAGAAGGTCCGTAAGGACATCGCCGCGGTCAAGGTGGCGATGCCGACAGTGCTGCACGACATCGCCTGGCGGGCCATGCAGGTGCACGGCGCGCTCGGCGTGACCAACGAGATGCCGTTCCTCGGCATGGTGACCGGCGCCGCGGTGATGGGCCTGGCCGACGGGCCCACCGAGGTGCACAAGACCACCGTGGCCAAGCAGGTGCTGCGCGATTACCAGCCCACCGACGACGTCTGGCCCACCGAGTGGATTCCGCGCAAGCGCGAGGCGGCCCGGGCCAAGTACGCCGACTTCCTGGAAACCGAGGTCGGCAACCTGTGACCGACTCGGACGGCGGGCTCGACACCGCGCGACTCTCCGCATGGATGGACGAGGCCGCGCTGCCCGGTGCGGGCGAGCCGCTGCTCACCCGCTTCCTGTCCGGCGGAACGCAAAACGTGATCTACGAGATCCGCCGCGGCGCAACACAATGCGTGCTGCGCATGCCCCCTCCCGGTGCACCGCCCGACCGCGACAAGGGCATCCTGCGGGAGTGGCGCATCATCGAGGCGCTCGACGGCACCGAGGTGCCACACACCGCCGCGATCGCGGTGTGCGCCGACCCGGCGGTGCTGGGCCGGCCGTTCTACCTGATGGGATTCGTGGACGGCTGGTCGCCGATGGACCAGCGGGACTGGCCCGAACCGTTCCACTCCGACCCGGCCGCCCGGCCCGGCCTGGCCTATCAGCTCGCCGAGGGCATCGCGCTGCTGTCGAAGGTCGACTGGCGTGGTCGCGGACTGTCCGACCTGGGCCGCCCCGACGGATTCCACGAGCGTCAGGTGGACCGCTGGACCGGCTTCTTCGAGCGCATCAAGGACCGCGACATCGACGGCCTCGACACCGCCACCGCGTGGCTGCGTGCCCACCGGCCGCTCGACTTCGTGCCCGGCCTGATGCACGGCGACTACCAGTTCGCCAACGTCATGTACCGCCACGGCGGGCCTGCCCGGATGGCCGCCATCGTCGACTGGGAGATGGGCACCGTCGGCGACCCGAAGCTCGACCTGGCGTGGATGGTGCAGAGCTGGCCGGTCGACGCCGTAGCGCCGGAGGCCCCAAGAAGCGGTTCTGGGATGGATTACGTCGACATGCGCGGGATGCCGTCGCGCGACCAGGTCGTCGCGCACTGGGCCGAGGTCTCCGGACGGCAGGTCGACGACCTGGACTACTACCTCGTGCTGGCCCGCTGGAAGCTCGCCATCGTGCTCGAACAGGGCTACCAGCGTGCGGGTGACGACCAGAAGCTGCAGGCGTTCGGTCCGATCGTGCCCGCGCTGATGGCCTCTGCCGCCGAACTCGCCGAATCCACCGACTACCGGTGACGACGATCAGAGCCGCCGTCTGCCCATGGTACGGACCGCCGGAGGTGGTGCGCATCGAACAGTTGCCCGCGCCCTCGCCGTCGGCCGGGCAGGTGCGGGTGCGGGTCGACGCCGCCGCGGTCAACTTCCCCGACGTGCTGCTGATCGCCGACGACTACCAGCTCAGTGTCGCGCCGCCGTTCGTGCCGGGCAGCGAGTTCGCCGGGACGGTCGTCGAATGCGGGCCGCAGACAATGGAATTCACGGTCGGCGACCGGGTCCGGGGCACCGGGATGTACGGCGCGTTCGCCGAGGAGGTGGCGGTGGCCGCCGACGGTGTCGAGCGCATCCCCGACGGTGTGGACATGCCGGCCGCGGCGGCGTTCGGGGTGGCCTACCGCACCGCCTACCACGCGCTGCGCTCGACGGCGCGGATCGACGCAGGCGACCCGCTGATCGTGCTGGGCGCCGGTGGCGGCGTCGGGTTGGCTGCGGTGACGCTCGGCGCGGCGCTCGGCGCCGAGGTCGTCGCCGTCGCCTCCTCCGCCGAGAAGCTGGCCGCCGCAATCGAACACGGCGCCCGCCACGTCGTCGACCACCGTGCCGGCGAGCTGCGCCGGGCACTGCGCGACGCGGTCCCCGACGGCGCGGCGGCGGTCATCGACCCCGTCGGCGGGTCACTGTCCGAGCCCGCCCTGCGGTCGCTTCGCCGCGGTGGCCGGTTCGTGACGGTCGGCTTCGCCTCCGGTGAGATCCCGCGTATCCCGCTGAACCTGGTGCTCGTGAAGGGCGTGCAGATCGTCGGCTTCCAGTTCGGCGACGTCGACCCCGGCGAGTACGCGCGCAACGAAGGCGAACTGCGTGCGCTGTCCGAGTCGGGACGGGTGGCCCCGCACATCGGCGCGGTCTACCCGCTGGCCGACACGGCCTCGGCGCTGCGCCGGGTGGCCGACGGTCGAGCCGTCGGCAAGGTGGTCATCGACCTCCGGTGATCCCCGTCAGCCGGCCGGGATCAGGTCGGCGGCAACCGAGGGACACGCCATCTCACCGCAGCGGAACGTCTCGATGTAGCCCACGCTGTTCGGGTCACCCACGGCGGTCAGTGCCTGGGCCTTGAACGCCCTTGCCGCCGCACTCAGTTCATGCCGCACCGAGTCGATGTTGGTCTCCAGCTCGGCCGGCCACTGTTCACCCCACAGGGTGACCTCGGTCATGCCCTGATTCAGCGCGGTGAGCACGTGCATGCGCACCCGGGGGTCGGCGGCGAACATGTCGGCCGACACCGCGACGGTCTGCGGGTGGGGCCGCTGCGCCCACGACTGCAGGACCGACTCGAGGTCCATCACGACCGCACCGAGGATCTCCAACGGCCGCACGTCCTCGCCGTCGCGGTCGCGGTCGAGCAGCACGGTGACGTCCCAGCCGGCCATCGCGCGGTCGTACAGCCAGCCGCCGGCGAACTTCACGGCGTCCGACACCCCGGGCGCGACCACGTCGAGCCGGTACCTCATGTCGAAGTCCACGCTCACTTCTCCATCACCACGCTGTGGTCCGCTACGGGAGTGAACTCGCGGGCCAGCATCTCGGCGTACCCCTTGAACGCCTCGGTCAGGGGTATCGAAGGATCGAGTAACCATGAGGTCTCCATTCCGTTGACGAAGGCAAGGATCTCGACGGCTTTGGTGGCCGCGTCGATCCCCTGGCGGTACCGACCGGTGAGCTGACCGCGCCGGATGATGTCGGCCACGATGTCGACCGCGGCGCGGTGACGTCGGACGAGTCGGTCGTGCAGTGGGGCGTCGGGCGCGATGTTCTCCACCAGCAGCACCGTGAACGTGCCCACCAGTTCGGGCGCCCGCTCGAAGCGTTCGGCGACCCGGGCGATCTCCTGGAACAGGTCGCCGGTCCGGTCGGCGTGGGTGTCGTCGTCGAAGTCACGGGCGTCGAGCACCGCGTTGAGCAGCTGTTCCTTCGATTCGAAGTGGTGCAGCAGCCCGGCAGGCGTCACCCCCGCCTCACGGGCGATCTGGGCCAGCGAGGTGTTGCGCCAGCCGTTGCGGGCCAGCAGCCGTTCGGCGACTCCGAGGATGCGCTGCCGACGGTCCTCGCCCTTGGCGAGCAGCGTGGCGTAGGGCCGTGGCGACTGCAGCGCGGACACCGAACTCCTTCGTTCAACCAACCGACTGAACACACAGTAGGTTGGTTCACGCCGTGTGACAAGGGTCTCAGCGGACGAATGTTTGGACCCCGGATCACATGAAGATCGGGACCGCATACGACCCGTTGCGGCACCGGTCCCGCTTCCTTGAGGCGCGTCAACCGGTCCCAAGTCCGGCGCGCGACCTCACGCCGGTCGTGGCACCGCCGCGAGGCTCGACTGGCCGATCCAGGAGGGCAGAGCGCGTCGCACGTCGCCGGATGCCTCGATGGCGACCGAGCCGTCCAACAACCCACGCTGCCAGGACTGGTCTCCACGCCAGATCTGGCTCAGCGTTCGCAAGGTCGTCGACACCGTCGCCGCGACGTCATATCCGGGGTCGAAGTCGCACACCTGCGCTTCACCGTCGGCAACCATCAGCCACCACGACGAAGCCTTCGGAGGCGCACCCGACAACCGGAACGCCACCACGGTTCGCGTCCGCGGCCACTGCTCGAGCGCAATGGTGCGGCGGATGTCCCACATCAACACGCTGGGGTCGAGGTCCTTCTCGACGAGATCACTCATCCAGCGAACACTCCACGCTCCAAGGGCTTCCACCACGCCGACCAGTTCCCGCCCGCAGTCGGTCAACGTGTAGATGGTGCGGCCGTCGACTTCGGATCGCTCGACCACTCCGGCGCGAGTCAGGGTCTGCAACCGCTTGGACAGCAGTGTCGGCGACATCTTCGGCACGCCGCGACGGAGATCGTTGAAATGCGTGCTCCCCGCCAGCAACTCACGGACCACCAGCACGGTCCACCGCTCGTCGAGCAATTCCATGGCCTTGGCCACTGGACAGAACTGACCGTAACCCGCCATCTGCACCCACCTCCGCAGGGTCAGCAAACGCTGCTACCAGTACACCGCATGATCGCCACGCTGACTAGTACAGATGCAGAACCAGAGTCGCTACAGATCCGTGACTAGATGGCCGACGTCCCCTCGGCCGAGCATTGGTCTCCAGCCCAAAGCTCATCTGAAGGAGAAGGACATGATTTTCAAGAAGCCGACCGGCAGTCGTTTGACCAGCTACCTTGCGGTCCCCGCGGTCGCACTGGGCCTGGCCCTCGGGTCAGCCGCTGTCGCGGGGGCCGAGCCGATCTCGGAGAACACGATCAAGAGCGAATGCAAGGCCGCCGGCGGCACATACGGCACCACGGCGCCCTCGGGACCCAAGGGCCGCGGATCGCGGCTCTCCACCTGCACCTTCAAGGACATCAACGGGGAGACGTCCACCGACAACTACTACGACGGGCATTGGACGGGGACCACCAGCGGCCCGCCGAAGTGACTCGAGTGATTCCTCATCAGTCATCCATCAGGAGCGACACCATGATTCACAACAACATCGCCACGATCTCGGCCCGCAGGCGTCACCCCTCAGTGCCCGACGGCAACAAGACGCACAGACTCAGGCAGCTGGCGGCGGGCACGGTTGTGGCCTGCACCATCGGGCTGGGCTCGGCGGTCCTCGCCCCGGCCGGGATCGCTCACGCCTATGCGGGTTCCTGCGGCGGGTCGGTCGGCGCCGCCGGCATCGTGCAGGTGCGACAGTTCGAGCTACAGGACGCAGGCAACGGCAATTCTCTGGCCATCGTCGAAGCAGTTGCCGCCATGTCGGAAAGCGATGCCCGGTCCTACATCGACCGCCCTGGGAAGGAAGAGGCGTCCCTCCGGTTGTGGGGTGACGACGACGGATCCGATCAGCTCCTCGCGAGCTTCAACCCGGAGCGGTACTGGGCATCCCCGGCGGGCCTGGGAATGCGTGGCTCGGCGCAGCGGGAGAACTCAGCGTTGGACGAGGACCCTGGGTTCTCCGCCGAAGGTCGCGGTAGCAGCGGCTTCACGCCGGAAGCCGACGAGTTCTACACGACCGTCCGCCTGCTCGACTTCCGCAACGGATCGACTCACCATGTCGAAAGCTGCCGCCTGACCCTCGCTCATTGAGGGCGCCTCGATCTCTGCTGACGACGGTACAGATTTGCTACTGGATACCCGGTACCGGTTGGCGCACGATGTCAGATAGCCGATTCACCGAGGGAGACGACAATGACCAACCCATCTTCGACCGTCGACCATCAGGCGGTGGCAACCAAGCACCGCGCCATGTGGGCCACGGGTGACTATCCGCGACTCGCGGCGGAACTGGTGTCCCCGCTCGGCCCGGTGCTGGTCGCGGCGACCGGCATCGGAGAAGGCGACCGCGTGCTCGACGTGGCGGCCGGCACCGGGAACGCATCGATCCCCGCCGCGGAGACCGGCGCCAGCGTCGTCGCCAGCGATCTGTGCCCCGATCTGTTGGAGGCCGGCGCCAGGTCGGCTGCCGAGCGCGGCGTCGACCTCGAATGGCGGGAGGCCAACGCGCACGAACTGCCGTTCGGCGACGCCGAATTCGATGTGGTGATGTCGTCCATCGGGGTGATGTTCGCGCCGTTCCACCAGCTCGCGGCGAACGAGATGGTGCGGGTGTGCAAGCCGGGCGGCAGGATCGGGCTGATCAGCTGGACACCGGAAGGCCACATCGGGAAGTTGTGGGCGGCGATGAAGCCGTACGCACCGCCACCCCCGGCAGGTGCGCAGCCCCCACCGCTGTGGGGCCAGGAGGATCACGTCCGCGCGCTGCTGGGCGACCGCGTCACCGATGTCGTCACCGAGCGTCGGATGTTGAAGGTCGACCACTTCGCCGA
Source organism: [Mycobacterium] manitobense (assembly GCF_025821665.1). Lineage (GTDB taxonomy): Bacteria > Actinomycetota > Actinomycetes > Mycobacteriales > Mycobacteriaceae > Mycobacterium > Mycobacterium arseniciresistens. Next base: position 259,006 of record NZ_JACKSJ010000235.1, read on the forward strand.
CGGGGCCGAGTTCCGCGACTACTTCAAGGCCACCTACGGGCCGACGATCGCCGTCTACCGCAACATCGAGGGTGATCCGGACCGGGTGGCAGCGCTCGACGCGGAGATCGCCGCGGTGGGTGACAGCGTCCTGAGCGCGTCGTCCAGCATGGACTGGGAGTACCTGCTGCTGACCGCGACCAGGGCCTGACCCGGAGACGGAGCTACAGGCCCAGCGACTTGGCGATGATCACCTTCATCACCTCGCTGGTGCCGGCATAGATGCGGGCCACCCGCGCGTCCGTGTACAGGCGCGCGATCGGGTATTCCATCATGTAGCCGTAGCCGCCGAACAGCTGCAGGCAGCGGTCCACCACGCGGGCCTGCATCTCGGTGCAGAACAGCTTGACCCGTGCCGCGTCCGCAGGCGACAGTTCGCCGTCGACGTGCAGGGCGACCGCGCGGTCGAGCATCGCTTGCGCCGCCTCCACCTCCGTCGAGCAGGCAGCCAGTTCGAACTTCGTGTTCTGGAAGGATGCCACCGGGGTGCCGAACGCCTTGCGGTCGCGGGTGTACCCGATGGCCGCGGTGATGGCCGAACGGGCCTGGGCGACCGAACCGACCGCCACCGTCAGCCGCTCCTGCGGCAGGTTGTGTCCGAGGTAGGAGAACGCCTCGCCCTCCTCCCCCAGCAGGTTCGCCGCGGGCACCCGGACGTCGGCGAACGACAGCTCGGCGGTGTCCTGCACCTTGCAGCCCATCTTCTCGAGCTCGCGGCCACGGGTGAAGCCGGCCATCCCGTCCTCCACCACCAGCAGGGACAGTCCCTTGCGCCGGTTGTCCGGGTCGGTCGACGTGCGGGCGACCACCACCACCAGGTCGGCCTGGATCCCGCCGGTGATGAACGTCTTGGCGCCGTTGACGATCCAGTCGTCACCGTCGCGCACCGCGGTGGTGCGCACCCCGGCGAGGTCCGATCCCGTCCCGGGCTCGGTCATCGCGACGGCCGACAGCAGCGTCCCGTCCGCCAGGCCGGGGAACCACCGACTGCGCTGTTCGTCGTTCGCGTAGTGCAGGAAGTACGGCAGGATCACCTCGAGCTGCGTGCGCACCGTCGACAGCGTCACCAACGCCCGCGCCGCCTCCTCCTGCAACACCACGTTGTAGCGGTAGTCGGGAATGCCTGCGCCGCCGTACTCCTCGGGGATCGCCATACCGAGCATGCCGAGGGCGCCCATCTGTTTGAAGACGTCGCGCGGCATCCGGCCGGCCTTCTCCCACTCGGGGTAGTGCGGCACCACCTCCTTCTCGACGAAGTCGCGGGCCAGCTGCCGGAACGCCTCATGGTCCTCGGTGAACAGGTTTCGCTGCATGGGTCTCCTACCGTCAGGCGACGAGTTCGACCAGCGTGGCGTTGGCCGTGCCGCCGCCCTCGCACATGGTCTGCAACCCGTAGCGAATTCCGTTGTGTCGCATGTGATGGATCATCCGCGTCATCAGCACCGCGCCGGATGCGCCGAGCGGGTGGCCGAGGGCGATCGCCCCGCCGAGCGGATTGAGCCGGGCCTCGTCGGCGCCCGTGTCGTCCAGCCAGGCCAGCGGGACCGGTGCGAACGCCTCGTTGACCTCGTACACGCCGATCTCGTCGATCCTGACGCCCGCCTTGTGCAGCACCTTCTCGGTGGCCGGGATCGGCCCGGTGAGCATCAGCACCGGATCGGCCCCGGTGACCGCGCCGGCGCGGTAGCGCACGAGCGGGGTCAGTCCGAGTGCGATCGCGTTGTCCTCGGCCATCACCAGCAGCGCCGCCGCACCGTCGGAGATCTGTGACGAATTGCCGGCGTGGATGACGCCGTCCTCGGCGAAGGCCGGCTTGAGCCCGGCGAGCTTCTCGACCGTGCTACCCCGGCGGACGCCTTCGTCGGCCACCACCGGCTCGGCACCGTCCGGGAACACCGGCACGATCTGCTCGTCGAACGCCTTGTCGTCCTGCGCTGCGGCGGCCAGTTCGTGCGAGCGCACGGAGTACTCGTCGAGCCGGGTGCGGGAGAACCCCCACTTCTCGGCGATCATCTCCGCCGAGATGCCCTGGTTGAACCCGAAGTCCGGGTATCGCGCAAGCACTTTCGGGCCGTACGGCATCCCGGTCGACCGCGCGGCGCCCAGCGGCACCCGGCTCATCACCTCGACACCGCCGGCCACCACGACGTCCTGCTGACCCGACATCACCGCCTGCACGGCGAAGTCCAGCGCCTGCTGGCTGGACCCGCACGCGCGGTTCACCGTCGTGCCGGGGATGTGTTCGGGCCAGCCCGCGGCCAGCACCGAGTACCGGCCGATGTTGCTCGACTGGTCACCGACCTGCGAGACGCAGCCCCAGACGACGTCGTCGATCACGTCGGGGTCGACACCGGCGCGCTCGACGAGTTCGTTGAGCACGACCGCGGACAGGTCCGCCGCGTGCATCCCGGACAGCCCGCCGTTGCGTTTGCCGACCGGCGTGCGGACCGCCTCGACGATCACCGTTTCGCGCATGAGACTGCTCCGATCCATTCGAGAACTACTGGTAGGCAGGGCCGATTGCCCGCTGCTCGCGCAGCGCGGCGATCTCCTCGGCGGTCAGGCCGATCCCGGTGAGCACCGAGTCGGTGTGCTGGCCCAGCCCCGGCACGGCGCCCATCGGCTGCTCGAAGTCCGAGATGACCGGCGGTGGTCGCAGCGCCATGATCTCACCGCCCGGGGTGTCCACCGGCCGCCACCGGTCGCGGGCGGCCAGGTGTGGGTGTGCGACGACCTCGCTGGGCAGGTTGTAGCGGGAGTTCCCGATCCCGGCATCGTCCGCCTTCTTCTGGATGTGCGCGAGATCGTGCTGTGCACACCATGTTCCGATGGCGTCATTGAGGGCGTCGCGCCGCCGGACGCGGTCGGAGTTGGTGGCGTACGCCGTGTCGTCGGCCAGGTCGGGCCGGTCGATGATCTCGCGGGCGAGCCGTTGCCACTCGCGGTCGTTCGTCGTGCCGAGCACGACGGTCTGGCCGTCGCGGGTGGGGAACGAGCCGTACGGCGCCACCGCAGGCGAGCTCATGCCGAGCGGCTGCTGGTCGATCCCGGAATGCTGGGTGTAGGTCAGCTGGTAGCCCATGATGTCGGTCATGGTGTCGAAGAGGCTGACGGCCACCGACGGTGCCGCGCCGCCGGCCCGGTGCCCGCGGGCGTAGAGCAGCGTCACGATCGACAGCGCCGCGTACAGCCCGGTCGAGATGTCCGCCACCGGCGGACCGGGTTTGGCCGGCATGCCGGGGTAGCCGGTGACGGCGCACGCCCCAGATTCGGCCTGGATGAGCAGGTCGTACGCGCGCTTGTCGGAGATCGGCCCGCCGGGGCCGTAGCCGTCGATCTCCACCCCGATGACCTGCGGGTGCCGGACCTCCAGGTCCGCTGCGGCCAATCCCATTCGCGCCATCGCACCCGGCGCCAGGTTGGACACCAGCACGTCGGCGCCGTCGAGCAGCCGGTGCAGCACGTCCACGCCGCCTGCGGCCTTGAGGTCGAGCGTGACCGACTCCTTGCCGCGGTTGCACCACACGAAGTGGGCGGCCTGGCCCTTGACGACGTCGTCGTAGTGCCGGGCGAAGTCGCCGCCGTTGGGGTTCTCCACCTTGATCACCCTGGCGCCGAAGTCGGCGAGGACGCGGGTGCACATCGGCGCCGACACCGCCTGCTCCAACGTCACCACCGTGATGCCGGCGAGCGGCGAGTCATCGCGTCCGATCATCACATGACCATGCCGCCGTCGACCGGCAGCACCTGGCCGGTGACGTACGACGCGGCGTCGGAGGCCATGAAGACGAACGCGCCTGCCACCTCGGAGGGCTCGGCCCACCGCTTCAGCGGGATGCGGTTCATCATGTTGGCCGCGAATTTCTCGTTGCTGCGGATGGTCTCGGTCATCGGCGTGGCAGCCAGCGGGGCGAGCGCGTTGACCATGATGTTCTTGATCGCCAGTTCGCGGGCGAGTGACTTGGTGAAACCGATGATCGCCGCCTTGGCGGCCGAGTAGTTCACCTGGCCGAGCGTGCCGGTCAGGCCCGCGGCGGACGTCACGTTGATGATCCGCCCGGTGCCGTCGGTCGGCACGTACGGCAGCGCCGCCTGGGTGACGGTGAACGCTCCGAGCACGTGCACGTCGAACAGCAGCCGCATCGAATCCTGGGTCGTCTTGCCGAACATCGCGGGCCTGGTCACCCCGGCGTTGTTGACGACGATGTGCAGCGCGCCGTCGGCGAGGCCGGCGGCCTGCTGGGTGGCTGCGGCGGCCGAGTCGGGGTCCGAGACGTCGAGCGCCGCGGCCTGGGCGGTGCCGCCCGCGTTCGCGATGCGCTC
>NZ_JACKSJ010000236.1 GCF_025821665.1 [Mycobacterium] manitobense
CGGCGCGGGGCGGTCGGCACCCGCGCGCCGCGGGCACGCAGGTCGACGATCGCGCCAGAGGCGTCCTCGGCCGCCGGCGCGAGACCTGCATTGCGCAGCGCCGTGAGCACCTCGCCGATGGGCGCCTGCGACACCGCCACCGTTGGCGCCAGCAGCCGCATCTCCAGGGCCTCGGCGGCCGGTGCGCTCACCGCCTGGGCGAGCAGCACCGCGTCCTCGCACCGGACGAACGAGCTGGCCATCCCGACGCGCAACTGCCCGTGCCTGCGGGCGACGTCGTCGATCAGGTACGTCAGGCCCTGTGGCACCGGGGTGCGGGAGTGCCGCTCGAACAGCGCGTGCAGCTCGCTGGCCGTGCGGCCGGTGTCCAACGCGCGGCGGATCGACCCCTCGCTGATCCGGTACACCATCGCGGCGCCGGCCGACTCGACGGTGGCGACCGCGGTGAGCTGCTCGGCCAGTTCGCGTTCCAGCGGCCCCGGCACGACGACGGTGAGGTCGGCCTGCAACAGGAAGTGGTCGATGGGCTTGGGCATCACCTTCTGCATGGCGGCGATGACGTCGTCGGCCGGATCGCCGTTGAGCAGCTTGCGGCCGGGCCCGGTGATGGCGCCACGCCCCACGACACCCAGCGCGTGCGCCTCGGTGAGCAGACTGCCGACGGGTTCGGGCTGCAGCCGCACGGCCCAGCGCGGGCGCTGCCAGATCATCGCGGCCGACGCCGAGGCGGCGTCGGCGCCCGCGCCGTGGGGGAGGCCCGCCAGCACGGTCAGCAGCAACCGGCGGTCCAGCGGAGCTGCCGTCGAGTACAGCGAGTCCGACAGCGCAGCATAGGGTTTGCCGTCCGGACCGCGGGTCGCGATGAGGCTCGGCCTGCCGGGCAGGTCCAGCCAGGTCGACGCCAGCAGATGCCACTTCGCGGCGCTCGACGATTCGACGAACCGGTCGGCGGCCACCGTCGGCGCCCAGTGCGGGCCCGCGCCGTCGCCGGGATCCGGTTCCGGCATGCCTGCCGCGATCAGCCCGGCCGCCGCCGACAGCTCGACGATCAGGCCGAGCCGCTGCTCGTCGATGCCGGTGGTCTTCGTCAGCCGCTTCATGTCGCGCACACCGAGGCCGCCGCTGCGCAGCTCGGGAACCGGCGTCGCCGCGAGGGTCTCGATCACCAATTCGACCTCGCGCAGCAGGTCGAGGGCCGCACCGGCGGCGACGGCGTCCACGTCGGCGCCGGAGGTGGTCGAGACGGTCGGGTTCGGCGGGGTGAGGTCCAGCGGGCCGGGCGCCTCACCGCGCAGCACCTGGCCCACCAGCCGCGGCAGGATCACGGTCTCGTCGTCGACCTGGCGCAGCAGCCCCGCGGCCAGCAGGCGTGGCACGGGCCGATCGGCCGGGGTGCCGGGGGCGGCGTCTCGGGTGCGCCCGACCGGCGAGCCGTTCACCAGGCGCGACAGCAGCTCGGTCTGGGCGGTGTCGAGGCCCTCGAGGCGGCGGGCGATGTCCCCGGGGGACGGCGCGGCGGTCTCGACGACGGCCTGGCCGGGATACCAGGGCAGACCCGAAGACGCCTCGGCGGCCACCCGCACCTCCGCCCCGCCCCATACCAGTGCGCGTTCGCGCAGATCGTCGACGGCGGCGTTGAGCGCCTGGTCGTCGGCGCGGCCGTCGAACAGTTCGACCAGCTTGGTCAGTGGGACGGCCGTGGTGTCGGCGTGCAGCACGAGCAGGCCGTCCAGCACCGCCAGTCGCAGGAAGTCGAGTTCGTCGGTGGCCGCCTTGACCGACTGCCGGGACGTCGCCCGTGCCGCCAGCGCCGCGACGTTTCCGGGCGGCGGCTGGGTGAGGTCCGGGCGCAATTGCAGCAGCCTGACGAGCTGCTCGTCGGGCAGTTCGGCCAGCCAGGCGCCCAGCGGGACGCCCGCCGATCCCCGGGTGGTGTCACTCCGGCCCGGCGGCGGAGTCTTTTCGGTCATTGCTGACCAGCGTAAAGCCTCCGCCCGAGCTCGCCAGCACGCCCGGCGTTTGCCACAATGTGTACGTGGCTGACAAGAAGAAGAAGCAATACGTCGACAACGGCTGGCCGGCGCACCTCGACGGCGACGAGCACGCGGTCAGCGAGCTGGCTGCCGACCGCACCGGCGCGCTGTCACCGTTCGGCGATCTGACGTTTCCTCTGCCGGCCGACCAACTGCCGTACACACACCCCGTCACTGTCGTCAACAAGTAACGGTGACCGGCGGGGAGCTGTCCCACCTCGACGAGTCCGGCGCGGCCCGCATGGTCGACGTCAGCGCCAAGAACGCCACCCGGCGCACCGCCGTGGCCACCGGGGTGTTGCACACCCGCCCCGACGTCGTGGACCTCATCACCGCCGGCGGGCTGCCCAAGGGTGACGCGCTGGCGACCGCGAGGATCGCCGGGATCATGGCCGCCAAACGCACCAGCGACCTCATCCCGCTGTGCCACCAGCTCGCTCTCACCGGGGTCGAGGTGGACTTCGACATCGAGGACGCACGCGTCGTGATCACCTCCACGGTCCGCAGCACCGACCGCACCGGCGTCGAGATGGAGGCCCTCACCGCGGTGAGCCTGGCCGCGCTGACGCTCTACGACATGATCAAGGCGGTGGACCGCGCCGCGCGCATCAGCGACATCAGGGTGCTGCACAAAGAGGGCGGCAAGACCGGCGAGTGGACCAACCCGTGACGCGTACCGCCCGGGTCGTCATCGCGTCGACCCGTGCCGCGGCAGGCGTCTATGAGGACCGCACTGGCCCGCTCATCGTGGACTGGCTCGAACAGCGCGGCATCGGCACACCCGCCCCGGTGGTGGTTCCCGACGGCCGCGACGTGGCCACGGCGCTGTCCGCGGCGCACGCGGACGACGTCGACCTCATCGTCACCTCCGGCGGCACCGGCATCTCACCCACGGACGGCACCGCCGACGCGACGGCCGCCTTCGTCGACTACCAGATTCCCGGCCTGGCCGACGCGATCCGGCGGTCCGGCGAGGACAAGGTGCCCACCTCGGTGCTCTCCCGCGGTGTCTGCGGGGTGCGGGACCGCACGCTGATCGTGAACCTGCCCGGCTCACCGGGCGGCGTCAGGGACGGGCTGGCGGTGCTCGACCTGGTGCTCGAACACGCACTGGACCAACTCGTCGGGAAGGACCATCCGCGATGACGGCGATCGTGCTGCGGGCCGAACTCACCGAGGAGCCGATCGACCTCTCCGGCCACGAGGATCTCGTCGCGCACGAATCGGCCGGCGCGGTGGTCGGATTCGCCGGTGTGGTCCGTGACCACGACGGGGGCCGCACGGTGCAGAGACTCGAGTACTCCGCCCACCCGACCGCGGCGCAGGTGCTCGAAGAGGTGGCCGCCGAGATCGCCGCGGCGGGTCACGGCGTGCGTGCGATCGCGGTGAGTCACCGGGTAGGGCCGCTGGCGATCGGCGACGCCGCCCTGGTGGCCGCTGTGGCAGCCGACCACCGGGGAGCGGCGTTCGAGACGTGTGCCCGGCTCGTCGACGCCGTGAAGGACCGGCTACCGGTGTGGAAGCACCAGTTCTTCGGCGACGGCTCCGACGAGTGGGTCAACTCCGCCTGACGGCGCTCAGGCCGGCGGCGGAACCGGAGCAGGCGCGGGTGCCGGCAGCGGTGCGGGAACAGGCGCACCGAGCGGAGCAGGCGCAGCCGCCGGATTCACGGGGGCACCGACCGGCGCGTTCGGCGGCGGGCCACCCGGGGTGTCCGGCGTCGTCAGCGGCCGCTGCGTCAGCGCCAGCAGCGCATCCTGGCCGGAGATGTCCTGGGTCTGGATCGCGTGCCAGATCTCCTTGAGGTACGTCACGTTCGCGCTCTGCTGCGGCCCGGTCGGAGCGAGCGCCGCGCCCGGGGGCAGGTTCTCGGGGCTGGCCAGGTGCGGGATGCCCTGGGCCATCGCCGGCAGGTCGCCGGGCACCGCGGGAAGGCCGGCAGGCATGCCGCCGGACATCGCCTCGTTGGCCGCGTCGAACATCGGCTGCGGGATGTTCACCGCGTTGAGCGGCGCCATCGGATCCGCTGCCGGGGCGGCAGGCGCGGCGACGACACCGGGTGCAGGTGCCGGAGCCGGTGCGGGCGGCGCAGGCGGGACCGGCTGCAGCGGCAGCGGCGCACCGTTGTGCAGCGACCAGGTCTGCGGCGCATCGGGGGCATCGGGGGCGACATCCCAGTTCGAGGCGGTGACGACGGTCTCCGGGGCGGGCGGCGGCACGTCTGCGGCCGGAGGCGCAGGCGGCAGCGGCGCGTTCAGCGGGACACCGTTGAGCGAGTTGCCCGGGGGAGGCGGAGGTGGCACCGGCGCAGGGGCTGGAGCGGGAGCGGGAGCGGCCATCAGGTCGACCGGAGCGGGCGGCGGCGGAGCAGGAGCGGGAGGAGGCGGTACCGGTGCCGGTGCCGGTGCGGCCATCGCGTCGAAAGGCGCGGGCGCGGGCGGCGGGGGAGGCATCGGGGCCGGG
>NZ_JACKSJ010000237.1 GCF_025821665.1 [Mycobacterium] manitobense
GCCCTGGTCACCCAGTCGGGCACCTGGGCCTGGAAGTCCTTGCGTGCCCAGAACAAGTGGCTCCCCCCGGCGAACACCATCGCGCCGGCCAGCAGCAGCCGGGCCGCAGTGCGCAGCGGCGTCGACGGCGGCGGGCCGGCCGGGACCGGCGGCGGCAGCGCGGGGGGCGGCGCGGGAGGTGCGATCGTCGTCATGGGTCCTTCTTACCGAAGATCGGTAGCGTCGAATCGTGAGCATCCGTACGCCGCGCCAGTCCGTGCGGCCGAGCCCGGTCTTCCTCGCCATCGTCGCTCTCACCGCGGCGGGCGGTGTGCTGGCGTGGCTGGCCGCCGACACCGTCGAGCCGCTGGCCTATGCCGGTGTGTTCGTGTTCGTCATCTCCGGCTGGCTGGTGTCGCTGTGCCTGCACGAGTTCGGGCACGCCTTCACGGCGTGGCGGTTCGGTGACAAGAGCGTCGAGATGCGCGGGTACCTGACGCTGAACCCGCTCAAGTACACCCATCCCCTGCTGTCGCTCGGCCTGCCGGTGCTGTTCATCGCCCTCGGCGGCATCGGACTGCCGGGCGGTGCGGTCTACCTGCACACGTCGTGGATGACCGCCCGGCAGAAGACGCTGGTCAGCCTGGCCGGCCCCGCGGCCAACGTGGCGCTCGCGATCCTGCTGCTGACGCTCACCCGGCTGCTGTACGACCCGGCGCACGCGGTGTTCTGGGCGGGCATGGCGTTCCTGGGCTTCCTGCAGGTGACGGGCGCCCTGCTCAACCTGTTGCCGGTGCCGGGGCTCGACGGCTACGGCGCACTCGAACCGCACCTGAGCCCCGACACCCAGCGCTCGCTCGAGCCGGTGAAGGGGTGGGGCTTCCTCGTCCTGCTGGTGCTGCTGCTGGTGCCCGAACTGAACCAGTGGTTCTTCGGCGCGGTGTACTGGCTCTTCGAGCTCTCGGGCGTGCCGTCGGAGATGAGCCAGATCGGCAACCAGCTCACCCGCTTCTGGTCCGCCTGGCTCTAGGCAAGCCCTTGCGATATATGCGTCTTTACGCATAGATTGCTGGAATGGGCGCCGGACACGACCACAGTCACGGCGGCGGAGACACCCGGGTCAGCCGGATGATCATCGCCGCCGCGATCCTGTCCGCGTTCTTCGTCCTCGAGTTGGTCACCGCGCTGTGGATCGACTCGATCGCGCTGCTCGCCGACGCCGGCCACATGCTGACCGACCTCGTCGCGATGTTCATGGGGCTGACCGCGGTACTGCTCGCCCGGCACGGCAGCGCGTCGCCGGCCCGTACCTACGGCTGGCACCGCGCCGAGGTCTTCACCGCCGTCGCCAACGCGGTGCTGCTGCTCGGCGTGGCGGCGTTCATCCTCTACGAGGCGTTCGAGCGGCTCGGTGACGCGCCCGAGGTGCCCGGTGTCCCGCTGATCGTGGTCGCCCTGGCCGGCCTGCTCGCCAACGCGATCGTGGTGCTGCTGCTGCGCTCCCAGTCCGAGCAGAGCCTTGCCGTCAAGGGCGCCTACATGGAGGTCGTGGCGGACACCGTCGGCAGTATCGGCGTGCTGATCGCCGGCATCGTCACGGTCACCACGGCCTGGCCCTACGCCGACGTGGTGGTCGCCGTATTCGTCGCGCTGTGGGTGCTGCCACGGGCGTTCGCACTGGCCCGCGCGGCACTGCGGATCCTGTCGGAGTCCTCGCCCCAGCACATCGACGTCGAGGAACTGCGCTCGGCGCTGTGCGCGGTCGACGGCGTCACCGAGGTGCACGACCTGCACGTGTGGACCCTGGTGCCCGGGAAGGACATGGTCACCGCGCACCTCACGTCGGAGGCCGACTCGGCCCGGGTGCTCGACGATGCCCGTGCGGTGCTGACCGCCCGTGGGCTCGACCACGCGACCGTGCAGGTGGAGCCGCCTGCGGGCGCCGCCGACTGCAACTGCGAGAACAGCAACTGGTAACCCGGCCGCGCGATGCGGTCAGGCCAGACCGAACTCGCCGCGCGCCGACGGATCGCAGTCGTCGAGCAGGTCCAGGCAACGGGCGTACTCGTCGGTCTCGCCGATGGTGTCGGCGGCCTTGGCCAGTGCCGCCACACACCGCAGGAATCCGCGGTTGGGCTCATGGCGGAACGGCACCGGGCCGAAGCCCTTCCAGCCGTTGCGGCGCAGCTGGTCCAGGCCCCGGTGATAGCCGGTCCTGGCGTAGGCGTAGGCCGCGACCGCCTGATCGCCGGCCAGCGCCTGTTCGGCCAGCGTCGCCCACGCCACCGATGCCGAGGGATGCGCAGCGGCCACGATGGACGGATTCTCGCCGGCAGCCAGTTCGGCCTCGGCGTCGATGTCGCCGGGCAGCAGCACCGGCTCCGGTCCCAGGAGGTCGCCCATCCGTGTCATGAGGCCATTGTGCCGTGTGGTCCCGGCGCGGCACTCCACGGCATCACCCCCGCCGGGTCGTTAAGCTTCCGGCGTAGGACGCGCGGAGGAGGAAAGCAGCAGGGATGTCGAACCCACCAGGGCCGCAACGAGGCGAAGAGCCGACCGGGCCGACGGCCGACGCGCAGGAGCAGACCCCGCCGGCCGAGCACGACGACCCGCCGGGCGCTGACGAGGCGACCAGCGAGTCCGCCGCCGAGACCGAGATCATCGACGTCGCGCAGGCGGACGGCGGGCACGAGCCGGCCACCGAGGTGATCGCTTCGACACCGAGGGAGCCGGAACCTCACGACGCCGAACCCGAGGACGCAGTCCTGGTGCCGGTGGAGCACGATCACGAGCCGGCGACCGAGGTCTTCGCGTCCACCCCGCAACCCGCCGAACCGCAGACCGATCCGCAGGCCGGTGAGCGGCGGTTCACCGCGCCGTCCGGTTTCGACGCCGGCACCACGCAGAAGATCGACAGCCCGCAGGAACCGGCCACCGAGGTGTTCGCGACCTCGGCAGCACAGACAGGCGGCGAGGCGGCGGGCCAGCCGAAAGCCGCCACGCCGCAACTGATCCCGCCTCGCGGCGAGCAGCCCCGGCCGCCGCAGCCGACGAAGAAGCGCAGCTGGGGCTGGGTCGCGGCCGTCGTGCTGGTGATCGCCGCGCTGGCGGCCATCGCGATCCTCGGCACTCTGCTGCTCACCCGCGGGTCCGACGGTGGGGTGTCGCAGGAGGAGCAGGTCCGCGCGACCATCCAGAACTACGACGCCGCCATGCAGAAGGGCGACCTCGCGACCCTGCGCAGCATCACCTGCGGCGCCACCCGCGACAGCTACGTCAACTACAACGACCGGACCTGGGCCGACACGCACGCCCGGGTGTCCGCTGCCAAGCAGTATCCCGTCGTCGCGAGCATCGACCAGGTGGTGGTCAACGGCGATCACGCCGAGGCGAACGTCACCACCTTCATGGCCTTCGCGCCGCAGACGCGCTCCACGAGGAGTTTCGACCTGCAGTTCCGCGACGACCAGTGGAAGATCTGCCAGGCGCCCGCCAACTAGCCGGCGGTGACCGACTTGCCGTCGCTGTGCAGGTCCCGGCACGCCTCGACGACGCGCTCCGACATCGACGCCTCGGCCTTCTTCAGGTAGCTGCGGGGGTCGTAGACCTTCTTGTTGCCCACCTCGCCGTCGACCTTGAGGACGCCGTCGTAGTTGGTGAACATGTGCGCGGCCACCGACCGGGTGAACGCGTACTGCATGTCGGTGTCGACGTTCATCTTCACCACGCCGTACTTCAGCGAGTCCTCGATCTCCGACTTCAGCGATCCCGAGCCGCCGTGGAACACGAAGTCGAAAGGCCTTGCCTGCGAATCGAGTCCGAGCCTCGCAGCGGCCACCCGCTGCCCCTCGGCGAGCACCTCCGGCTTGAGCTTGACGTTGCCCGGCTTGTAGACGCCGTGCACGTTGCCGAACGTGGCGGCCAGCAGGTATTTGCCGTGCTCGCCGGCTCCGAGTGCGTCGACGGTCTTCTCGAAGTCCTCGGCCGAGGTGTAGAGCTTGTCGTTGATCTCGGCCTCGACGCCGTCCTCCTCGCCACCGACGACGCCGATCTCTATCTCCAGCACGATCTTCGCGGCGACGGCCTGGGCGAGCAGCTCGCGCGCGATCGACAGGTTCTCGTCGATCGGCACCGCCGACCCGTCCCACATGTGCGACTGGAACAGCGGGTCACGACCGGCCGCCACGCGTTCGGCGGAGATCGCCAGCAGCGGACGGACGTAGGTGTCCAGCTTGTCCTTCGGACAGTGATCGGTGTGCAGTGCGACGGTCACCGGGTAGCGCTCGGCGATCACGTGCGCGAACTCCGCGAGCGCAACGGCACCGATGACCATGTCCTTGACACCCAGACCGGAAGCGAATTCCGCTCCGCCCGTTGACAACTGGATGATGCCGTCACTACCCGCGTCGGCGAAGCCCTTGATCGCCGCGTTGACGGTCTCCGACGACGTGCAGTTGATGGCGGGAAAAGCGAACGAGTTCTCCTTGGCGCGGCCGAGCATCTCGGCGTACACCTCGGGCGTGGCGATCGGCATACGGGCCAGTATGCGCCGATCCGGCCGGCGCCACATGGCGAGTCGTCACATGGTGAGGACCATGCGGTAGCGCGCGCGGCCGGAGTCCATCGCCGCGTAGGCCTCGGCGGCCTCGGCCAGCGGCCGCTCCTCGATCATCGCCCGCACGCCGGACTGCACGGCGAAGTGCATGGTCTCCTCGACGTCGCGGGCGGTGCCCGACGGGTGGCCGGTGACGGTGAGCCCGGGGGTGATCAGCTGCATCGGGCTGATCGGCAGCGGGTCGGCGGTGACGCCCACGATGACCAGCTCGCCCTGTGCGGCGAGTCCACCGACGGTGTCGGCCATGGCCTGCGAATTGGCCGCCGTCGCGAGCACCACCGCCGCCCCGCCCAGCTTCTGCAGCGCCTCGCCGACGTCGCCGGCGGTGGAGTCGACGTAGTGGTGGGCGCCGAGGGCCTTGGCGTCGTCGGCCTTGCCTGCGCCGCGGGCGATCGCGACGGTCTCGAAGCCCATCGCCCTGGCCCACTGCACACCGAGGTGGCCGAGCCCGCCGATGCCGAGCACCGCGACCAGGTCGCCGGCCACGGCGCGGGTCTGCCGCAGCGCGTTGAAGGTGGTCACCCCGGCGCAGCCCATCGGCGCGGCCTCGGCGAACGACAACTCGTCGGGGATGCGGGCCAGCGCGGTCGCCGGAACGGTGATCGACTCGGCGTAGCCACCGGGATAGCTCAGGCTGGGAATCTGGCCCCGCTCGCACTGCATGAAGAAGCCCTTGCGGCAGGGCACGCAGCGGTTGCAGTTGCCACCGAACCAGCCGACCGCGACCCGGTCGCCGACCTCGAAGCCCTCCACGCCGTCGCCGAGTTCCGCGACGGTGCCCGCGACTTCGTGACCCGGCGTCAGCGGCCATGTCATCCCGGGGAAGGCGCCGTTGACGAAGGCATGGTCGGTGCCGCAGACGCCGCACGCGGCGACGTCGATGCGGACGTGGTCACGCCCGGGGGCGGTGGTCTCCACGTCGACGAGGGTCAGCTTCTCGCCGACGGCAGCCAGTTGGACGGCGGTGTGGGTAGGCATGAATACAACCCTAGCTATGCGAATAGCCTGATGGATTCCCGTTAGCAGGAAGTTCACCGGCCCGGGCCGCGCGGCTGAATTTCGGGACGCCGTGGCCGCGCCGGTATCTTGGGGTGCCATGACCACCCCGACCACCCATCTGGCGCTGATGCCCGAATTCCTGGATCCGATGACCCTGCTCGGGTACTTCGGCACCTGGGCGCTCGTCGGACTGCTGGTGGTGATCTTCGTCGAGTCCGGGGTGCTGTTCCCGATCCTGCCGGGTGATTCTCTGCTGTTCGTGGCAGGCATGCTCGCCGCGGGCACCGCCGCGGCGGCCGAACAGGGCAAAGAAGTGCCCGACTTCCAGCTCTGGCAGCTGCTGGTGTTCATCCCGATCGCGGCGATCCTGGGCGGTCAGGTCGGTTACTGGATCGGCCGCAACATCGGCACCGCAATGTTCAAGCCGGACGCGCGCTTCCTCAAGCAGCGCTACCTCGACGAGGCGCACCTGTTCTTCGAGCAGCGCGGACCCTTCGCCATCGTGATGGCCCGGTTCGTGCCCATCGTGCGGACGCTCGCACCGCTCACGGCGGGCGCGGCCCGGATGAGCTACCCGGTGTTCGCGCTGTACAACATCCTCGGTGCGGTGGTGTGGGGCGTCGGCCTGACACTGCTGGGCTTCTGGCTCGGCCAGTTCGAGATCATCCAGAAGCTGCTCGAACCGATCTTCATCGCGATCGTGCTGGTGTCGGTGCTGCCGATGCTGATCGAGTGGATCAAGCGGCGCCGCGCGGCCCGCCGCGCCGGCATCCCGGCCCCGCCGATCGAGCCGGCCGCCGACTAGGCCTGGTCGTCACGCGAGTGTGAACGTCACGACGATTCACGGCGAAATACGTCGCCAGATTCACACTCGCGACCGAGCGCCCGAGCCGAATCGCCTCTTCCCACTCTCACTTTAGGGCAGGGGTGGGGGCTTGCCGCAAGGGCCCGTTCGTGCTGCACAATCCTCCGGCCAGCAACGATCTATGGGGGTTGAGAGTGACGAAAGCGCCGAAACCGTTCGAGGTTCATCCGACGGGTGCGTACCTGCACGGCACAAGGGCCGACCTGTCGGTGGGCGATCTCCTCGTGCCCGGGCGCGAATCGAATTACCAGGCGGGCCGCCTCATGAACCACGTCTACGTGACGCAGACGCTCGACGCCGCGGTGTGGGGAGCCGAGATGGCGGCCGGCGAAGGCCGGTGCCGCATCTACATCGTGGAACCGGAAGGCGAACTGGAGGACGACCCGAACGTCACCGACAAGAAGCTGCCCGGCAATCCGACCCGCTCCTACCGCACCCGCCGGCCCGTGAAGATCGTCGGCGAGCTCACGGACTGGGTGGGGCACTCGGCCGAGCAGTTGCAGTCCATGCGCGACGGCCTCGCCGATCTGAGGCGCAAGGGGCTCGACGTCATCTACGACTAGGGCTCAGCCCAGCGGAAGCACCTTGGCAAGTTCTCTCAGCGCGGGCCGCGGGTCGGCCATCGGGTTGTCCCCGAGCACCTGCACCACCACGTGGTCGGCGCCGGCGTCCAGGTGCGCGGTGACCGAGGCCGCCGCATCCTCGACCGAGCCCATGCCGACCACGCCACGGGCCAGCCGGTCCGAGCCGCCGCGCACCAGGTCGGATTCGTCGAAGCCCTGCCGTAGCCACGAGTTGCGGTAGTTCGGCAGCCCGCTGTACACGTCGAGGTGCTGGTGCGCGCGCTGCAACTGGTCCTCATCGGTGCCGCCGAACGCGACGGCCTGCTCGGAGACGATCCACTTGTCCAGCCCGAGGATGTCGCGGGTGGTCTGCGTCTGCGCCGGTGTGACGAGATACGGGTGCGCGCCGTCGGCATGGGTGCCCGAGAGTTCGATCATCTTGGGGCCGAGCGCGGCCAGCAGCCGGGTGGGGCGCGGAACTCCGGGCTCGATGACCTCGGACACCGCCGCCATCTTGTCGAGGTAGGTGCGCATCGTCGCCAACGGCTTCGCGTACGTTCCGCCCATCCCGTGTTCGACGAGCGGCGCGTGGCTCACGCCGAGGCCCAGCACGAAGCGATGGGGATACTGCGCGTTGAGGGTGCGGCCGCCGGTCTCGGCGGCGGACGGCAGCCGGATGTGGATGTTCGCGATGCCGGTGCCCACCACCAGGCGGTCGGTCGCCGACAGGAAGGCCGCCGACTGTGTCAGGCATTCCTTGCCCGTCACCTCGGGGATGAACAGCGAGCCGTAGCCGAGCGCCTCGATCTCCCGCGCAACGTCCTGAGCCTCGGTGATCGACCACGTCTCGCTGGCCCACCAGACGCCGATGCGGGACGGGAACGCGATCTCGGGCTTACCGGAATCAGTCACCCGCTCAACTTAACTCGACGGGTGTCGAGTCATGTGGTCGGGTGGGCGGCGAACCACTCGAGCAGCAGGTCCGACAGCTCGTCGGCCTTCTCCTCGGGAATCCAGTGCGAGACGCCGGGCATCACCTCGAAGCGGTAGTCCGCCGCAACGTACCGCTCGGTCTCGTAGGCGGCCTTGGGCAGCAGCGCCGCGTCGTTGTCGCTCCAGACGTACATCGTCGGCACGGTGATCTTTCCGCTCGCCCGTCGCAGGTCGGTCAACGGCATGGCGCGGTACCAGTTCAGGCCGGCGGTCATCGCGCCCGGCTCGAGCATCGCGCGGGTGTCGCGTTCGGCGGCTTCCCGGGTCTGGCCGATGCGCTCCAGCGACTTCCTCGAGAATGCGCCGCCGTTGCGGGTGAGCAGGAACTCCGGCAGCCACGGCAGCTGGAAGACGTACATGTACCAGGACGCCAGACCCTGCTTGCTGGTCGGCATGGACTTAAGGAACGCCGCGGGGTGCGGCACCGACACCGGTGACACCGTGGCGAGCCGGTCGGGGTACTCCGATGCGACACCCCAGGCGACGGCGGCGCCCCAGTCGTGGCCGACCACGTGCACCTTGTCCGCACCACTGGCGTCGATCAGCGCGCCGACGTCGGCGACCAGTTCGGTGGTCTTATAGTCGCGCCGCCGCCGAGGCCGGGCGCCGGGCGAGTAGCCGCGCTGATTGGGCGCCAGGCAGCGGAAACCCTGCGCGCTCAGCCGGGCGATGACGGCGTTCCAGCTGTCGTTGTGCTGCGGGAAGCCGTGCAGCAGCACCACCACCGGCCCGTCGGGGGGACCCACGTCCTTGACGTCGAACACCAGGTCGCCGCGGCGGTACTGTTCCATACCGCTCAGTGTCGTCTCTGGCCGATCATGAAGGCAAGACGCTGGGTTCGTCGTGCTCGTGATGGATGGGGCCGCCGGTGGCGCCGAGCGGACGCCCGGTGCCGCCCCAGCGCCGCGCGACGATCTCGGCCGCGATCGACACCGCGGTCTCCTCAGGGGTGCGTGCGCCGAGGTCGAGGCCGATCGGGCTGGCCAGTCGTGCCAGTTCGGCGTCGGTGAGACCGGCCGCCCGCAGCCGGTCGAGCCGGTCGGTGTGCGTGCGCCGCGACCCCATCGCGCCGATGTAGCCGATCTCCGGCAGCCGCAGCGCCACCTCGAGCAGCGGCACGTCGAACTTGGGGTCGTGGGTGAGCACGCAGATCACCGTGCGGCCGTCGACGGCGCCCGCCTCGGCCTGCGCCGCCAGGTAGCGGTTCGGCCACTCGACCACCACGTCGTCGGCGGTCGGGAACCGCGCGGGAGTGGCGAACACCGCCCGGGCGTCGCACACCGTGACGCGGTAGCCGAGCAGCGAGCCCTGCCGGGCCACCGCCGCGGCGAAGTCGATCGCCCCGAACACCAGCATCCGCGGCCGGGGTGCGTGGCCGGCGACGAACACCTCCATGCCCACGCCGCGCCGCTCGCCGTCGGGTCCGAAGGTCAGCACCTCGCTGCGGCCTGCGTCCAGCAGCCCGCGGGCGTCGTCGGTGACCGCCGCGTCCGCCCGGGCCGACCCGAGCGTGCCCGTGACGGGAGTGTCTGCGGAGTCGGGCCGGACCACCAGCCGCCGTCCCACCCACGACGGGTCGGGATGGGTGACGACGGTCGCGGTCGCCACCGGGCGATGGGCCTCGATGTCCTCGACCACCTCGTCGAAATCGGGGAACGTGTGTTGCGAGACGGCCTCGACGAACACGTCCAGGATGCCGCCGCACGTCAGACCGACGGCGAAGGCGTCGTCGTCGCTGACGCCGTAGCGCTGCAGCCGCGGCGTGCCGTCGGCGACGACCTCACCGGCCAGCTCGTACACCGCGCCCTCGACGCAGCCGCCCGACACCGAACCGCTGACCGTGCCGTCGGGCGCCACCACCATCGACGCGCCGGGCGGGCGCGGGGCCGAGCGGAACGTCCGGACCACCGTCGCGACCCCCGCGGTGCCGCCGTCGCGCCAGACCGCGAGCAGGTCGGCGAACACGTCCCTCACGCCGACCACGGTACTGGGCGGGTGCTCAGCGCGGAGCCTCGGTCACATCGCCTCCGCGGCCGGCTTCCAGCGCGCGGATCAGGCTGGCCGCATCCCACGGGCCCTTGTGCCGCTTGCCGTTGACGAAGAACGTCGGGGTGGAGTTCAGGTCCATCACCTCGGCGTCCTGCGCGTCGTCCTGCACCCGGTGCAGCACCTTCGACGCGTGCACCCGCACGTCCTGGTCGAAACGCTCGATGTCGAGGCCGACGCCGACCGCGTAGCGGTACATGTCCGACCACTCCAGGTCGTCCTGGTGGGCGAACAGTTCGCGGCCCATCTCCCAGAACTTGCCCTGCAGGGCGGCGCCCTCAACAGCCCGGGCGGCGTCGAACGCCCGCGGATGTGCCCGCTCCAGCGGCAGGTGCCGCCACACGTAGATGAGCCGGTCGCCGAAGTGTGCCCGCACCTCGTCGATCGCCCCGGTGGCCCTGCTGCAGAACGGGCATTCGTAGTCGCCGTACTCGACGAGGCTGAGCGGCGCGTCCGGCCGTCCCTTGACGTGGTCGCGGTCGGGGTCGATCGGGCGGACGAGCTTCATGCCGACCGCCTCCGGAGGGCTGATCAGGTCGGTGATGCGGAAGAACGCCCACCCCAGCACGAAGGCCAGCACCGAGGCGATCAGCACGCCGACGCGCGCCTCGTCCTGCTTCAGCGGGTCGTCGATGGCGAGGTCGACGATGAACAGCGAGATGGTGAACCCGATGCCGGAGAGCAGCGCGCCGCCGGCCACCCGGCGCAGCGACATCCCCGGCGAGAGCTGGCCGAGGCCGGTGGCCCGCATCAGGGCGGTGGCCGCGGTGATGCCGACGAACTTGCCGAGCACCAGACCCGCGACGATGCCCCACATCAGGGTGGATTGCAGCGCGGCCATGACGGTCGCCTCGTCGAGTCGGACGCCCGCGTTGGCCAGCGCGAATATCGGCAGCACCAGGAACGAGACGTACGGGCCGACGGCGGTCTGCAGGCGCTCGTTGATCGAGATCGACTCGCGCAGTCCGCGGGTGACCGCGCGGGCGTACTCGGGGTTGGGTGACTGGCGGAACGCGCGGATCAGGTCGACGGTCTCTTCCACCTGGCGCCGTTCCGGCGTGAAGACGGGGATCAGCAGCGCGACGGCGACGCCGGCGAGGGTGGGGTGCACGTGGGCGATGTACAGCGCGATCCACAGCGCGAAGCCCAGCGCGGCGTAGGCCGGGCCGCGCAGCCGGGGCAGGAACCGCACCCCGGCAAGGGCGCCGATCAGCACGATGGCGACGATCAGCGGGGTCACCCGCAGGTCGTCGGTGTAGAACAGCGCGATCGCGCCGAGCGCGCCGACGTCGTCGACCACCGCAAGGGTCAGCAGGAAGATGCGCAGCCGCGCGGGGAATTTCGGCTTGATCACCGCCAGTGCGCCGACCAGGAACGCGGTGTCGGTGGAGATCACCACACCCCAGGCCTGGGCGTCGTCGCCGGAGGGGTTGAAGGCCAGGAAGATCACGGCGGGCAGGATCAGCCCGGCAACGGCGGCGACCACCGGCACCGCGGCGCGCGATCGGTCGGTCAGCTCGCCGATCGCGAACTCGGCCTTGACCTCGAGGCCGACGATGAAGAAGAAGAACGCCATCAGGCCGTCGTTGACCAGGTGCTTTACCGACATCTCGGTGTGGTGTTCGCCGAAGCTCAACCCGACGTCGGTGTCCCAGAACGCCGAATAGGTCTCTGCCCACGGCGAATTCGCCCAACCGATGGCCAGCAGGGTGAACAGCAGCAGCAGTGCGGCCGCGGTGTTCTCGGTGGATCGCGGTGTGCTGGGGTCCCGGCTGAACCGGGTCGGCAGCAGGCGGACGATCTTCGGGAAGGCCGTCGTCACTGCGTGGGGGCCTGCGATTCGGCGACGGTGTGCGCGGCCTCCATCAGCATCCAGCCCGACAGCTGCACGGACAGGTCGCGCTCGGGGATCTCGGAGGCGTTGACGGCGCCCTCGACGAATTCCGCTTCCTTACCTGCGAGCGTCGGCACCTCGGCGGTGCGCTCCCAGAACGCGCCGAACAGCGGCAGCCCGTCGACGGTCTGCCGGTTGTCCCAGGCGGCCTGCGCCGAAGTCAGCACCAGATCGCGGGCGGTGGCGCGGGCGGCGGCGTCCTCGGGGGTGCGCTGCGGCAGGTCGGTGGCGACCAGCGCCAGGTAGCGCGCCAGGATGCCGTGGAACAGGCCGCCGTCGCCGCCGCCCGCCCCCTTGAGCACCCCGTCGGGCGCCATGTGCTCGCCGACGGCGTCGACGAGCCGGTGCACCCGGGGTGCGTGGTCGTCGTCCTGGGTGCGTGCCGCGAGTTCCACCTCGAGTCCGAGCACGACGCCCTGGCAGTAGGTGTACTGCGCGCGCACCAGCGAACCGGCCTTGATGCCGTCGAAGACGAGGTGGCTGTCGGGGTCGATGAGCACCTCGTCGATCCAGTCCGCCATCTGCTGGGCGCGGCGCAACCGGTCGTCGTAGCGCGCCAGGAAGATCGCGGCCGGGCCGTTCGCCGGGGCGTTGAAGAACTGGTCCTGCTTGCGCCATGGGATGCCGCCGCCGTCCTCGGGCACCCAGGCGTTGACCAGCTGATCGGCGAGTTTCTTGAGCGCCCGCGGCTTCTCCACTCCGGCCAGCCGGCAGGCCCGTTCCAGGGAAAGGGCCAGCCAGGCCATGTCGTCGTAGTAGTCGTTGACCCAGGAGCCGTTGTTGCGCAGCCGATGTGCCCGGATCTGGCGGGCGATCCGGGCCTGCCGCTCCGGTTGCGGGTCGCGCACCTGCGCGTCGACGAGGCAGTCCAGCAGATGGGCCTGCCACCAGTAGTGCCAGGTGCCGAACCACGAGTAGCGCCGCGCCGACGGCCAGGCCACCACCCCGAGCTGGGTGCCGGGCAGGCCCCACAGTCTTTTGAGATGGCGCTTGGTGATCGCGGCTTCGGCGCTCTCCGCGCGATTGGCCCACAGCTGATCCATGGCATTGATCCTGCCTCACCGGGCGGTTCGCGGGAGGGTCGCTCGGCGTAATGCCGTGAGACAAATTCGTCTCATTCGCGCTATAGTCGTCTCATGGCCGTCGATCGTGAACACCTGCTGCGGGCGGCCGCGGACTTCCTCGGACGCCGGCCCAACGCCACCCAGGACGAGATCGCCGCGGCCGTCGGCGTCAGCCGCGCCACGCTGCACCGGCACTTCGCCGGCAAGCCGGCCCTGCTCGCCGCGCTCGACGACCTCGCCATCGCCGAGATGCGCGGCGCCCTGGACACCGCACGGCTACAGGACGATTCGGCCACAGACGCGCTGCGCAGGCTGGTGGCCGCGTGCGAGCCGGTGTCGCCGTATCTCGCGCTGCTCTACAGCCAGAGCCAGGACGTCGACATGGACGCCTCGCTCGAGGGCTGGGCCGAGGTCGACGCCGAGATGACCCGGCTGTTCGAGCGAGGCCAGCGCGCCGGGGAGTTCCGTCCCGACCTCACCGCCGCGTGGCTGACCGAGGCGCTCTACAGCCTGGTCGCCGGCTACGGCTGGGCAAGCCAGGTGGGCCGGGTGCCGGCCCGCGACTTCAACCGGATGATCACCGAACTACTGCTGAACGGAGTGAAGACCCCATGAGCCGCCGCTGGTTCGCGTTGGGCATCCTGACCCTGGCGGTGCTGCTGATCGGCATCGACGGCACGGTGCTGGCGCTGGCCACCCCCTTCATCAGCCGCGACCTCGGCGCCACCGCCACCGAGATCCTCTGGATCGGTGACATCTACTCCTTCGTCCTGGCCAGCCTCCTCATCACGATGGGCAGCCTCGGCGACCGGATCGGGCAGCGCAGACTGCTGCTCTTCGGTGCGATCGGATTCGGCGCCGTCTCCGCGCTGACCGCCTACGCGCCGACCGCCGAACTGCTGATCGCGGGCCGCGCGCTTCAGGGTGTGGCCGGGGCGACGCTGGCGCCTGCCACGCTGGCGCTCATACGGACCATCTTCGCCGAACCCCGCGAACGTTCACTGGCCGTCGGCATCTGGGCGGCGACGTTCTCCGCGGGCGCGGCGCTCGGCCCCGTGCTGGGCGGTGTGCTGCTCGAGCACTTCTGGTGGGGCTCGGTCTTCCTGATCAACGTGCCGGTGATGGTCGTGCTGGTGGTCGGCGGCGTGCTGCTGCTCCCGGAGCACCGCAATCTGCACCCCGGTCCGTGGGACCTGCCGTCGGTCGGGCTGTCGATGGCGGGCATCCTCGCCGTCGTCTACGCCATCAAAGAGACTGCCGCGCATGGTTTCCGGATCGACAGTGCGGTCGCGGCGGTGCTCGGCGCCGCGGCGCTGACCTGGTTCGTCCGGCGCCAGTTGCGGCTGCCCAGCCCGCTGATCGACGTACGACTGTTCGCCAACCGCGCATTCTCCGGTGTGGTCGGCGCGAATCTGCTCTCCGTGCTGGGGCTTTCGGGCCTGGTATTCTTCCTCTCGCAGTTCTTCCAGCTGGTGAAGGGGTACGGTCCGCTGCAGGCCGGGCTGGCCGAGGTGCCTGCGGCGGTGGCGGCCACGGTGTTCGGCGTGCTGGCCGGTGTCGCGGTGCGGTACCTGAGCCGGCGGGCGGTGCTGACGGCGGGCCTGACGATGGTCGGGCTGGCGATGGCGACGCTGACGCTGATCCGCCCCGACACGCCGTATCCGCAACTGGGCGTGACGTTGTTCATCGTCGGCGTCGGGCTCGGGCTCGCCTTCACCGTCGCCAGCGACGTCATCCTGGCCAGCGTGCCCAAGGAACGCGCGGGCGCGGCGGCCGCGGTGTCCGAGACCGCCTACGAACTCGGCATGGCGCTGGGCATCGCCGTCCTCGGGTCGATCGTCACCGGCGTCTACCGCGGGTTCATCGTGCCGCCCGGCATTCCGGCGGCCGCGGCCGCGCACGCCCAGGACTCGCTGGCCGCCGCGGTACAGGTCTCCGAAGGACTGCCCGCCGGCCAGGGTGATGCGCTGCGCACCGCCGCGCAGGAGGCGTTCACCTCCGGGCTGGCCTTCGCCTCCGGCGTCGGCGCGGTGCTGATGCTGGTGTCGGCACTCGGCGTGTGGCTGTTGCTGCGCAGCGCGCCGCTACCAGGCCAGGCCGAGGTCGGCGTGCTGGACGACCCAGGCGTGCATGGCGATACCGGCGGCCACGGCGGCGTTGATGCTGCGGGTCGAACCGAACTGTGCAATCGAGACAGTTGACGCCGCACCGGCTTTCGCATCCTCGGTGATGCCTGGGCCTTCCTGCCCGAAGATGAGCAGGCAGTGCCGCGGCAGGGTCGCCTGCTCGAGGCGGGTCGCGCCCGGGACGTTGTCGACCGCGACGACGGTCAGGCCGGCGTCCGCCGCGAACGCCAGCAGTTCGGCGGTGCTGTCGTGGTGGCGCAGCCGCTGGTAGCGGTCGGTCACCATGGCGCCGCGGCGGTTCCAGCGCCGGCGGCCGACGATGTGCACGGTGTCGACGGCGAACGCGTTGGCCGTGCGCACCACCGCGCCGATGTTGGCGTCGTTGCCGAAGTTCTCGATCGCGATGTGTAGCGGATGGCGACGCCGGTCGATGTCGGCGACGATCGCGTCGCGCGTCCAGTACCGGTAGGCGTCGACGACGTTGCGGGTGTCGCCGTCGCGCAGCAGGTCCGGGTCGTAGTGCGGGTCGGTGGGCGCGGGCCCGGGCCACGGCCCGACCCCGGGCGCCGCGTGCCACTCGGTGGGTCCCGGCGCGTCGGAGTCAGCCACGGGTGGTCCACAGCGCGGCGTGGGTACCGACCACCGAGACCGTGGCGTAGAGCAGCGCGGCGTTCATGTCGCCCTGCGTGCACAGCGACGCGTTGAGTGCGACCGCGTCCCGTGAGGAATCCGGCAGCACCAGCACCGAGGACCCGTATGTCGAGCACGCATAGCTCAGTCCCGGCGGCGGGAGCGTGGGTCCGACGACCACCATCAGCGGGCCGCCGCGCCGCACGGCGTCGTCGCGGTAGCGGGTCGAAACGCTGGTGATATCCAGTCCCATCAGCATGTAGCCGTCGCCGGTGAACGCGTCCGGCTCACCGATGGCGGTCGGGGCGATCTGCGCGCCGTCGGCGTCGAAGGCGTCGACGCTGGTGGTCTTCAGGCTCAGCCCGGTGTCCGTGCCGGGGGTCGGCACCAGCCCGACCGGGAACGCGGCGGGATAGGCGACGGTGGTGCCGGGCACCCGGTCCTTGGGCGAATAGACGTAGACACCGCGCACCTGGCTCTGGTCGCGCATCGGACCCAGACAGACGGTGCCGCTGAGCCGGTCGGGGGTCGGGGCCGCTGCGGGCCGGATGTCCAGCGTCGCGGCGTCTCGGCAGCCGCCGACCGCGTTGGCCTCGATCGGGTGGTACAGGGCGCCGTAGAGACCGAAGCGCAGGCTGTCCGCGGGGGCGGCGTCGTCGGCGTTGCGGGCGGCGTCGACGTCGACCAGCACGAAGTCGCCGTCGAACCGCAGGTTCGCCACCGAGAGGTTCCAGCCCAGCACCGACTGCGACTCACCGATGGCCGCGGCCTGTGCGCCGTAGTGGTTCTCGTCGGTCGCAGCGTCATCGGAGCAACCGGACACCGCGGTGAGGAGCACGGCCGCAACGAGCGCGATCAGCCTACGCACTGGTGTTCACGGTCGGCGTCAGGTCCTGCCACGGCCCTTGCCCACCACTTTCGTCATGGCGCGCACCAGGTTTCGCGGAACCACCCGGCCACCGGTGGTGAGCGCCTTGTACTGCACACCCGGCACGATGACGACCTTGTCCTTCGCGACGCCGACCAGGCAGTCCCGCACCACGTCGTCGACCTCGAGCCACAGGAACGACGGGGTGCCCGCCATCTCGATGCCTGCGCGGGCGTGGAATTCGGTGCGCACGAAGCCAGGACACAGCGCGTGCACGCCGACGCCGGTGCCGCCGAGGCCGTTGGCCAGCCCCTCGCTGAATGCGATCACCCAGGCCTTGGACGCCGAGTACGTCGATCCGCGGCCGGGCAGCAGTCCCGCGACGCTGGCGACGTTGATCACGGTGCCGCGGTGGTCGGCGAGCATGGGCGGCAGCGCCGCGTGCGTCAGCTGCATCACCGCGGTGACGTTGACGTCCAGCTGGGACTGCAGCAGCGCGAGGTCGGCGGCCCAGAACTCGCCCGCGGTGCCGAACCCGGCGTTGTTGACCAGTACCTGGACCCCCGCGGCGAGCCGGTCGGCGACCTTGGCGCGGTCGTCGGCGACGGCGAGGTCGGCCGGGATCACCTCGACGGTGGAGCCTGCCTCGGCGCGCAACTCCGACGCGAGCTGTTCGAGGCGGTCCGCGTCACGGGCGACGAGCACCAGGTCGTAGCCGTCGACGGCGTAGCGACGGGCGAATCCCGCACCCAGTCCGGACGTCGGTCCGGTGATCAGTGCGACGGGGCGGGTCATGCCGACAGGTTACTTGGCGGCGTAGGCCGCCCGACAACCGCGGAAGGTCAGCGCTGGAAGTGCGGCGACTGCCTGGCGTTGCGGGCCTGCGGCGGACGGCGCGACGGCTCGGCACGCACCGGGGAAGGACCACCGGCGCGTCCCGCGGCGGGGCCTTCGGCGCGGGCGGCCTCGGGCCGCTGGGGGTAGCGGGTG
>NZ_JACKSJ010000238.1 GCF_025821665.1 [Mycobacterium] manitobense
CCGTGGCCCTCGAGGCCGTCGGCGGCCCGCCCGCCCGCCGGTGCCAGGCCCGCGGTGGCCGCTGCTGGGTCGAGGTGCGTGGACTCGGCGGGCCGCACGGTAAGGCCGTCGCCGCCGAGGTCGTCCGGGCCGTGAAGGGGATGACCGGTGTGCGGTCGGTGTCGCTCAACACGACGGTCTCGCGCATCGTGGTGAGCATCGACGACGACGGACCGTCACTGCCCGCGCTGCTGCGTGCCGTCGACGAGGCCGAGCGCGCCGCCGATGCGGACGTCCGCCGCAGCAGGCCGGTGAACCTCCCGGGAGACGATGCGGTGCTGGCGGCGCGCACTGCCGGTGCCGCCGTCGCCCTTGCGGGTCTCGGCCTCTCGGTGACCGGCACCGTACTGCGGCTGCGGGGCCTGCCCGACGTCGTGTCCGCCCTGCCGACCCTCACCGATCACATGCCGCGGCTGCGCAAGCAGGTCGAGGGCCGGCTCGGCCCCGACGGCACGGACCTGTTCTTCGCCACCGTGCACGCCGCCGCAGCCGCCCTTGCCGTCTCGCCGGTGTCCGCCGCCGCGGAGTCGGCCCAGCGCACGATGCTGGCCGCCGAGGCGTGGAACGACCGGTTGGCCTGGCGCCGGCACGAACCGCGGCTGGCCCGCCACGCGGATCACGACCGCCCGCCGACGAGCCGCGTCGCACCCGGGGAAGGCCGGGCCGACCACTACGCCGACCGGGCCGCCACCGTGGGCGCCGGTG
>NZ_JACKSJ010000239.1 GCF_025821665.1 [Mycobacterium] manitobense
CGCGGCCATCTGCTCGCCGCGGCCGGCCGGCCCGAGGAGGCGGCGGCCGCGTACCGACGCGCCATCGAGCTGACCGCGGACGCCGGCGTGGCCGCCCATCTGCGGCGACGCATGCCCTGACCGGCCACGGCGCCGCGGACCGTTGCCATGATCAACGCCGATGCCATACGGTTTGCTCGTGCAGCGAGGGGGTCGCAGCGTGCCGGCTGCGCGGGGGCGTGGTCGCCCCGTCGGCGCCGACTCCGCGCAGACCCGCCGCCGCATCGTGCGTGCCGCGCGCGAGGTGATCAACCAGCGCGGCTACCCGGCGATGACGTTCCAGGCGATCTCCAAGCACACCGGACTGAGCCGGCCGACGCTGCACTACTACTTCGCCACCCGCGAGGACGTGTACCGCGCCGTGATGGAAGAGACGAAGTCGATGCTCACCTCGGCGGTCGAGCGGGCGCTGGCGCACGACGCGCTGCTCGACCGGCTGGCCACCTTCTTCGTCGCGCTGCAGGAGGCCGAACACCGCGACCGCTCGACCATCGCCTTCACCATCTCGGCCCGGCTCGAACCGCAGCGCAACCCCGAGCTGCTGCCGTTCAGCGTGCCGTCGCCGGTGCGGCAGTTCCTCACCAGGGTGGTCGAGGACGGCGTCGCGCACGGCGAGATCCGGGCCGACGCCGACACCGCAGGGATCGTGTCGATGCTGCACGTCGTGATGTGGGGCCTCGGGTGCTACGCGAGCTTCGTCGCACGTCCCGACGACATGGAACCGGTGACCCAACAGCTGGTCCGGCTGTTCGCCGGCGGGCTGCCCACCAACGATGCCGGCGACCGGCCGGCTTGAGGCCGAAGACACGCATCGCGACACGCCGAGCGGTGTCGGAGGTCGGTCATAGACTGGCCACCCTATGAGCGGTTCATCGTCTAATTCCTCGGGGTCGTTTGTTCACCTGCACAACCACACCGAGTACTCGATGCTCGACGGTGCCGCGAAGGTCAAGCCGATGCTCGCCGAGGCGCAGCGGCTGGAGATGCCCGCGATCGGGATGACCGACCACGGCAACATGTTCGGCGCCAGCGAGTTCTACAACGCCGCCACCGACGTCGGGATCACCCCGATCATCGGGGTGGAGGCCTACATCGCCCCGGCGTCGCGGTTCGACACCAAGCGGGTGCTCTGGGGCGACCCGAGCCAGAAGAGTGACGACGTGTCGGGCAGCGGCTCGTACACGCACATGACGATGGTGGCCGAGAACGCCACCGGCCTGCGCAACCTGTTCAAGCTGTCGTCGCTGGCCTCGTTCGAGGGGCAGCTCGGCAAGTGGTCGCGGATGGACGCCGAGATCATCGCCGAGCACGCCGAGGGCATCATCGCCACCACCGGCTGTCCGTCGGGCGAGGTGCAGACGCGGCTGCGGCTCGGGCACGAGCGCGAGGCGCTGGAGGCGGCGGCCAAGTGGCGGGAGATCTTCGGGCCGGAGAACTTCTTCCTCGAGCTGATGGACCACGGCCTCGACATCGAGCGCCGGGTCCGCGAGGGACTGCTGGAGGTGGGCCGCAAGCTGTCGATCCCGCCGCTGGCCACCAACGACTGCCACTACGTCACCCGTGAGGCCTCCCAGAACCACGAGGCGCTGCTGTGCATCCAGACCGGCAAGACGCTGTCGGACCCCACCCGCTTCAAGTTCGACGGCGACGGCTACTACCTGAAGTCGGCGGCGGAGATGCGGGCGCTGTGGGACCAGCAGGTCCCCGGCGCGTGCGACTCGACGCTGCTCATCGCCGAGCGCGTGCAGTCCTACGCCGAGGTGTGGCAGCCCCGCGACCGGATGCCCGTCTTCCCGGTGCCCGAGGGTCATTCGCAGGAGAGCTGGCTGCGGCACGAGGTGAGCGCCGGCCTGGAGCGCCGCTTCTCCGGCGGCACGGTGCCGCAGGAGTACCTCGACCGCGCCGACTTCGAGATCAAGGTCATCTGCGACAAGGGCTACCCGTCGTACTTCCTCATCGTCGCCGACCTGATCAACTACGCCCGCTCGGTGGACATCCGGGTGGGGCCGGGGCGCGGATCGGCGGCGGGCTCGCTGGTGGCCTACGCGATGGGCATCACCAACATCGACCCGATCCCGTACGGGCTGCTGTTCGAGCGGTTCCTCAACCCCGAGCGCGTCTCGATGCCCGACATCGACATCGACTTCGACGACCGCCGCCGCGGTGAGATGCTGCGCTACGCCGCCAACAAGTGGGGCAGCGACCGGGTGGCCCAGGTCATCACCTTCGGCACCATCAAGACCAAAGCGGCGCTCAAGGATTCGGCCCGGGTGCACTACGGTCAGCCGGGCTTCGCGATCGCCGACCGGATCACCAAGGCGCTGCCGCCGCCGATCATGGCCAAGGACATCCCGCTCTCGGGCATCACCGATCCGGCCCACGATCGGTACAAGGAGGCCACCGAGGTCCGCGGGCTGATCGACACCGACCCCGACGTGCGGACCATCTACGAGACCGCGCGCGGGCTCGAGGGCCTGGTCCGCAACGCCGGCGTGCACGCCTGTGCGGTGATCATGAGCTCCGAACCGCTGGTCGACGCCATCCCGCTGTGGCGGCGGCCGCAGGACGGCGCGGTGATCACCGGCTGGGACTATCCCTCGTGCGAGGCCATCGGCCTGCTGAAGATGGACTTCCTCGGCCTGCGGAACCTGACGATCATCGGCGACTGCCTGGAGAACATCAGGGCCAACCGGGGCATCGACCTCGATCTGGACACCGTGCCGCTCGACGACCCGGCGGCCTACGAACTGCTCGGACGTGGCGACACGCTGGGTGTGTTCCAGCTCGACGGCGGGCCGATGCGCGACCTGCTGCGGCGGATGCAGCCGACGGGGTTCGAGGACGTCGTCGCGGTGATCGCGCTGTATCGGCCGGGGCCGATGGGCATGAACGCCCACAACGACTACGCCGACCGCAAGAACAACCGTCAGGCCATCAAGCCGATCCATCCCGAGCTCGAGGAGCCGCTGCGCGAGATCCTCGCCGAGACCTACGGCCTGATCGTCTACCAAGAGCAGATCATGCGCATCGCGCAGAAGGTGGCCGGCTACTCGCTCGCCCGAGCCGACATCCTGCGCAAGGCCATGGGCAAGAAGAAGCGCGAGGTGCTGGAGAAGGAGTTCGAGGGCTTCTCCGACGGCATGAAGGCCAACGGGTTCTCCGCGGCGGCGGTCAAGGCGCTGTGGGACACCGTGCTGCCCTTCGCCGACTACGCGTTCAACAAGTCCCACGCGGCCGGGTACGGGCTGGTGTCCTACTGGACGGCGTACCTGAAGGCCAACTTCCCGGCCGAGTACATGGCCGGTCTGCTCACCTCCGTCGGCGACGATAAGGACAAGGCCGCGGTCTACCTGGCCGACTGCCGCCGGCTGGGCATCACCGTGCTGCCGCCGGACGTCAACGAGTCGGTGCAGAACTTCGCCTCGGTCGGCACCGACATCCGGTTCGGGCTCGGCGCGGTGCGCAACGTCGGCGCGAATGTGGTGGCGTCGCTGGTGAACACGCGCGCCGCGAAGGGCAAGTACACCGACTTCTCGGACTACCTCAACAAGATCGACATCTCGGCGTGCAACAAGAAGGTGACGGAGTCGCTGATCAAGGCCGGCGCCTTCGATTCGCTCGGCCATCCCCGCAAGGGCCTGTTCCTGGTGCACACCGACGCGGTGGACTCGGTGCTGGGCACCAAGAAGGCCGAGGCGATGGGGCAGTTCGACCTGTTCGGCGGCGCCGACACCGCGACCGATGCGGTGTTCACCATCAAGGTTCCCGACGAGGAGTGGGAGGACAAGCACAAGCTCGCCCTGGAACGGGAGATGCTCGGGCTGTACGTGTCCGGCCA
Source organism: [Mycobacterium] manitobense (assembly GCF_025821665.1). GTDB lineage: Bacteria > Actinomycetota > Actinomycetes > Mycobacteriales > Mycobacteriaceae > Mycobacterium > Mycobacterium arseniciresistens. The sequence goes on from NZ_JACKSJ010000239.1 coordinate 3,878, forward strand.
CCCTCTCAACGGGGTGGCCCATCTGCTGGCCAACCAGGTCGACACCCAGATCCCGGCGATCCTCGACGGTGACGTCGCCAACGACGCGCAGGTGCTGGTGGGCGGCATCCTCGCCTCGGTGAACCGGCGGGTGAACAAGAACGGATTGCCCTGGGCCTCAGCGCAACTCGAGGATCTCACCGGCGGCATCGAGGTGCTGTTCTTCCCGCAGACCTACTCGTTGTTCGGCGCTGAGATCGCCGACGACGTGGTGGTGCTGGTGAAGGCGAAGGTGGCCGCCCGGGACGACCGGATCGCGCTGATCGCCCACGAACTGGTGGTGCCCGACTTCTCCAGCGCGCAGGTGAACCGCCCGCTCGCGGTGAGCCTGCCGACGCGGCAGTGCACCGTGGACAAGGTGAGCGCGCTCAAGGCGGTGCTGGCCAACCACCCGGGGGTGTCGCAGGTGCACCTGCGGCTGATCAGCGGTGAGCGCATCACCACCCTGGAACTGGACCAGGCGCTGCGGGTCACCCCGTCACCGGCGCTGATGGGCGACCTGAAGGCACTGCTCGGGCCCGGCTGCCTCGGCGGTTAGAGGTCGATCCGGACGATCGCGCTGTCGTCCCAGAGGTGGCGGGCGCGCGCCCGTCGCACCTTCTCGCGCCACGGCAGGTTGCTGTGCACGTTGCGCACGCCAGGGATCTTCAGCAGGGGGACCACGTTGTACTGCCAGCCGTAGCGGTGGCGCAGCAGCTCTTCGGCCGCTGCGGCAGGGGCACCGGACAGGATCGTCGCCCGCCCGTCGACGGTCCCGGATTCGGGGCTGACGCGCCCCCGGTGGTCGCACACCCGCAGGTGCACGCGTGGGTCGTGGGTCAGTCGGCGGGTCTTCGGGCCGATCTTCGTGCGGAACACCAGCGCGGAGCCGTCGAACGCGAACCAGATCGGGGTGTCGACGGGGGTGCCGTCGCGACGGTAGGTGCGCAGCAGCGCGTAGCGGGAGTGTCGGAGGTCGTCGAGGGTCTGCATGATGTCGAGTCCAGCACTTAGAGTTGACTCCAAGTCAAGAGGAGGGCGGGTGGCGATGACGGCGAGCCTGACGATCGGCGAGGTGGCCCGCCGCGCGGGGATCGCGGCGACCACGCTGCGGTACTACGAGCAGATCGGGCTGCTGGCGCCCGCGGCACGGGTGGGCGGTCAGCGCCGTTACGGCGACTCGATCCTGGCCCGGCTCGAAGTGATCCGGCTGTGCAAGACGGCGGGATTCGCACTGGAGGACATCGCGGTGCTGTTCGCCGACGATGCGCCGGGGCGGCCGGTCAGCCGATCGCTGGCGCGGTCGAAGCTCGCCGAGATCGACGCCAGGATGGACGAGTTGCGCCGGGCGAGGGAGATCGTCGAGTGGGGGATGGCGTGCACCTGTCCCTCGATCGACGACTGCACGTGCGGGGTGCACGCGATCGGCTCGGCGACGCCGATGAACTCCGGCTGCGTCACGATGGACCGGTGACCGACGACATGACCGGCGACACCGCGCAGACCTCCCGTCACATCGGGGTGTGGATCGACGCGCCGCCGGAGGTGGTGTACGCCTTCGCCTCCGACCCGCAGCAGATGCCGCGCTGGGCGGCGGGACTGGCCGCGGGCGAGCTGCGGCGAAGCGACGAGGGCTGGGTGGCCGACTCGCCGATGGGGCGGGTGAGCATCGAGTTCGCGCCGGTCAACGAGTTCGGCGTGATCGACCATGTCGTGCGGCTGCCGTCCGGCGAGGCGGTGTACAACGCGCTGCGCGTCGTTCCTGTAGGAGTCGGTGTGCCGCGCTGCGAGGTCGTGTTCACGGTGCGGCAGCGCGCCGGGATGACCGGCGAGGAGTTCGAGGCCGACGTCGCGGCGGTGACCGCGGACCTGCAGGAACTGCGCAGGCTGCTGGAGCGCTGAGCTACTGGCGGTCGGTGCAGAAGACGCCGAGGCCGAGCCAGGCGATGGTGGCCGCCGCGGCACCGGCGAGCACCGCAGGCGCGGCGCTCATGGTGGCGACGCCGACGATCACGGTCACCAGGGCGCCGAGCATCAGCGCGATCACCTTGTACGCGGGCCATGGCACACCGGCGACACTCACATCGCACGTCGCACGGGAGACCGTGGAACGGAGATGGCCTGCGGTGGTCATAGGTCGAGGGTACCTCTCAACCATGGTTTCGGCCAGCCGAAACTCTCAATACGGGCACCGGCTTTCTGTACCCGCCTAAACTTGTTTCATGCCGCTGACCGGAGAATACGAACCGAGCACGTCGGACTGGGCACGCGAGAACGCCGAGCAGTACATGGCCTCGGGGGGCACCGAGGGCACCGAGCTGAAGGGCCGCCCCGTCATCCTGCTGACCACTGTCGGCGCCAAGACCGGCAAGCTCCGCAAGACCCCGCTGATGCGGGTGGAGAACAACGGGGAGTACGCGGTTGTCGCGTCGCTCGGCGGCGCGCCGAAGCATCCCGTCTGGTACCACAACATCAAGAAGAACCCGCGCGTCGAACTGCAGGATGGTCCGTCCACCCGCGACTACGACGCCCGCGAGGTGTTCGGCGACGAGAAGGCCGAGTGGTGGGAGCGAGCCGTCGAGGTCTGGCCGGAGTACGCCGAGTACCAGGAGAAGACCGACCGGGAGATCCCGGTGTTCGTGCTGAGCCCGGCCGAGTAGACCGGTCTGGCAAAACCGGCTGTACCCCTGCGACGGGCGGATGGCACCATTGAGCGGTGTCCGCCGACCTGAGCCAGCCCGTCACGTCGCCGTTGACCGCGGCCGACATCGACGAGGCCGCCGCGCGGATCGCCGACATCGTGGTGCGCAGCCCGCTGCACCTGTCCGAACGGCTGTCCGAGGCCACCGGTGCGACGGTGTACCTCAAGCGCGAGGACCTGCAGGCCGTCCGGTCCTACAAGCTGCGGGGCGCCTACAACCTGCTGATGCAGCTGTCCGACGCCGAACTGGCCGCCGGCGTGGTCTGCTCCTCGGCCGGCAACCACGCCCAGGGCTTCGCGCTGGCCTGCCGGTCGATGGGCATCAGGGGCCGGGTGTACGTACCGACAAAGACGCCCAGGCAGAAGCGTGACCGCATCCGCTACCACGGCCGCGAGTTCATCGACCTGATCGCGGTCGGCGCCACCTACGACCTGGCCGCGGCGGCCGCCCTCGACGACGTGGCGCGCACCGGGGCCACGCTGATCCCGCCGTACGACGACCTGCGCACGATGGCGGGCCAGGGCACCATCGCCGCGGAGATCCTCGACCAGCTCGACGCCGAGCCGGACCTGGTGATCGTCCCGGTCGGCGGCGGCGGGTGCATCTCCGGCATCACCACCTATCTGGCCGAGCGCACCACCAACACCGCGGTGCTCGGTGTGGAACCCGCGGGTGCGGCGGCCATGATCGCCGCCCTGGCCGCCGGCGAACCGGTCACCCTCGACCACGTCGACCAGTTCGTCGACGGCGCCGCCGTGAACCGCGCGGGCAGGCTGCCGTTCGCCGCGCTGACCGCCGCGGGGGACATGGTGTCGCTCACTACGGTCGACGAAGGCGCGGTGTGCACCGCGATGCTGGACCTGTACCAGAACGAGGGCATCATCGCCGAACCGGCCGGGGCGCTGGCGGTGGCGGGGCTGCTGGAGGCGACGGTCGAACCGGGGACCACGGTGGTGTGCCTGATCTCGGGAGGCAACAACGATGTTTCGCGCTACAACGAGATCCTCGAGCGCTCGCTGGTCCACCTCGGGCTCAAGCACTATTTCCTGGTCGACTTCCCCCAGGAGCCGGGCGCGCTGCGCCGCTTCCTCGACGAGGTGCTCGGTCCGGGCGACGACATCACGCTGTTCGAGTACGTCAAGCGCAACAACCGGGAGACCGGCGAGGCGCTGGTCGGCATCCAGCTCGGCTCGGCCGCCGACCTCGACGGGCTGCTGGTGCGCATGCGCAGCTCGGACATGCACGTCGAGACCCTGGAGCCGGGTTCGCCGGTCTACCGCTACCTGACCTAGGGGCTCAGCCGCGGCCTACGCCGAGCGCAGCACCGCGAAGGAGTGCCCCGGCAGCCGGGTCGCCTCGCCCTCCACCGCCGGCTCGTCCCAGGAGAGCACCACTTCGCCGGTGACCGGGACGGTTACCGGTTCGGCGCCGAGATTGCAGGCGACGGCGAAGGCGCCGCGGTGCATGACGAGCCAGCGCTGCTCCTCGTCGTAGTCCACCCGCAGGTGATCCAGCCACGGATCGGCAAGGTCGGGTTCGCGGTGCCGCAGCGCGATGAGATCGCGGTAGACGGCCAGCATCCGGGCGTGGTCGCCGTCGGCCACCTCGTCCCAGTTCAGCTTGGAACGCAGGAACGTCTCGGGGTCCTGCGGGTCGGGGATCTCGTCGGCGTCCCAGCCGTGTTCGGCGAACTCCGCCTTGCGGCCCTCGGCGGTGGCCCGCGCGAGTTCCGGTTCGGGGTGGGAGCTGAAGAACTGGAACGGTGAGGACGACGCCCACTCCTCACCCATGAAAAGCATGGCGGTGTAGGGCGATCCGAGTGCCAGCGCCGCCTTGACCGCGAGCTGACCGGGTTGCAGGTTCTGCGACGGACGGTCGCCGACGGCGCGGTTGCCGACCTGGTCGTGGGTCAGCGTGTAGGCGAGCAGCCGGGTGGCCGGGATCGACGAGGTGTCCAGCGGCCTGCCGTGCCTGCGGTGCCGGAACGACGAGTACGTGCCCGCGTGGAAATACCCGTTCCGCAGCGTCTGCGCCAGCGTTTCGATCGAGCCGAAATCACCGTAGTAGCCCTGTGTCTCGCCCGACACCGCGGAGTGGATGGCGTGGTGGATGTCGTCGTCCCACTGTGCGGTCATCCCGAGGCCGCCACGCTCGCGGGGTGTGATCAGTCGCGGGTCGTTCATGTCGCTCTCGGCGATCAGTGAGAGCGGACGGCCGAGTTCGGCTGAAAGCGCGTCGGTTTCGGCGGACAGTTCCTCGAGGATGTGGAATGCCGTGGTGTCGACGAGGGCGTGCACGGCGTCCAGCCGCAGTCCGTCGGCGTGGAACTCGCGCATCCACCGCAGGGCGCAGTCGATGATGTAGCGGCGCACCTCGTCGGCGTCGGCGTCGGCGATGTTGATCGACTCGCCCCACGGATTGCTGCCGCTGGAGAGGTACGGGCCGAACCGGGGGAGGTAGTTGCCCGACGGTCCGAGGTGGTTGAACACCGCGTCGATCAGCACACCCAGTCCGCGCCGGTGGCAGGCGTCGATCAGCCGGATCAGGCCGTCGGGGCCGCCGTAGGGTTCGTGCACCGCGTACCAGAGCACGCCGTCGTAGCCCCAGCCGTGGGTGCCGCCGAATGCGTTGACCGGCATCAGTTCCACGACGTCGACACCGAGATCGATCAGGTGGTCCAGCTTGTCGATCGCCGCGTCGAAGGTGCCCGCCGGGGTGAAGGTGCCGACGTGCAGCTCGTAGATCACCGCACCCTCGATCGACCTGCCCGCCCAGTCGGAGTCGGTCCAGGCATCGGCTGCGGGCCGCCAGCGCTGCGAACGCTCGTGCACGCCCTCGGGCTGGCGCGGTGACCGAGGGTCGGGCAGCACCTTCGGGTCGTCGTCGAGCACGAAGCCGTACCGTGCGTCGATGCGGGCGTCGACGTCGGCGCGCCACCAGCCGTCGCCGGAGGCGACCATCGGATGCAGCGTGCCGTCCACATCGAGGCGCACCCGCTCGGGCCGCGGCGCCCACACCGCGAACTCAACCATTGGCTTCCCCCGGTCGCTGCGCTCCGCCCCCGGGACCGCTGCGCTCCAGCAGCGCAACGGGCAGGTCGGCGAACAGCTCGATCACCGGGACAGAACCGCTGAACCGTCCGCCGCCGATCCGGTCGGTCCACTCGCCCGCGGGTAGCGGCAGAGTCGTGTCACCCCAACCGGATTCGGTGAGACCGACACTGTGCCGGGTCACCGCGGTGAGCACGTCGGCGCCGCGGGTGAAGGCCAGCACGTGCTGGGCGGCCGCGCCGTCGGCGAGCACCGGGCGGTAGTCGCCGGAGAGGAACGCGTCCGGACGCTCGCGGCGCAGGTGCAGCGCCTCACGCACCACCCGGATCTTGGGATGGGTGGCCGCCTCCAGCGCCGCGCGCCGCTCGGCGTAGTCGACCGGCCGCCGGTTGTCTGGATCCACCAGGCTGTCCTCCCACAGTTCGGTGCCCTGATACACGTCGGGCACGCCGGGTGCGGTGAGGGCCACCAGTTTCTGCCCGAGACTGTCGCTGCGCGCATGCCGGTCGAGTTGTTCGAGCAGCCGGGTCAGTTCCGCGCCGACGGGTCCGTCGAGCACGGTGTCCAGCCACTTGTGCACCGCCGATTCGAAGGTCTCGTCCGGGTCGTTCCACGACGTGTGCAGCGCGGCCTCGCGGATGGCCTTCTCGGCGTAACCGTGCAGCCGTTCCCGCAGCTCGGGCGTCACCGTGCCGTCGGCGGGCCAGACGCCGAAGACGTTCTGCAGCAGGAACATCGCGGTGCCGGAATCGGGTGGCGAGGTGCGCTCCAACCAGGCCTCGACGTACTGCGCCCAGAGTGCGGGCACCTGCGAGAGCACTCCGATACGGGCCCGCACATCCTCACCGCGCTTGGTGTCGTGCGTGGTGAGCGCGGTCATCGCCGACGGCCACAGCCGGGCGCGGGCGTCGGCGCGCTGGTGGAACTCCGCGGTGCTGACCCCGAACTTCTCGGGTTCGTTGCCGACCTCGTTGAGCGACACCAGCCGGGCGTCCCGGTAGAACAGGCAGTCCTCCATCGACTTGGCGGTGGAGGCGCCGCACAGCTGTTGCAGCCGCACCGACGTCTCGCGGTTCGCGGTGACCGCCGTGCTCAGGATCGTCAGCGGTTCGGCGAGGTCAGGGCGTTCGGCGACGGTCTCCTCGACGGCGACGGGCAACACCAGCGACAGCGACGGGTAGTCCGACCGGTACACCCCGATGTGGCTCAGCAGGGCGGCGATCGCGGTGGGCAGCTGCGGGTGGTCGACGCCGGTCGCGCCGGTCACGGTGCGGTGCAGCCGGGCCAGTTCGCTGCCCAGCGTGTCGGTGACCGCCTGCGCCTTGAGCCTGCGGGCCTCCGCGGGGGTCGATGCGTAGTCGACCCCGGTGGACTCGTAGAGGTCGGTCAGCGGCGCTTCACCGGCCGGGTCGAGGAACACCCCGCCTACCTCGCGCAGCGCGTCGTAACCCGTCGTCCCGGCGACGGGCAGGCTGAGATCGAGCGGTTCGTCGACGGCGAGGATCTTCTCGATCACGATCCAGGCGTCGTCGCCGAGCAGGTCCCGCAGCCATGCCAGGTAGCCGGCCGGGTCGGACAGGCCGTCGGGATGGTCGATGCGCACACCGTCGACCAAACCGTCGGCCACCCAGCGGCCCACCTCGGCGTGGGTGGCCTCGAACACCGCCCGGTCTTCCTGACGCAGCCCCGCCAGCGAGGTGATGGAGAAGAACCGCCGGTATCCGCAGATGCCGTTGCGCCAGCCGATCAGGCGGTAGTGCTGCCGGTCGTGCACCTGCGCGCCGGTGGCGTCCTGGCCGGCGGTGCCCGGCGCGATCGGATAGGCCAGATCGCCGAGGCGCAACACCGGTTCGTCACCGCTGCGGTCGACCACCAGGTCGGCGACGTCGTCGTCGGAGCCCAGCACCGGCAGCACGATCCGGTGGTCGGGATCGAGATCCCAGTCGATGTCGAAGTAGGAGTGGTACGCCGATTCGCGGCCGTGCGTGAGCACGTCCCACCACCAGGCGTTCTGGGCGGGGGAGTCGACGCCGACGTGGTTGGGCACGATGTCGACCACCAGACCCAATCCGCGTGCCTTTGCGGCCGCGGACAGGCGTGCGAGACCGTCGGGGCCGCCGAGCGCGTGGGACACCGTGGTGGGGTCGGTGACGTCGTAGCCGTGGGTGGACCCCTGCGCCGCGGTCAGGATCGGCGACAGGTACAGGTGCGAGACACCCAGCGCGTCCACGTAGTCGAGAACGTTCTCGGCGTCGGCGAAGGTGAAGCAGTCGCCGCGCATCTGCAGTCGGTAGGTCGAGAGCACGCGATCCATCGGTCAGGCCGTCTTGCGCAGCACGAGAACCGAACGCGCGGGCAGCGAGATCTTCTCGCCCGCGGCCACCACCAGGTCCGTGGCGCCGGTGGGATCGGCGGTGTCGAGCTCGGCGGTCCACTCGTTGGCGTAGAAGCCCTCCGGCGCGGCGAAGTCCTGCACGCGGTCATGGGCGTTGAAGCACAGCAGGAAGGAGTCGCCGACCACCCGTTCGCCGCGCGCGTTCGGCGCGAAGATGGCCTCGCCGTTGAGGAACACTGCGACGCACTGGCCCAGCCCGGTGCCCCAGTCCTGCGGCGTCATCTCCGTGCCGGCCGGTGTCAGCCACGCGATGTCGCGCACCTCGTCGCCGCTGCGGATCGGTTTGCCCTCGAAGAACCGCCTGCGCCGGAACACCGGATGCTTCTTGCGCACCCCGATCACCTTGCGGGTGAAGTCCAGCAGGTCGGCGTTGGTCTCGCACAGCGACCAGTCCATCCAGGCGATGTCGGAGTCCTGGCAGTACACGTTGTTGTTGCCGCGCTGCGTGCGGCCGATCTCGTCGCCGTGCGCGATCATCGGCGTGCCCTGCGACAACATCAACGTCGCCAGGATGTTGCGCATCTGCTTGCCGCGCAGCGCCGTGATGTCGGGATCGTCGGTCGGCCCCTCCACGCCGCAGTTCCACGACCGGTTGTGGCTCTCGCCGTCGCGGTTGTCCTCACCGTTGGCCTCGTTGTGCTTCTCGTTGTACGACACCAGGTCGTTCAGGGTGAAGCCGTCGTGGCAGGTGACGAAGTTGATGCTGGCGCTGGGCCGGCGTCCGGTGGCCTCGTAGAGGTCGGACGATCCGGTCAGCCGCGAGGCGAACTCGCCGAGGGTCGCGGGCTCGCCCCGCCAGTAATCACGCACAGTGTCGCGATACTTCCCGTTCCACTCGGTCCACAAACCTGGGAAATTGCCGACCTGGTAACCGCCTTCGCCGATGTCCCATGGTTCGGCGATCAGCTTGACCTGACTGACCACCGGGTCCTGCTGCACCAGGTCGAAGAACGCCGACAGCCGGTCCACGTCGTAGAACTCGCGGGCCAGGGTGGAGGCCAGGTCGAAGCGGAATCCGTCGACGTGCATGTCCAGCACCCAGTAGCGCAGGGAATCCATGATCAGCTGCAGGGTGTGCGGGTGGCGGGCGTTGAGGCTGTTGCCGGTGCCGGTGAAGTCCTTGTACAGCCGCAGGTCGCCGTCGAGCAGCCGGTAGTAGGCCGCGTTGTCGATACCGCGGAAGTTGATCGTGGGCCCGAGGTGGTTGCCTTCAGCGGTGTGGTTGTAGACGACGTCGAGGATGACCTCGATGCCCGCCTCGTGGAAGGCCTTCACCATCGTCTTGAACTCGGCGACGGCGCCGCCGGCGTGCCGGTTGGACGCGTATTGGTGGTGCGGTGCGAAGAACCCGAAGGTGTTGTAGCCCCAGTAGTTTCGCAGTTCCAGATCGAGCAGCCGGTGATCGTGCATGAACGCGTGCACGGGCATCAGTTCGATCGCGGTGATGTTCAGCGACTTGAGGTGGTCGATGATCACCGGATGGGCCAGGCCCGCATAGGTGCCGCGCAGCTCCTCCGGGATGCCGGGGTGGGTCTGCGTCATGCCCTTGACGTGGGCCTCGTAGATCACCGTCTCGTGATAGGGCGTGCGCGGCGCCCGGTCGGATCCCCACTGGAAGAACGGGTTGATCACGACGCTGGTCATGGTGTGCCCGAGTGAATCCAGCTGCGGCGGGGTGCCACCGGAGGCGAGGTCGTCGGCGGCCAGGTCGTAGGAGAACAGCTCCTGGCCGAAGTCGAAGTCGCCGTGGAAGGACTTGCCGTACGGGTCGAGCAGCAGCTTGCTCGCGTCGCACCGGTGCCCGGCGGGCGGGTCCCACGGCCCGTACACGCGGAATCCGTAGCGCTGTCCCGGGGTGACGGTGGGCAGGTAGGCGTGCCACACGTATCCGTCGACCTCTTCGAGGTCGATCCGCTCCTCGGTGCCGTCCTTGGCGATCAGGCACAGTTCGACGCGGTCGGCGACCTCGGAGAACAACGAGAAGTTGGTGCCGGCACCGTCATACGTGGCGCCCAGCGGATAGGACTCGCCCGGCCAGACGGTGGTGGCGCTGCGCGGCTTCGGCGCGGGGGATGCTGCGGTCACGGGGTCACCACCAGCCGGTGGCAGCGGCGATCTGTCGTCCCAGTTCGTTGGTCATGGTGCGCATGTACGTTGCCGAGATGTGGTGAGAGTCGTGATACAGCAATATGTTTCCCTCCACTACGCGACAGTAGTCCTGGCGACACACCGCGTCGCTCAGGTCGAGGGCCTTCAGCATCGGGAATTGAGCGACGAAGTCGAGTGTCGGGTTGTGGTCGGAGAGTACCTCGGCCCGCTTGATGCCGCAGGAGATCGCATCGCCGCCGTCGGCCAGGCAGTCGGCCGGAAAGTACGGCTCGCCGTCGCGCACCAGCCATGGCGTGTCGCGCATCGCGAGGATCGGAATCCGGTTCTGCGACAACCGTTCCCAGATGCCGAGGTAGCTCGGCGGCATCACGTCGCCCGGCTTGGTGATCCATGGCCGGGTCGAGGTGGTGAACACGTAGTCGGGGTGGTCGGCGATCAGCTTGTCCATCACCCGTTCGTTCCACTGATGGCACTTCGGGTACGGCCGGTTGTCGCCCATCACCAGCGGCACCTGTTCGGTGGTGAGCGGGCAACCCATCTTCAGATAGGTGACCACCCGGAAGTTGTGCAGCCGGCCCAGCAGGTCGAGCGCGGTGACCCAGTGCTCGGCGTGCGACCCGCCTGCCAGGGCGATGGTGCGGGTCGCGGTCTTGTCGCCGTAGGTGCAGTTGATCACACCGATGTTGTCGAAGTCGCTGATGCAGCCGTCGTTGGTGGTGGCGGGCAGGTCCTTCTTGGCCTCCAGCACGGTGGGCCGCATCGGCAGCTTGGGCACCTTCGCCTGGTTGAGCAACGCGCGCGCACCGGGGTAGTCACGGGCCGACAGCCCGGACAGCTCCTTGCCGCTGGCGCGTTCGACGGTGACGTGTTCGCGCCACGTGAACGAGGTCGCCGTGAGCGCCACACCGAGCAGCGCGACCACCGACCCGAGCACGATCGTCGGCCTGCGCAACCGCTTGCGCAGAGGCACCGCGGGGCTGGTCGCCGCAGGCGCGCGGTAGCGGAGCGGCTCCTCGATGTAGCGGGTCGTCAGCCAGGCCAGCACGCCCGAAACCAGCAGCACACCCGCGCCGTCGAGGAGGCTCGCGCGCTGGTGTCCGGTGTAGGAGAGCCAGAAGATCAGCAGCGGCCAGTGCCACAGGTACAGGGAGTAGGCCATCGCACCGAGGGCGACGAACGGCGCGGTGGCCAGCAGCCGGTTGGGGGCGGGCAACCGGCCGCCGGTGTGCGGATCGGCGAGCCGGTTGGCGGCCGACAGCACGAACAGGATGGTGGCGCCGACCGGCACCAGCGCCCAGGGGCCGGGGAACTCCTTGACGCCGTCGATCAGCGCGCCGCAGGCCAGGATCGCCGCCAGCGCGACCGTCGCGACGATCGTCCGCAGCCACATCGGCCAGCGCACGTACTGCACCAGCGCGCCTGCCAGCGCGCCCAGCAGCAACTCCCAGGCCCGCGCGAAACTGTTGTAGTAGGCGGTGGCCTGGTCGGCGTTGTGCGCGAAGATCGCGTACACGAACGACGCGACGGTCAGCGCGGTGAGCACCACCACGAACACGGCCTTGAGGTGGCGCCGCAGGATGCGGCGCAGCAGCACGGCCAGGCCGAGGATCAGCGCCAGGAAGGCGATGTAGAACTGGCCCTGCACCGACATCGACCAGATGTGCTGCAGCGGGCTGACCGTCTCGCCTGCCCGCAGGTAGTCCGACGCCGTGTTGGCCAGCTCCCAGTTCTGGTAGTAGCCGAGGCTGGCCAGGCTCTGGTCGGCGAAGGTCTCCCACCGGGTCTCGGGCTGGACGAGGATGGTCAGCACCGCGGCGGCGGCCAGCACCACCACCAGCGCCGGCAGCAGCCGCCGCCCCAGCCTGATGACCTCGCGCCCCGGCCGCAGGGACACGCCGGGGGTGAGCGCCGCGCGCAGCAGGCGGCCGCCGAAGAAGAAGCCCGACAGCGCCAGGAAGACGTCGACGCCGCCGGAGACGCGGCCGAACCAGATGTGGAACACCGCCACCATCGCGATCGCGACACCACGAAGACCGTCGAGGTCGTGTCGGTAGAAGCCCGACATTCGGGAACCCATGGCGGCGCGCGGCGCGTAACCGATCTCGGTGGCGGGCGCCGGCCTGGGGGCGGCGAGGGTGATCATGGTCGAGAAGCAATTTACCCAACTTCTGCCGATGACTCATGTCGCGGTGGTCGCCGCCCGCTGCCCGAGCAAAGAAGTAGGCTCGTAGCCCGTGCCCCTGACGCCCGCGGAGATCAGTGCGATCGACGCCGCCCACGTGTGGCACCCGTACAGCACCATCGGCGCCGAGGCGTTCCCGCCGGTGGTCGCGGTGGGTGCGCGGGGCCCCCACCTGACCGTGGTGCGCGAGGGGCGCGAGGTCGAGGTGCTCGACGCGATGGCGTCGTGGTGGACCGCGATCCACGGTCACGGACACCCGGCGCTCGACGCGGCGATCGTCGACCAGCTGGCGACCATGAACCACGTGATGTTCGGCGGCCTCACCCACGAGCCGGCGGCCCGGCTGGCGCAGCTGCTCGTCGAGGTGACGCCCGAGGGCCTGGACACGGTCTTCTTCTCCGACTCCGGCTCGGTGTCGGTCGAGGTGGCCGCCAAGATGGCGCTGCAGTACTGGCGCAGCCTCGGCAGGCCGGGCAAGCACCGGCTGATGACGTGGCGCGGCGGCTACCACGGCGACACGTTCACCCCGATGAGCGTGTGCGACCCCGACGGCGGCATGCACTCGCTGTGGACCGACGTGATGGTGCGGCAGGTGTTCGCGCCGCCGGTGCCCGCTGCCCACGACCCCGCCTACTCCGCGGAGTTCGAACGCCTGCTGGCCGCCCACGCCGACGAGGTGGCGGCGGTGATCGTCGAGCCGGTGGTGCAGGGCGCGGGCGGGATGCGGTTCCACGACCCGCGCTACCTGGTCGACCTGCGGGACATCTGCGACCGGCACGGCGTGCTGCTGATCTTCGACGAGATCGCCACCGGCTTCGGGCGCACCGGCGAGCTGTTCGCGGCCGACCACGCCGGCGTGCGGCCGGACGTGATGTGCGTCGGCAAGGGACTCACGGGCGGGTACATCACGCTGGCGGCCACGCTGTGCACCGCCGAGATCGCGCACATCATCAGCGCGGGGGAGCCCGGCGCGCTGATGCACGGGCCGACGTTCATGGCCAACCCGCTGGCGTGCGCGGTCGGGGTGGCCTCGGTGGAGCTGCTGCTCGCGGGGGACTGGCGGGCCCGGGTGCGTGCCATCGAGGCGGGTCTGCGCACCGGGCTGGCGCCGGCGCGGGAGGTGACGGGCGTCGCCGATGTGCGGGTGCTCGGCGCGATCGGGGTGATCCAGCTGGACCGGCCCGTCGATGTGCCGTTGGCCACCGTGACCGCGCTGGACCACGGGGTGTGGCTTCGGCCGTTCCGCGACCTCGTCTACGTGATGCCGCCCTACATCTGCGATGCCGGCGAGGTCGACCGGATCACCGCGGCGATGGTCGCGGTCGCCCGTGCGCTAACCTGAACGGTGTTCAAGTCGTCGAGAGGAGGGGCCGGATGACACGCGCGGGCCTCTCACCGCTGTCATGGCTGGCCGACGTCGAGCAGCAGCGCCGCGCCGACGGACTGCGCCGCTCCCTGCGGCCCCGCCCGCCCGTCGGCGCCGAACTCGACCTGGCCTCCAACGACTACCTGGGCCTGTCCCAGCATCCCGACGTCATCGCAGGCGGCGTCGACGCGCTGCGCACCTGGGGCGCCGGCTCCACCGGATCCCGGCTCGTCACCGGCAACACCGAGCTGCACGAGGGATTCGAACGCGCGCTCGCCGACTTCGTCGGAGCCGAGTCGGCGCTGGTGTTCTCCTCGGGCTACACCGCCAATCTCGGCGCCGTCGTCGCCCTCTCCGGTCCGGGGACACTGCTGGTCTCCGACGCGCTCACCCACGCCTCCCTGGTCGACGCCTGCCGGCTCTCGCGGGCCAGGGTCGCCGTGACGCCGCACCGCGACGTCGGCGCCGTCGCCGCGGCGCTGGCCGGGCGCACCGAATCCCGCGCCGTCGTGCTGACCGACTCGGTGTTCTCCGCCGACGGCGTGATGGCGCCGCTGCGCGCTTTGCACGACGTGTGCCGGCGTCACGGCGCACTGCTCGTCGTCGACGAGGCGCACGGCCTCGGGGTGCGCGGCACCGGCGGGCGCGGGCTGCTGCAGGAGGTCGGCCTGGCAGGCGCCCCCGACGTCGTCATGACCACCACCCTGTCCAAGGCGCTGGGCAGCCAGGGCGGCGTGGTGCTGGGACCGGCGGCGGTGCGCGCGCATCTGATCGACGCGGCGCGGCCGTTCATCTTCGACACCGGGCTGGCGCCCGCCGCGGTCGGCGCGGCGTGGGCCGCATTGCGACTGCTGGCCGCCGAACCCTGGCGGGCCGGTGCGGTGCTCGACCGGGCCGCCGGCCTGGCCGACATGTGCGGCGTTGCCGAACGCCCCGAGTCCGCCGTGGTGTCGGTGGTGCTCGGCGAGCCGGAGGTCGCACTCGCGGCGGCGACCGACTGCCTGGAGCACGGGGTGCGGGTCGGGTGTTTCCGGCCGCCGACGGTGCCCGCGGGGACGTCGCGGCTGCGGCTGACCGCGCGGGCGTCGCTCACCGACGACGACATGGCGCTGGCCCGTGACGTGCTGACCCGCGCGCTGGCCGCGGCCCGCGGGTGACTGTCTGCCTCGTCACCGGCACCGACACCGGCGTCGGCAAGACGGTCGCGACGGCGGCGCTGGCGTGCGCAGCAAGGCTGGCCGGCGTCGACGTCGCGGTGTGCAAGCCCGTACAGACCGGCGCCTGGTCCGACGACGGTGACGGCGACGACGACCTCGCCGAGGTGCGACGCCTCTCGGGGGTGACGGCCCTGCACGGGTCGTGGCGTTATCCCGAACCGCTGGCTCCGGTGGCCGCGGCCCGCCGCGCCGGCCTGCCGCTGCCCACGCTGGGCGATCTGGTCGACTCTGTGCGCACCGTGGACGCTCCCGGCCGGCTGACACTGGTGGAGGGGGCGGGCGGGCTGCTCGTGCACGTCGGCGCCGACGGCGCGACGCTGCGCGACCTCGCGGTGGCGCTGTCCGCGCCGGTGCTCGTGGTGGTGAAGGCCGGCCTCGGCACCCTGAATCACACTGCGCTGACGCTGGAAGCGCTTGCCCGCGATGACGTTCAGTGCGCCGGCGTGGTGATCGGCGCGTGGCCCGCACAGCCGGGTGTGGCCGAGACGGACAACAGGGAGTCGCTGTCCGGACTGGCGCCGGTGCGGGCGGTCCTGACCGCGGGCGCGGGAACCATGAGCGTGGCGGAGTTCGAGGCGATGAGCGCTGCGGCGTTCGACCCCGGCTGGATCGCGAGCCTCTAAGTGGTGCACAGCGTCGAGCTGATCTTCGACGACGACACCGATGCCGCGATCCGGCAGGTGTGGGACGAGCTGATGGCGGCGGGCGTGCGGAGCCAGGCGGGGCACAGGTCGCCGAGCAACCGTCCGCACGTGACGCTGACGGTGGCCGAAGGGATGGACTCCGCGGTCGACACGGCGTTGTGTCCCGTGCTGGCGCGGCTTCCACTGGAGTGCACGATCGGCGCGCCCATGCTGTTCGGCGGCCGCGCCTTCACCCTGGTGCGGCTGCTCGTTCCCTCGGCGGAACTGTTGGCGCTGCATGGGGAGGTCCATCGGCTGTGCCTGCCGCACATGCCGAACGGCGTTCTGCCGCATGCTGATCCGGGTCACTGGACGCCGCACGTGACGCTGGCGCGGCGCGTCCCGGCCGACCAGCTGCCCGCGGCGTTCGCCGTGGCGTCGGTGACGCGCGACGTGCGGGGCCACGCCGTCGGGCTGCGGCACTGGGACGGCGACGAGAAGATCGAGTACCCGATCAGCTGACCGTCGCCGACTGCGCGCCGGGTTCTACATCAGGGTCGCGAACGCGCCTGGGCCGCAACCTATGTGCAGAATTCGCGGCAGTGACTGACAGCGCGCACGTCGTCGACGGTGATCACGCTCGCGTCCCGCGCACCCATTCGTGTTCGGCGACTCCGATTCCGTTGACCAGCAGTTCGACGCCGAAGCGGAACCGGGCGGTGGCGTCGTCGCCCAGCGCCGACTGACCCTCGGGAAGCTCCGCGCCTGCGGCGTCCCACTGCAACCGGGACTGCTCGTCGGCGGTGAAGCCGAGCACGTAGTAGACCACCGTGCGGGCCGCCAGATCCGTGTGCGCGGGGTCGACCCCGGCATCGGCGGCGGCCACGCCGAGGTGTCCGACGATCCGGGTCATCGCCTCGGACTGGCCTGCGGCGAAACTCGCCGAGACCAGCTCGGCGCCGTCGGTGTGCGACAGCAGCGCGTCGCGCAGCGTCCCGCAGAGGCCGGCGATGCGGTCACGCCAACCACCGGGCACCTCGCCGACCGGTTCGAGGATGCGGTCGGCCACCGCGCCCAGGAGCTGCTGCTTGTTGGCGAAGTGCCAGTACAGCGCGCCCGGCGTGACGTTGAGTTCACGGGCGAGCCGGCGCATCGTCAGGTCGCTGATGCCGTACTCGTCGAGGATGGTGGTCGCCGCGTCGACCACGTCGCGTTTGTGCAGCTGCACACCACTACCCTAACCTGAACACCGTTCAAGACGTGAAGGAGTAACGGGTGAGCGACATTCTGGCAGTGGCACGCGAGCAGGTGCTCGAACGCGGCGAGGGTCTCACGCAGGACCAGACGCTGCAGGTGCTGCAGCTGGGCGACGACCGCCTCGACGACCTCCTGGCGCTCGCCCACGACGTGCGGATGAAGTGGTGCGGACCCGACGTCGAGGTCGAGGGCATCATCAGCCTCAAAACGGGCGGGTGCCCCGAGGACTGCCACTTCTGTTCGCAGTCCGGGCTGTTCGCCTCCCCGGTCCGCAGCGCCTGGCTGGACATCCCCAGCCTGGTGGAGGCTGCCAAGCAGACCGCCAAGACCGGCGCGACGGAGTTCTGCATCGTGGCGGCGGTGCGCGGCCCGGACGAGCGGCTGCTGGCGCAGGTCGCCGCGGGCATCGAGGCCATCCGCAACGAGGTCGACATCCAGATCGCCTGCTCGCTGGGCATGCTGACCGAGGAGCAGGTCGAGAAGCTGGCGGCGATGGGCGTGCACCGCTACAACCACAACCTGGAGACCGCGCGGTCGTTCTTCACCAACGTCGTCACCACCCACTCGTGGGAGGAGCGCTGGGACACGCTGCGGATGGTCCGCGAGGCCGGCATGGAGGTGTGCTGCGGCGGCATCCTCGGCATGGGGGAGTCGCTGGAGCAGCGTGCGGAGTTCGCCGCCAACCTCGCCGAGCTGGACCCGCACGAGGTGCCGCTGAATTTCCTCAACCCGCGTCCCGGCACGCCGTTCGGCGATCTGGACGTGCTGCCCGCGTCGGAGGCCCTCAAGGCGGTCGCGGCGTTCCGGCTGGCGCTGCCGCGGACCATGTTGCGCTTCGCGGGCGGGCGCGAGATCACGCTCGGCGACCTGGGCGCCAAGCAGGGCATCCTCGGCGGCATCAACGCCGTCATCGTCGGCAACTACCTGACCACGCTGGGCCGGCCTGCCGAATCGGACCTCGCGCTGCTCGAGGATCTGCAGATGCCGATCAAGGCGCTCAACGCGACCCTGTAGAACCGTAGGTGATGAGCCACGAACTGCCGGCGCCGGTGAGCGCCGGTGTCTACAACGTCTACACCGGCGGGCCCGCGGGCAGCGTCGTGCCGACGGCCGCGCAGCTGGGGCTCGAGCCGCCGCGGTTCTGTGCCGGCTGCGGGCGCCGGATGATCGTGCAGGTGCGGCCGGACGGGTGGTGGGCGAAGTGCTCGCGGCACGGCTTGGTCGACTCGCACGACCTGGAGATGCAGCGGTGAGCACGCCGACGGCGCCGGACGCCGGCCGCAGGCGCGCGGTGCTGGTGGTGATCGGTGGGCTGGTCGCCGCGGGCGTGCTCGCGGGGGCGCTGTGGGCGGTCCTGGCGCCGCCGGTGCACGGCGTGGTGGTGCTCAACCGCCAGGGCGAGCGGGTCAAGGCGTTCCTCGGCGACGAGGCGGACCATTTCTTCACCTCGTCGGCCCTGCTGGTCGGCATGCTGCTGGTGGTCGCCGTGGTGGCCGCGGTGCTGGTGTGGCAGTGGCGGGCGCACCGCGGACCGGTGCTGGTGGCGGCCCTCAGCGGCGGGTGCGCGCTGGCGGCCGCCGCAGCC
>NZ_JACKSJ010000240.1 GCF_025821665.1 [Mycobacterium] manitobense
GGGAGTTGTACAAGCAGCCGCGGTGTGAGATTCGTCCGGAGCCGTATGCGTCGGTGCGGGGGCGGACGTTCGCCTCGGCGGTGTCGCCGGAGTCGATGGACATCATGGCCCGGTTGGGTGTGGGTCTGATGGTGATTGCGCAGAAGCCGTGGCCGACGGTGCAGGCGGATCTGGACACCTATCGGGCGCGGTACAACGAGTTGCGTGGTGAGGAGCCGCCCAAGCCGTTGATCAACGTGTACGTCGGCGTGGGTGAGACCGAAGCGGCCGCGCAGGAGATGCGGGACAAGTACCTGAAGGGCTACGCGCTGTCGACGGTGAAGCATTACGAGTTCGACAATGTCGGGTTCGAGAAGATCGAAGGCTACGAGTACTACGGCAACCTGGCCCGCAACATCGAAAAGCACGGTGTGGACGGTTTCGCTCGATTCCTGGCCGATCTGCAGGTGTGGGGTACACCGGATCAGGTCGCCGAGAAGCTGATGTCGTATGTGGACCGCATCGATGCCGGCGGTATCGCGATCGT
>NZ_JACKSJ010000241.1 GCF_025821665.1 [Mycobacterium] manitobense
AAGCCCCGGGCTGGCAGGTCGCCACCAGCGAGGTCGACGGCGTCCACACCGCGCAGTTCGTCACCCCCAGCGGGGGCCGCTACCGCTCGACCGCACCACCAGCGCCGGGAAAACTCAACATCCTGGTCAAGCGACCCCACCAGCGGATCACCTGCGGCCCGGCGTTACTCAAGAACCGGCTGCACCCAGACCGGGAACGATATCGGCCACGTCGAACGTGACCGGACGCTCGAGCTGGTCGTAGGTGCATGAACGCGGGTCCCGATCGGGACGCCAGCGGTTGAACTGCGCGGTGTGCCGGAAGCGCTGGCCCTCCATGTGGTCGTAGCGGACCTCGACCACGCGCTCGGGGCGCAGGGGTACGAACGACAGATCCTTGCCGGAGTTCCAGCGTGAGCCGGCGTTGCGCCCAGGGGTGCCGGCCTCCATGTGCGCGGCCCAATTCCACGGATGGCCGTCGAAGCTGGTGACCAGAGGCTGCAGCTCGGTGAACAGCGTCCGGCGGGTGGCCATCGGGAAGGCGCCGATGACGCCGACGGACGCGAGGCCGCCGTCGTCGTCGTACAGCCCGAGCATCAGGGATCCGATCGCGTCGTCACCCGACTTGTGCAGCCGGTATCCCGCCACCACACAGTCCGCGGTGCGCTGGTGCTTGATCTTGAACATGACGCGTTTGTCCGGTTGATAGGTCACGTCCGGCGGTTTGGCGATCACCCCGTCGAGGCCGGCGCCCTCGAATTCGTCGAACCACCGCTGTGCCCTGGCGAGGTCGGTGGTGATCGGCGTGACGTGGATCGACGGCCCGGATCCCGCGAGGGCGTCGACGAGCGCGGCGCGACGCTCACTGAACGGCCGCCCGGTGTAGTCGTCGTCGCCGAGCGCGAGCAGGTCGAACGCGACGAACGACGCCGGCGTCGTCTCGGCGAGCATCCGCACCCGCGACGCGGCGGGATGCACGCGCAGCTGCAGCGCCTCGAAATCGAGACCCGAGCCGGTGGCGATGACGATCTCGCCGTCGATCACGCACCGCGCGGGGAGTTCGGCCGTGGCCGCCGCGACCAGTTCGGGGAAGTAGCGCGTCAACGGCCGTTCGTTTCGGCTGCCGAATTCCACCTCGTCGCCGTCGCGGAAACAGATCGACCGGAAGCCGTCCCATTTGGGCTCGTACATCGCCTCGGGCGGGATCACCGGCACCGACTTCGCGAGCATCGGCCGCACCGGCGGCTGGACGGGCAGCTGCATCGGACCATTCTCGCCGTCGTCGGTCCGGAATGCCGCCGGTATTACGAGACGCTTGATTTCCGGAACTACCCGGTTCAGTATTACCAGATGCCGGGAACCGCAGCGACGATGAACGCGCCGGTCGAGCGCAGAGCCCGGCGGGGCCGTCCCCGCGACGACCGGCTGGACGCGGTGATCGTCGACGCGACCGTCGCCGAGGTCGCGGCCAAGGGGTGGGGCGGCGCGACCATCGAGGGAATCGCCAGCCGGGCTGGTGTCGGCCGCGGCTCGATCTACCGCCGCTGGCGCAGCAAGAGCGAGCTCGTCCAGTTCGTGGCGGTGTCCATCACCGCGCCGTCCGATTCGGTGGACACCGGATCCTTCGTCGACGACCTGTTCGCCGCCATGCTCCCGATCGCGGACATGCTCACCCAGCCCGAACTCGCCGCACTGCTGCCTGCGCTGCTCGCCGAGGCGACCACCGACGATTCGATCCGGTCGATCGTCCGCACCTTCGCGGGGCGGTGCCGCCAGCCGGTGCTCGACGCGGTGGAACGGGCACGCCTGCGCGGCGACGTCCCGCCCTCGACCGACGCCGACGCACTCGTCGACATGCTCGCCGGCGGGCTCGTGTACCGGCGCCTCCTGCTCGGCGAAGCCGCTGACGAATCGGCGGTCCGCGCACTGATCCGGCAGGCCGTCCGGTCCTGCTCACCCGACCCGTTCACCGAGGAGCAGGCGTGACCGAGATCCTGGACGTCGACCTCACCGATCCGCAGCTCTACACGGCGGGCTTCCCGCACGAGGTCTTCACCGAGTTGCGCCGACGCGGGCCGGTGCACCGCCACCTGGCCGTCGAGGGCCGCCCGTCGATCCCGTCGATCCCGTTCTGGTCGATCGTCACCCACCACGAGATCCAGCAGGTCAATCGCGACTGGAAGACCTTCGAGGCCGCCGGCGGCCCGATGATGGCGGCCGACCCGCTGCTGTCCGCCGGCCGGACGCTGGTGTCGATGGATCCGCCAGACCAGGCCGAGATGCGCCGGATCATCACCTCGGAGTTCACCCCGCGCATGATCGGCAGGCTCGAGCAGCGCATCGCCGCCCGGACCGCGGACATCCTCGCGGCGGCGGCGGGGGACACCTGCGACTTCGTCCGCGACATCGCCTATCAGGTCCCGATGCACCTCATCGCCGACATCGTGGGCATCCCCGAGACCGACCGGCCCTGGGTGTTCGAGCGGGTCGACCACCTCCTCAAGTCGGGTAACCCGTACAACGGCTACTCCGACGAGGATCGGCTCGGATTCCAGGTCGAACTCTTCGAGTACGCGCAGCGGCTCACCGCCGACAAGCGGGCCAACCCGACCGACGATGTCTGGACCAAGCTCGCCGGTCAGCTCGACGGCTTCGAACTGGAGATGTTCTTCCTCATCCTGGCCATCGCCGGCAGCGAGACCACGCGCAACGCGCTGGCGCAGGGACTCATCGCGCTGCTCGACGATCCCGCCCAGCTCGACGAACTGCGGACGAGCCCCGACCTCTGCGCCACCGCCGCCGACGAAGCCATCCGCTGGTCGAGCCCGGTCATCTTCTTCGGTCGGACCGCCACCGTCGATGTGACCATCGGCGATGCGAACGTCAAGGCGGGTGACCGCGTGCTGCTCTGGTACCCGTCGGGCAACCGCGACGAGTCCGTCTTCGACGACCCATTCCGTTTCGACGTCCACCGCTTCCCCAACCCGCACGTCTCCTTCGGCGGTGGCGGCGTGCACTACTGCCTCGGCGCGAACCTCGCCCGCAAGGAGGTGCAGGTGGTGTTCGGGGCCATCGCGGCCGGCTACGACGTCGAGCTCGCCGGTCCGCCGGTGTGGTCCGGTGGCGGACCGGTGCACAACGTCGGTATCGGGATCGACTCGCTGCCGATCCGGATCACCCCGCGCAGGGCGACGGGTTGAATCAGAATTTTTTGAGCCTCCGGACGATCTTGGTGAACGGCTGCGCCGACGTGAGTCCTTTGCGCAAGCTCCGCTGCATGAAACTCCCGTTGAGTATCACCATGTAGCGGACCCCGCAGTCACGCCACTGCGCGGCCTGCTCGATGACCTCGTCGGGCGTTCCGTTCAACAGAAATTCCCGCAGCACTCCCGGCGGGATGCCCGCCACGTGGGACAGAGCCGTCTGCTCATCCATGCCATGCGGGAGCAGATCCTGGCCACCCGCGAAGCCCGCGCCCAATGGGTGCTGCGCCCCGTGGCGAGCAAAGACCTCATCGGACGCGTTCAGCCCGAAAGCCCTGAGTATCGTGGAATCGAGTGCCTCGTCGACGTCATCGCGGGTGCGACCGGTGACGACGAACAACTGGACTGCAGGGATGATGGACATCGGATCGCGACCAGCGTCAGAAGCGGCCGACCGAACGACGTCGAGGCGTTGCTTGTAGTCCACCGGCCGGTGCGCGAATCCCGGGAAATAGGCATCTCCGTAACGCCCCGCGGCGCGCAACATGCGGGGACCGTGCGCACCGATCCAGATCTCGGGCCACCTGCCGCGATAGGGCGGCAGATCAAACAACGCATTCCGCAGCGGGAAATAGGGCGAGTCCCGGTTGACGAGTTCGCCGCCCGAATCCCACAGGGCGCGAATGGTTGCCATCGCCTCCTCGAAGCGCGCGACCGGCTTGGCCCAGTCGACCCCGTAGGGCTCGTTCCCTTCGCGTTCGCCGGGGCCGATGCCCAGGATTGCTCGACCCCGGGTGAGCAGGTGCAGCGTCGCGGCAGCCTGCGCGGTGACGGCCGGATTACGTCGACCGCTGTCTGTCACCGCCACGCCGAGGCGCAGGCGGCCAATTCGATTTCGGCCGGCGATATGCCCGAGCATGGTCCACGGCTCCATCGCGGCGTCGATCTTCGGTATGAGTTTTGCTGCACCGCAATACTTCTCTTTCCACAACGAGCGGGGAAAGAGCTGGTTGAGGTGGTCGGGGACCCAGAACGAGTCGACGCGGTTGGCGACTGCACCCAGGTAGTTGGCCCGGGTGAAGGTGTCTGCGGCCGGGCGAGCGGCGCAGATCCCGTCCCCGATCCCTACACGAAAGCCGGTCATGGCCACCCTTCACCGCCCCTGGCGCTTCAGTGTCTCGCAGACCGATCGGGCGGATCACGTAATCGGCTACTCGTTTCCTCATCGCTTCGTGATTCGTCGGCGCTGACCCTGCTCATTCGTCGATGACATTGCCCGGCGCATGCGGTCTGCACGACTATGGGAACCGTGCAGCTACCCGTTCAGCCCCCGATCGAGCCGATGCTGGCCAAGGCGCAGGCCACGGTGCCGGCCGACGCGGGCGTGTGGTCCTACGAGCCGAAGTGGGACGGTTTCCGCGCTCTGGTCTTCCGCGACGGTGACGAGATCGTCCTTCAGTCCCGCTCGGGCAAGGACCTCGGCCGGTACTTCCCCGAACTGGCGGTTGCGCTGCGCGACGAGGTGGCCGAGCGCTGCGTGCTCGACGGCGAGATCGTGGTGCCCCGCGAGATCGGCGGCCGGATCCGGCTGGACTGGGAATCGCTGTCGCAACGCATCCACCCGGCGGTGTCGCGGGTGAAGCTGCTGGCCGAGCAGACCCCGGCGCACTTCATCGGATTCGACGCCCTCGCCCTCGGCGACACGCTGCTCACCAAGGAGCCCTTCCGCACCCGCAGGCAGGCGCTGGCCGACGCCGTGCACGAGAAGCAGTGGTGCCACGTCACCCGGACCACCGAGGACCCGCAGACCGGCGCCCAGTGGCTGGACACCTTCGAGGGCGCCGGACTCGACGGCGTGATCGCCAAGCGGCTCGACGGTCCGTACCTGCCCGGCAAGCGGGAGATGATCAAGGTCAAGCACGCCCGCGACGCCGACTGCGTCGCAATGGGATACCGCATCCACAAGAGTGGCGAAGGCGTCGGATCGGTGCTGCTCGGCCTGTACCGTGACGACGGCGAACTGCAGATGGTCGGCGGCGCAGCGTCGTTCAGCACGAAGGACCGCATCCGGCTGCTGGCCGAACTGGAACCGCTCCGGGAGGGTGACGACGTGCGTGAAGGCGATCCGAGCCGGTGGAACTCGGCCGCCGACAAGCGCTGGATCCCCGTCCGGCCGGAGCGGGTCTGCGAAGTGCACTACGACCAGATGGAGGGCAACGGCGACGCCGGTCAACGCTTCAGGCACGCGGTGAAATTCGTCCGGTGGCGGCCCGACCGCGATCCGCGCAGCTGCACCTTCGATCAGCTCGACGCGCCGCTCACCTACGACCTCTACGACGTACTGGAGTCCTGATGCCCACTCCCGCAGAGGAGATCGACGTCGACGGTGTCAAGGTCCGACTGACCAACCGCGACAAGCCGTACTTCCCGAAGCTGGGCGCCAAGGGCACGAAGGGGGCGTTGTTCGACTACTACCGGGCGGTCGCCGGTCCCATGGTCGCCGTCCTGCGGGACCGGCCGACGCATCTGCAGAGGTTTCCCGATGGCATCGAAGGCGAGGAGATCTACCAGAAACGGGTGCCGCAGAAGCATCCCGACTACCTCGAGACGTGCACCGTCACCTTCCCGTCGGGCCGCACGGCCGACGCGCTGAAGGTCACCCACCCGTCGGCCATCGCGTGGGCCGCGCAGATGGGCACCGTCACCCTGCACCCGTGGCAGGTGCGCTGCCCCGACACCGAGCACCCCGACGAGCTGCGCATCGACCTCGACCCGCAGCCGGGCACCGGTTTCAAGGAGGCGAGCGCGGTCGCCGTCGGCGTCCTCAAACCGCTGCTCGACGAACTCGGGCTCACCGCCTACCCCAAGACGTCCGGCGGCCGCGGCGTGCACATCTTCCTGCGCATCGAGAACAGCTGGGACTTCGTCGCCGTCCGTCGCGCCGGCATCGCGCTGGCCCGCGAGGTCGAACGACGCGCACCGGACGACGTCACCACGTCCTGGTGGAAGGAGGACCGCGGCGAGCGGGTGTTCATCGACTACAACCAGAACGCGCGCGACCGCACGTTCGCCTCGGCGTACTCGGCGCGCAAGACCCCGATCGCGACAGTGTCGACACCGCTGACGTGGGACGAGCTGGCCGATGCCGACCCCGACGACTACACGATCGCGACAGTGCCCGACTTCGCGGCCGGCCGACCCGACCCGTGGGCGGGCATCGACGAGACGGCGCACTCACTGCAGAAACTGCTCGACATGGTGGCCGCCGACGAGGACCGCGGTCTCGGCGACCTGCCCTACCCGCCGAGCTACCCGAAGATGCCGGGCGAACCGCCGCGGGTGCAGCCGAGCAAGAAGGTCGCCGCCAACTGGGACGAACACGGCAACCGGGTGACCGAGTGACGGCCCGCCGATGGCACTGAGCGCCTGGGCGGACACCATCCGCAGGGGCGCGGCGGGCGCCGCGCTGATCGCCATCGTGGTGGGCGGCATCGGGATCGGGACCTACATCCTGTTCGCGGCCGACGACCAGGCAGCCACCCCCGCCGCGCCGCGGACCCCGCCGGCATCGGTCGCACCGCCGGTTCCCGCGGCCAACGAGTTCACCGTCGGCGTCACGGTGACCGGGCGGGACTGCCCTCAGCCGCAGGAGTGCCTCTACACCTACACGATCGAGCCGAAGTACATCGGCGTGCGCCCGCTGCCCGAGCAGGAGCTGCAGGTGCACTACCGGGTGAGCGGTGGGCGCGAACCACAGGACGGCACCTTCACCGTGCGCGGCCGCGAGGCGCGGTTCATGAAGGACGTCACGGTCGTCGGACCGGCCCAGGCGACACTGACGGCCGCCGTCCTTGACGTGGTGAAGAGCCCGGTGTTCGGCCCCACCCTCAGCACACCGCCGACACCCGGATGAGGTAGCCGACTACCCTGTCCCGTCCCGCCCGGTTCGCACAGGCTGGCACCGTGGACAAACTCGACAGGTTGCGCACGGTCATCGGGCAGCTGGCTCCCGACGACACACCGGAGACCTTCCACGAAGGCCTCACGCCGAATCTGGCCGGCTCGCTGAGTGATCCGAGGGGCGCAGAGGCCGTCGACCGGCTGGCGCACCACCAGGATCTGGGGCCGGACGGCGAATTCGCCCTCGAGGCCATCGTGCTGCCCGAACTCCGGCCGGCCATCGACGTCGTCGGCGGGGACTTCACCATCGAGGACCCGCTCTGGCAGCACCTCGACACCGATCCGGTGCTGCACGCGGCGATCAAGTCGACGCTGTCGTCGATCGGGCGCGTCGACCTGCCCGGGCACCCCTCGCTGCCCTACGGCGGCACCGCGTTCGTCGCGGGCGAGGGACTGCTGATGACCAATCGCCATGTGGCGGAGCTGTTCACGTCCGGCATCGGAGTCCACGACCTGCGCTTCCTGCCCGGCATGAGCCCGGACGTCGACTTCGCCCACGAGGCGGGCAGCGACGCCTCGATCGCGCTCGACATCCTCGGCGTCGCGATGATCCACCCCTACTGGGACATGGCGCTGCTGCGGGTCGACGGCCTGGCCGCGCGGCATCCGGTGCTGCAGCTGTCACTCGACGACCCGGCGGATCTCATCGACCGCGAGATCGCATGCGTCGGCTATCCGGCGTTCGATCCCCGCAACGACGCGGCCGTGCAGCACAAGGTGTTCCGTGGCGTGTACAACGTCAAGCGGCTGCAGCCGGGGAAGATCAGGGGCCGCGCGCCGACCACCAGCTTCGGCAAGCGTCTCGACGTCGGCACCCACGACAGCTCGACGCTCGGCGGCAACTCCGGTTCGGCGGTCATCGACGTACGCACCGGCCACGTGCTGGCGCTTCACTTCGCCGGCATCTACCTCAGGGAGAACTACGCGGTGCCGGCCTGCGACCTCGCCGAGGACCGGCGGGTGGTGGACAGCGGGGTGTCCTTCGCAGGCCGGCCCGCGCCCTCGGCCGGTGCGTGGGACACCTGGTGGCAGCGGACCGGCGCCGAGGCGCCCGCACCGGCGCGGAGTGACGTGCCCGAGCAGCTGACCGTCCGCTACGACATCCCGATCGAGGTGACCGTGCGGATCGCCGGCGCCCCGGTGGCCGTGTCCACGGCCGCGTCCGACCCGAGCCCTTTCGCGACCGAGGCGATGGTGGCGCCACACCACGACACCGACTACAGCAACCGGACCGGTTACGACAGCTCGTTTCTCGACGGTCTCGAGCTGCCGCCACCCGCGCCCGCCGACCCCGCGAACGTCGTGAGCATGCAGGACGGCGCGCCCTACATCCCGTACCACCACTTCTCGGTCGTAATGGACAAGCGCCGCCGGCTGGCCGCGTTCACCGCGTGCAACGCCGACTTCTCGCCGGCGGCAAAGGAACCCGAGCCGGGAGATTACTCCCGCAAGGGGTTGTCGGGGCTGGGCCGCAACGACATCGAGCTGTGGTTCGTCGATCCGCGGGTGCCCGCCGAGTTCCAGCTCACCGACCGGTTCTTCACCAAGGATTGCGGCGCCTTCGACCGCGGGCACGTGGTGCGGCGGGAGGACGCCGCGTGGGGTTCGAGCTACCAGGAGGTGCGCGACGCCAACGGCGACACCTTCCACATCACGAACTGCACACCGCAGGTCGCGGGATTCAACCAGGCCAAGTCGAAGAACTGGGGCGCACTGGAGAACCTGATCGCCAAGCAGGCAGGCACCGGCCGGGTGTCGGTGTTCGCCGGTCCGGTGCTCGCGGCCGACGACCCGGTCTTCGTCGGGGAGGGCCCGAACGGCCCGGTGCGGGTGCAGATCCCGGTTCGGTACTGGAAGGTGGTCGCCGCGGCCACCGACGGAAAACTGACCGCGTACGCCTTCCTCCTCGAGCAGGACCTGTCGGACGTCCCACTGGAACTGGCGATCCCGGACGCCTGGCGCGAGCTGATGATCCCGGTGAAGGCCCTTCAACGCCGGCTCGGCGGCGTCACCTTCCCCGCACAGCTCAAGAAGGCTGACCAGTCGGGCACCGCCCGTGGTGCCGCGGTGCGGGCGGCGACCGGAATCGAGCTGGCCGGGCCAAGCTGAGACGGATCAGGCCGTCGGCACCACCCCGCGCGGAAGATTCAGCGGCAGGTCGTTGTAGGTGGCGATGCCGGGCGCCGCGGCGACGACCGCAGAGATCGCGTGGATCGGCGGCATCGCGGTCATGATGTGCCCGAGCACGAAGAAGTCCTCGATCGTCTTGGCGTTCTCGATCATGTCCTGCGGCGGCAGGAATCCCACCTGCATGTTGACCGTGGGCCTGCCCTCGATGGTGATCTTCCAGCCGTCCGCGTCGAGCTGCCAGTCGGGCTCCAGCGTCTGGCCCTTCTTCCACCGCACATTGATGTCCACGACGGTTTGTTGCCGTCCGGCAGCGTCTTTCACCAAGCCCTGCCAGCTGGCGGCGACACCCGCGACGTGACCGGCCGGGATGGTCCACGACGCCATCACCAGATCCTCTGTGGTCTGGGCGTATTCGGGCACGCACTTGATCTCGTCGAGCTCGACGCCGATCGCGTCGGCGACCAGTTGCACCGCCTCGGCGAACACCGCGGTGCCCTTTTCGGCCATCGGCTGCAGGTTCGGATCGTCGATCGCGGTGCCGAATCCCGTGGGGCGCTCGGTGTCGGGGGAGTCGTAGAGCGTGGTGTCCGCGGACTCGGCGATGATGATCTTGTCGACCCTGTCGCAGGCGGTGGCCGCCACGATCGCGAGCAGTTCCGCAAAGCCGGGGCTGACGCCGGAGCCGAACAGCGTCGATCCGCCCTTCTGGCAGGCCTTCTCGAGCTTGTCGCGGCCGTCGCCCAGATTGCGTCCGGTGATGAACGACGCGGACGCCACCACGTTGACACCGGCCTCGAGGATGCCCACCAGCTCGTCGACGTCGATCCACATCGGGTTGTACACGACGACGTCCGGCTTCAGGGCGAGCAGTTCGCCGACGTCGTTGGTGGCGGTGACGCCGAGCGGTTCGATGCCGCAGAGTTCGCCGACGTCGCGACCGGCCTTCTCGGCCGACCAGGCGTAGCAGCCGACGAGTTCGAGGTGCGGGTTTCGCGCGATCGCCGCGACCGAACTCTTCCCGACGTTTCCAGTCGTCCACTGGACGACGCGATAGGTGTTTGGCACTCGCTCAGATTAGGGCGCGCGCCGATGTTTCGCGGCCTTTTTTGCCGACCGGCGAAAAATAGTCCGTAGGCTGCCGGTGTGAGCAGCGACGTCGACCCGGCGGAGGCGCCCCGGCGGGCGCGGGGCCGCCCGGCCCGCCTCGACCGCGAGCAGATCGTCGCGGCCGCCCGGACGGCGGGCCGCGGCCTGACCATGCAGGGGGTGGCCGACGCCCTCGGCGTCAGCCGCAAGGCGCTGCACTACTACGTCGGTGACCGGCAGGGGCTGCTCACGCTGGTGGTGCTCGACCGGTTCGAGTCGGAGCTCCGCCGTGTGGAGCTGCCCGAGGACGGCGACTGGCGTGTGGTGCTGCGCTCCTATGCGTTCGCGTTCCGGGACGGCCTGATCCAGGTCGGCGTCCAGATGAGCAGCGCGGTAGACCACTCGCCGTTCCACGGTGTCGGTGCCACCGCCGTACTCGCGCTGGCCGAACGCGTGCTCGACGCGATGCTGACCGCCGGGTTCGGCGTCGACGACGCGCGCCGGGGCGTCACCGCCGTGGCCAACATCGCCCAGTCGGCCGCCCAGGAGGCCACCCACACGTCGGTGCACGACAGGCACGAGGCGGAGACCCGCGCGGCCCTGCTACGCGCGGCAGACGCGGACTACCCGGCATTGCGCAGGGTGCTGGCCGCGGCGTCGGCGTCCGACGACGGTCAGTTCGACTTCGAACTCGACTTGGCGATCGCCGGACTCGAGCGGCTGCTGGGGGAGGTCAGCCGGCGGTGAGGGTGGCCTTGCCGGTCCGTTCCTGACCACCCCGGTCGATCCAGGTCAGGTCGATCACGTCGCCCGGGTAGTGCCGGTCGAGGACGAAGGTCAGGTCGGTCGCGGTGCCGATCGGGCTGCCGTCGATCGTGGTGAGGACGTCGCCGTCGAGCAGTCCGGCCTGCTCGGCAGGACCGCCGCGCAGCACCTCCTGGATGATCACGCCGGGGCCGCTACGCGGAGCGGTGCGCACACCGACGCCCAGCAGTGACGGCGGACCGATGTGGATCGACTCCGAGGGCACCAGGCTGCGGATCTGGCCGGCGATGCCGATCGCATCGTTGATCGGGATCGCGAAGCCCTTGCCGCCGGGCCCCAGCTGGTAGTTCACCGACGCGGCGGTGGTGATGCCGACGACCTGCCCGGCGCCGTTGACCACCGGCCCGCCCGAGTCGCCGGCGCGCACCGGAGCCGCGAACTCGATCAGCCCGTTCAGCTCGTCCGAACTGCCGGTCAGCGCGTCCTCGGCCTCGACCGTGCGGCCGAAGGCGGTGACCGTCCCGACCTCGCGGGTCAGCGGTGCTCCGCTGCCGTCGGCGTTGCCGAGCGCCACCACCGGTTCGCCCGGGACCAGCGCCGACGAGTCGCCGATCGGCGCCACCGGCAACCCGCCGGCGCCGAGCAGCTGCAGCACGGCGACATCCTGGCCGCGGTTGTAGCCCACCAGCTGGGCCGGATAGGAGCGGCCGGCCACACTGGCACTGATCCGGTCGGCGCCCTGGACGACGTGGTAGTTGGTCAGCACCTGACCGCCCGGATCGAGGACGATGCCGGTCCCGGTCCCGAAGACGTTCTGGTAGTCGATCTCCGTGTCCAGCCGCACCACGGCGGGCTCCACCTGCGCGGACGCCGCCACCGGGTCGGCGGGGGCGGCCAGCGCCGTGCCGGCGAACGCGGGTGCGACCAGTGCCAGCACAGCGGCCAGCACGGTCAGGATCGTCAGCGGTCGTCGACGCGACTGGGGAACGGCCATGTGGTCCATAGTGGCGGTCAAATACCCAGGCTGTCGAAGAACCAACCGCGCGCGCGGCTCGGAGGGCTCGTCGTCAGACTTGCGTCAGTCCTCGACCGCGACGCCGCCGCGCAGTCGGCGGCGGCGACTGCCTGAGGGTCGCCGGTTGCGCAACCCGCCGCCCGCGTCGGCCTCCGGATCGCCGGTCGGCTCCTCGGATGCCTGGTCAGCGGTCGGTTCGGGGGTCACCTCGTCGGCGTCGGACTTCGCGGGCTCATCGGCGGTGACCTCGGCCGGCTGGTCGTCTGCGGCTTCCTCGGTCGTCTCGTCGGTGCCGGTGTCCTCGACGTCGTCGGTGTCTTCGGTGTCCGCTGTGTCTTCGGTCTCAGCGGCCTTCCTGCGGCCGCGCCGGTTGACCGAGGCCTTCTTCGGCTTGAGCGGCTTCGGCGGCGGCGGGGGCAGTTCGGCGACGAAGGCCAGGTGGAAGGCGAGCGCACCGAGCACCGCGATCGCGGCGGCCGCGCCGTAGATCCCGAACAGCCACGCGCCTGCGGAGTCGAGGCTCAACCAGATCTCGCTGACGGCCGCGCCGATGATCAGCACGCCCGCCAGCACGTGCAACGCAGCTGACCAGGCGCGCAGGCCGAGCGCGAGCTGTGGCGTCTGGAATTCGGGGCGACGGGTGCGCTGCAGCGTGAACACGACCGGCAGCGCGGCGAGCCCGATCAGCGCGCCCGCCACGATGCGCAACACGGTGCCCAGCGTGTGGGAGGTCTCGCCCATCAGCTCGTACCACCGCGGCAGCACGAAGAAGAAGTACAGAAGCGCAGCGATCAATGAGAACGATGCGTGCCACGTCACCGCGACCGAGCGCCGCATACTCCTCCTCGAGTTCTCTGGTCACGGGGTGTGACCGGTTCGTTTGTGCCGGTCACACCCCGGGACCGAGTGCGGAGGATAGGGGATTTGAACCCCTGAGGGCTGTTAACCCAACCCGCGTTCCAGGCGAGCGCCATAGGCCACTAGGCGAATCCTCCGCGGGCCATGGTAGCCGACCGGGCTGGTGCTCCGGTTCCGGCGCGGGTATTACACTCAGGTCGGACCCCGCGCGGCGTCCATCCTGTGAACTCCCCCAGGGCCGGAAGGCAGCAAGGGTCAACGGGCTCTGGCGGGTGCGCGGGGTCCCCTTGGTTCTCGCTCATGTCGGTGAAAGGCTCGCGGTGTCGTTCCAGTCCCTCGGCCGCGACGAACTGGCCGCCCAGCACGAACTGCAGCAACGCAATTACGCCGAGCTGCAGGCCAAGAAGCTGCAGTTGGACCTCACCCGCGGCAAGCCTTCGCCGGCCCAGCTCGACCTGTCCAACGAATTGTTGAGCCTGCCCGCCGGGGACTACCGCGACGGCGACGGCACCGACACCCGCAACTACGGCGGCCTGCACGGGTTGCCCGAACTGCGCGCCATCTTCGGCGAACTGCTGGGCATCCAGGTGCCGAACCTGATCGCAGGCAACAACGCCAGCCTGGAGTTCATGCACGACGCGGTGGTGTTCTCGCTGCTGCACGGCACCGTCGACTCGCCGCGGCCCTGGAAGGACGAGCCGCAGGTCAAATTCCTGTGCCCCGCGCCGGGCTACGACCGCCACTTCGCGATCACCGAGAGCCTCGGCATCGAGATGATCACCGTGCCGATGCGCGAGGACGGCCCCGACGTCGACCTCATCGAGGAGCTCGTCGCCGCCGATCCGGCGATCAAGGGCATGTGGTGCGTGCCGGTGTTCGCCAATCCCACCGGAGTCACGTACTCCTGGGAGACGGTTCGCCGGCTTGTTCAGATGCGTACGGCTGCAAGCGATTTCCGGCTTTTTTGGGACAACGCCTACGCGGTGCACACGCTCACCCACGACTTCCCGCGGCAGGTCGACGTGCTGGGGCTGGCCGCGGCGGCCGGCAACCAGAACCGACCGCTGGTGTTCGCCTCGACCTCGAAGATCACCTTCGCCGGCGCCGGGGTCAGCTTCTTCGGCGGCTCGCTGGGCAACATCGCGTGGTACCTGCAGTACGCGGGCAAGAAGTCGATCGGCCCGGACAAGGTCAACCAGCTGCGGCACCTGCGGTTCTTCGGCGACGCCGACGGCGTGCGGCTGCAGATGCAGCGCCACCAGGAACTGCTGGCGCCGAAGTTCGCACTGGTCGCCGAGATCCTCGAGGACCGGCTCGGCGAGTCGAAGATCGCGTCGTGGACCGACCCCAAGGGCGGCTACTTCGTCAGCCTCGACGTGTGGCCCGGCACCGCGCGCCGCACGGTCGCGCTGGCCAAGGACGCCGGCATCGCCGTGACCGAGGCGGGCGCGTCGTTCCCGTACCGAAAAGATCCCGACGACAAGAACATCCGCATCGCGCCGACCTTCCCGGCGCTGCCGGACCTGCGTGAGGCGATCGACGGGCTTGCCACCTGTGCGCTGCTCGCAGCGACCGAGTCCCTGCTCGCAACCTAGCGTGCACAGTCGTCGGTCCGCGTCGGTAGCCTGCTGAGCGTGGCGCTCTACCGCAAGTACCGACCGGCGACCTTCGCGGAGGTGGTGGGTCAGGAGCACGTCACCGAACCGCTGTCGACCGCGCTGTCGGCGGGCCGCATCAACCACGCCTACCTGTTCTCGGGTCCGCGCGGCTGCGGGAAGACCTCGTCGGCACGCATCCTGGCTCGCTCGCTGAACTGCGTGCAGGGGCCCACACCCACGCCGTGCGGCGTGTGCGACTCGTGTGTGGCACTGGCGCCCAACGGCCCGGGCAGCGTCGACGTGGTGGAACTCGACGCGGCCAGCCACGGCGGCGTGGACGACACCCGCGAGCTGCGCGACCGCGCCTTCTACGCTCCGGCGCACTCCCGCTACCGCATCTTCATCGTCGACGAAGCGCACATGGTCACCACCGCGGGCTTCAACGCGCTGCTCAAGATCGTCGAGGAGCCACCGGACCACCTGATCTTCGTGTTCGCGACCACCGAGCCGGAGAAGGTGCTGCCGACCATCCGCTCGCGGACGCACCACTACCCCTTCCGGCTGCTCGCGCCCAAGACGATGCGGACGCTGCTGGAACGGATCTGCGGCCAGGAGGGCGTGCAGGTCGACGACGTCGTCTACCCGCTGGTCATCCGCGCCGGCGGGGGATCACCGCGCGACACGCTGTCGGTACTCGACCAGCTGCTCGCCGGCGCCGAGGGCAGCCACGTGCAGTACGCCCGGGCGCTCGCGCTGCTCGGCGCCACCGACGTCGCCCTCATCGACGACGCCGTCGACGCGCTGGCCGCCGGAGACGCCGCCGCGCTGTTCGGCGCCGTCGAGGCCGTGATCGACGCCGGACACGATCCGCGCCGGTTCGCCACCGACCTGCTGGAACGCTTCCGCGACCTGATCGTGCTGCAGGCGGTGCCCGACGCCGCGGCACGCGGGGTGGTCGACGCTCCCGGTGACGTGCTGGAACGCATGCGCGAGCAGGCCGAGCGGCTGGGCACGGCGACGCTGACCCGGTTCGCCGAGGTGGTGCACGCCGGCCTCGGCGAGATGCGCGGTGCGACCGCGCCGCGACTGCTGCTCGAGGTGGTGTGTGCGCGGCTGCTGCTGCCGTCGGCCAGTGACACGGAGTCGGCGCTGCTTCAGCGGGTGGAGCGCATCGAGATGCGGCTCGACATGTCGATCCCGGCGGGCGAGGCGGCACCCGCCGCGGCAGCCCGCGCGGCCGCCCCGGCTCCGTCGCGACAGTTCGCCCGCAGGAGTGCGGCGCCG
>NZ_JACKSJ010000242.1 GCF_025821665.1 [Mycobacterium] manitobense
ACATCGATGCGGTGGTCGAGGTCAGCTCGGGCTCCTCCAGCACGGCGCTGTTGACGGCCCAGTACTCGTTGGACGCCAGAGGTGCCGTCTGAAGCGCCTCCTGTTGGGCGATCAGCTGGGGCCGATAGACCTCGCTGGCCAGCGACTGTGCCCGGGCGAAGTCATCCTCGGCGGTCTCCGGGGTATAGCTCAGCACCTGCTCGACGATGCGGGGGCCCTGCTCGGCGATCTGGGTCCGCGCCTCCTCGAGGGCACGGTCGTGTCGGTACACCACCAGGTAGCCCGACGCGGTCGCGGCGATGCATACCACGGCGAGGGTCAGCAGTCCGATCGCGACCGGTCGGCGCGGACTGCGTTCCGGCTCGCCAACCCGGTGCACTTCGGTGCGCAACAACAGGTCCGCGAAGGTGCGGTGTCGCCGATCCCACAGCGGCCACAGCCAGCCGAGCAGCACTGCGGCGGTGTCCAGCAGGTGGGCGATATCGCGGAGAAACAACCGTCCGACGTCCGCCG
>NZ_JACKSJ010000243.1 GCF_025821665.1 [Mycobacterium] manitobense
GCCTCGCGTCGGCGGCGGTAGCCATGGCGCTGCTGGCCCCGGCCGCCGTGGCGGTCGCGGGTGTGATCGTGGGAGGCACTCTGGCGATCCGGCGTCGCGGGCGCGGTGCCCAGCGCCGGCGGTCCGCGGAATCGGCTGCGCTGCAGGCGGCGCTCGACGTGCTCGCCGGTGAACTGCGGGCCGGTGCCCACCCCGTCGCCGCATTCGGCGTCGCGGCTGCCGAGGCCGACGAGGCAGTGGCGCCTGCGCTCCGGGCGGTGGCGGCCCGGGCCCGCCTCGGCGCCGACGTGGCGGCGGGACTGCACAGCGTCGCCGCTCGGTCATCCCTGCCGGGACACTGGGACCGGGTCGCGGTGAGCTGGCGGCTGGCGCAGACACACGGTCTGGCCATCGCCACCCTGATGCGGGCGGCGCAACGCGATGTCGCTGAGCGGCAGCGGTTCTCGGCGCGGGTGAACGCGGGGATGGCGGGTGCACGCACCACCGCGACGATGCTGGCCTGTCTGCCCGTGCTCGGCATCGGCCTCGGCCAGCTCATCGGCGCCGAGCCCGTCCGCTTCCTGCTGTCCGTCGGGCCGGGTGGCTGGCTGCTGGTGATCGGGGTCTCGCTGGGCTGCGCGGGTCTGCTGTGGTCGGACCGCATCACCGCGGGGGTCGTCGCGTGAGCTGGGCGGCGATACTGTTGGCGGTCGCCGTGTTCATCGCCGCCGATCCACTGCGGGT
Organism: [Mycobacterium] manitobense; assembly: GCF_025821665.1. GTDB lineage: Bacteria > Actinomycetota > Actinomycetes > Mycobacteriales > Mycobacteriaceae > Mycobacterium > Mycobacterium arseniciresistens. The sequence continues at coordinate 724 of NZ_JACKSJ010000243.1, forward strand.
GCGCGCCCGCGCGGGCGTGGCCGCGCCGCCCATGACACGGCGCCGCTCCTCGCCGGCCACCGAGACCGATCCGCTGGCCGCGGCCTCGAGCTTCGACGTGCTCGCGGCGTGCCTGTCGTCGGGCATGGCGGTGTCCACCGCGGCGGCGGCGACCGCGCCGACCGCGCCACCCGCCCTGGCGGCCGTCCTCTCCCGCGCGTCGGATCTGCTGGCGCTCGGCGCCGATCCCGCGACGGCGTGGTCGCACACCGGTCCGGAGCCCAATCCGCACACCAAGGCGCTGTTGCGCCTGGCGCGACGGTCGGCGTCGTCGGGTGCCGCGCTGGCGCAGGGCGTCGCCGAGCTGGCCGTCGAGTCCCGCAGCGCC
>NZ_JACKSJ010000244.1 GCF_025821665.1 [Mycobacterium] manitobense
CCCCAGGAGCCGATGTCGGTCTCCGCGCCCCCGCCGCCGGTGGCGTGGGCCGCGACGCGGCCGGGCCGCGGCGCGCGCGGGCATGGGAACCGGCGTCCTCGCGGCCGTCGTCGGCGTCCGTCGCAACCTGCCGGCAGGGCCTGCGCCTCCCCGCGGCCGGCCACGCCGCGCAACCCCGCCCGGCCCGGACGAGGATGTCCTACGGCGACTGGCCTGACGCATCGGGTAATTAGCTCGGGGTGTTGATCACCGGCCCGTCGGGCACCACAGGTTATCCACAGCGACTCCCATCGTCCGCGCAGACTTCGCGGCTCACGCGGCGTTCGGGCAGTTCGACGCCCTGTGGATAGACCTGTGGAAACTGTGGATAGCCCGGAGATTGCTGCCGCCGCGATGTCCCGGTCGCTGGATGCGGCGGCCGGCCGGCCGTGCCAGCATGGGGGACATGGACGACGTGGAGGTCGCACAGGCCGACGTCGCGCAGTTGCCCGAAGCCTTCGACGACTCGGTGATCCTGCTCGACGTACGCGAGGACGACGAATGGCAGCGGGGGCACGCCGCCGGTGCGCGGCACATCCCGATGGGCGACGTCCCGTCCCGGCTTGCCGACATCGACCCTGGTGCCCAGCTGTACGTGGTGTGCCACGCGGGTGGCCGGTCACAGCGGGTGGCGCAGTACCTGGTCCGCAACGGGTACCAGGCGGCCAACGTCAGCGGCGGGATGCTGGCCTGGGCCGGCGCAGGCCGTCCTGTCGTCACCGACGACGGCGGCGTCGGCAGCGTCTGACTCGGGGGTGCCCGACCGACTGCTCTGCCACCGACGCCGCCATCGCTAGGCTGGTCGGATGATCCAGGTGTGTTCCCGCTGCGGGACGCGGTGGAACGTGCGCGACCGACAGCGGCAGTGGTGCCCGCGCTGCCAGGGCACGCTGCTCGCGCCGTCGGGTCCCGCGCCGGGCTCGGAGTGGAGCGCGCAGCCGAGCGAGGCGGCAGCGCGACCCGGGGGTCAGGCGCCGCCGAAGATTCCCCCGGGCTACCGCTGGATCGCCGTGCGGCCCGGCGCGCCGCCGCAGCAGCGCCGCAGGCGCGGACCCCTGGGCCCCACGCCGCGCTACACCACCATCCCGCCGTGGGGGCTGGTCGAGTACTTCCCGCCCGATGAGCAGCAGGACGAGCGCACCCATGCCGGGCCCTCCGTGCGCGCGGTGCGCCGCCTGCTCACCGCGACGACGATCGCCTTCGGCGTCGCCGCGTTCATGCTGCTCATGCGGTATGTCCTGCTGCTGGTCAACCGCGGCATGCTGCTCAACCCGTGGCTGGCCGACGGCGTGACCTGGCTCGGCATCGTGGCAGCAGTGGTCGCCTTCTTCCTGCTGCTGGCGCTGGCGATCGTGCTGTCGAACTGGCTGATCGCCCGCCGGGCGGCGGCCTTCGCCCACCGCGGCCAGACGGATCCCCGGCCGGCGTGGGCGCTGCGCTGGGGGTGCCTGCTGCCGTTCGTGAACCTGGTCTGGGCGCCGGTGTTCGTCTACGAGCTGGCCCGGATCGAGAGCCGCGTCAGCCTGATGCGGCGGCCCCTGCTGGTGTGGACGATCCTGTGGATGCTGTGCACGATCCTGTCCGTCGCCGCGTTCGCGACGAGTTTTCCCGACACCCCGCAGGGCGTCGCCGACAACACGGTCACCACGACGGTCGCCTACCTGCTGTCCGTGGCGGTTCTGCTGCTGACGAGGCGGATCTACCTGGGCTTCGAGCGCGCTCCGGTGGAGCGGGCGGCCCGACGCTGGGTGCTGGTCCCCGACGACCGGACGGCGCAGTCCGACGCCCGGCCGGAAGAGGAGCGGATACCCGAATCGGCCGTTGCGGTTGAGACCTGAGGGCAGCACCCGGCAGCATAGCCCTATGGATTCGGGCGATGCCGGAACCGCCGGGGCGGCGGAGTCCGGTCCGGCGCTCGGTGGACACCCGTTCGTCGTGGCCCACCGGGGTGCCTCCGCCGACCGCCCGGAGCACACGCTGGCGGCCTACGACCTGGCGCTGCGGGAGGGTGCCGACGGCGTGGAATGCGACGTTCGGCTGACCCGCGACGGTCACCTGGTGTGCGTGCACGACCGCCGGGTGGACCGCACGTCCTCGGGTAGCGGGCTGGTCAGCGAGATGACACTGGCGCAACTGCGTGAGCTCGACTTCGGGTCGTGGCACGCCGGCGGCGCGAACGGCGACGCCGGGCTGCTGACCCTCGACGACCTCGTCCGCCTGGTGCTGGACTGGCACCGGCCGGTCAAGATGTTCATCGAGACCAAGCACCCGGTGCGCTACGGCGCACTGGTGGAGAGCAAGGTGCTGGCGCTGCTGCACCGCTACGGCATCGCCGCGCCGGCGTCGGCGGATCTGTCGCGCGCGGTGGTCATGTCGTTCTCCGCGGCGGCGGTGTGGCGGATCCGGCGGGCGGCGCCGCTGCTGCCCACCGTGCTGCTCGGGGAGACGTCGCGCTACCTGGGTGGCAGCGCGGCCACCACGGTCGGCGCGACGGCGGTGGGGCCGTCGATCGCGACGCTGCGCGAGCACCCCGAACTCGTGGACCGTGCGGCCGCGCAGGGCCGCGCGCTGTACTGCTGGACCGTGGACCACTACGAGGACGTGCAGTACTGCCGCGACCTGGGGGTCGCGTGGGTGGCGACGAACCACCCCGGCCGGACCAAGGACTGGTTGCAGAACGGTCTGACCGGGGCGGAACGGGACTGATCTACAGGTTGCCGCCGGCGGCGCGGGGCGCGGTCGGATCGGCGGCGGGCACGCTGATCTCGCGCGCCACGAAGTCCTCGAGGTGGAACAGGTCGGTGCCGGCCCGGTCGGCGATGCGCACCAGGGTGGTCATCGTGGCGACCTCCTCGACCTGCTCCTTGAGGAACCACTGCATGAACTGCTCGCCGAGGTAGTCGCCCTCGTCGCGGGCGACGCTCGCCAGCCGGGAGATCTGCTCGGTGACGGCACGCTCCTGGTCGAGCGCCAGCTTGAGCGCGTCGCGCGGGGTGTCGAAGCGGTTGCACACGCCGTCGACGCCCGGGATCGCCACGTCGACGTCGCGGTCGAGCAGGTACTGCACCAGCATCATGGCGTGGTTGCGCTCCTCGACGGCCTGGCCGTAGAAGTGCTTCGCCAGCTGCGGCAGGTCGGCGCCGTCGAAGTGCACCGCGATAGCGATGTATTGCTGGGCGGCGGTGAACTCGCTGCGCACCTGGTCCGTGAGGAGCTCGTGGAACTTGGTGTCGAGTGCGCTGTCATTGCTCATGAAAGCGAGGATATAGCAGGTCAGAGGGGGTTGTCAGCAAAGGTCTGCCTTATTGAGGCGAGGTTTCCCTAAGTGCTGTGGCCGCGGTCACGCAATTTCGGTGGCGTTTGCTGAGGGCACCTAACCGAACTCACGGCTGCGTGTCGATGGTGTCGGCGGGGATCGGAGCGTCGGTGGCGAGGGCCTCGAAGAGCCGGCTCGCCGCTTCGCTGTTCCACACCACGACGGCACCGGACTCGCTGCCGGTGAACTCGCCGATGGGCACCGTCGTCGTCGTGACGTCGCCGCGCAGCGCCCACGCCAGCCTCGCCAGATCCCACACGTGCGCGCCCTCGTCGACCGCCAGTGCGCCGCCCGCCGCATGAACCAGCGGATACCACCGCAGCGGGTTCAGCAGCACCGAGGGGCTGGCGGCGCGGTGCAGCAGCGCCGACATGAAGGCGCGCTGATTGGTCATCCGGTCGAGGTCGGCGCGCGGGGTGGCACGGGTGCGGACATAGCCGAGCGCATTGCGGCCGTCGAGCTCCTGACAGCCCGCGGGCAGGCTGATGCCGGCCAGCGGATCGTCGATCGGCTCGGGCGGGCACATCGTCACGCCGCCGACCGCGTCGACGGCCTCGGCGAATCCGTCGAAGCCGATCTCGCCGTAGTGGTCCAGCCGCAGCCCGGTCGCCTGTTCGACCGTCTGCGCCAGCAGCGGCGCGCCACCGATCGAGAAGGCGGCGTTGATCTTGTCCTCGCCGTAGCCGGGGATGGGCACGTAGGAGTCGCGTGGGATGGACACCATCGTGGTCGGCGCGCTCGAGAGCAGGCCGGGGACGTGGACGAGCAGGATGGTGTCCGTTCGGCCGACCCCGATGTCGCCGCCCGTCGCCAGCTCGGCCTGTTGTTCGGGGGAGAGGTGCTGGCGGCTGTCCGAGCCGACGAGCAGCCAGGTGGTGCCGCGCCCGGCGGCGGGCCGGTCGGGGTAGTTCGACAGCGCCGGGATCCGGTGCAGCGAGGTGTCGATCCACACGGCGGCGCCCACGAGCGCGAGCACCGTGACCAGCAGCAGTGAGCCGACGATCCGGCCCCGGCGTCGGCGCCGCCGGGGCTTCGCCACGGGTGCGGGCTGCCGCGGGGGCGGGGTCGCGGGCCTG
>NZ_JACKSJ010000245.1 GCF_025821665.1 [Mycobacterium] manitobense
CCGAGGCCGCCGAGCGCCTCGGGCCTGCCGCCCTGGGCCCCGACGCCTGGCACCAGGACGGGGCCGGCCAGCGCGCTCACGTCCGGCGGTTCGGCCAGGGTGGCGCCGACCACGACGCCGACCGATCCGGGCTCGGGAGCGGTGGCGCGGTTGACCGCTGCGGCGGCGTCGACGACGGATTGCGCGACCGTGCGCCCGTCGGTCGGCCCGTCGACCAGGGCACGCTGCACCGACGCACCTTCCGGATTCGACGTCGCGGCAAGCACGAAGACTCCCCTGCCGTGGGCGGCCGCCGTGTCCAGCAGCGGTTGCAGCGCGCCGAAGCCGAGATACGGCGACGCGGTGACGGCGTCGGCGGCCAGCGGCGAGTCGCCGGCCCAGGCCTCGGCGTAGGCCGCCATGGTGGACCCGATGTCGCCTCGTTTGGCGTCGGCCAGCACCAGCACCCCGGCCGCCCGCAACTCGGCGATGGTCTCCTCGAGCACGGCGAAGCCGGCGGCGCCGTACGGCTCGAAGAACGCGACCTGCGGCTTGACGATGGCGAAGTCGCCGAACGCCGCCACGCAGGTCTGGCAGAACGTCCGCAGCCCGTCCACCCCCGTGGACAGCCCCCAGTCCCGCAGCAGCGCGGGATGCGGATCGATGCCCGGGCACAGCGGTCCGCTACGCGCCACCGCCTCGGCGAGCCGACGACCGAACCCCGGCACGGTCAGCGTGATTCCAGCTCGCTGTGCAGTTCCTGAAGACTCATCACCCCGATGTCGCCGCGGATACCGGCCTCGATGCCCTGCACCGCCGCCGACGCGCCCTGCACCGTCGTCACGCACGGGATGTTCATGGACACCGCCGCCGACCGGATCTCGTATCCGTCGATGCGCGGCCCGGAGTTGCCGTACGGGGTGTTGATCACCATGTCCACCTCACCGGCGCGGATGGCGTCCACCGCCGAGAGCCGCTTGTCGTCGGCGCCACTCGGACTCTCGTAGTGCTTGCGCACCTCGTCGCACGGAATTCCATTGCGGCGCAGCATCTCCGCGGTGCCCTCGGTGGCCAGCACCCGGAAGCCCAGATCGGCGAGCCGCTTGACCGGGAACACCAGCGAACGCTTGTCGCGGTTGGCCACCGAGACGAAGATCGTGCCCTCCTTGGGCAGTGACCCGTACGCGGCGGTCTGACTCTTGGCGAAGGCGCTGCCGAAGTCGTGGTCGATCCCCATCACCTCGCCGGTCGACTTCATCTCCGGGCCGAGCAGCGAATCCACCTGGGCGCCGTCGGCGCGCCGGAACCGGTGGAACGGCAGCACCGCCTCCTTGACCGCCACCGGGGCGTTGCGCGGCGTGGTGGCGCCGTCACCGGTAGCGGCCAGCAGTCCCTCCTCGCGCAGCTGGGCGATGGTGGTGCCGAGCATGATCCGCGCACACGCCTTGGCCAGCGGCACCGACGTCGCCTTGGACACGAACGGGACGGTGCGGCTGGCGCGCGGATTCGCCTCGAGCACGTAGAGCACGTCGTCCTTGAGCGCGTACTGCACGTTGAGCAGACCGACCACGCCGATGCCTTGCGCGATCGCCTCGGTGGCCCGGCGCACCGACTCGATGTCGCTGCGGCCCAACGTCACCGGCGGCAGCGCGCACGCCGAGTCGCCGGAGTGGATGCCGGCCTCCTCGATGTGCTCCATGATCCCGCCGATGTACACCTCGGTGCCGTCGCAGAGTGCGTCGACGTCGATCTCGATGGCGTCCTCGAGGAACCGGTCCACCAGCACCGGGTGCTCGGGCGACAGTTCGGTCGCCCGGGTGATGTAGCCGTGCAGGGTCTCGTCGTCGTAGACGATCTCCATGCCGCGCCCGCCGAGCACGTAGGACGGCCGCACCAGCACCGGGTAACCGATGTCGGCGGCGATGCGGCGAGCCTGATCGAAGCTGGTCGCCATGCCGAACCTCGGCGCGGGCAGCCCCGCGGAGTTCAGCAGCTCCCCGAACGCCCCGCGGTCCTCGGCGAGGTCGATGGCCTTGGGGCTGGTGCCGACGATCGGCACCCCGGCCTTCTCCAGCCGTTCGGCCAGCCCGAGCGGGGTCTGCCCGCCGAGCTGCACGATCACGCCGGTGACACCGGGTCCGCCTGCCCCCGAGGCCGATTCGGCGTAGTAGACCTCGAGTACGTCCTCGAAGGTCAGCGGCTCGAAGTACAGCCGGTCGGCGGTGTCGTAGTCGGTGGACACCGTCTCGGGGTTGCAGTTGACCATCACGGTCTCGAATCCGGCCGCGCTCAGCGTGGTGGCGGCGTGCACGCAGGAGTAGTCGAACTCGATGCCCTGACCGATGCGGTTGGGCCCGGAGCCCAGGATGAGCACCTTGGGTTTCTCCGCCTGCGGCGCGACCTCGGTCTCGGCCGCCGGATCGAGCTCGTAGCTGCTGTAGTGGTACGGCGTCTTGGCCTCGAACTCGGCGGCGCAGGTGTCGACCGTCTTGAACACCGGATGGATGCCGAGCCGCTGGCGCAGCGCCCGCACACCCATCTCGCCGGCCAGTTCCGGTCGCAGCGCCGCGATCTGGCCGTCGGACAGGCCGCTGTGCTTGGCCCGGCGCAGCAGCGACCCGTCGAGCACCGGCGCCTCGAGGATCTCGGCGCGCAGCGCCACCAGGCGAGAGATCTGGTCGACGAACCACGGGTCGACGCCGGAGGCCTCGGCCACCTGCTCGACCGTCGCACCGAGACGCAGCGCCAGTTCGATGTCGTAGACCCGGCCGTCGGTCGGGGTGCGCAGCCCGGTGAGCACCTCGTCGACCGTGAGGTCGGGATCCGGCGTGGTCCAGAAGCCGGCCCGCTTGGTCTCCAGTGAGCGCATCACCTTGCCGAGCGCCTCGATGAAGTTGCGGCCCAGCGACATCGCCTCGCCGACCGACTTCATGGTGGTGGTCAGGGTGGCGTCGGCGCCGGGGAACTTCTCGAACGCGAAGCGCGGCGCCTTGACCACCACGTAGTCGAGCGTCGGCTCGAAGCAGGCCGGCGTCTCCTTGGTGATGTCGTTGATGATCTCGTCGAGGGTGTAGCCGATGGCCAGCTTCGCGGCGATCTTCGCGATCGGGAAGCCGGTCGCCTTGGACGCCAGCGCACTCGAGCGCGACACCCGCGGGTTCATCTCGATGACGATCAGCCTGCCGTCGGCCGGGTTCACCGCGAACTGGATGTTGCAGCCGCCGGTGTCGACGCCGACCTCGCGCAGGATGTCGATCCCCAGGTCGCGCATGGTCTGGTACTCGCGGTCGGTGAGCGTCATCGCCGGCGCCACGGTCACCGAATCGCCGGTGTGCACGCCCATTGGGTCGAAGTTCTCGATCGAGCACACCACCACCACGTTGTCGCGATGGTCGCGCATCAGCTCGAGCTCGTATTCCTTCCACCCGTAGATGGATTCCTCGATCAGCACATTGGCCGACGGTGATGAGGCCAGGCCGTGGCCGGCCATTCGTTCGACGTCCTCGGCGGAGTACGCCATGCCCGACCCCAGCCCACCCATGGTGAACGACGGGCGGACGACGACCGGCAGTCCGAGGTCCTCGACGGTCTCACGGACCTCGTCCATGGTGAAACAGACCCGGCTGCGCGCCGATTCGCCGCCCACCTTGGCGACGATGTCCTTGAACTTCTGCCGGTCCTCACCGCGCTGGATCGCCTCGAAGTCGGCGCCGATCATCTCGATGCCGTATCGCTCGAGTGCGCCGTTCTCGTAGAGCGACACCGCGGTGTTGAGCGCGGTCTGCCCGCCGAGGGTGGCCAGCAGCGCGTCGATCTTGTTGCCGCGCTCGGCCTGTGCGGCGATCACCCGTTCCACGAACGCCGGCGTGATCGGTTCGACGTAGGTGTGGTCGGCGTACTCCGGGTCGGTCATGATCGTCGCCGGGTTGGAGTTGATCAGGCTGACCTGCAGGCCTTCGTCGCGCAGCACGCGGCAGGCCTGGGTGCCGGAGTAGTCGAACTCGGCGGCCTGGCCGATCAGGATCGGACCGGAGCCGATCACCAGGATGTGGTTGAGGTCTTCGCGGCGCGGCATCTACTTCTCCTCCGCCATCAGGTCGACGAATTGGTCGAACAGGTAGTTGGCGTCGTGCGGACCGGCTGCCGCCTCGGGGTGGTACTGCACCGAGAACGCGCGGCCGTCAACCAGTTTGACACCCTCGACGGTGCCGTCGTTGGCGCAGGTGTGGCTGACGACGGCCCGCCCGAACGGGGTGTCGAACTCCTCCCCCGCCTCACCTTCGAGTGCGAAGCCGTGGTTCTGCGCGGTGATCGCGACACTGCCGGTCTGGTGGTCGATCACGGGGATGTTGATGCCGCGGTGGCCGAACACCATCTTGTAGGTCGACCGGCCCAGCGCGCGGCCGAGGATCTGGTTGCCGAAACAGATGCCGAAGAGCGGGATCCCGGCGCCGAGCACCTCGCGGGTGACACCGACGATGTGATCGGCGGTGGCCGGGTCGCCGGGGCCGTTGGACAGGAACACCCCGTCCGGTTTCAGGTCGGCGATCTGGGCGAACGTGGCATCCGACGGCAGCACGTGGCTGCGGATGCCGCGGCGGGCGAAGTTGCGCGGCGTGTTGGTCTTGATGCCGAGGTCGATGGCGGCGACGGTGAGCCGGTGGCCGCCCTCGGGCTCCACCACGTAGGTGACATCGGTGCTGACCTGGCCGGCGAGATCGGCGCCGAGCATCGCAGGCTGGTTGCGTACCCGCTCCAGCAGTTCGTCGGCGCCGGCCAGGGCGTCACCGGAGAAGATGCCCGCCTTCATCGACCCGCGGCTGCGCAGGTGCCGCACCAGCGCCCGGGTGTCGATACCGGCGATCCCGACGATGCCCTGCTGCACCAGTTCGGCGTCCAGAGTGCCGGTGGCTCGCCAGTTCGACGGGCGCGGCGACGGATCGCGCACCGCGTAGCCGGCCACCCAGATCTTGTCGCCGCGGCTCTCGGCGTCCTCGTTGTTCCAGCCGGTGTTGCCGATCTGCGGCGCGGTGGCCACCACGATCTGACCGTGGTAGCTCGGGTCGGTGAGCGTCTCCTGGTAGCCCGACATGCCGGTGGAGAACACCGCCTCGCCCAGCGTCTGGCCGACGGCGCCGAACTCCGTCCCGGTGAACGTCCGCCCGTCCTCGAGCACCAGTAGAGCAACAGATGTCACGCTGTCTTGCCTTCCACGTTGTCGCCGACGCTGTCGGTCGGGGGCGTCTGAACCCATTCGGCGTAGCGGTGCCGGTCGTCGGCCCGGAACCCGGTGTCGATCTCCACACCGGACGGCAGCCGCCATCGGATCGCCAGCACGCCGTCGCCACGGTCCGCCCCGCGGTGTGGGATCACCTTGCCGGCGATACCCATTTCGGTGCGGATGGCCACGATCGTGTCCTCGGGGATCCAGATCGGCCCGGCGCCGGTGCGCTGCACCATGATCCCCTCCGGGTAACGGGTGAGGACGGCCTTGGCCCGGAACCCGAGATCGGCGGCGGCGACGCGATCCTGCCAGCTCGGCGACAGTGTGGTTCCGACGTAGAGGCCAGGGGTGGCGGTGACGGTCGCGGAGCCCACGGTGTCGGGCAGTGCGGGCAGCTTGCCGATCAGCTCGGCCTGCCGCTGCGCGCGATGCACCCAGCCGCGCAGCATCTGCCGGATGAAGAACGCGATCAGCAGCACCACAAGTGCGGCCATGATCAGCGATGCGATCAGCGTCGGGGTGTTCATGAGACTGCGCTCTTCCCGTCGCGGGCGGTGATCCTGCCGCGCAGCATCGTGAGCGTGACGACTGCGGGCAGCGTCATCTGCTCGAAAGGCGTGTTGTCCGAACGGCTGGCGAGGTCGGAGCCCGCCACGGTCCAGGTGGTGTCGGGGTCGACGACGGTCAGGTTGGCCGGCTCACCGACCTCCAGCGGACGGCCCTGATCGGGCAGCCCGACGATGCGCGCTGGGTTCTCGCTCATCACCCTGGCCACGTCGCGCCAGGTCAGCAGGCCCGACCGCACCATCGTCTCGACCACCACCGACAACGCGGTCTGCAGGCCGAGCATGCCGGGGCGGGCGTGGGCGAACTCGCACATCTTCTCGTGCTCGGCGTGCGGGGCGTGGTCGGTGGCGACGCAGTCGATGACGCCGTCGGCCAGCGCCTGCCGCAGCGCTTCGGCGTCGCCGGCCTCCCGCAGCGGCGGGTTCACCCGGTTGCGCCCGTCGTAGTCGACCAACCGGCTGTCGTCGAGCAGCAGGTGGTGTGGGGTCACCTCGGCGGTGATCGCGATGCCCTGTTCCTTGGCCCACCGGACGAGTTCGACGGTGCCCGCGGTGGATGCGTGACAGATGTGCACGCGCGCGCCGGCGTCGCGGGCCAGCAGCGCGTCGCGGGCGACGATCGACTCCTCGGCGGCGCGCGGCCAGCCGGCCAGTCCGAGCCGCGCGGCAGTGGGACCCTCGTGGGCGACGGCGCCGACGGTCAGCCGGGGCTCCTCGGCGTGCTGGGCGATCAAAGCGCCCAGGCCGGTGGCGTACTCCAGCGCACGCCGCATCATCAGCGGGTCGTGCACGCAGATGCCATCGTCGGAGAACATCCGGACCTGCCCGGCCCCGGCGGCCATCATGCCCATCTCGGTGAGCTGGGTTCCGGCCAGGCCGACGGTGACCGCGCCGACGGGGTGCACGTCGACCAGCCCGACCTCCTGCCCGCGGTGCCAGACGTGGTCGGTGACCACCACGCTGTCGGCGACGGGATCGGTGTTGGCCATCGCGAACACCGCGGTGAATCCACCCAGCGCCGCTGCGGCCGAACCGGTCTCGATGTCCTCGGCGTACTCGCGGCCGGGTTCGCGCAGATGGGTGTGGAGGTCGACGAAACCCGGCAGCAGGATCTGCCCGTTGGCATCGATCACGTCTGCGTCGTCCGGAACGGCGAGGCCGGCGCCGATCTCGGCGATCTGGCCGTCGTCGACCAGCACGTCGACCGGTTCACCTTCGCCGTAGGGGCGGACGCCCCGGATCAGGACAGTGGCACTCATGCGCTGATCGCCTCCTTTTCGGCGCCGACGAGCAGATGGAACAGCACGGCCATCCGGACGTGCACGCCGTTGGAGACCTGTTGCAGCACAGCGGATTGCGACGAGTCGGCCACCGAGGAGGCGATTTCCATCCCGCGCAGCATCGGCCCGGGATGCAGAACGACGGCATTGCCCGGCAGCAGCGCCTGACGCTTCTGCGACAGGCCGTAGCGCACCGAGTACTCCCGGCTGGACGGGAAGAAGCCGCCGTTCATCCGCTCGGCCTGCACCCGCAGCATCAGCACCGCGTCAGCGCCGGGCAGTTCGGCGTCGAGGTGGTGCGACACCGTGACCGGCCACTCGCTCGCACCGACGGGCAGCAGCGTCGGCGGCGCCACGAGCACCACCTCGGCGCCGAGGGTGTGCAGCAGCGACACGTTGGAGCGGGCGACCCGGCTGTGCAGGACGTCGCCGACGATCACCACCCGCCTGCCCTCGATCCCACCGAGCCGCTGGCGGATGGTCAGCGCGTCGAGCAGCGCCTGGGTCGGGTGCTCGTGGGTGCCGTCACCGGCGTTGATCACACTCGGACCGCCGTTGGGCTCCGCCGTCCACTCCGAGAGCTGTTGCGCCGCACCGGAAGCAGGATGGCGGATGATCAGCGCGTCGGCGCCCGCGGCCCGCAGTGTCAGCGCGGTGTCGCGCAGCGACTCCCCCTTTGCGACCGAGGATCCCGATGCGCTGACGTTGATCACGTCGGCGCTCATCCATTTGCCCGCCACCTCGAACGACACCCGGGTGCGGGTCGAGTTCTCGTAGAACATCGTGATCACCGTGCGGCCGCGCAGAGTCGGCAGCTTCTTGACCTCACGGCCGAGCAGCGCCTGGCCGAACCGGTCGGCGTCGTCGAGGATCGCCGTGGCCTCGTCGCGACTCAGGTCGGCGGCAGAGAGCAGATGCTTCACCTTTTCGGCCCTCCCTGGGGTGCGATGGACACGCCGTCGCGTCCGCCGTCGTTCTCGACCAGCCGCACCTTGACGTTCTCGCTCCGCGAGGTGGGCACGTTCTTGCCGACGTAGTCGGCGCGCAGCGGCAGTTCGCGGTGCCCACGATCCACCAGCACGGCGAGTTGCACGATCCGGGGCCGGCCGATGTCTCGCAGCGCGTCCAGCGCCGAGCGCACCGAACGCCCCGTGTAGAGCACGTCGTCGACCAGGATCACCAGCGCGCCGTCGATGCCGCCCGCGGGGATCGAGGTCTCCTCGAGCGGGCGCGGCGGCTTGCCTGCCAGGTCGTCGCGGTACAGCGTGATGTCCAGCGCACCGTGGCCCACGGTCACGCCGGAGAATTCGCTGATGTTGGCCGCCAGCCGCGCCGCCAGCGTGACGCCGCGGGTGGGAATGCCGAGCAGCACCACGCGGGGCGCATCGGCGCCGCCGTCGAGTGCGGTCTTCTCGATGATCTGATGCGCGATACGGGAAATGGTGCGGCCCACGTCCGCCGCCGTCATCAATTCCCGGTCGGGGGTGTCAGGACTGCCCACGCGCGATCCAGACCTCCTTCTCCGCCTCGCCGGACGGATCGTTAAAGGATGTCAAACTGCCGCGGAGCCTACCACCGCGGCGGCGCCCGCCCGCGCTGGCTAGCCTGGCTAGGTGAATCTCAGTGGTAATCAGGCCTCGATCCGGGACGCGGTCGACGCCGGGGTGCTCGCCGGCGCGGTGACCCTGGTGTGGCGCGACGGACGCATCGAGCAGGTCAACGAGATCGGCCACCGCGACATCGAGGCCGGGTTGCCGATGCGCCGCGACACGGTGTTCCGCATCGCGTCGATGACCAAACCGGTGACGGTGGCGGCGGCCATGGCCCTGGTCGAGGAGGGCAAGCTCGCCCTGACCGACCCGGTCACGAAGTGGTTGCCCGAACTGGCCGACCTGCGCGTGCTCGACACCCCGGGCGGCCCGCTGGACCGCACGCACCCGGCCCGCCGACCGATCACCGTCGACGACCTGATGACCCACCGCAGCGGACTCGCGTACTTCTTCTCGGTCACCGGGCCGCTCGCGCGCGCGTACGGCCGCATCTCGGCCAAGCAGTCGCCGGACGCCTGGCTCGCCGAGATCGCCGCCCTGCCGTTGCAGCACCAGCCCGGCGACCGGATGACCTACAGCAACGCCACCGACGTGCTCGGCGTGCTGCTCGAACGCATCGAGGGCGCGACGCTGCAGGACGTCATGACTGAACGGATCCTCGGGCCGCTCGGCATGGTCGACACCGGGTTCTTCGTGGATCCGCGAAACCGAGGCCGGGTCGCGACGATGTACAAGCTCACCGATGACGACACGCTCAGCCACGACGCGATGGGGCCGCCGACCACCACGCCGCCGCCGTTCTGCATGGGCGGGGCGAACCTGTTCTCCACCGCCGACGACTACCTGCGGTTCGCCCGGATGCTGCTGGAGGGCGGCAGCGTCGACGGCGTGCGGGTGCTCTCGGAGGAGTCGGTGCAGTCGATGCGCACCGACCGGCTCACGCCCGAGCAGAAGCGCCACCCGTTCCTCGGCATGCCGTTCTGGATCGGGCGCGGCTTCGGGCTGAACCTGTCGGTGGTCACCGACCCGGCCAAGTCACGTCAGCTGTTCGGGCCAGGCGGGGCGGGCACCTTCGGCTGGCCCGGCGCGTACGGGACGTGGTGGCAGGCCGACCCCGCCGCCGACATGATCCTGATCTACCTGATCCAGAATCTGCCCAACTTCGGCGCCGACGCGGCGGCCGCCGTGGCGGGCAACACGTCGCTGCTCACCCTGCAGTCCGTGCAACCGAAGTTCGTCCGCCGGACGTACCAGGCGCTCGACCTGTGAGCCCTCAGCCGGCCAGCGCCCGGCGCGCGTAGGCACGGACGTCGGCGTCACCGTCGTCGAGCGCCAGGCCCAGCGCGTCGCGGGCGGCCTGCTCGGAGGACGCCCACCGGGTGAGGCTGAGCACTGCGGCCTTGCGGACGTCCAGGTGCGGATCGGCCAACGCCCGCGACAGCGGGGGCACGGCCGTCGAGGGCGACGGAGCACCCGCCAGCGCCCGCGCCGCGCCCTGGCGGATCTGCCAGGCCGACGCGGCGAGCGCGCCCTCGACCGTCGGTCCGTCGTCGGCGCCCCACCCGATCGCCCCCATGGCGGCCAGCGCTGCGGCGCGCACCAGCGGGTCGGCGTCGTCGATCAGGGCGCGGACCGCGTCGGCGCCCGCCCCGAGGGTGCCAAGGCCGTTGGCGACGGCGATGCGCACCTCACGGTTCTCGTCGGTGGCGCCCGCCGCGACCCCGTCGACGTCGTCGACCGACACCAGCGCCCGCACCGCCTCGATGCGCACCCGGTGGTCGGCGTCGGACAGCGCCTCGCGATAGGCGTCCGCCGCGCCCACCCGTCGCGAACTGAGCAGATAGAGGGCGACGGCCCGCACCACCGCGTCCGGCGAGCGCAGGTGTCCCGCAACGGCTTCGGGTGCCGGTAGCACCTCGACCAGCTCACGCACGCTCTCGGCCGCAACGCCACGCACCTCGGGCGCCTCGTCGCCCAGTGCGCGGAACAGCCCGTCGGCGTAGCCGTCCGGCAGTACCTCGACCAGCGTGGCCACCGCCGTGCGCCGCACCCCCGGATCGGGATCAATGAGGTACCCGGCGAGGTCGGCCACCGAGGGCTCCTCCAGCGCGAGCACCGCCGCGATGCGCGGAGACGGCGGTTCGGCGGCCACTTCGCGCGGCCGGATCTTCTCGTCCAGCGGGGCGCGGCCCCCGACCAGCTCCGGCTGCGCCACCGTGGTCACCGGGGCATCCGACGGCAGATGGTCCAGACCCGGCACCGGCACGAAATACGCTGCGACGGGGCGCTTGAGGAACTCCATCGACCCGGCGGCGGTCTTGCGCAGGTTCAGGTGGTAGCGCCAGTTGTCGTCATCGCGGCCGGGCAGGTCGGCACGGTCGTGGTAGAGCCCCCAGCGTGATTCGGTGCGGGTCAGCGACGACCTGGCGGCCATCTCCGCGCAGTCGCGGATGAACGACACCTCCACCGCACGCATCAGCTCGTGCGGCGTGGTGGCGCCCATCCCGGCGATCTCGCTGCGCATCCGTTCGAACGTCTGCACGGCGATCGACAGCTTGGTGGCCGATTTCGGCGGCGCCACATAGTCGTTGACGAACCGGCGCAGCTTGTACTCGACCTGCGGCTGTGGCGGCCCGGACGGATGCCGCAGCGGCCGGTAGATGAGGTCGTGCGCCTCCTGCAACTGGTCGCGCGGGAGGGCGGCGGGAACCGGTACGTCCGCGAGCGTGCCCGCGGCGTGCGATCCGGCCAGGTCGCCGTAGACGAAGGCGCCGATCATGTAGTTGTGCGGCACGCACGCCAGGTCGCCCGCCGCGTAGAGTCCGGGCACCGTGGTGCGCGCATGCTCGTCCACCCAGACACCGGACGCAGAATGGCCACTGCACAAACCGATCTCGGAGATGTGCATCTCGATGTCGTGGGTGCGGTAGTCGTGACCGCGGTTGGCGTGGAAGGTGCCCCGGGTCGGCCGCTCCGTGGTGTGCAGGATGTTCTCCAGCGCCGACAGCGTCTCGTCGGGCAGGTGCGACACCTTGAGGTAGATCGGCCCGCGGGCGGACTCGATCTCCTGCTTGACCTCCGCCATCATCTGGCCCGACCAGTAGTCGGAGTCGACGAAGCGTTCACCGAGGGCGTTGACCTGGTAGCCGCCGAACGGGTTGGCGACGTAGGCGCATGCCGGGCCGTTGTAGTCCTTGATGAGCGGATTGACCTGGAAGCACTCGATTCCGGACAGCTCGGCGCCGGCGTGGAAGGCCATCGAATAGCCGTCGCCTGCGTTCGTCGGGTTCTCGTAGGTGCCGTAGAGGTAGCCCGACGCCGGCAGTCCCAGCCGTCCGCACGCCCCGGTCGCGAGCACCACGGCCTTGGCCGCGACGGTGACGAACTCGCCGGTTCGGGTGTTGAACGCGGCGGCGCCCACGGCCCGACCACCGCTGGTGAGCACGCGGACCGGCATCAGACGGTTCTCGATCTGGATCTTCTCGCGCATCGACCGTTGCCGCAGCACCCGGTAGAGCGCCTTCTTGACGTCCTTGCCCTCCGGCATCGGCAGCACGTAGGAACCGGACCGGTGCACCCGGCGCACGGCGTACTCGCCGTGCTCGTCCTTCTCGAACTTCACGCCGTAGCGCTCCAGCCGCTGCACCATCGCGAATCCGCGAGTCGCGGTCTGATAGATGGTGCGCTGGTTGACGATTCCGTCGTTGGCGCGGGTGATCTCGGCGACGTAGTCCTCCGGCGTCGCCTTGCCGGGGATGACGGCGTTGTTGACGCCGTCCATGCCCATGGCCAGCGCGCCCGAATGCCGGACGTGGGCCTTCTCCAGCAGCAGCACCCGCGCACCGTGTTCGGCGGCCGACAGCGCGGCCATCGTGCCCGCGGTGCCGCCACCGATGACCAGCACGTCGCAGTCCAGCCGGGTGGGCTCGGGGGCGAGGGTGGGGATGTCCATCAACTGACGAGCTCCGGGTGGTCGGGGGCGGTGCCCAGGTTCGAGATCGCCTCGGCGCGTATCGCGGTGCGGTCGACGGTGTGGTCGCGTGGGCTCGGCACGTCCAGCAGCGCCCGCAGCGGTTGCCCGGCCCGTCCGAGCACCGCGATGCGGTCACCGATCAGCAGGGCCTCGTCGACGTCGTGGGTGACGAACACCACGGTGGTGGGATGCGCGCGCCAGGTGTCGATCAGCAACTCCTGCATGGTGGTCCGGGTCTGGGCGTCCAGCGCGCCGAACGGCTCGTCCATCATCACCGCGCGCGGCTCCCCGGCGAGACCGCGGGCCAGTTGCACCCGCTGGCGCATCCCGCCGGACAGGCTCTTGGGCAGGTAGCGCTCGAAGCCGGTGAGGCCGACGTCGGCGATCCACTTCAGCGCCTCGTCGCGCCTGCCCTGCCGTGGCCGGCCGGCCAGCTTGAGCGCCAATTCGACATTGGACTGCACGGTGAGCCACGGCAGCAGCGCGTTGTCCTGGAACACCATCGCCCGGTCCCGCGACGTCGTGGTGACGGGCGCCCCGTCGGCGAGCACCTCGCCGGCGTCGGGTGTCAGCAGGCCGGCCAGCGCCCGCAGCACCGTCGACTTGCCGCATCCCGACGGGCCGGTGAGCACCAGGATCTCCCCCGGCCGCACGTCGAGGTCGAGGCCGTCGATGACCGGCGCGCCGCCGTAGCTGAGCACGAGGTCCCGCAGGGTGAGGTTCATGCCGGTCATCGGTTACTCCCCTCACCGCGGGGCAGCCAGCGGGTGACACGGCGCCCGATCAGTTCCACGGCGGCCGAGGTGGCGAATCCGAGCACCCCGATGGTGATGATGCCGACGAACACCTGCGGGTAGGCCAGCACGGTGTAGGCCTGCCAGGTGCGGTATCCCACGCCGAGCCGGCCCGAGATCATCTCCGCGGAGATGACGCAGATCCATGCGACGCCGATGCCGACCGACAGCCCGCCGAACACGCCGGGCAGGATGCCGGGCAGCACGACCCGGCTGATGACGTCCCAGCGGTTGCCGCCGAGGGTGCGCACCGAGTCCTCCCACAGCGTGGGCAGCGCGCGCACGGCGTGCCGGGTGCTGACCATGATCGGGAAGTACGCGGCGAGGAAGGTGATGAACACGATCCCGGCCTCGTCGGTCGGGAACAGCAGGATCGCCACGGGCACGATGGCGATGGCGGGGATGGGCCGGGCGAGTTCGGTCAGCGGGCCGAAGACGTTGGCGAACCTCGGCGAGCGGCCGAGCATGATGCCGGTGACCACGCCGGCGACGGCGGCCAGCGCGAAGCCGGTGAGGATCCGGATCAGTGACTGGCCGAGGTCGAGCCAGTAGTCCTGGGTGCCGAGGCGGCTTCCGAATGCGGCGATCACCTCGGTGACAGTCGGCAGGGTGTCGAAGCGAAGCCACAGCCGCACGTCATTGGCGGTCAGCAGCTGCCAGAGCGCGATGGCGGCAGCCACCGACGCGATGCGCACCGCCCATGAGGCAAGGGGCCGGCGCCGCAGCGCAGGTCGGGACGGTGCCGCAGGTACCGCGACGGCGGGTTCATCAGCGGCCAGCACCGCGGGCGGGGCGGTCACACCGCACCCGCCAGCGCCTGCTGGTAGTCCACGACCGTCGCCCCGGGATGGGTTGCGGTGTAGCGCTGAGCGCCGGCGAGCGTGCCGAACGGCAGGTACTGCGGCCGCTGTTGATCACCGGAGCGCACCCAGACGGACTTGTCGGCGAACCACCGCGTGCCGTACTCGGTGTCCGACACGTAGGCCGCCCGGACGTTATCGCCGCGGGCGGTGGCCTCGCGCACGGCGCGCAGCAGGCATCCCGGGTTCGCCGCCGGCTGGGTGGTGTCGCGGCCGTCGAGCCAGAGTTCGCCCGCCAGCCGGGGATCGGTGACGTCGGCGTTGCACACCGGGTCCCGGCCGCGGATCGCCGATGGGTTGGCGGTGCTGTCGCGTGCGGCGTCGTAGTCGACTCCGCGTTCGGCGAAGGCCTTGCGGATCGCCTCGTCGGAGACGAACCCGTTGATGTCCAGATCGGCGAAGTCGCCGATGGACTTCAGGTAGGGCACATCGCCTTTGAAGGCCTCGATCAGCGACGGCTTGAGGGTGGTGTCGAAGCTGGTGCCGCCCGGACCGTTGTAGAGGTAGACGACCTCCTCAGGCAGCCCGCTGCCCTCGGCGACGAGTTTCGCCGATTCCAGCGGCTTGTCGTTGAGGAAGTCGGTGGCGTCGAGCTGGGCCTGCAGGAAGGCGTCGAGCACCTCGGGGTGCCGGCCTGCGTAGTCACGCCGGACGACGACACCGTGGAAGGTGGGATAGTCGCCCTCTGCGCCGTCGTAGAGCAGCTTCGCCTTGTCCTGGAAGACCAGCAGCCCCGGCCACGCGACGAATTGCGAAAGCGCTTGTGCTTGACTGGATTCCAGTGCCGACGCGCCGACCTGCGGCTGCTGGTTGAGCACCTCGACGCCGGTCTTGGGGTCGATGCCTGCGTTGTCGAGCGCCCGGACCAGGGTGCCGTGCCCGGCCGAACCCACACTGGCCGAGACCTTTTTGCCCTTCAGGTCGGTGACCGATCTGATCGGCGAATCCGGCGGCACGACAATCATGTTCAGCGACCCGGTGGGGCTGTAGCCGGTGACGGAGACGAACTCGGTGCGGGCGCGCTCGTTGGCCTGGGTCTTGGAGCCGTTGATCAGCAGCGGGTAGTCGCCCATGGAGCCGATGTCGATCTTCTCGGCGACCATCTGCGCGGTGATCGGCGCGCCGGTGTCGTAGTCCTGCCACTCGACGTTGTACTCGACGCCGGTGGACTCGCTGACGTCGGCGAGCCGCTGCTCCAGGAAACCCCTGGCCTTCAACAAGGTTCCGGCGGTGACGGTGTTGATGGTCTTCGACTGGTAGCCGATGACCACGTTGACGGTGCCGTCGGATTGCGACTGGGAGTCCAGCGAGCAGGCGGCCAGCGAGCCGACGGTGGCGGCGGCGAGCGCCACGGCGATGGTGCGTTTCATGTGCGGGTGTCCTGGGAGGTCGGGGCTGACGAGCCGGACTAACGGATCAGGTAGGGCATGTTGACCGTGACGGCGCCGGTGGGACAGCGGGCCGCGCACGGGCCGCAGTACCAGCATTCGTCGACGTGCATGAACGCCTTGCCGTTCTCCGGGTTGATCGCCAGCGAGTCGAGCGGGCACACGTCGACGCACAGGGTGCAGCCCTCGATGCACAGCGATTCGTCGATCGTCACCGGGACGTCGGCGCGTTGGTTGTTCACCAGCGTCATGAGTCACTCCTGATCAGGTTGCCGCGCATGGTGATCCGGTCACCGCGCATGCGGATGTACTCCAGGTCGACGGGCCTGCCGTCGTCGAGACTGGCGAGGCGTTCGAGCATCAGCAGCGCGGCGCCGTCGGGCACCTGCAGCGTCGCCGCCGAATGCGGGTCCGCCGACACCGCTTCCAGCGCCAGCGTCGCCGCGCCGAGGCGCTGCCCGCTGACCTGTTCGATGAGGGCGAACACGTCGTTGTTCTCCAACCGGTGTTCGAGCACCTGCTCCCCGATGTCGGGTGTGAGGTAGGTCAGGTCGAGGGAGAGCGGGAGGTCACCGAGATAGCGCAGCCGCTCCACGAACACCACCTGCGCGCCGGGCGGGAGTTGCAGCCGGCGCGCCACTGCGGGCGGGGCGGCCAGCCGCATCGCCGCCCGGACCTCGTTGCGCACCTCGCCGTAGCCCTTGAACGTCTCCTTGAGACCCGCCAGCGCGTCGAGTCCGTGGTCGTACTTGCGGACCGCGACGTGGGTGCCGACCCGTGGACCGCGGTCGATGAGGCCCTCGTTCTTCAGCACCGCGAGCGCCTCGCGCACGGTGTTGCGGGAGACGAAGAACTCGGCGGCCAGGTCTTGCTCGGCGGGAAGCCCGTCGGCGTAGGCGCCGGCGTGGATCTGATGGCGAAGCACGTCGGCCACCTGCCGGGCCCGGTCCGCCCGGGCACGCCGGCCGGGCAGCGGGATGGCTCCCGCTTCGTGGCCCGGTTCGTGACCGGCTGGGGCGTGCGACACGCGAATCACGTTAAGGCGCTTTCCGCAAGGCCTTCCCGCTGCGCGCGGTCAGCGCGGGCCGCGGCCGCCCATTGCGCCGTGCCGCACCGCCGCCGACCTGCTGAATCAGCCGTACCTCCGGCGAATGCGCCACCTCCGGGCGGGGCCGGGGCATTGCAATCGCGCTGAGCGAAAAGCGGCGCCCGCGCGGGGTCTGCGGCTGCGGCTCAGCGCATGCAGCGCGACAGCACCCGGCCGAACTGCAGGAGCCGCTGCATCTGCGCCAGACCGCCGTTGTCGACGGTCTTGTGGTAGCGGAACGACTCGCAGTAGACGTCGGTCTCGGTGGCCGACCTCTGCCGCGCCCGGGTGATCAGTTGGGTGTACATCCGCAGCCGCACCTCAGCCAGCCTGCGGGTGCCGTCGTCGAGCACCTCGTACTCGGTGGTGAGCACGTGGTCGGTGATCGACGACAGCGAGATGGTGCGCACCGAGGCGTCGAGCACGCGGCGCTCACGGTCTCCGGTGGTCGACACCGAGTCGTCGGCCCGCCACATGATCAACCGCGACCCGTCGGTCAGCACGACCTCCTGCCACAGCACCTCGTCCTCGTCGCTCCACGAGTCGTCCACTGTGGCGCGGGACATGATGAACGACGTGATCTGCGGGAGGTCGACCACGGCGCGCAGCTGGTCGAGCGCCAGCTCGGGATCGCGCAGGTACACCCGCGCCGCGTCCTCCACGCTGGAGTACGGCGCCCAGTCCTGAGGTGACCCCATGACGTCCCTAGCCTTCCGGGGTTCCCCGCACCGCCTCCCGCACGGCTTGGGATGCGGCTCGGATCTGCGGTGTCACCAGCATCACCTGGCCGAGCACACCGTTGACGAAGCTCGGCGAGTCATCGGTGGACAGCTGCTTGGCCAGTTCGACGGCCTCGTCGACGGCCACCGGCGGGGGCACGTCGTCGGCGTGCAGCAGCTCCCACACCGCGACTCGCAGGATGGCCCGGTCCACCGCGGGCAGCCGCTCCAACGTCCAGCCCTGCAGGTGCGCCGAGATGAGGTCGTCGATGTGGGCGCGGTGTTCGGTCACGCCGTGCGCCACGGTGACGGTGTAGGGGTTGAGCGCGAAGACGTCGGCCTGGGTGTGCGACAACGCCGTTCTCGCCTCGGCGACCTCGGCGGGGCTGATGCCCCTTGCCTCGGCCTCGAACAGCAGGTCGACCGCCCGCTTACGGGCCTGGTGCCGGCCCTTGTCAGGCCGGTCAGGCATCGATCCGGCCTCCGGTGCGGTCAGGCATTGACCCGACCGAGATAGTTGCCGTCGCGCGAGTCCACCTTGAGCTTGTCGCCGGTGTTGATGAACAGCGGCACCTGGATCTCGGCGCCGGTCTCCAGGGTCGCGGGCTTGGTGCCTGCGCTGGAGCGGTCGCCCTGCAGGCCCGGCTCGGTGGACGCGACCACGAGCTCCACGGTCACCGGCAGCTCCAGGTACAGCGGCACCCCGTCGTGGAACGCGATCTGCACCGCCATGCTCTCGAGCAGGAAGCCGGCGGCGCGGCCCACCAGCGCCTCCGGCAACGGGTGCTGTTCGTAGTCCTCGGAGTCCATGAAGACGAAGTCCGACCCGTCGCGGTACAGGTAGGTGGCGTCGCGGCGGTCGACCGTCGCCGTCTCCACCTTCACGCCGGCGTTGTAGGTCTTGTCGACGACCTTGCCCGACAACACGTTCTTGAGCTTGGTGCGCACGAAGGCCGGCCCCTTGCCGGGCTTGACGTGCTGGAATTCGGTGATCTGCCACAGCTGGCCGTCGATGTTGAGGACGAGCCCGTTCTTGAAGTCGGCGGTCGATGCCACGGTCGGTACTGCTCCTAGCTCTCTGTGTCAGAGGATGGCCAGTTCCTTGGGGAACCGGGTGAGTAAGTCGGGGGTGTCGGATTCCTCACTGACGACCAGCGTGTCCTCGATGCGGACGCCGCCGCGGCCGGGTAGGTAGACACCGGGTTCCACGGTGACCGCGGAGCCAGCAAGCAGTGTACCGGCGGCCATGGAGTTGATTCCCGGCGCTTCGTGGATCTGCAGGCCCACCCCATGGCCGAGGCCGTGGCCGAAGTTCTCGGCGTGGCCTGCGTCGGCGATGACCTGCCGGGACGCGGCGTCCACGTCCTTGAGGGCCACCCCGGCCCCGAGCGCCTCACGGCCGGCGCGCTGCGCGTCGGACACCAGGGTGTAGATGTCGCGCTGCCACTGCTCAGCACGCCCGAGCACGAAGGTGCGGGTCATGTCGGAGTGGTAACCCGCGACCAGCGCCCCGAAGTCGATCTTGACGAAGTCGCCGGTGGCGAGCACGGCGTCGGTCGGCCGGTGATGCGGTATCGCCGAGTTGGCGCCTGCCGCCACGATGGTCTCGAAGGAGACGCCGTCGGCGCCGTGGTCGAGCATCAGTGACTCGAGTTCGCGGCCGACCTCCTTCTCGGTGCGGCCCGGCCGCAACCCGCCACGCTCCACCAGGTCGGTCAGCGCGGCGTCGGCGGCCTCGCAGGCGAGCCGCAGCAGCGCGATCTCCCCGGCATCCTTGACCTCGCGCAGCGCCTCCACGGTGCGCGGCGCGCGGACCAGTTCGATGTCCGTCGCCGCCTCGAGCAGTCCGCGATGACCGTCGACGGTGACCACGTGACTCTCGAAGCCCAGGCGGCCGACCCGCGCCGCCCCGGCACGTGCCACCAGGCACGGCCCGACCGCCCGGTCGATCACCGCCTCCACGTCGGGCGCCTGCTGCGCGGCCTGCGTGCGGTACCGCCCGTCGGTGGCCAGCACGGCGCCCGGCGTGTCGGCGAGGATCAGCAGAGCGGCGTTCGAGCCGGTGAAACCGGACAGATAACGCACATTGACCAGGTCGGTGACCAGCATGGCAGCCAGGTCGGCGGCCTCGAGGCGGGCGCGTAACCGATCTCTACGCTGGGAATGAGTCACAGCCGCTGACGGTACTCGCTACGCTGTGCCCTCATGAGCAAGTGGTTACTGCGCGGACTGGTCTTCGCTGCCCTGATGGTGATCGTCCGGTTGGTGCAGGGAGCGGCGATCAATGTATGGGAGACGAAAGCCTCCCTCATCAGCGTGGTCCTCGTCCTTCTCTTCATCGTCGCCGTGTTCGCCTGGGGGCTGATCGACGGGCGGGCCGACGCGCGCAGCAACCCCGATCCCGAGCGGCGTTCCGACCTCGCGATGACCTGGCTGCTGGCCGGGCTGTTCGCCGGCTTCGTCAGCGGCTTGGTCGCATGGTTCATCGGGATCTTCTACAAGAGCCTCTATGTCGAGGGACTGCTGAACGAGCTCACCACGTTCGCGGCGTTCACCGCGCTGCTGACGTTCCTGTTCGCGATCCTCGGCGCCACGATCGGCCGGTGGCTGGTGGACCGCAAGGCGGTCCAGCAGCCCCGCCGCCGTGAGGGCATGGACGACGGCGACGACCGGGCCGACACCGACGTGTTCGCCGCGGTGCGCAGTGGAGACCGGCGGGACGACGGGACCGAGACTCAGCAGACCACGCCGGTGGCCACGCAGGGCGGCGGCACCGAGCGCGCGGACGAGCCGACCACCCCGCGCCAGCAGCAGCCCTAGCTCAGGGTCGCCAGGTAGCGCAGCGCCGCGACGTAGCCCTGCACGCCGAGACCGACGATCACGCCGGTCGCGACCTCGCTGAGATACGAGTGGTGCCGGAACTGCTCGCGCCGGTGCACGTTGGAGATGTGCACCTCGATCAGCGGGGCGCTCAGTTCGGCGCAGGCGTCGCGCAGCGCGATCGAGGTGTGGGTGAAGGCGCCGGCGTTGAGCACCACGGCCTCCCCCGCATCCGCGGCGTCGTGCACCCAGCCCAGCAGGTCGGCCTCGCTGTCGCTCTGGCGCACCGACACCTCGAGCCCCAGGTCGGCGGCTTCGCGTTCGATCAGCGCGACCAGGTCGTCATGGGTGGTGCTGCCGTAGACCTCGGGTTCGCGGCGGCCCAGCCGGCCGAGGTTGGGGCCGTTGAGCACCCGCACGGTCGTCACGATCCGGCTCCGATCTCGGCGTAGGCGGCGGCCAGCAGCGCCGGGTCCGGGCCCTCCAGCCGACCCGGCTTGGCGAGCCCGTCGAGCACCACGAAGCGCAGCACTCCCGAGCGGGTCTTCTTGTCGCCGGCCATGAACTCCACCAGCTGCGGCAGCGCGTCGGCGTCGTAGTGCACTGGCAGCCCGAGCGCGGTGAGCACCCTGCGGTGCCGTTCGGCGGTGTCGTCGTCGAGGCGGCCCGCCAGCCGGCCCAGTTCGGCGGCGAACACCAGTCCCACCGAGACCGCCGCGCCGTGGCGCCACTGGTAGCGCTCGCGCCGCTCGATGGCGTGCGCCAGCGTGTGGCCGTAGTTGAGGATCTCGCGCAGCGCCGACTCCTTCTCGTCGGCGGCCACCACCTCGGCCTTGACCGTGACTGATCGCCGGATCAGTTCGGGCAGAACATCTTTCGTGGGATCGAGGGCCGCCTGGGGGTCGGCCTCGATGAGGTCGAGGATCGCCGGGTCGGCGATGAAGCCGGCCTTCACGATCTCGGCCATGCCGGCGACGATCTCGTTGCGGGGCAGGGTCGCCAGGGTGGCGAGGTCGACCAGCACCGCGGCCGGCTGGTGGAACGCCCCGACGAGGTTCTTGCCCGCGTCGGTGTTGATGCCCGTCTTCCCGCCCACGGCGGCGTCGACCATCGCGAGCAGCGTGGTCGGCACGTGGACGATGTCAACCCCGCGCAGCCAGGTGGCCGCGGCGAAGCCGGCCACGTCGGTGGCCGCTCCCCCGCCCAGGCTGACGACGGCGTCCTTGCGGCCGATGCCGATGCGGCCGAACACTTCCCAGAGGAAGCCGACGACCGGCAGCTCCTTGCCCGCCTCAGCGTCGGGGATCTCGACGCGGTGGGCGTCGATCCCCTGCTCGGCCAGGTGGTGCCGGATGGCCTCGGCGGTCTGGGCGAGGGTCGGCTGGTGCAGCACCGCGACCTTGTGCCTGCCCGCCAGTGTGCGGCCCAGCTCGCCGAGCAGGCCGGTGCCGATGATCACGGGGTAGGGCCTGTCGACGAGCACGTCGACGACGACCGGGTCAGTCATTCCTTCGCTCCGGGTGCCGTGCGGCCATGACCGCGGGGGTGGGCGGGGTGTCGCTCTGCTGCTGGCCGGCGGGGCCGCGCCGCCACGGCGGCCTGCGGCGCCTGCGGGGCCGGGCGACCGGCTTCCCGGTCGGCACCGGTGCGGGTGCGGCGTCCAGCCGGGCCACGATGTGGCGCACGACCGCCCCGGGGTTGCGCCGGTTGGTGTTGATCCGCATGGTGGCCACCCGGCGGTACAGCGGCGCCCGCGCGGCCATCAGCTCGCGGAACTTCTCCGCCCGGTCGGGCCCGGCCAGCAGCGGTCGCACGGTGCTTCCGCCGGTGCGGCGCACCCCCTCGGCGGCGCTGATCTCCAGGTAGATGACGGTGTGGCCGGCCAGTGCCTCGCGCACGCCCGGTGTGGTGACGGCGCCGCCGCCGAGCGAGAGCACACCGTCGTGGGTCTGCAGCGCCGAGCGCACGACCTGCTCCTCGATGCGGCGGAACTCCTGCTCGCCGTCGGTGCTGAAGATGTCGGCGATGGTGCGGCCGGTGGTCTGCTCGATCGCGGCGTCGGTGTCGAGCAGGGCCAGTCCGGTCGCCTTGGCCAGCCGGCGCCCGATGGTCGACTTACCCGAGCCGGGCAGACCGACGAGCACCGCCTTGGGTGCCATCAGCCCGACGCCTGCGCCGCGGGACCCGAGGGCTCACGCTCGGCGACCGCCCGCAGGTAGGAGTCGATGTTGGTCCGGGTCTCGGCCAACGAGTCGCCGCCGAACTTCTGCAGCGCGGCGCGGGCGACGACGAGTGCGACCATCGTCTCGACGACGACACCGGCGGCAGGCACCGCGCACACGTCGGAGCGCTGGTGGATCGCGACGGCCTCGTCGCCGGTGGTCATGTCGACCGTGGCGAGCGCGCGGGGCACGGTGGAGATCGGCTTCATCGCGGCCCGCACCCGCAGCGCCTGGCCGTTCGTCATGCCGCCCTCGAGACCGCCCGCGCGGTTGGTCGACCGCAGCACACCGTCGGGGCCCGGGTACATCTCGTCGTGGGCGACGCTGCCGCGGCGGCGCGCGGTCTCGAAACCGTCGCCGATCTCGACGCCCTTGATCGCCTGGATGCCCATCACCGCGGCGGCCAGCTGGCTGTCCAGGCGGTTGTCGCCGCTGGTGAACGAGCCGAGGCCGACCGGGAGCCCGGACACCACGACCTCGACGACGCCACCGAGGGTGTCACCGTCGCGCTTGGCGGCCTCGATCTCGGCGATCATCGCGTCCTCGGCGTCCTTGTCGAACGCCCGGACCGGGCTGTCGTCGATCGCGGTCAGGTCGGCGGGCTGCGGCGGCGGGCCGTCGTAGGGCTTGCTCGCGCCGATGGAGATGACGTGGGAGAGCACCTCGACGCCGAGGGCCTCACGCAGGAAGCCGCGCGCGACGGTGCCCGCGGCGACCCGGGCGGCCGTCTCGCGGGCGCTGGCGCGTTCCAGCACGGGCCGGGCGTCGTCGAAGCCGTACTTGAGCATGCCGGCGTAGTCGGCGTGGCCGGGCCGGGGCCGCGTCAGCGGCGCGTTGCGGGCGATGTCGGCCAGTTCGGCGGGGTCGACGGGGTCGGCGGCCATCACCGTCTCCCACTTCGGCCATTCGGTGTTGCCGATCTCGATGGCGATCGGCCCGCCCAGCGTCAGGCCGTGCCGGACCCCGGCCAGCACCGTCACCTGGTCCTGCTCGAACTTCATCCGGGCGCCGCGGCCGTAGCCGAGTCGACGGCGCTTCAGCTGGGCGCCGATGTCCTCGGAGGTGACGTGCACACCGGCGACCATGCCCTCGAGCATGGCCACCAGGGCGCGGCCGTGCGATTCCCCGGCAGTGGTCCAACGCAACACGCGTCCCATCTTCCCACGTCGGGTTTCCCGGACGTAATTCGCCGATTCACGGCGCGTACCGAGCAGGCGTCTTCACCGCCTGTTCCGCCGCCCCGCGCGATCGACCGCAATCGCAAAACCACCGTCACCGCCTGGAAACACACTCCCGGCACAGTCCATGCATGGACTCCCGGTCAGCGCTCACCCTGAGCATCGGCGTGCTCGGCGGAGTGGCGGTGGCGCTGACCGCCGAGGTGATCACCGTCCCGATCTGGGTGGTGTTCCTGACGTGGGCCTCGTTCTTCTTCGTCGGCGGCGGCGTCGCCGGCTGGGTGCGTTCCCTGTCGAGCAACCTCGTCGGCGTCGTCATCGCCTCGGCCAGCCTGTACGCCGGACACCTGCTGGGCGGCAGCGTCTTCGCCGTCGCGTTGGCGGTCGGCGTCGGCAGCGCCGTGATGGTCCAGGCGTCCTGGGTGCCGCTGCTGTCGACCACTCCGGCCGTGGTGGTCGGCTTCGCAGCCACCGTGTCGACGGTCGCGGGCACCGGCAACGCCGTCACCGTGACGACGATCAGCCATCCCGGCCTGGTCGCCGCGACAGCGTGCGTGCTCGGTGCGTCGTTCGGGCTGCTCTCGGAGTACGTGGCGACGCTGCTCACCGGCGACACCGCGGTGGAGACCACGACGGAAGGTAGCCCGGCGTCATGAAACTGCAGCACAACCTCGGCGGTCTGGAAGGACTACCGGAGCCGCTGAACCTCGAGAAGCGGGTGTTCGTCGAGGACTGGGAGAAACGGATCTTCGGCATCCACGTGGCGATGATGGGGTTGTCCAACCACCTGGGCTCGGCGTTGCCGCAGTATCCGATCGACGAGGTGCCGACCGCGTTCAAGGACGAATGGACGTGGGCGGACCTGCGCACCGGCGCCGAGGCGATGAACCCGTTCGACTACTTCAAGTTCCGCTACTACGAGAAGTGGCTCGGCGGCATCACGCAGTTCTTCATCGACAAGGGCTACCTCGACGAAGCCGAACTGGCGGCTCGCCAGGCCCAATTGGACAGCGCCGCCGAGCAGGACACCTCGGCAGTGGAGCCTGCCATCGACGACCAGGTGGTGGCGTACCTGCGCCGGGGCGACAGCCCGCGGCGCGACGTCGCCCACCCGAAGTTCGCGGTCGGTGACCAGGTGCGGATCACCAACGTCCCGGCCGGCGCGCACACTCGGCTGCCCGGACACCTGCGCGGACGGCTCGGCACCGTCGAGCGTGTCTTCGAGGGCGACTACGGCTATTTCACCCACACCGGCGACGGCATCGGCGACCCGATGCCGATCTACATCGTCGCCTTCACCCCCGAGGAGATGTTCGGGCCGCGTGCCGAACCGGGACTGCAGACGTTCTACGCCGAATTGTTCGAGGCCTACCTGGAAGGAGTCAGATGAGCGGGCAGTTCTCCTATCCCGACGACCGTGAGGAGACCAGTGCGGCGAAGGTGGCGGCGCTCGAGTCGCTACTGGTCGAGAAGGGCATCATCACCCCGCAGACGGTGGACAAGGTGCTGGCCTACTTCGAGTCGGAGATGACACCGCTCAACGGCCGCAAGATCGTCGTGAAGGCATGGACGGATCCCGGTTTCGCGGCCCGGGTGGTCGACGACACCCCGTCTGCCATCGACGAACTCGACCTGCCCGACGGGATGGCCGGCGCCGAGGGTGAGCATCTGCAGGCGGTGGCCAACTCCCCCGGTGTGCACAACCTGGTGATCTGCACGCTCTGCTCGTGTTTCCCGTGGCCGGTGCTCGGCCTGCCGCCCTATTGGTACAAGGATCCGGTGTTCCGCTCGCGGGCTGCGCGTGAGCCGCGCAAGGTGCTCAGCGAGGTCGGTGTCGATCTGCCCGCGGACACCGAGATCAAGGTGTGGGACAGCAGCGGCCACTCCCGTTGGTTCGTGATACCCGAACGTCCTTCGGGCACCGACGATTTCACCGACGAGATGCTGATGGACCTGGTCACCACGGAGTCGATGATGGGTGTGGGGCTCGCAGGACCGGTGTCATGAGACTCCACGACACCTGCACCACGGACGCGGCGGCCCCGCAGTTCGACCACGAGTGGCAGCGCCGTGCGTTCGGGCTGGCGCTCGCGCTGTCGGAGTTCGGCCACTACGACTGGAGCGACTTCCAGCAGAGCCTGATCGAGACCATCGGCCGCTGGGAGGATGCCCCCGAGGCGCAACGCGGCGAGTGGCAGTACTACGACCATTGGGTGAGCGCGCTGCAGAAGGTGGTCGACGACCACAGCGTGCTCGACGCACCCCCGCGCGGCGAGGACCACTAGCGATTTCGGCGCGCTTCCGCGCGGCGAACGCTCGAGATCACGCCGAAATCACAGGACGGCGAGGGTCACCGCGGCGGCCGTCGCCGCGCACATCGCCGGACCGTGCGGCACCGTCGATCCCCGCCGCCGCAGCAGCGCCACCACCGCCCACCCGGCGGTCAGCAGTGGGGCCGTCAGAGCGGCCAGCACCCACACGTCGGGCCCGAAGGCACCGGTGAGACCGCCGACGCCGAGCGCCAGCTTGACGTCACCGGCGCCCATCGCGGCCGGTGACACCAGGTGCACCGCGGCGTAGCAGGCGAACAGCGCGGCGGCGCCCAGCGTGGCGGGCCCCGCACGGCCGGCGAGCGCGGCGGCCGCGAGCACCAGCACGGCGCCGGGCAGGGTCAACGCGTTAGGCAGCCGCCGCTGCCGGACGTCGCAGATCGTCAACGCCACCAGCCAGCATGCGGCAGCCACCAGAACCCCCGCCCCCATCCGTCGAGGCTAAGGTCAGCGCAGCGCGGCCCTCATCACCTCTTTGGGCGCCGGCATCCCGGTGAACAATTCGACCTGCGCGAAGGCCTGGTTCAACAGCATCTCCAGCCCGCTGACCACCCGGCCACCGGCGGCCGCGACCGCCGATGCCAGCGGCGTCGGCCAGGGATCGTAGATGGCGTCCAGCAGCACCGGCGTGCCCGCGAGATCCACCGCGTACGGGCGGGCGGCATCGGCCGGGATCGTGCTCACCAGCACGTCGGCGGGCGCGGCGGCCACCCGCTCGCCGATCAGCTGGCACCATTGCGCCGCCACCCCGCAACGGGCGGCCAGCCGCACCAGCGGCGCGGCCCTGTCCTCACTGCGCGCGGCCACGGTGATGCGCCGGACACCGAGACCCGCCAGCGCCACCACCGCGGCCGGAGCGGTGCCGCCGGACCCGAGCACCATCGCGTGGCCCGAGGCGCTGCCGAGTGCGCCGACGATGCCGTCGACGTCGGTGTTGTCGGCCCGCCAGCCCCGGCCGCTGCGCACCAGGGTGTTGGCGGAGCCGACGAGGTCTGCGCGCTCGGTGCGCTCGTCGGCGAAGCGCAGCGCCGCGAACTTGTTCGGCATGGTCACCGACAGGCCCACCCACTCGGGGCCGAGGCCACCCACCAGTTCGGGCAGCTGATCGGCGGTGCACTCGATCCGGTCGTAGGTCCAGCTGTCCAGCCCGAGCGCACGGTAGGCGGCCAGGTGCACCTGCGGCGACCGCGAGTGCGCGATCGGCGAGCCCAGTACCGCGGCCCGGCGCACCTCGTCGGAGCTACCGTGCCGAGTCGAGCACACCGTTGCGCTGCGCCAGTTCGATGTTGGCCAGGTGCTGGTTGTAGTCGCGGGTGAACAGGGTGGTGCCCTGCATGTCGATGGTCACGAAGTACAGCCAGTCACCGGGGGCGGGCTGCTCGGCGGCCACCAGCGCCGGCCGGCTCGGTGAACAGATCGGCGTGGCGGGCAGTCCCGGCCGCACGTAGGTGTTCCACGGGTTGCCCTGGGCCCGGTCGCCGTCGGTGGTGGCCACCTCGATCCGGTCCAGCGGGTAGTTCACGGTGGAGTCGAACTCCAGGGTGCGGTTCTCGGCCAGCCGGTTGTAGATGACCCGGGCCACCTTCGCGAAGTCCTCCGGCTTGGACTCGCGCTGCACCAGCGAGGCCACTGTCAGCACCTGGTAGGGCGACAGGTTCATCGCCGTCGCGGTCTCCTGGATACCCGCCTGCGCGTACTGCGTGGCGCTCGCGCCGATCAGGGTCGACAGGATCTCGGTCGGTGTGGCCGACGGGTCGATGTTCCACGCCCCGGCCATGATCAGGCCCTCGATGCGACGGTGGTCGGCACCCATCGCCGTCACCGGCTGGACGGCCCACTCGGGCACGGCCAGGGCGGACAGCGGCGCCGAACCGGCGATCTGACGCAGTTCGTCGGCGGCCACGCAGCGCTCTGCGCCGTCGAGGTCGACGCAGGTGGCCTTGGAGACCAGGGTCAGGATGCCCTCGGTGACGGCGTTGGTCTTGACGTCGCGCACGTCGTCGAGCTGGCGGCCCTCCGGGATGACCAGCTTGCCGACCCGGCTGCCCGGGTCGACGAGGCGTTCGACGGCGCTGGCGCCCGAGATCTCGGTGCGCAGCTTGTAGAAGCCGGGCTGGATCGCCGAGATGGCCGAGTTGCCCGCCGCGGCGTTGACGAACGACTGCACGGTCGCGACGACCTTGTTCTCGGCGAGCGTCTCGCCGATCGCCGTCGTCGAGTCGCCGTCCTGGACCTGGATCACGACGTCGGAGACACCGTCACCGGCGAAGTCCTCCCCGCCGCCGCCGAAGATGCCGTGCCACAGCTTCGAGCCGAGGAACACCGCGCCGACGATCACGACCACCAGCAGCGTCAGGGTGAACGCCCTCGTGACGCGCCGCTTGCGCCGGATGCGGTCCGCGCGCATCCGGTCGGACCGGCTCATCCGGCGCCGTGGCGGTCCCACCGCCACCGGCTCCGCCCTGCTCCGGCCGTTCCAGTTCTCAGTCATCCACGCCCTCTCCGGGCGCCGCCAGGGCCGCGCGCCGCTGATCCAGCCAGCTCTGCAGAATTCCCACGGCGGCGGCCTGGTCGATGATGGCCCGCTGCCCTTTCGCCCGTACCCCGGCCTCGCGCAGCGAACGCTGCGCCGACACGGTGGTGAGCCGTTCGTCGGCCAGCCGCACCGGCACCGGCGACACCCGCCGCGCCAGTTCGTCGGCGAGCGCGATTGCGTCCTGGGCGGCCGGACCCGTCCGGTCCGCGAGCGTACGCGGCAGGCCAACCACCACCTCGACCGCCGCCAACTCGCCGACCAGCTCGGTCAGCCGTCGCAGGTGGCGGTCCTTGCGGCGGCGGTCACGCGTCACCGTCTCGACCGGCGTGGCCAGGATCGCGTCGGGGTCACTCACGGCGACGCCGATCCGGACGCTCCCGACGTCGATGCCGATGCGCCGGCCGCGACCCGGATCGGGGTCACCCGCTGCCCCGGGCCGATCCGGGAGCCGGTGATCGGTGTCGGCCACCAAGTCAGCTCCGGCCTATCTCGGCGCGCAACGCGGCCATCGCCGCGTCGATCCCCGCCGCCCCCTTACCGGAACCCTGCGCCAGATCGGCCTTGCCGCCCCCACGGCCGTTGACCGCCGCACCGAATGTCTTGACCAGGTCGTCGGCACGCAGGCCGAGATCCTGTGCGGCCGGGTTGACGGCCACCACGAACGGCACGGTGTCGTTGTCGCCCTCGGCGACCAGTGCGACGACGGCCGGTTCGGCGCCCAGCTTGCCGCGGATGTCGCCGACAAGGCTGCGCAGATCCGCCGCCGACATCCCGCCGGCCATCCGCTGCGCCACGACACGCACCTTACCGACAAGATCAGCACCGGCGGCGGCGTTCGCCGCGGCGGCGCGCGCGTTCGCCAGCCGCATGCGGTCCAGTTCCTTCTCCGCTGCCCGCAGCCGTTCCACCAGCGTGGCGACTCTGGCGGGCACCTCTTCGGAGGGCACCTTCAGCGACGATGCGAGGCCTGCCATCAGCGCCCGCTCCTTGGCGAGGTGGCGGAACGAGTCGAGGCCGACGTAGGCCTCGACGCGGCGCACCCCGGAGCCGACGGACGACTCGCCGAGGATGGTGACCGGACCGATCTGAGCCGAATTGCGCACATGGGTGCCGCCGCACAGCTCGATGGAGAACGGTCCGCCGATCTCGACGACGCGTACCTCCTCGGGGTAGTTCTCGCCGAACAGCGCCATCGCGCCCATCGCCTTGGCCCGCTCGAGTCCGGTGGTGAAGCTGTGCACCTCGAAGTCGGCTTCGACCGCCTCGTTGGTGACCTCTTCGATCTCGCTGCGTTGGTCGTCGGTGAGCGCGCCCTGCCAGTTGAAGTCGAAGCGCAGGTAGCCCGGCCGGTTCAGGGATCCCGCCTGCACGGCGTTGGGGCCGAGCACCTGGCGCAGTGCGGCGTGCACCATGTGCGTGCCCGAGTGTCCCTGGGTGGCACCGTGCCGCCAGCGCGGGTCGACGGCGGCGACGACGGTGTCACCCTCGACGAATTCGCCGGATTCGACGTTCACCCGGTGCGTCCACAGCGTCTTGGCGATCTTCTGCACGTCGGTGACCGCCGCCTTCGCCGTCCCAGACGCGCCTGTCCCCGTGACGGTTCCCTCGTCGGCGATCTGCCCACCCGACTCCGCGTAGAACGGGCTGCGGTCGAGCACCAACTCGACGCGCCCCGACGAGGTGTCACCGTCGCCGGCGTGGGTGACCACCGGAACCCGGCGGCCGTCGACGAAGATGCCGAGAATTGTTGCTTCGGTGGACAATTCGTCGAAGCCGGTGAACTCGGTCGGCCCTGCGTCGACCAGCTCCCGGTACGCCGACAGGTCACTGTGCGCCTGCTTGCGCGCGGCGGCGTCGGCCTTGGCGCGCCGGCGCTGCTCGGCCATCAGTCCGCGGAATCCCTCCTCGTCGACGCTCAGGCCGGCCTCGGCGGCCATCTCCAGGGTCAGCTCGAGGGGGAAGCCGTAGGTGTCGTGCAGGGTGAACGCGTCGTTGCCGGACAGCACCGTGGCGCCGGACGCGCGGGTGCTGCGGGCGGCCTCGTCGAACAGCCGCGAGCCCGAGGCCAGCGTCCGATTGAACGCGGTCTCCTCGGCGACGGCGATGCGCTGGATGCGGTCGAAGTCGGCGGCCAGGTCCGGGTACGACGGACCCATCGCGTCGCGCACCGTGGTCATCAGGTCGGCCATCACCGGCTGTTCGACGCCCAGCAGTTTCGCCGAGCGGATGATCCGGCGCAGCAATCGCCGCAGCACATATCCGCGGCCTTCGTTGCCCGGGCTGACGCCGTCGCCGATGATGATCGCCGCGGTGCGGCTGTGGTCGGCGATGATGCGGTATCGCACGTCGTCAGCGTGGCTGCCCGCCCCGTAGCCGCGCGGCGCGATGCCCGCGACGAGGTCGATCACGGGGCGCAGCAGGTCGGTCTCGTAGACGTTGTCGACGTCCTGCAACAGACACGCCACCCGCTCGACGCCCATGCCGGTGTCGATGTTCTTGCGCGGCAGCGGGCCGAGGATCTCGAAGTCCTCCTTCGACGTGCCCTCGCCACGCTCGTTCTGCATGAACACGAGATTCCAGATCTCGATGTAGCGGTCCTCGTTGGCCTCGGGGCCGCCCTCGACGCCGTACTGGGGTCCGCGGTCGTAGTAGATCTCCGACGACGGCCCGCAGGGTCCGGGGATACCCATCGACCAGTAGTTGTCGGCCATCCCCCGGCGCTGGATCCGCTCGAGCGGCAGGCCCGCGACCTCCTGCCACAGTGCGATGGCCTCGTCGTCGTCGAGATAGACCGTCGCCCACAGTCTTTCCGGGTCGAGGCCGTAACCACCCTGGTCCTGCGGGTTGGTCAGCAGAGTCCAGGCGAACTCGATGGCGCCCTTCTTGAAGTAGTCGCCGAACGAGAAGTTGCCGGCCATCTGGAAGAAGGTGTTGTGCCGGGTGGTGATGCCGACCTCGTCGATGTCGGGTGTGCGGATGCACTTCTGGATGCTCACCGCGCGGTCCCACGGCGCGGTGCGCGCGCCGAGGAAATACGGCACGAACTGCACCATGCCGGCGTTGACGAACAACAGGTTGGGGTCATCGAGGATCACCGAAGCGCTGGGCACTTCGGTGTGACCTGCCTTCACGAAATGATCGAGGAAGCGTTTCCTGATCTCGTGTGTCTGCACGTTCCTGCTGTCCTCGCTGGTAGTCGTGGTCGCGAACAAATCGACCGCACCACAGTACCGGTCGACGGTGCCGGCCCACCGGCCCGCCGAACCCCGTGACGACGCAGCCGCCCGGTCGGGCCCCGGCTCAGGCGCCGAGGAAGCTGAGCCGCACCGAACGCTTCGGATTGTCCCTGTTCAGGTCGACGAGCACCACGCTCTGCCAGGTGCCGAGCAGCGGGCGGCCGCCCTGCACCGGGACCGTCACCGACGGGGCCACCAGAGCCGGCAGCACATGGTCGGCGCCGTGTCCGGGTGAGCCGTGCGCGTGCCGGTACCGGCCGTCGCGCGGCAGCAGCGCTTCCAGCGTGTCGATCAGGTCGTCGTCGGAGCCCGCGCCGGTCTCGATGATCGCCACGCCTGCGGTCGCATGCGGGACGAAGATGTTGCACAGGCCGTCACCGTGGTCGCCGCAGAACGCGCGCACCTCGTCGGTCAGGTCGACGATGCGGCGGCGTGTGGTGTCGACGTCGAGTACATCGGTGTCCATGCCGTCGAGCCTACGAGCCGGCGGGCGCGGCCTCCACCAGCGCCGCGCGGGGCCGTTTGACGCTCGCGTTTATTTTCCGCGGGCCAAGGGTAATTCAGCTCCAGCCACACTTCCCCTTGGAGGAGAAATGACACCCACCGGCATCATCACCGCAATCCTGATCGGCGTCGTGGTCGGCGTTCTCGGCCGCCTGGCGCTACCCGGCCGCCAGCCGATCGGATTCCTGATCACCGTGCTCGTCGGCATCGTGTCGGCGTTCATCGGCACCGCCATCGCCCGCGCGATCGGCATCCCCACCGCGACGAATGGGATCGACTGGCTGGAACTGCTGGTCCAGGTCATCGTCGCCGCGCTCGGCGTGGCCCTGGTCGCCGCGCTGATGGGACGTCGCCGTACCGGCGTCATGGGTGGCAGCCGCGGCGGCGCGCTTGGTGGCCGTCGCCGGTCCATGTTCCGCTGACTCTTCGCACTCGGTCCCGGCTGGCTACGGTCAGCCGGGACTTTTTTCGCCCGCTGCCAGTGCGGCCGGTGGTCCTTCACGCAGCCCGAACCGGTCGTGCAACCGCACGAGAGGTCCGGGCGACCACCAGTTCCAGCGTCCGAGGACGCGCATGAAGGCGGGCACCAGGATCATCCGCACCAGGGTCGCATCGGCCAGGACCGCCAGTGTGAGTCCCAGACCGAACATCCGCATGAACGACACGTTCGCCGCGATCAGCGCGGCGAACGAGATCGACATCACCGCCGCGGCCGCGGTGATGACGCGGCCGGTGTGTGCCAGCCCGAGCGCGACGCTCTCGGCGACGTCGGCCGCCATGCGCCCGGAGGCCAGCCAGAACTCGCGGATCCGCGACATCAGGAAGACCTCGTAGTCCATCGACAGCCCGAATGCGATGCAGAACAGCAGCACCGGGATGTTGGCGACCAGGGTCCCCGTCGGGGTGGTGCCGAAGGCGCCGAGGTGGCCGTCCTGGAAGATCCACACCATCGCGCCGAACGCCGCGGTCAGCGAGAGAATGTTCAGGGCAACGGCTTTCAGTGGCAGCACCACGCTGCCGGTCAACAGGAACAGTAGGCAGTAGGTGGACAGCGCGATCAGGCCGAGCACGATCGGCAACCGGGACGTGATGGCCCTGACGCTGTCGCGGTTCGACGGCGCGACCCCGGCCAGCTGGACCTGCCCGCCGCCGGGGGCGGCGACCTCCTGCAGGCGGTCGAGCTGCTGTTCCGAGCGGTCGGAGAACAGCGGCGCATCGGTGGCGACGGTGAGGAACGCGCTGCCGTCACGCTCACCGGCGGCCGCTGTCGGCGGGCCTGCCGCCCGGCCGTCGACGAAGGTGCCCACCGTCGCCGACACCGCCGTGACGTCGGCCACGCGGGACAGTTCGGCGGCGTAGCGCCCGAGTTCGTCGGGGGTGATCCCGCCGGAGTCCGGCAGCACGACGGTCACGTCGGTCGCCGGGTCGTCGGCGAACCCGTCGCGCAGCTGGTCACCCACCTGGTGCGCGGAGGACGACGCGGGCAGCACCCGGTCGTCGGGCAGACCCCAGCGGACACCCAGGAACGGCGCGCCGAGCACCAGTAGCAACGTGATCCCTGCCAGTCCGATCGGGATCGCCCGCCGCATCACGAAGTACGTTGACCGATACCAGAACTGCCGCTGCACCGGTAGCAGCGCCGGGTCGCCGCGGCTGAGGATGCGGCGCGCCAGGCGACGGACGTCCATCGCGTCGATGCGATCACCGAGCAGGACGATGGCCGCGGGGGTCACCACCAGCGCCGCCACCGCCGCGAACACCACCGTGGCGACACCGGCGTATGCGAACGACTTCAGGAAGTACATCGGGAACAGCACCATGGTGACCATCGGCAGCGCCACCGTCGTCGCCGAGAAGACGACCGTGCGGCCGGCGGTCATCATCATGCGCAGCACGGCCTCGTCTGGATGTGCGCCGTCCGCCAGTTCGTCGCGGTACCTGCTGATCATCAGCAGCGTGTAGTCGATCGCCAACGCCAGGCCCATCGCCATGCAGAGGTTGAGCGCGAAGATGGACACATCCGTGGCGAACGTGATGGCGTGCAGCACCGCCAGTGCGCCGACGATCGCGATCACCCCGACGACAACGGGCAGCGCGGCGGCCAGCAGTCCGCCGAACACCCACACCAGCACAAGGAAACTGAACGGGATGGCGATCGACTCCATCAGCAGCAGATCGCGCTGAGACTGTGCAGTGACCTGCTCATTGACCATCGCGACACCACCGGCGCGCACGCTCACCCCGTTGCGCTCGAAGCTCTCGCCGCCGATCGCGTCGACGAGGGCCGCGGTGTTGCCGTCGGCCTGTTTCTCGCCACCGGTCACCCCCGCGATCACCAGCCCGGACCGGCCGTCCTCGCTGAACATCCGCGCCGCGGCGGGTCCCGGCGCCGTCCAGGCCGAGGTCACCGACGCGACGTCGGGTGAGCTGTGAAGCTTCGCTACGACGTCATTGGCGACGGAGGTGGCGGCGGCGCTGCGCGCACCGTCCGGCGAGGACACCGTGATGAGCAGTTGTGCGTCGCCTCTGTCGAACCGTTCGGTCAAGAGCTCGGCGGCCCTTGCCGATTCGGAGCCGGGGTCCTGGAACCCGCCGGCGGCGAGCTTGCCCGCGACGGGGACGCCGAAGATGCCCGCTGCGACCAGCGCCAGCACGGCGATGACGAGGATTCGCCGCGGTGCGGCGGTGGCCGCACGGGCCAGGCCCGCCATGACGCCCGGATGGCGCACGTCCAAGGTCACACCGGTCCGGCGCCGGTAGGCAATGCGCTGTGCACCGGCACATCCTGCCCGAAGGGGCGCCCGATCGGTGGGCTCCCCTCGGCCGCCTGCCTTTTCGTCCGCGTCTCACGGGTCATGCGTATCCCAGGGCGAGGTTCTCGGCCCGGATCCGGACGGTCAGCACCAGCGCGTTGACGACGGTGAACACGATCGCGGTCAGCCATGCCGAGTGCACCAGCGGCAGAGCCGCCACCTCTGCGGCGACCGCGGTGTAGTTCGGATGGTGCAGCCAGCGGTACGGGCCGCGACGGACCAGCGGAGCGCCTGGAATGACGATCAACCGCGGGTTCCAGTGCCTGCCGAGCGTGGCCACACACCACCACCGGACGCCGGTGCTCGCCACCACGACGGCGACCATCGACCAGCCCAGCCAGGGGATGAAAGGGCGGTGCCCGCCGTACACCTCGACGAGGCAGGCCACCAGCAGAAGTGCGTGGCTCGCGACGATCACCGGATAGTGCCTGCGGCCGAATTCCCTGCCGCCGTTGGCGATCGACCAGCGGGCGTGGCGGCGGGCCACCACGAGCTCGACCAGCCGCTCGGCCGCTATCACGAGGATGAACACCAGATACGCCATGGCTCACCAGCTCAGCAGCAGCAGTTCGAAGCTGAAGCCGGGGCCCATGGCGAGCATCAGACCGAGCGATCCGTCGGGCGGCTGTCCGGCGATCGTGCGGCCCAGGACGTCGAGCACCGAGGCCGACGAGATGTTGCCGTTGTCGCGCATCGAGTCCCAGCTGTGCCGCAGCGCCTCGGCGGGGACGCCGACGGCATCCTGGATCGCCTCGAGCACCTTGGGGCCGCCCGGATGACAGATCCACGTGGAGATGTCGGAGACGGCTAGGCCGTGGTCGGCGAGGAAGCGGGCCACCTCGTCGCCGAGATGGTCGGCCGCGATTCTCGGCACGTCGCGTGACATCACCAGCTGGAACCCGCTGGCGCTGACATTCCAGCCCATCACGTCGGCCGTGTCGGGGAACAGCCTGCTGCGGGTGCCCAGAACGCGGGGCCCGGGATGTGCGGCCGCGCCTGCCCGGCGTGCGCCGGTGGCCACCACGGCGGCCGCTCCGTCGCCGAACAGGCACACCCCGATCAGCGCCGGAATCGAGGCGTCGTCGCGTTGCAGCGTCAGCGAGCACAGCTCCACCGACAGCAGGACCGCGACGTGCGTCGGGTATCCGCGCAGGTAGTCGTGCACACGCGCCATGCCCGCCGCACCGGCGACGCACCCGAGGCCGAACAGCGGCACGCGCTTGACGTCGGGCCGGAATCCGATGCGGGAACTGATCGCGGCGTCGATGGTGGGCACGGCGACCCCGGTGCTCGACACGCACACGATCAGATCCACCTCGTCGGGCCGGATGGCCGCGGCGTGCAGCGCCGTGCGGACAGCGCGCTCACCCAGTTCCGTCGCCACCTCGACATAGGCGGTGTTGGCCTCGGTGAACCCGCTCAGTTCCGGGTATCGCTGGATCGGCAGCGCCAGGTTGCGGTGTTCGACACCGCTGGTGCGTGCGAACCGGGCGAATCCGGTGTCGGTGAAGTCGGTGAGCTCGCGGGCCACCTCGTCCTGTGTGTAGCGGTAGGGCGTGAACGCCATCGCCGTGCCGGCAATATGCGGTGCACCGGGAAAGGCGGTGGCGTCCATTGTTTCGGAAATTGCAGTATCGGTCATGGGACGTGTAACGGCGATTTCCCGCTATTAGTCCAGTTCCCGGCCCAGCCGTGAATTTTCCTACACTCGAGCGAAGATGCGCCGAATCAAGCGTATAAGGCCAGTTAGACCGACATTCTCTGGCAGTCACCGCACGACCACACAGGCGCTGAACGCCAATTCACAGGCACGCTTCGAATTCTGTGCGATGAATGGACGGCGAATGGCGAATCGCTGTCAGCCGTCCGGAAATCATCCCAGCGAATTCACAGCGCGGACAGTAGCGCGTCCAGCCGCTCGTAGCCCTCGGTCATGCCGCCCTCCATGCCCGAGGACAGCAGCCCGTCGCGGGCTTCGGTGGTCGGGCAGATCGACCGGCCACGCAGCCGGCTGCGGTTTCCGCCGAGATCCTCGAACCACAGGTACTCGATGTTGACGCTGTCGGGGAAGCCCTCGTACTCGAAGGTCTGGATGATCAGCTCGCCGTCGCGAACGGTGTGGAACACCCCGTTGAACCGGTACTCGCCGTCACCGTCGCTGTGCAGGTACCGGTAGCCGCCGCCGGTGTGGAAATCCCAGCGGTCGATGGTCATCTCCACACCGTGCGGCCCGAGCCATTGCCGGACCAGCTCGGGCTCGGCGTGCGCCCGGAACAGCGCCTGCACCGGGGCGTCGAAGTCCCGGGTGAATTCCATGGCCAGCGTGTCCACCGGGGCGTTGAGTTCGAGTGCCTTCGTCATGATGTCTTTCCTCTTTCGGTGTCGGTGTTCTCTTCGGACAATCCCGCCAGCACGTCGTCCAGCCGGCGGTAGCTGCGTTCGGCGTTGAGCCGGTAGGTGTCGATCCAGGCAGTCAGCCGCTCGAGGGCGGCGGCGTCCAGGTGGACGGGACGACGCTGAGCGTCGCGGGTCCGGGTGACCAGCCCTGCCGATTCGAGCACCTGAATGTGTTTGGAGACAGCTTGTTTGGTGATGTCGAACGGTTGGGCCAATTCGTTGACCGTGGCAGGTCCCCGGGAGAGGCGGGCCACGATCGCCCGCCGCACCGGGTCGGCCAGCGCCAGGAACGCCCGGTTCAGCCGGTCGTCCTCGCCGCCCGCCATTATCAACCTCATGCTTGATCAATGAATTGGTTGATTACGAGGTTAGCCGCGACGGCGAGGGGTGTCAAGAGTGGATTCGATTGCGCCGGAAGCGGCGTTCAGCGCTTCTTGCGGATGATGGCGCGCAGCCGCTCCAACCGTCCGGCGATCTCGCGTTCGGCTCCGCGCGCGGTCGGCCGGTAGTAATCGGCGCCGACCAGCTCGTCCGGCGGATACTGCTGTGGCACAACGCCGTCCGGATGGTCGTGGGCGTAGCGGTAGCCCACGGCGTTGCCCAGCTTCTGCGCACCCGAGTAGTGGCCGTCGCGCAGGTGCGGAGGCACCATTCCCGCCTTGCCGGCGCGGATGTCGCCCATCGCCGCGCCCAGCGCCGTCGTCACCGCATTCGACTTCGGCGCGGTCGCCAGGTGCACCGTCGCGTGCGCGAGCGTCAGCTGCGCCTCCGGCATACCGATCAGCTGCACGGTC
Source organism: [Mycobacterium] manitobense (assembly GCF_025821665.1). Taxonomy (GTDB): domain Bacteria; phylum Actinomycetota; class Actinomycetes; order Mycobacteriales; family Mycobacteriaceae; genus Mycobacterium; species Mycobacterium arseniciresistens. Next base: position 38,251 of record NZ_JACKSJ010000245.1, read on the forward strand.
TGCGCGGCCGCGACGGCCGTCAGCAGCGCCGTCGGATCGGCCATCCCGATGTCCTCGCTGGCCAGGATCATCAGCCTGCGCGCCAGGAACCGCGGGTCCTCCCCCGCCACCAGCATCCTCGACAGGTAGTGCAGCGCAGCGTCGACGTCGGAGCCGCGCACCGACTTGATGAAGGCGCTGACGACGTCGTAGTGCTGGTCGCCGTCGCGGTCGTAGCGCACCGCCGCCTTGTCCAGCGACTGCTCAATGGTCTCGACGGTGACCCGCTCACCCGCCTCGGCCGCCACCTCGAGCGCGGTGAGCGCCCGGCGGGCATCGCCGGCCGACAGTTGCACGAGCAGGTCGACGGCGTCCTCGGTGACCTCGACCGCGCCGGCGAGGCCACGCGGATCCTCGACGGCGCGGCGCACCACCGTGCGGATGTCGTCGGGCGTCAGCGGTTGCAGCTGCAGGATCAACGACCGGGACAGCAGCGGCGCCACCACCGAGAACGACGGGTTCTCCGTGGTCGCCGCGACGAGCAGCACCACCCGGTTCTCGACTGCCGACAGCAGCGCGTCCTGCTGGGTCTTGGAGAACCGGTGCACCTCGTCGATGAAGAGCACGGTCTGGTCGCCGTGCGCGGCGGCGCGGCGCGCGACATCGATGACGGCGCGCACCTCCTTGACGCCCGCCGACAGTGCCGACAGTGCCTCGAAGCGCCGGCCGGTGGACTGCGAGATCAGCGACGCGAGTGTGGTCTTGCCGGTGCCCGGCGGGCCGTAGAGGATGACCGACGCGGCGCCGGAGCCCTCGACGAGGCGGCGCATCGGCGAGCCCTGCTGAAGCAGGTGCTGCTGGCCGACGACCTCGTCGAGGGTCGCCGGCCGCATCCGCACAGCCAGCGGCGACGCCGGCGCGGGCCTGCCGGGTGGCCGGTCGACGGGCGCACCGCCGTCGGACACGTCGAACAGGCCGTCGGACACGCTTCAGGCATACCACGCCCGCCGGACACGGATTGGGTCAGCGCGCAGGAACCCGCACCGCTAGCGCGCGGGCTGGGTGACGAAGTCGATCAATTCCTCGACACGGCCGATCAGCGCCGGTTCGAGGTCGGTCCAGTCCCGTACCCGCCCGCGGATGCGTCGCCACGCGCCGGCGATGTCGGCCTGCGAGGCGTGCGGCCAGCCCAAGGCCTCGCAGACGCCGTGTTTCCAGTCCACGCCGCGGGGCACGTCGGGCCACGTCGTCACCCCGAGCCGGGCCGGCTTCACGGCCTGCCAGATGTCGATGTAGGGGTGGCCGACGACGAGGGTGTGCGTCCCGCCCGGGCCGCGCCGCACCGCGTCGGCGATGCGCGACTCCTTGGACCCGGCGACCAGGTGGTCGACCAGCACGCCGAGGCGCCGGCCGGGGCCGGGCGCGAAGTCGGCCACGATCGCGGCCAGATCGTCGACGCCGCCGAGGTGCTCGACGACCACGCCCTCGACACGAAGATCGTGACCCCACACCTGCTCGACGAGTTCGGCGTCGTGGCGGCCCTCCACGTAGATGCGGCTGGCCAGCGCGGTGCGCGCCCGGACCTTCGGGACGGCGACCGACCCCGACGCGGTGCGGGCGGGCACGGCCGCCGGGCCGCGCGGGGCGGTGAGGATGATCGGCTTGCCCTCCAGCAGGAAACCGGGCCCGAGGGGAAAGGACCGGACGCGACCGTTGCGGTCCTCGAGGTCCACCCGCCCCCTCTCGATCCGCACGACGGCGCCCACGAAGCCGCTCTGCGCGTCCTCGACCACCATGTCGCGCTCGACGGGCTGTTCGGTGGACAGGACACGCTTGGACCTGTGCGGGTCACGGGCGAGGATGTCGGGGCCGTAGCGATCGTTCACCCGGCTGATCCTAGGAACGCGGGGCCCCGATCTCCGGTTGCGACATACGATCACCGGCGTGCTGATCAACCAGGCCACCGCCAGGGGCATCGCCGACGGCACGATCACGCTGGTGCTGCGGCGGTGGGATGCGCCGCGGGCGAAGGTGGGCGGCACCCAGCGCACACCGGCGGGCACCATCCGCATCGACGGTGTGATCGAGCGCCCGGCGCGGTACCGGGTCACCGCGGCGCAGGCCCGCGCCGCCGGGTTCGCGGACGCACGGACCGCGCAGGCCGAGCTGGACCGCAGGCCGGCCGGGCACACCTACCTGATCTCGGTGTCCTACCTCGCGCCCGACAAACGGCCCGACCTGGCCGCCGACGACCTGCTGACCCCCGACGACGTGGCGGCGATCAGCGCGCGGCTGGCGCGCTGGGACGCCTCGGGAACACCCTGGACCCGGCAGTACCTGGAGATGATCGGCGCCAACGAGGCGGTGCGCGCACCGGATCTCGCCCTGCGGGACGGCCTGGACGTGCCGCGCTTCAAGCGGCGGGTCCGTCAGCTCAAGGGCCTCGGGCTGACGATCAGCCTCGACTTCGGCTACCGCCTGTCGCCTCGCGGCCGCGCCTATCTGCGCCACACCGCCTGAGGCGCCGTCAGCCCTGGGTCTGCTGCTGTGAGGCGCTGACCGACTCGAGTTTGACGGGATCACTGGTGATCTCGTCGATGACGGCGTGGACGAACCGCATCTTCTCCAGCACCGGCGGCGGCAGCACGAACGGATACAGGTCCTCGCGGCCCATCGAGCGGTTCACCATGTTCAGCGACCAGGCCAACGGCAGCCACAGGTCGATGATCGTGTCGAACCCGCTGGGCCCCAGCACCTTGCGCTCGAACGTCGCGCCCGCGGGAGCGAACCCGAACGCCGCCGCGGTGTCCAGGGTGTCGCGGATGTGCAGATAGTGCGCGAACGTCTCGGCCCAGTCCTCTGCGGGATGCATGGTGGCGTAGGAGGAGACGTAGTCCTTCTCCCAGCCTGCGGGCGCGCCCTCGTTGTAGTGGCGGTCGAGCGCGGCCTGATAGTCCAGGTCCGGGTCGCCGAACAGGTCGTTGAACCGCGCCAGGTAGTCGGGCGACGGGCTGACCAGCCGGTAGAAGTAGTAGTGCCCGATCTCGTGGCGGAAGTGGCCGAGCAGTGTCCGATACGGCTCGTCCATCGCGACCCGCAACTGTTCGCGGTGCACGTCGTCGCCCTCGGCGAGGTCGAGGGTGATGACCCCGTTGGCATGGCCGGTGAAGACCTTCTCGAATTCACTCGACAAGAGGTCGAACGCCAGGCCGTAGTCGGGGTCCGCGTCGCGGCCGACGATCGGCAACTTCAGCTCGTGCAGTTCGACGATCATCCGGCGCTTGGCCTTCTCGGCGGCCGCGAACGCCGGGAGCGCCTTGGTGTCGGCGTCGTTGGGCCGGGTGCGGGTCAACGCACACGACGTGCAGAGCCGCCGCACCGGCGCCTTCTCCACCAGCCAGTTGCACTTGGCCAGATACAGATTGGCGCACAACTGGTAGCGGCTCTCGTCCACCGCGCCCGCGTGCTCGCTCTCCTCCTCCGGCGCGATCACCAGCAGTGCCATGTCCTCCAGCGAGAAGCCCAGCCTGCTGCCGCAATTCAGGCACAGCGAGTTCTCGAACGCCAGGCGCTGACCGCAGTTGGGGCAGGTGAAGTCACGCATTCCCGACACCAATCGGCGCCACGTCGACCGCCACCTCGATGACGCTGCTCTCGCTCTCGGTGTAGATGATGCCGCGCAGGGGCGGGACGTCGGCGTAGTCGCGGCCGAAACCCACCACCACGTAACGTTCGTCGACCATCTTGTCGTTGGTCGGGTCCAGGCTCAGCCACTGATCCTGCGGAGTCCACACCGATGCCCAGGCATGGGTCGCGTCAACGCCTATCATGCGTTCCTTTCCCGGAGGGGGGTCGGTCGCCAGGTATCCCGAGACGTAGCTGGCTGCCAGACCGTGAGTGCGCAGACAGGCGATCGCCAGGCGCGCGAAGTCCTGGCATACCCCTTCTCGCGCAACCAAAACCTCGTCGACCCTGGTCGAGACGGTCGTCGAGCCCGAACGGTAGGTGAAGTCGGCATGGATGCGCGACGTCAGCTCGCGCAGCACCTCGACCAGCGGCCTGCCGGGCGTGAAGCTGGGTGCGGCATAGTCCCGTACCGCCGCCGTGATCTCCGGCGGACGCAGGTCGAGGGCGAACTCGGTGGCGAGCGCGGCGTCGGGGCCGACGGGACGGGAGAGTTCCCACGGCGCCTTGGCAGAGCCGCCGGTGTACAGCTCCGCCGGCGGCGGGTCGACCTCCACCAGCGACGTGCTGGTCACGCTCAGCGTGTGGTGGTGCTCGGTGACGTGGAAGTACGAACTCAGGTTCCCGTACCCGTCGCGGCTGGTCGAGCTGTCGGCGGGCGCGGGATCGACGACGAGTTCGTGGGTCAGGCACCGTTGGCCGGCCAGGTCGCGCGGGGTGAGGAAGCCCCGGCCGTACGAACTGGTCACCACGTCCGAATACCGGTACACCGTGCGGTGATCGATGCGGTAGGTGCGGGTCGACGGGCTGGCGCTCACGGCAGCACCCGGCGCTCACTGGGCCCCCACAGCGGCTGCATGTCGCCGGGCAGCGACAGGTGCGTGGTGGTGATCACCGTGGACAGTTCGCGCAACCCGGTGTGCAGATCGGTCAGCAGCGCGACGAGTTCGGGACGCATGCCCTCGTCGTCGACGTCCTCGAGGTCGGCCGGATCCAGTCGGCGCAGCCGGATCGCGAGTTCCTCGGCCAGCCGCTCCGGCCGCGACGACCCCGACGAACCCGGCAGCACCCGCAGCCCGGACCGGAGCCGGTCGAACTGATACACCAGCGAGCGCGGGTTCTCCGAGTCGAAGAGCAACAGGTCCGCCACGGCGGACACGCTCACCGCGCCGAGGGTGCGGCGCCGGTAGCTGATCGACGACTCGCACGCCACCAACGCGGATTCGGTGATGGTCTGCTCGGCCGCCGCGTGCCGCGCGGTGGTCAGCGTGGCGCGCAGCAGCGCCGTCAGGCCGAGACCGCGCTCGATGCGCTTGCCGATGTCCATCATCGTCCACCCGACGTCCTGCACCATCGACTCGGCGGCCACCCCCGCGAGGGCCAGCATGCCCGACAGCGTCTGCCGATGTGCGGCAACGAGATACGCCTCACCCTCGGTTTGCGACTCTGGTGGCGGTCCCGGTGGTCGCAGCACCGCGCGCTCGACGGTGGCCAGCACCATCCAGGTGTCATTGGACAGCTGGTCGCGCACCGAGCGCGCGGCGAGGCCGAGCCGTTCCACCGCCTGGGCGAGCGAGCCCGGGCGGTGCCGGTCGGCCGTGATCGACCACAGGGTGGTCGGCGCGATCGCGATCATCTCGTGGTCGTCGCCGTCGGCGCCGGTGTCGGTCCCGGTGATCCGTCCGATCGCGGTGAGCAGCACCGGCACACACTCGCCGCCGGCGAGGTCGGGCCGGTACCGGAACTCGTGATAGCGCTCGCGGGTCACCGTGAGCAGCCGCGCCGTGTGCTCCGCGCGTTCGGCGTAGCGTCCCAGCCAGAACAGGTCCGACAGCATGCGCGGCGAGCTCACCGCACGGGTCGGGCTCGGTGTCATCGCAGGCAACCCGGCAGGCAGTCGCTCGGCCCGGACCCGGGTCGAGGTGCGTACCCACACGTCCTTGGCCGCAACGGTGTTCATCTCGTATGCGGCCGCGCCCGGTGCGAGCAGGTAGCCCAGCCCGCCGATCATCGGGGCGTAACCGCTGCGCTGGGCGACGGTGAACAGCCGCATCCCGACGGCGGCCGCCGACAACCCGCCGCGGAGGTGGTTGGTGGGCGCCGAGGAGAACTGGGGCAGCTCCTGGCCCACCCACTGCCACGGCGCGGCCTCGATCCGCGCGGCCAGCTCCTCGCGCCGGCGCACCGAGAGCTGCGGGCCGACGACGACCTCGTCGCCGGTAACGGACTTGATCAACAGGGATGACAGCTTCGTGAGCAGGTGGGAACGCTCGAGGTCGATACCGCCCCAAAACAGCGGTGCGGTCTCCAGCAGCGGCGTCTCGTCGAGCAGCGAATGGGCCAGTTCGGGCAGGAAGCGCAGCAGCCCAGGGCTTTCCAGGATTCCGCTGCCCAGGGTGTTGACGACGGTGACGGCGCCGCGGCGCAGCACCTCGACCAGTCCGACCACGCCGAGGCGGGAGTCGGCGCGCAGGTCGAGCGGGTCGGCGTATTCGGCGTCGACGCGGCGCAGCACGACGTCGACCCGCTTGAGCGTGCCCAGCGAGCGCATCCACAGCTTTCCGTCGCGGACCACCAGGTCGGCGCTCTCGACCAGCGGAAATCCCAGCACGCTGGCGAGGTAGGCCTGGTCGAACGCCGTCTCGGAGTGGCTGCCGGGGCTGAGCACCACCACCACGGGTTCCTCGGCGGATTCGGGCGCGGCGTCGATCAGCGCCAGTCGCAGTGCCTGCGCCCACGGCGACGCGGGCCGCGGCGCGATGCGCTCGTAGAGGTCAGGGATGGCGTGGGCGACGACGCGCCGGTCCGCGAGTGCGTAACCGGCACCGGACGGCGCCTGCGTCCAGTCGGCGTTCACCACGAACCGCCCGGCCGCGTCGCGGCTGACATCGCAGCCGTGCAGGAACAGCTGGTGCCGGCCGGGGACCACGATGCCGTGCGCCGCGCGGACGTACCCGGGATGGGCGAACACCAGGGCGGCGGGCAGCACGCCGCTGGTGATCGCGCGCCGGTCGCCGTACAGGTCGGTCAGCACCGCGTCGAGCAACCGGGAGCGTTGCACCAGTCCGGCTTCCAGTCCGTCCCAGTCGGCGGCCGACACGATCAGCGGCAGCGCGTCGAGGTGCCACTGGCCCGGCGCGGAGGCGCCGACGGTCTGGTCCTGCGGGTCGTGCTGGACGTAGCTGATGCCGTCGTAGTCGACGAGGCCGCGCACGGTCGACCGCAGCCCGTCCAGCCCGTCGCGGCCCCGCTCGCCGATGCCCTCGGCGAGTTCGCGCCAGGCCGGCCGGATGTCGCCGGTGTCGTCGACGAACTCGTCGTAGCGGGCTCCGGCGCCGCCTGCCACGTCGAACAGTGCCTGCTGCGCCCTGGCAGCGCGGTACCCCGCCAGCACGTCGTCGACGTCATCGGCGGCGGGCACCGGCTCCGACGAACCGTTCGCGTGCAGCACCATCAACGCAGAACGGTACGCACCCGGCGCAGGTCGAGAATGCCCGGTGCGCCCACGTCGGTGGACTGGCGGGCCTGCTTCTCCCTGATGTCGGACATGTCGATGCGGCCCGCGGTGAAGCCGGTCGCCTCGAACCGGCGGCTCCGGCGGGATTCCGCCTCGACCGCGTTCACCGGCGGGGTGTCGTAGGAACGGCCACCGGGGTGGGAGACGTGGTAGGTGCAGCCGCCGCGTGAGGTGCCGCTGGCGGTGTCGAGGAGTTCGAACCGCAGCGGACCGTCGACGGTGATGGTGGGGTGTAGGGCGCTGGGCGGCTGCCACGCCCGGTACCGCACTCCGCCCACCTGGATGTCGGGGTTGTCGGTGGCCAGCAGCGGCACCGGCTGCCCGTTGACGGTGACGATGTAGCGGTGCCGGTCGGCGCCGATCAGCCGCACCTGGATGCGCTCCACCGACGAGTCCACGTAGCGCGCGGTGCCGGTGGCCGTGGCTTCCTCGCCGAGCACGTTCCACGGTTCGATGGCCCCGCGCAGTTCCAGCTCGACGCCGCCGAACACGGCGGTGCCGATGCGCGGGAAGCGGAATTCGGTGAACGGATCCAGCCAGCTCGTGTCGAAGTCGACGCCGTGCGCGCGCAGATCGGCCGCGACGTCGGCGATGTCTTGGATCAGGAAGTGCGGCAACAGATATCGGCCGTGCAGATTCGCGCCGTGACGGATCAGCGGGGCGCGCAGCGGCTCGTCCCAGAACCAGGACACCAGCGAGCGCACCAGCAGCGCCTGCACCATCGCCATCTGGTGGTGGGGCGGCATCTCGAACCCGCGCAGCTCGAGCAGGCCGAGCCGGCCGCGGGTGCCGTCGGGGCTGTAGAGCTTGTCGATGCAGAACTCGGCGCGGTGGGTGTTGCCGGTGATGTCGGTGAGCAGATGGCGCAGCGCGCGGTCGGTGATCCACGGTTTCGCCGCCCCGGGCGCGCCGCCCGATGACGGCGCCAGCCGCGCGATCTCGGCGAAGGCGATCTCGAGTTCGTAGAGCGCCTCGGAGCGGCCCTCGTCGACCCGCGGCGCCTGCGAAGTGGTGCCGATGAACCGGCCGGAGAACAGGTACGACAGCGCCGGGTGGCGCTGCCAGTAGGTCAGCATCGACACCAGCAGATCGGGGCGGCGCAGCAGTGGTGAGTCGGCAGGCGTGCGGCCGCCGAGCGTGATGTGGTTGCCGCCGCCGGTGCCCCCGTGGGTGCCGTCGACGGCGAAGGACTCGGTGGACAGCCGGGCGAGCCGGGCCTGTTCGTAGAGCGTGTGCAGCTGCTCGCGCTGTTCGGCGAACGATGCGGTGGGGGCCACGTTGACCTCGATCACGCCGGGGTCGGGGGTGACCGACATCGAGGTGATGCGGGGGTCCTGCGGAGGGCCGTAGCCCTCGATCACCACCGGGGTCTCGATGGCGGCGGCGGCCGCCTCGATCCGGGCGATCAGGTCGACGAAGTGGTCGAGCTCGGTGGTGGGCGGCAGATAGACGTAGAGCAGCCCGGACCGGATCTCGGCGACCAGCGCGGTGGTCGGGGCGGTGTCGGCGTCTTCGACGACGGCCGCCTCCTCGCCGTCGGAGCCGGTTTTCAGCCTCCCCCGCGGCTTCAGCGGATCGGCGTCGTGCGTCGCGGGTGGCGGCTGCCAGCTGATCGCGTCGAGCGGCAGCCGCAGCCCGGCGGGCGAGTTGCCGTCGAGCAACACGATCCGGCCGCGGCGCAGCCGCCAGTCGGCGCTCGCCCAGCCGGACTCGTCGTCGAGGCGGTGCAGCGGCAGCACGTGAGCCGCCGGCGCGGCCACCGATTCGTCGA
>NZ_JACKSJ010000246.1 GCF_025821665.1 [Mycobacterium] manitobense
GATCACGGACACGGTGCCTGGGCCGGTGGCGTTGATTCCGGTGGCGTTCATTCCGGTGACGTAGATACGGGTGCCGTCAGGACTGACCGCAAGGGACTGCGGCTTAGACCCGACGGTGATTGGTACTCCAATCATGGCGTTGGTGGCGGTGTCGATCACCGACACGGTGCCTGCGCCGGTGGTGCGGTTGACAGAGGTGAAGTAAACGCGGGTGTTGTCAGGACTGACCGCCACATCCACCAGGTAAGCAGCCGACGCGCCGACTAATGGCGCGGAGTAGATGACGGTGTTGCGGTGGGTCACGGTATCGATCACCGACACGGAGTAGTAATTGGTCGCGTAAACGCGGGTTCCGTCGGGACTAACCGCTAAACCACTTGGAATACCACCGATGGTGATAGGTGAGCCGATGACCTTATTGGTGCCGGTGTCGATCACCGTTACGGTGCCGCCGCCACCCTGGGTGTTGAGGTAAACCCGTTTGCCATCGGGACTGACCGCCACATCC